>NZ_JBIRVJ010000006.1:0-555117 GCF_044386705.1 Streptomyces sp. NPDC020422 | reverse complement strand
TGGTACTGCAGGGGGGACCCTGTGGGAGAGTAGGACGCCGCCGAACAATCATTGTGGGAAAGCCCCGCACCTCTGGTGCGGGGCTTTTCTGCGTTCGGGGCCCACCCCTGTGCATCCCGGCCTCGTGGCTGAGGGTAAGGTCATGGGGCACATCGTCAGCTCGTTCCCACAGGAGGCCCCCGGGTGGAGGTCCAGGAGACTCGCGTTCAGACGAACCGGGTCCTCACCATCCCCAACATCCTCAGCATGGCTCGCCTCGTCGGCGTACCCCTGTTCCTGTGGTTGATCCTCCGGCCCGAGTTCGGCGGGCCCAACAGCGACGGCTGGGCGTTGCTCGTGCTCGCCTTCAGTGGTGTGAGCGACTATCTCGACGGGAAGCTGGCCAGGCGCTGGAACCAGATCAGCAGCCTCGGCCGGCTGCTGGATCCGGCCGCCGACCGGCTGTACATCCTTTCCACGCTCGTGGGACTCACCTGGCGGGAGATCCTGCCGCTCTGGGTGACGGTCGTCCTTTTGGCCCGCGAGCTCATGCTGCTCGTCGCGGTCGGAATCCTCCGTCGGCACGGGTACCCGCCGCCGCAGGTGAACTTCCTCGGCAAAGCTGCGACTTTCAACTTGATGTACGCGTTCCCCTTGCTGCTGCTCAGTGACGGAACCACATGGCTTGCGTCACTCGCTGAAGTTTTCGGGTGGGCCTTCGCCGGATGGGGTACAACTCTCTATTGGTGGGCAGGGATCCTCTACGTGGTCCAGGTCCGTCGACTCGTGAAGGCGGATACCGCGGCCGATTGAGCCCGTCCGTCCCGTGCCGTGCAGCGTCGCCGGCAGGACGAGGACGCTTAGAGAGCCCGAAGCGCGGGCAGGCGAAGTCGGCAGGACCGTCGTCTCTTCAAGGAGGACGCTTCCGACATGAAGGCCGTCGTGATGGCCGGTGGCGAAGGCACCCGTCTTCGCCCCATGACCTCGAGCATGCCCAAGCCTCTTCTGCCGGTGGTGAACCGGCCGATCATGGAGCATGTTCTGAGGCTGCTCAAGAGGCACGGTCTCAATGAGACCGTCGTCACCGTGCAGTTTCTCGCTTCTCTCGTAAGGAATTACTTCGGGGACGGCGAAGAGCTCGGAATGGAGCTCACGTACGCGAACGAGGAGAAGCCGCTCGGCACAGCGGGGAGCGTGAAGAATGCCGAGGAGGCGTTGAAGGACGACGCCTTCCTCGTCATTTCGGGGGATGCGCTCACCGATTTCGACCTCAGTGATCTGATCGCCTTCCACAAGGAGAAGGGCGCCCTCGTCACGGTCTGTCTGACCCGTGTGCCCAATCCGCTGGAATTCGGCATCACGATCGTCGACGAGGAAGGAAAGGTCGAACGATTCCTGGAGAAGCCCACCTGGGGGCAGGTCTTCTCCGACACGGTGAACACGGGCATCTACGTCATGGAGCCCGAGGTCTTCGACTACGTCCAGCCCGACGTGCCCGTCGACTGGTCGGGTGATGTCTTCCCGCAGTTGATGAAGGAAGGCAAGCCGATCTACGGCTATGTCGCCGAGGGCTACTGGGAGGACGTCGGCACCCACGAGAGCTACGTCAAGGCCCAGGCCGACGTGCTCGAGGGCAAGGTCCAGGTCGACATCGACGGCTTCGAGATCTCCCCGGGGGTCTGGGTCGCCGAAGGGGCCGAGGTCCACCCCGACGCCGTGCTGCGCGGTCCGCTGTACATCGGCGACTACGCCAAGGTGGAGGCCGGCGCGGAGATCCGCGAGCACACGGTCATCGGATCCAACGTCGTGGTCAAGAGCGGGGCCTTCCTGCACAAGGCCGTGATCCACGACAACGTCTACGTCGGGCAGCAGAGCAATCTGCGCGGCTGCGTGGTCGGCAAGAACACCGACGTCATGCGGGCGGCCCGGATCGAGGACGGGGCCGTCATCGGGGACGAGTGCCTGATCGGTGAGGAATCGATCGTGCAGGGCAACGTGCGGGTCTACCCGTTCAAGACGATCGAGGCCGGCGCGTTCGTCAACACCTCCGTCATCTGGGAGTCGCGCGGGCAGGCCCACCTGTTCGGCGCGCGGGGCGTGTCCGGCATTCTCAACGTGGAGATCACCCCCGAGCTGGCGGTGCGGCTGGCCGGCGCGTACGCGACCACGCTGAAGAAGGGTGCGACGGTCACCACGGCGCGTGACCACTCCCGTGGTGCGCGGGCGCTCAAACGGGCGGTGATCTCGGCGCTGCAGGCCAGCGCCATCGACGTGAGGGACCTGGAGAACGTGCCGCTGCCGGTGGCCCGGCAGCAGACGGCGCGGGGCAGCGCCGGCGGGATCATGGTGCGGACCTCGCCGGGTGTGCCGGACTCCGTCGACATCATGTTCTTCGACGAGAGAGGTGCGGACCTCTCCCAGGCCGGGCAGCGCAAGCTGGACCGGGTCTTCGCGCGGCAGGAGTACCGGCGGGCGTTCCCCGGGGAGATCGGCGACCTGTCCTTCCCGGCCAGCGTCTTCGACTCGTACACCGGCTCGCTGCTGCGGAACGTGGACACCTCCGGAATCGCGGAGGCGGGGCTGAAGGTGGTCGTGGACGCCTCCAACGGCAGTGCCGGACTCGTTCTGCCCAGCCTCCTCGGGCGGCTCCAGGTGGACTCGCTGACGATCAACCCCGGCCTCGACGAGTCGCGGCCGACCGAGTCCGCCGAGAGCCGGCGGGCCGGTCTGGTGCGGCTCGGCGAGATCGTCGCCTCGGCACGGGCCGCGTTCGGCGTGCGCTTCGACCCCGTGGGGGAGCGGCTCTCGCTCGTCGACGAGCGCGGGCGGATCATCGAGGACGACCGGGCGCTGCTGGTCCTGCTGGACCTGGTGGCGGCCGAGCGCAGATCCGGGCGGGTCGCGCTGCCGGTGACCACCACGCGGATCGCGGAGCAGGTGGCCGCGTACCACGGCACACAGGTGGAGTGGACGACGACCTCGCCGGACGACCTCACGAGGGTCGGGCGCGAGGAGTCGACGATCTTCGGCGGGGACGGCCGCGGCGGGTTCATCGTGCCGGAGTTCAGCAGCGTCTTCGACGGTGCGGCGGCGTTCGTGCGGCTGATCGGTCTGGTGGCGCGGACGCAGCTCACCCTCAGCCAGATCGACGCGCGGATCCCGCGGGCCCATGTGCTGAAGCGGGACCTCGCCACGCCGTGGGCGGTGAAGGGACTGGTGATGCGCCGGGTGGTCGAGGCGGCCGGGGACCGGTCCGTGGACACCACCGACGGCGTACGGGTGGTGGAGGCCGACGGGCGCTGGGTGATGGTGCTGCCGGACCCGGCCGAGGCCGTCACCCATCTGTGGGCCGAGGGCCCGGACGACGCCTCCGCGCAGGCCCTGCTCGACGAGTGGGCGGCGGTCGTCGACAGCGCAGGTCACTAGGGGAGACGAGGGTCCGGACGGGTCCGGAGGGCCGGGAGGTGCCCGAGGGGCGCCTCCCGGCCGTCGGAGGGGCCATTCGGCGGTAGGGCGTGCGACGTGCGACGATGTGCGGCATGTCGCAGCAGCCCCCCGTTCGGAGCACAGGATCGCCGCCTCCGCGTCCGGACGCGTCCATGTCGCTGCTGAACAACGTGATCGACCACGCGCTGGACGACGGCTACGCCGAGGCGTCCGCCCGGCGTGCCGCGGAGGGCGGCGGTCTGCCCCGTACGCTCCGGGCCAAGCTGGGTCTCGCGGCCGGCCTGGTGCTCGCGGCGGCCGTGGTGACGCTGGGTGCCGCCGAGGCGCGGGTGTCCGCGCCGGTCGTCGCCAAGGAGCGCCAGGACCTGATCGACCGGATCGAGTCGGAGACCTCCGCCGCCGACAAGCTGGAGGCGGACGTCGAGCGCATCCGCGGCGAGGTCGGCGAGCGGCAGCGCAAGGCCCTGGAGCAGCACGGCGGTGACCAGGGGGAGCTGGTGGCGCTGCTGTCGGGGGCGACCCCGGTGCACGGCCCCGGTGTGAAGCTGGTCGTCGACGACGCCAAGGGCGCCGACGCGGGAGGCGGCGGTCCGCGCGAGAGCGCCGGGTTCTCGGACACCGGGCGGGTGCGCGACCGTGACATGCAGCAGATCGTCAACGGGTTGTGGCAGTCGGGTGCGGAGGCCGTCGCGATCAACGGGCAGCGGCTGACCGCGCTCTCGGCGATCAGGGCGGCGGGCGACGCCATACTGGTCGACAACAAGCCACTGGTGCCGCCGTACACCGTTCTCGCCATCGGTGACGGGCAGCGGCTGAGCACGGCGTTCCAGGACAGCGCCGACGGCCAGTACCTGCACGTGCTGCAGGAGAACTTCGGGATCCGCACGAGCATCTCGGCCGAGGGCGACGTACGTCTGCCGGCCGCGCCGAGCCTGATCGTACGTACAGCAGAGCCGAGGGGAGCCGGGGCGGCCAAGGCCACCGGGCAGGCCACGGCCGACACAGGGAAGGGCACATCTTGATCGCCGTACTGGGCCTGATCGTGGGAGTCGTGGTCGGACTGTTGGTCCGGCCCGAGGTTCCGGCGGTGGTCGAGCCCTATCTTCCGATCGCCGTGGTCGCCGCCCTCGACGCGGTCTTCGGCGGCCTGCGCGCCATGCTCGACGGGATCTTCGTCGACAAGGTCTTCGTGGTGTCGTTCCTGTCGAACGTGGTCGTGGCCGCGCTGATCGTCTTCCTCGGCGACAAGCTGGGCGTGGGCGCGCAGCTGTCGACCGGTGTGGTGGTCGTCCTCGGCATCCGGATCTTCTCCAACGCGGCCGCCATCCGGCGGCACGTGTTCCGGGCGTGAGGCCGATGAGCGAGAACGACAAGAAGCCCGGTCCGGACGAGGGGCTGCCCGAGGGCGGTGCCGAGGGACGTCGGGACGAGGCCACGCCCGCGCCGGCTCCTGAGCCCGCGGTCCCGGCGGCGCCCGGCCCGCTGCCCGCACCCGCGGCTCCGCCCGCGCCCGCGGCCCCGCCCGCACCCGCGGCTCCGGTGGAGCCGCAGGTCTCCGGGCGGCAGCTGCTGGCCGCGAGCCTGTGGCCGCCGAGGGTGACCCGGGCCCAACTGATCGTCGCGCTGCTGCTGTTCGCGCTGGGACTCGGTCTGGCGATCCAGGTCAGCTCCACCACCGACAACAGCGCGCTGCGCGGGGCCCGCCAGGAGGACCTGGTGCGGATCCTCGACGAACTCGACGACCGTACGCAGCGCCTCGAGGACGAGAAGACCCGTCTGGAGGGCCAGCGCTCGGAGCTGGAGTCCAGCTCCGACCAGGCCGAGGAGGCCCGGAAGCAGACCCAGGAGAAGGAGCAGCAGCTCGGGATCCTGGCCGGCACGGTCGCCGCGCAGGGGCCCGGCATCACCCTGACGATCACGGATCCCAGCGGGGCCATCGAGTCGGACATGCTGCTCGACGCGATCCAGGAGCTGCGGGCCGCGGGTGCGGAGGCGATCCAGGTCGACGGCGTGCGGGTGGTCGCGGACAGCTACTTCTCGGGAAGTGGCAGCGACATGCAGATCGATGGAACGAAGGTGACCGCTCCGTACGTCTTCAAGGTCATCGGCAAGCCGGAGGATCTCGAGCCCGCGCTCAACATCCCCGGTGGCGTCGTACAGACACTGGAGAAGGAGCAGGCCACGGCCACGGTTGAGCGTTCCGGGAAGATCGTCGTCGACGCCTTGCGGCCTGCGAAGCGGCCTGACTACGCTCGGTCGTCCTCGCAGTGAGGCAGGGGGCGATGAGGGTCACGCGGCAAGGGCATGACGTTGCGGGGGGTCGCCGCACCACAAGGGTGGTGCGTGGTGGAAACTGTCGAGTGGTTACGGACGTTGTGAAGATGTCCGGGTCGGCAGGTGTGTTGAGTCAGGGTTCGTCCTGCCCCACGGGCGGGTCTGTTTCGGTCAAGGGGAATCGCCCGTGAAGTGGTTTTCGAAGTTGTTCGGCAAGAGCGCCAGCGAGGACGGCGGCAACGCCAGGCACCGCGCCCCGCGCCACGCCCAGAGCGAGGAACAGGGCGGCGAGCGCCCGCTCTTCCGCGACGAGGTGGGTGCTCAGGGCGGTGACATTCCGGGCGGACAGGGCGCGTCGTCTGTTGACCCTGCCGGTGCCGCGCGCATAGGTTTCGGTGAACCATCAACCTCAGGTACGGGTGGAGGGTTCACCCCCGACCCGTACGCGACACAGACCTCCGCGGGGCAGCCGCGGCAGGAGGACGCGTCCATGCCGGTGTGTACGAGGTGCGGTCACCGCAATACGGCGGACAGCCGTTTCTGCTCCCACTGCGGCGCGCCGCTGCGGGGCGGGGTGGCTCCGGAGCGGGCCTCCGAGACCACCTCGACGATCTCCATCTCGGGGCTGGAGGCCTACGACTCGGAGGTCACCGGTCAGACCGCGCTTCCGTCGCTCTCGGCCGAGGCGCTGGCCGCGGTGGAGGCCCTGCCGCTCGGTGCCGCGCTGCTCATCGTGCGACGCGGTCCGAACTCGGGCAGCCGCTTCCTGCTGGACGGCGAGCTGACCACGGCCGGCCGGCACCCGCAGAGCGACATCTTCCTGGACGACGTGACCGTGTCGCGTCGCCACGTGGAGTTCCGTCGGCAGCCGGACGGCACCTTCACGGTGTCGGACGTCGGCAGCCTCAACGGCACCTACGTCAACCGCGAGCCGATCGACCAGGTCGTGCTGTCCAACGGTGACGAGGTGCAGATCGGCAAGTACCGGCTCGTGTTCTTCGCGAGCCAGCGGGGCGTGTGACGCCCCGGAGAACCTTCAGGGAAGGTCCATGCTGCGAACACCGACGGGCGGTGCCGGACACGGCACCGCCACCGCGGGCGAACGGCTGGTCAGCATCGGCACGGTGCTGAGCCAGCTGCGTGACGAGTTTCCCGAAGTGACGATTTCCAAGATCCGGTTCCTGGAGGCCGAGGGGCTCGTCGAGCCCCAGCGCACGGCCTCCGGGTACCGGAAGTTCAGCCCGCGGGATGTGGAGCGGCTCGCTCAGATCCTGCGGATGCAGCGGGACCACTACCTCCCGCTGAAGGTCATTCGCGAGCATCTGGACGCCCTGGAGCGCGGCGAGCAGGTCAAGCTGCCTTCGCCGAGCCCGCAGCGGGATCTGCTCGACGGGGCCCTGGACGGCCGGGAGGCGGAGGGCGACCGTCCCACCGCGGCCCGGATCGGGCGTGCGGAGCTGCTGGCCGCCGCCGAGGTCACCGAGGCCGAGCTGGCCGAGTGGGAGTCGTACGGACTGATCGCGCCGGTCGAGGGCGGCGGGTACGACGCGGAGACCGTCACGGTGGCGAAACTGGTGGCGGATCTGGGGAGATTCGGTCTGGAACCCCGGCACCTGAGGGCCGTCAAGGCCGCCGCGGAGCGTGAGGCCGGACTGGTCGAACAGATGGTCGCGCCGCTGCGCCGGCACCGTAATCCGCAGACCAGGGCGCATGCCGAGGCGACCGCGAAGGAGCTCGCCGGGCTCTCCGTACGCCTGCACGCGGCACTGGTCCAGACCGCCCTGGGACTGCGGCTGTCGTGATCAGGGGATGGCCCGACTACCCAAACCGGCCGGGCACGTCCTAGGGTTGCTGTGTGAACGAGCTCGACGTTGTGGGTGTCCGGGTGGAAATGCCCTCCAACCAGCCGATCGTTCTCCTGCGTGAAGTGGGAGGCGATCGGTACCTCCCCATCTGGATCGGACCGGGAGAGGCGACCGCGATCGCCTTCGCCCAGCAGGGCATGGCCCCTGCAAGGCCGCTGACGCACGACCTCTTCAAGGACGTCCTGGAAGCCGTGGGGCAGGAGCTCACCGAGGTCCGCATCACGGATCTGCGGGACGGGGTCTTCTACGCCGAGCTGGTCTTCGCCAGCGGCGTCGAGGTGAGTGCCAGGCCGTCCGACGCGATAGCGCTCGCGTTGCGCACCGGGACGCCGATCTACGGCAGTGACGGGGTGCTCGACGACGCGGGGATCGCGATTCCGGACGAGCAGGAGGACGAGGTGGAGAAGTTCCGCGAGTTCCTCGACCAGATCTCACCGGAGGACTTCGAGACCGGCAACCAGTGAGGCCCCCCGTGGCCGTGCCGAAGAGCGTCCTCGGCGCATTCGAGTAGCCTTTCCCCGGAGAGGGGCACGTGAAACCACTCTCAGGGTGATTATCACTCGGCGTGCCGAGTGTGGCGATCGTTGACGCACCCCGAGTGACTGCCTACCTTCGAGTGGGCAGGTCAAGGACGGAGGGTCGGCGTGATGAGCAGCGGCGACGGTACGGCAGGGGGCTTCCTGGGGCGTGCCCCCGGGGAGAAGGGCCCGTATCCGCTTCACGGCAGTGTGGGCGACTTCGGCGGGGACGTGAGCGCGGGCGCGGAGGCAGTCGGCTACCGCGGCCCCACGGCCTGCGCGGCGGCCGGCATCACCTACCGGCAGTTGGACTACTGGGCGCGCACCGGGCTCGTCGAGCCGAGCGTGCGGCCCGCGTACGGGTCGGGGACCCAGCGTCTCTACAGCTTCCGCGACGTCGTGGTCCTCAAGATCGTCAAGCGCTTTCTGGACACCGGGGTCGCGCTGCAGAACATCCGCGCGGCCGTGCAGCACCTGCGGGCCAGGGGCTTTCGCGACCTGGAGCGCATGACGCTCATGAGCGACGGCGCCACCGTGTACGAGTGCTCCTCGCCCGACGAGGTCGTGGACCTGCTCCAGGGCGGCCAGGGCGTCTTCGGCATCGCCGTAGGGGTGGTGTGGCGGGACGTCGAGGCGGCGCTGTCGCAGCTCCACGGCGAGCGGATCGACACCGGGGAGACGCTCATCGGACACAACCCGGCGGACGAGCTGGCGCGCCGGCGCCGGGACCGCGCGGTCTGACCGCCACCGGGGCGCCGTGAAGGGCGTCCCGGCCGGCCTGCCGAGGGCGGGCGGGTCCGGCGCGCGCGGGTGCGCGTTCGGGTCCGTTGTCAGTGGCGTAGGGCAGCATCGGAACCGTGAGAGCCGCGCCCACCATCCTGCATCTCGACATGGACGCCTTCTTCGCCGCGGCGGAGCAGGCGTCGAAGCCGAGCCTGCGCGGGAAGCCGGTGGTCGTGGGCGGGCTCGGGCCGCGCGGGGTGGTGGCGACCGCCTCGTACGAGGCCCGGCGCTTCGGGGTGCACTCGGCGATGCCCATGGCGCAGGCGCGGCGGCTCGCGCCCAACGCGGCGTATCTGGTGCCCCGCTTCGCCTTCTACCGCGCGATCAGCGGACAGGTCATGGAGCTGCTCGGGCGGCTCTCGCCGCTCGTGGAGCCGCTCAGCCTGGACGAGGCCTTCGTCGACCTGGAGGCCGGCGGTCTCGCCGACGACAGCGCGAGTGCGCGGGCCACGGGGGAGCGGCTGCGCCGGGACATCCTCGCGACGACCGGGCTGACCGGCTCGGTCGGGCTCGCCGGGTCGAAGATGCTCGCGAAGATCGCCTCCGAGGAGGCCAAGCCGGACGGGCTCGTGCTGATCGAGCCCGGCACGGAGCGCGAGCTCCTGGGGCCGCGGTCGGTGCGGATCATCCCGGGGGTCGGGCCGGCGACCGGGGAGCATCTGCGGCGGGCCGGGATCACCACGGTCGCCGAGGTGGTCGAGGCGGGCGAGGACGAGCTCGTACGGCTGCTCGGACGGGCGCACGGGGGCTCGCTGTACCTGATGGCCCTCGGGCACGACGACCGGCCCGTGGTGGCCGAGCGGGACGCCAAGTCCGTCTCCGTGGAGGACACCTTCGACGTGGACCTGCACGACCGGCTGCGGATCCGTCTCGAGGTCGAGCGGCTCGCCGAGCGGTGCGTGGCGCGGCTGCGCGGCTCGGGCCACTCGGGGCGGACCATCGTCCTGAAGGTGCGGCGCTACGACTTCTCGACCCTGACCCGCTCCGAGACGCTGCGCGGGCCGACGGACGACCCGGTGGTGGTGCGGGAGGCGGCGGCGCGGCTCCTCGACCTCGTGGACACCACGGGCGGGGTGCGGCTGCTCGGGGTCGGGGTGAGCGGGCTCGCCGACTACACGCAGGAGGACCTCTTCGCGCAGGCCGAGGCGGAGGCGCGGGCCGAGGCGGAGGCGCGGGCCGAGGCCGGCGCGCCGGCGGCCGAGGACACGGTGGCTCCCGAGGCGGCCGGGCCCGTGCCGCCGACGGCCGCCGAGGCCGCCGAGCGGCACTGGGCGCCCGGCCTGGACGTGCGCCACGCGGAGTACGGAGCGGGCTGGGTGCAGGGGAGCGGGGTCGGGCGGGTCACCGTGCGCTTCGAGGAGCCGGGGGCGCTGGTGCCGGGGCGGGTGCGGACGTTCTCCGTCGACGATCCGGAGCTGGAGCTCTCGGATCCGCTGCCCTTGGTGCCGGGTGGGGCGACGGGGGCGGCTGCCTGAGGCACGCCGAGGGGGTGACCCGGCCTTCGGCCGGGCCGTGTGGCCCGCCCGCACCACCCGTTCAGGTGCTTGCGCAGGGGTGCGGGCGTCACGTCGGGGTCTCGGCGCCGTGGACGGTCGGCCGGTGCGGGCCCCGCTAGGCCTCCTCCTGGCCCGCCAGGCGCCCGAAGTCGTGGTGCGGGGTGTCCGGGGGCGGCGGGGGCAGCGCGAGGCTGTAGTGGCGGTAGAGCTGGAGTTCCTGCTCGGGGGAGAGGTGGCGGCCCACGCCGAAGTCGGGGGCGTCCTTGATCAAAGCGCGCTCGTACGGGATGTGGAGGCCGTCACCGGCCAGCTCGCTCGGCTCCAGGGGGACGAACGCGTCCCGGCTGAACAGGCCGGTGCGCACCGCGGCCCATTCGGGGACGCCCGTCGCGTCGTCCAGGTACACCTCGTCCACGGTTCCGATCTTGTGTCCGTTCCGGTCGAACGCCTTGCGGCCGATCAGGCTGCGCGGATCGATATCGGTCTGCACGGTCCCTCCAACTGGTCGCAACTCCTCTACACCCCTACGAAAGTGCACAACTGGGATGTCGGCCACTTGAGCGATGGGAGGCTCAACCGCGCTGGTAGGGTGGCTGTGGCTGTCGACCCTGCGCGGGAGAGTCCTCCGGAGAAACCTTTCGGAGGCGCCGAAGGAGCAAATCCTCCCCGGAATCTCTCAGGCCCCCGTACCGCGCGGACGAGGTCACTCTGGAAAGCAGGGCGGGCGTCGACGGCACCCGCTCTCACCGACGGTGAAAGCCGGCCCTTCCGCGAGGCATGGCCGGTGAAGCTCTCAGGTTGAGATGACAGAGGGGGAGGCCGTCCGGGCACCCGCGCCGTGGTGCCCCTCGCAGGTCGTGACGACCAGGAGGCCCCCGCAGCATGACCGCCAACCGCATTCCGCTCTCCGAGCTCGAGCAGGGCATTCCCTTCGAGCAGCGGCACATCGGGCCCGACGCCGAGGCGCGGGCCAAGATGCTCGCCCAGGTCGGTTACGGCTCCCTCGACGAGCTGACGGCCGCGGCCGTGCCGGACGTCATCAAGAACGCCGAGGCGCTCGGCCTGCCGGCCGCCCGCACCGAGGCCGAGGTGCTGGCCGAGCTCCGGGCGCTGGCCGACCGCAACCAGGTGCTGGCCCCGATGATCGGTCTCGGCTACTACGGGACCTTCACCCCGCCGGTCATCCTCCGCAACGTCATGGAGAACCCGGCCTGGTACACCGCGTACACGCCGTACCAGCCCGAGATCTCCCAGGGCCGCCTCGAGGCCCTGCTCAACTTCCAGACGATGGTCGCCGACCTCACCGGTCTGCCCACCTCCGGCGCCTCGCTGCTCGACGAGGGCACCGCGGCCGCCGAGGCCATGGCCCTGTCCCGGCGCGTCGGCAAGGTCAAGGGCGGCGTGTTCCTCGTCGACGCCGACGCCCTGCCGCAGACCATCGCCGTCATCGAGACCCGCGCCGAGCCCACCGGCGTCGAGGTCGTCGTCGCCGACCTGTCCGCCGGCATCCCGGCCGAGGTCGCCGAGCGCGGCGTCTTCGGTGTGCTCCTGCAGTACCCGGGTGCCTCCGGTGCCATCCGCGACATCAAGCCGGTCATCGACCAGGCCCACGAGCTGGGCGCGATCGTCACCGTCGCCGCCGACCTGCTCGCGCTGACCCTGCTCACCTCGCCCGGTGCGCTCGGCGCCGACATCGCCGTCGGCACCACCCAGCGCTTCGGCGTCCCGATGGGCTTCGGCGGCCCGCACGCCGGCTACATGGCCGTCCAGGACAAGCACGCCCGCTCGCTGCCCGGCCGCCTCGTCGGCGTCTCCGTCGACGCCGACGGCAACAAGGCCTACCGCCTGGCCCTGCAGACCCGCGAGCAGCACATCCGCCGCGAGAAGGCCACCAGCAACATCTGCACCGCCCAGGTGCTGCTCGCCGTCATGGCCGGCATGTACGCCGTCTACCACGGCCCGGACGGCCTGAAGGGCATCGCGCAGCGGACCCACCGCTACGCCGCGATCCTCGCCGCCGGACTGCGCGCCGGGGGCGTCGAGCTCACCCAGGGCGCCTTCTTCGACACCCTCACCGCCCGTGTGCCCGGCCGCGCCGACGCGGTCGTCGCCGCCGCCCGCGAGGCCGGTGTCAACCTCTACCGCGTCGACGCCGACCACGTGTCGCTGTCCTGCGACGAGACCACCACCCGCGCGCAGCTCGACGCCGTCTGGGCCGCCTTCGGCGTGACCGCGGACATCGACGCGCTGGACGCCGTCACCGAGGACGCGCTGCCCGTCGACGCGCTGCGCTCGGACGCGTACCTGACCCACCCGGTCTTCCACGCGCACCGCTCCGAGACCGCGATGCTGCGCTACCTGCGCCGCCTCGCCGACCGCGACTACGCGCTCGACCGCGGCATGATCCCGCTCGGCTCCTGCACGATGAAGCTGAACGCGACGACCGAGATGGAGCCGGTGACCTGGCCCGAGTTCGGCCAGATCCACCCGTTCGCGCCGGTCGACCAGGCCGCCGGCTACCTCACGCTCATCAACGAGCTCGAGGAGCGCCTCGCCGAGGTCACCGGCTACGACAAGGTGTCCATCCAGCCCAACGCCGGCTCCCAGGGCGAGCTGGCCGGTCTGCTGGCCGTCCGCGCCTACCACCGCGCCAACGGCGACCTGCAGCGCACGGTCTGCCTCATCCCGTCCTCCGCGCACGGCACCAACGCCGCCTCCGCGGTCATGGCCGGCATGAAGGTCGTCGTGGTCAAGACCGCCGACGACGGCGAGGTCGACGTCGCGGACCTGCGCGCCAAGATCGAGCAGTACCGCGACGAGCTGTCCGTGCTGATGATCACCTACCCGTCCACGCACGGCGTGTTCGAGGAGCACGTCGCCGACATCTGTGCCGAGGTCCACGAGGCCGGCGGTCAGGTGTACGTCGACGGTGCCAACCTCAACGCGCTGGTGGGCCTGGCCAAGCCGGGCAAGTTCGGCGGCGACGTCTCGCACCTGAACCTGCACAAGACCTTCTGCATCCCGCACGGCGGCGGCGGCCCGGGCGTCGGCCCGGTCGGCGTCCGGGCGCACCTCGCCCCGTACCTGCCGAACCACCCGCTGCAGCCCACCGCGGGCCCGGAGACGGGCGTCGGCCCGATCTCGGCCGCCCCGTGGGGCTCCGCGGGCATCCTGCCGATCTCCTGGTCGTACGTGCGCCTGATGGGCGGCGAGGGCCTCAAGCGCGCCACCCAGGTGGCCGTCCTCGCGGCGAACTACATCGCCAAGCGCCTGGAGCCGCACTACCCGGTGCTCTACACCGGTCCGGCCGGTCTGGTCGCCCACGAGTGCATCGTGGACCTGCGCCCGCTGTCCAAGGCGACCGGCGTCAGCGTCGACGACATCGCCAAGCGTCTGATCGACTACGGCTTCCACGCGCCGACCATGTCCTTCCCGGTGGCCGGCACGCTGATGATCGAGCCCACCGAGTCCGAGGACCTGACCGAGCTCGACCGCTTCTGCGACACGATGATCGCGATCCGCGCCGAGATCGAGAAGGTCGGCTCCGGCGAATGGCCGGCCGAGGACAACCCGCTGCGCAACGCCCCGCACACCGCGGCGGCGCTGGGCGGCGAGTGGAACCACCCGTACACCCGTGACGAGGCCGTCTTCCCGGCGGGCGTCTCGGCCGCCGACAAGTACTGGCCGCCGGTCCGCCGCATCGACGGCGCGTTCGGCGACCGCAACCTGGTCTGCTCCTGCCCGCCGCTGGACGAGTACGACAACTGAGCACGACCTGAGCACCACCTGAGCACGGCGTAAGGGCCGGCCCGGAGCTTTCTCCGGGCCGGCCCTCGGCGTTCGTTCCGCGCTTCTCTCGGGTGGCTCAGGCCGCCGTCGTCACACTGGCCGCCGTCAGCGGCCGGTGCGGGGCGATGATCTGGCCGTCCGGCAGCAGCTCACCGGTGTCCTCGAAGATCAGGACCCCGTTGCACAGCAGGCTCCAGCCCTGCTCCGGGTGGTGCGCCACGAGTCGTGCCGCCTCCCGGTCGGCGGAGTCGGCGGTGGGACAGGCAGGCTGGTGCTGGCACATGGGTGGGTTCTTTCGCTGCGTCGTAGTGGATGTCCTGCGGCTCTTCGGATGCATCGCCGCCCCCGTAGGTCGGTTCGGTTCCGGTCCAGTCTTGCCCTAGGGACGCCGTTCCGCAGGTATTTCGCGGCAGCTCGTCCCCTCCTGGGAAGACGCATCACCCGCAGGGGCGGTTCAGGTCAACTGCACCGTCTCTTCGGGGGGTTCGGGGTGGTCCGAGCGGGCTAGTCCGAACGGGACAAGGATCGGACAGCAGTGCGCCCCGGGGCCGTGGGGCTCCCGGGGCGCGGGGTGCGCGTGGAGTGGATCAGGCGGGTGCCGCGGTCCCGAGGAGGGACGGCGGCACAGGCCCCAGGCGCAGGCTGAGCACGGGCAGGAGGTCCGCGACCCGGTAGGGGCGGTTGGCGGCGATCCCCGGTGGCGCGGGCGAGAGCGGCACGAGGAGGTCGGCCGCGCCGGGGACGACGCTGTCCCCGTCGGCCTCGGTGTCGGCGTGCAGCCACAGGGTGAGCATGTACAGCTCCGGTACGGACAGCAGCCGTGGCTGGTACGGGGTGAGCAGCGCCTCGGCCTGGATCAGGGCCCGTTCGGTGGCGGTGACGTAGGGGCCCTCGAAGAAGTGGGAGAAGGACCAGCCGTCGGGGGTGAGCATGGTGTCCGCGGCGGCGATCGCCCGGTCCCCGTTCCTGATCAGGAAGCGCCACCCGGCGAGCCGGGTGCGGGGCGGCTGTCCGGCGGCGCCGGCGCCGGCCGAGCCGACTCCCAGCACATGCACGGGCAGGGGCAGTTCGGGGCTCAGCGGTCCCTGTGCGGCACGCAGTGCAGGGGTGCGGGCCTCACGGACGGCTGTCGGCGAGCCGAGGGCCGTGAGGACACTGCGAAGGGCCGGCGCCGGGGCCGGGGAGGGTCGGAGCATGGTGGGTCGCCTCTCACTCAAGAGACACGGTGATGCGTGGGCAGGTACGACGGCGCTGTCAGCGACGGGGCCAGAGAAGGGGGCCATGAGGCCATGGCCGGGCGCCAACACTCTGCCTCGTCCGCGGAGTTTATACGACACGTGTTCACACAGTGTTTCCGCTAGACGGCGCCGGTATTCCTGACAAGGTGTCATTCGGTCGTATTTCCACGGCGATTCGATGGAATACGCGCGTCCGGCGGAACGCGTGCCTGCGATTTCCACCGGGAACGGGGTCGGCTGAATCTCGATCCCCCGCTGCGGGACAATATGACATTGGTATATGTCGATTGCCTCGTGCTCCCGGGTACTGCCGGTGGAGTGCCCGGCCCAGACTAACCGTCAACGCACACGTCCCGCAGGCGTTATGGATCAGTCGGCTGGGCATCATGGTCCGTGATGCTCGCGGCCGTCGTGGCGGCTGCCCACTCGGGGAGGGACGCTTCGATGGGGGAGAAGGTCGTGACGGACGGCTTCGACCTGTCCGACCGACAGCGCTACCGCAGGAAACTGCAGCAGTGCCTCGCGGGACTCGCGCGACTGCTCGCGGAGAAACGGTTCGACCGGCCCCGCAATCTCATGGGCATGGAGATCGAACTCAATCTCGCGGGCGAGGACGGCCTGCCCAGGATGCTCAACGCACCGGTGCTCGACCGTATCGCGAGCCCCGATTTCCAGACCGAACTCGGATTGTTCAACCTGGAAGTGAACATCGCCCCGCACCGGCTCGGCGGCCATGTATTCGACCGGCTGGCGGAGGAACTCGGCACCGGCCTCGGATATGCCGACCGCAGGGCCGCGGAACTCGGCGCCGGAGTCGTCATGATCGGCATACTGCCGACGCTCACCCAGGACGACGCCGTTTTCGACAACCTCTCCGCCGCAGACCGCTACACGCTCCTCAACAACCAGATCCTCGCCGCCCGCGGAGAGGACTTCACCCTCGACATCCACGGGGTGGAGCGCCTGGTCTGCTCCTCCTCCTCGATCGTGCCGGAGGCGGCCTGTACGTCGGTGCAGCTGCACCTGCAGGTCACCCCGCCCCGCTTCGCCGCCGTGTGGAACGCGGCGCAGGCCATCGCGGGGGTCCAGATAGCGGTGGGCGCCAACGCGCCCTTCCTCTTCGGCCGGGAGCTGTGGCGGGAGTCCCGGCCGCCGCTGTTCACCCAGGCCACCGACACCAGGCCGCCGGAGCTCCAGGCCCAGGGGGTCCGCCCGCGCACCTGGTTCGGGGAGCGCTGGGTGGACTCCGTGTACGACCTCTTCGAGGAGAACCTGCGCTACTTCCCGTCCCTGCTGCCGCTCCTCGACGAGGAGGACCCGCTGCGGGTCCTGGACGAGGGCGGGGTGCCCAAGCTGCACGAGCTGGTCCTGCACAACGGCACCGTCTACCGCTGGAACCGGCCCGTGTACGGCTGGGTCGACGGGGTCCCGCACCTCAGGGTGGAGAACCGGGTGCTGCCGGCCGGGCCGACCGTCACCGACGTGGTCGCCAACGCCGCCTTCTACTACGGACTGGTCCGCTCGCTCGCCGACGACTCGCGGCCCGTCTGGAAGCGGATGGCCTTCGAGGACGCCGAGCACAACTTCGACACCGCGTGCCGCCACGGCATCGACGCCGAGCTGCGCTGGCCCCGCTCGGGGCGCTCGGGCGGCCTGGCGAGCGTACCGGCCGTGCGTCTGGTCCTCGACGAGCTGTTGCCGCTGGCCGCCGCCGGCCTCGACGCCTGGCACGTCGAGCCGCGGGACCGCGACTTCTACCTGGGCGTGATCGAGGAGCGCTGCCGGCGGCGGGTCAACGGCGCCTCGTGGCAGGCGGACACCTTCCACCAGGCGCTGGACTCCGGTCACGGGCGTGCGGCGGCCCTCGCGGCGACCACCCGCCGCTACCGCGAGCTGATGCTGACCGGCGAGCCCGTGCACACCTGGCCGGTGGGGGTGCCGGCCTCCGCCTAGGTAGGGTTCCCGTACCCGGATCACTGTGGGGAATGGGAGACAGGTGTGGTGTCGGAGCAACGAGTGAGGGACGCTGCCCTGCCCCCGGACGGCCTGCCGCGCCGGATCCTGCGCGACGAGACGCTGATCGTCCTCGCGCTGTCGCTCGGCGCGAGCGGGGTCTCGGCCCTCATCAGCTTCATCGGCTCGCTCACCAAGCCGGGCGCGCTCAAGGACCAGGCCGCCACGCTCAACGGCTCGTACGCGCCCGGCCGCCCCTGGCTCGACCTCTCCTGGCAGCTGTTCGGCATCGCCACCGCGCTCGTCCCGGTCGTCCTCGTCGCGCACCTGCTGCTGCGCGAGGGCGCGGGGGTGCGCGGGCTGCGGGCGATCGGCTTCGACCGCACCCGGCCCTGGCCCGACCTGGGGCGCGGGGCGCTCGTCGCGGCCGGCATCGGCAGCGCGGGGCTCGCCTTCTACCTGGGGGCGAGGGCGGCCGGGTTCAACCTCACCGTGGTGCCCGAGTCCCTGCCGGACGTGTGGTGGAAGTACCCCGTCCTGGTGCTCTCGGCGATCCAGAACTCCGTCCTGGAGGAGGTCGTGGTCGTCGGCTACCTGCTGCGTCGGCTCGACCAGTTGGGCTGGTCGCCGCGGGCCTCGCTGGCGGCGAGCGCGGTGCTGCGCGGCTCGTACCACCTCTACCAGGGGATCGGCGGCTTCATCGGCAACATGGTCATGGGCGTGGTGTTCGTGTGGCTGTACCGGCGCTGGGGGCGGGTGGGGCCGCTGGTGGTCGCGCACGCCCTGCTCGACATCGTGGCCTTCGTCGGATACGGGCTGCTCGCCGGCAAGGTGGGGTGGCTGCCCACCCCGTAGCGCGGGTGGACGACACGAGGGGCGTACGGCATCGGCCGTACGCCCCTCGTCGTCTTGCGGTGCCCCGGCGCCGCAGCCTCAGCCGTGCAGCTCGCCCTCGATGACGGTGACCGCGTGGCCGGTGAGGAGGGTGCGGTCGCCGCGCAGCCGGGTGCGGACGAAGCCGGTGCGCGCGCCGCCCTGGAAGCCGGTCAGCTCGTCGCGACCGAAGCGGGCGGACCAGTAGGGCGCGAGGGCGGTGTGGGCGCTGCCCGTGACCGGGTCCTCGTCGATGCCGACGGCCGGGAAGAAGCCGCGCGAGACGAACTGGTAGGCGCCCTCGGGCCGGTCGGCGATGGCGGTGGCGATGATCCCGCGCCCGGACAGGGTGGCGAGCGCGGCGAAGTCCGGGGCGAGGCCGCGCACGGTCGCCTCGTCGCGGAGCTCCACGACCAGGTCGCCGATGTGGGCGGCGGTGTCGTGCACGGCGACGGGTTCGGCGCCCAGCGCCTTCGCCAGGCCCTCGGGGGCGTCCACCCGGGTCAGCGAGGAGGTCGGGAAGTCCAGCGTGATGGTGCCGTCGGCCTCGGCCGTGGCGCTGAGGATGCCGCAGCGGGCGGCGAAGCGGACCGTGCCGGTCGCCGTGCCGGTGCTGTGCAGGACGTGGGCGGTGGCCAGGGTGGCGTGGCCGCACATGTCGACCTCGGTGGTCGGGGTGAACCAGCGCAGGGCCCAGTCCGCCTCGCCGCCCGGGGGCAGCGGGTGGGCGAAGGCCGTCTCCGAGAGGTTGACCTCGGCGGCGACGTTCCTGAGCCAGGAGTCGTCCGGGAAGGAGTCGAGGAGCAGGACTCCGGCGGGGTTGCCCGAGAAGGGCCGGTCGGTGAAGGCGTCGACGATTCGAATCCGCATGTTCCGGACCGTACCGGAGCCGCGAAACGGCGGACCAAGGCCAATCCGGGAGCACTGGACCGATCCTCCGGCGAGGACCCGGCGCCGCCCGATTTCGCCGGGACCATCGCTCGGGTGTTGCTCAACGAACTGTTCCGATATATCGTTGAGGCATCGCGACAGTTCAACGATGGAATCCCGATGGAAGGAGCGTTGCGATGCGTATGTACGGACATGAGCACGGACACGGCTACGGAGCCGGGCGCGGAAACTGCGGACCCGGCCCTCGTGGTGACTTCGAAGGACGCCGGGCCGCCTTCGGGCCGTTCGGTCCCGGCTTCGGCGGCGGTGGCCCCTGGGGCGGCGGCGGCTTCGGCGGGCGCGGGCGTGGCGGAGGCCGCGGCCGGGCGCGGCGCGGCGATGTGCGCGCCTCGATCCTGGCCCTGCTGAAGGACCGCCCGATGCACGGCTACGAGATGATCCAGGAGATCGTCGAGCGCAGCGGCGGGGCCTGGAAGCCGAGCCCCGGCTCGGTCTACCCGACCCTCCAGATGCTGGAGGACGAGGGGCTGATCGCCAGTGAGAGCGAGGGCGGCAAGAAGCTGTTCACACTCACCGACGCCGGTCGCGCGGAGGCCGAGGCGGGGCCCGAGGCCCCGTGGGAGGAGGCCGGGCGCGGTGTCGACTGGGAGGCCGTGAACGAGATCCGGCAGGCCGGCTTCGGTCTGATGGAGGCGTTCGGCCAGGTCTGGAAGACCGGCACCCCCGATCAGCGGCAGAAGGCCGTCGAGGTGATCAACGAGGCCCGCAAGAAGCTGTACCTGATCCTGGCCGACGAGCGCTGAGCCGCAACGGCAGGAGCGTGGGGCCCCGCGGCGGAATGCCGCGGGGCCCCACGTCGTACGGAGTGCCGGCCCGCCCCGTCAGGCGACCAGGCCCGCGAGCTTGCGCAGCGACTCGGTCAGCGCCGCCGTCGCCGAGTCCTTGAGCTTGCCCGCCATCAGGGACACGGCCGCACCCGTGAACTCCCCGTCGATCCGTACGGTGGTGGCGGCCTCTCCGTCGGCGGTGAGGGAGTAGCGGGTGCCGACGTTGACGCCCATCGGGCCCTTGCCGCGGATCGCGAACACCCGGCCCGTCTCCAGCTCCTCCACCGTCCAGGTCACCTCGGCGGGGAAGCCCATCAGCTTCATGTTCTCGGCGAAGGTGGCGCCGGCCTCCAGGGTGGCCGGGCCGCCGTTCGGGAAACTGGTGTGGGTGGCGTTCCACTCCCCGTACGAGCCGAAGTCGGTGAGCTGCGCCCACACCTTCTCGGCCGGCGCCTCGATCCGTGCCTCCGCGCTGACTTCGGCCATGACGACCACCCCTTCACGCGTACCAGTCGGGCTTTCGGTGTCGCGGAACGTAGCCGGAGCGGCGCCAACATTCAATACTGATGAACCGTCAGTTCTGCGGTCTCGCCGCCGATCCACCAGATCTGGGCGGAGTCGAACCAGTCGGAGGCGCGCGGGCCGCCGCTCTCGTCGTGGCAGTGGAAGGCGGCCCAGAACAGGTCGGCCGGCAGCGCCGCCCGCGGTGCGTACACGCGGTAGACGTACTGCCGCCCGTCGAGCGCGAGAAGGGCCACCATCCAGAACATGTCTGAAGGACGTTGCGGGACGGGTCTGTGGTTGCGTGCGGGGCGTATGGCAAGGCGGCGCGCGCCCCTGACGGAGAACTCGTGCGATCTCCTCCGTAAGGAGGAGGAACCGCACGTCCGTGCACGACTCCGGTGGGATGCGCAGATGCTTCTCGCCGGGGATGTCCCGCCTTGCCCGGGCTGATGAGGTGGAAGGGTGCGTCCTCCCGTCCCTCCCGACCGCGTGCCCGAGCTGCTCGGGCCCGTCGCCGGCCCCGTGCCGCCCCGGCTGTCCGCGAACCGCCGCGCCGAGCTCGCGGACGGGCTGACCGTCGAGCTGGTCACCGCGGTGCAGGGCGCCCGGCGGCGCGCCCGGCGGGACGGCGACCGGCAGATCGACACCGCCCACCTGCTGCACTCCCTGATCGAGGCCGACCCGGAGGCCGGCGCTGCCTTCGAGAGCCCGGGGCAGCGGGCCAGGGTGCTCGGATACCTCGTCCAGCGCCCCATCGGATACGGGCTGCGCTGGCAGCGCTCCGTCGAGGACACCGGCTCGGACCTGCCCGTCCTTCGGGTCGAGGGCACCGATTCGGGCCTGCCCGTCCTGCGGGACGAGCGTGCGGTCCCGGAGCTGCCCGTCCTTCGGGGTGAGGACACCGGCTCGGACCTGCCCGTCCTTCGGGTCGAGGGCACCGATTCGGGCCTGCCCGTCCTGCGGGACGAGCGTGCGGTCCCGGACCTGCCCGTCCCGCTGGGCGACGCCGGGCTTCCCGGCCTGCCCGTCCCGCGGCGCGGCGCCGGGGCGGCCGTCGGCTGGTCGCCCGCCGCGGCCGGCGCTCTCGCCGGGGCCTTCGAGCGGGCCGCGCTCCGCGGTGACCGGCGGGTCCGTGGGCTCGACCTGCTCGCCGCGCTCGCCGCCGACCCCGGCAACCGGGCCGCCGAGGTGCTCCAGAGCGCGGGCGTCGACCCCCGCGATCTGGTCGATCGGCTCGGGGAGCCGTCTCAACAGGTGTAACGGGGGTTACGCACCTGACGGCGTCCTGTCATGATGGCCCGATGCACGCGTCTCAGGGGAAAAGCGCAGGCCTGGGACTCGCCCTGGTCTCCGCCTTCGCATTCGGTGGTTCCGGAGTGGCCGCCAAACCGCTCATCGAAGCGGGGCTCGACCCGCTCCACGTGGTCTGGCTGCGGGTGGCGGGCGCCGCCCTCGTCATGCTGCCGGTGGCCTGGCGCCACCGCGATCTGGTCCGCCGCAAACCCGCCCTGCTGGCGGGCTTCGGACTGCTGGCCGTCGCGGGTGTCCAGGGCTTCTACTTCGCCTCCATCTCCCGCATCCCGGTCGGCGTCGCCCTGCTCATCGAGTACCTGGCCCCGGCACTGGTCCTCGGCTGGGTCCGCTTCGTCCAGCGCAGGCCGGTCACCCGGCGGGCGGCCCTCGGCGTCGTCCTGGCCGTCGGCGGGCTCGCCTGTGTCGTCCAGGTCTGGTCCGGGCTCGGTTTCGACCTCCTCGGGCTGCTCCTCGCGGTCGCCGCCGCCTGCTGCCAGGTCGGCTACTTCGTCCTGTCCGACCAGGGCAGCGACGAGGCCGAACAGGCCGACCCGATCGGCGTCATCGCGTACGGACTGCTCGTCGGCGCCCTCGTCCTCACCGTCATCGCCCGCCCGTGGGAGATGGACGTGACGGTCCTCGGCGGCACCGCCGACCTGAACGGCACGGGCGTCCCCGCCTGGCTGCTGCTCGGCTGGATCGTCCTGATCGCCACCGTGCTCGCCTACGCCACCGGGGTCGTCTCGGTGCGCAGGCTCTCCCCGCAGGTGGCCGGAGTCGTGGCCTGTCTGGAGGCCGTGATCGCGACCGTCCTCGCCTGGGTGCTGCTCGGCGAGCACCTCGCGCCCCCGCAGATCATCGGCGGCGCCGTCGTCCTGGTCGGCGCCTTCATCGCCCAGTCCGCCACGCCCAAGGCGCCGGCCGGGGTGGTGGCGGGATCCGCCGAGGGAACGGCGCAGGCGAATGAGGCAGGCGAACGCCGGTTGTCGGTCGAGCGGTCCGCGAACTAGGGTGCCGATCATGCATTCGACCGTCCTTCCGCCCCCCGCCGCCTAGCGCGCGGGCGGCCCTTCTTCGCCGACGGAAGACCGGGCTCGGGCGGGCCGGCACAGGCCCCCGAGCGGGTCGTCGCTGCCCGCACGCGGACCCGACGCCCACCCTTTCCCCGTCTTCCTCGCGGAGAACACACGTGTCGAACACCCCTGCCTCCGGCCTGACCGAGACCTCCACCGGCCGGAGCCTCGCCTATCTGATCGTCGCCGGCATCGCCTGGGGCACGGCCGGGGCCGCCGCCTCGCTGGTCTTCAGCGCCAGCGACATGGGCCCCCTCGCCCTCTCCTTCTGGCGCTGCGTCGGCGGGCTCGTCCTGCTGCTCGGGGCCCTCGCGCTGCGGCGCGGGCCGCGGTCCACCACCGTCGAGCCGCGTGGCAGGCGACTCGTCCGCGTCCTCGGCACCGGCGTCGGTCTCGCCGTCTTCCAGAGCGCCTACTTCGCCGCCGTCGACCTCACCGGCCTCGCCGTCGGCACCGTCGTCACGCTCGGCGCCGGGCCCGTGCTGATCGCCGTCGGCGCCCGGCTGACGATGGGCGAGCGGATCGGCGCCGGGGGCGCCGCGGCCGTCGCCGGGGCGCTCGCCGGACTCGCCGTCCTCGTCCTGGGCGGCGGGCAGGCCGAGGTCCGGCCGCTCGGCGTCCTGCTCGCCGTCGTGTCCGCGGCCGGATACGCGGCGATCACCCTGCTGACCCGGTGGCTCGGCCGCGACGGCGGCGGCGCGGACGCGCTGTCCACCACCACCTGGGCCTTCGCGGTCGGCGCGGTGGGCCTGCTGCCGATGGCCGCGACCGAGGGACTGCTCCCGGGCACCGACGCCCCGGCGCGGATCCTGCTCCTGCTCGTCTACGTCGCCGCCGTGCCGACCGCGCTCGCCTACGCCCTCTACTTCGCCGGTGCGGCCGTCGTCCGCGCCGCCACCGTCTCCGTGATCATGCTCCTGGAGCCGGTGAGCGCGGCGCTCATCGCCGTCACCCTGCTCGGCGAACGGCTCACCGCCGCCACCGTCGTGGGCACGCTGCTGCTGCTCACCGCCGTCACGGGGCTCGCCTTCGCCGAGGCCCGCTCGGCGGCCGCGGCCCGGCGGCGGCCGGGGGAGCCGGTCGCGGTGCGCGGCTGACCGCCGCGCGGCCCTACGCCCCCGTGCGGCGCCGCAGCTGGTGGGCCCGGGCGGCGCTGTCGCCCGGGCCCGCGCGCTCCGCGAGCCGGGCCGCGACCCGGTCCTGGACGTCCTGGGGTTTGTTGCCCGCGTACTTGAACTTCGCCCGCACGTCGGTCACTTCCAGACGCAGCCCCCGGATGCCCGGCAGCATGCGCCCGAACGGGGCCTCGCCGGGGCACACCTCGGCGGTGCCGCCCTCCGGCTGGAAGTGGGCCACCTGGCGGTTGAGCAGCTCCGCCTTCTCGGCCGGGTCGTCGACGATGTGGGCGACGCAGCGGAGCTGGACGGCCGCGTAGTACGAGGTGGGCGTGCCGTGCTCCGAGGGGGCGCCCTCGGGGGCGGTCCAGTGACCGGGCACGAAGACGTAGTCGTCGACCACGCTCAGCAGGACGACGGGGTTGCGCTCCAGGTCGTGCCAGAGCGGGTTGGGGCGGGCGAGATGCGCGATGACCTGGCCGTAAGGACCGGGGTCCGGCTCGTGGCGGAAGTGCATCGGCTGCACCCAGGGCGGTTCGCCCGGGGAGCCGTTCACCGCGAGCTGGCCGAAGTCGTGGGCGGTCAGCCAGGCGTGCCACTCGGCGTCGTCGCGCGGGGAGTCCCAGGGGTGGATCAGCATGGCCGCCCCCTCACAGGGCCGCGAGGTAGCCGGGCAGGGCGATGGCCGGGTCGAGGCCGGCGGCCGGGACCGGGGTGCCGTACCGCCGCTGGACCGGGACGACGCCCGCCCAGTGCGGGAGCACGGCGTCCTCCGGGTCGTCGTTGGGGCCGCCGGTGCGGACCTTGGCGGACACCTCGTCGAGGTCGAGGCGCAGGACCGCGGTCGCGGCGAGCTCCTTGGCGTTGCCGGGGCGCGAGTCGGCGGAGCGGCCGGGGACGACGTGGTCGACCAGGGCGTCCAGGGCGGTGCGCAGCTCCTCGGCGTCGGTGACCTGGTGGGCCGTGCCGTGCACGACGACGGAGCGGTAGTTGAGCGAGTGGTGGAAGGCGGACTTGGCCAGCACCAGACCGTCCACGTGGGTCACGGTGAGGCAGACCGGCAGTCCGGGGGCCCCTTCGTCGCGGCCCGCCGCCCGCAGCGGGCGGGAGCCGGTCGAGCC
The DNA here is from genome assembly GCF_044386705.1 of Streptomyces sp. NPDC020422. Taxonomy (NCBI): domain Bacteria; kingdom Bacillati; phylum Actinomycetota; class Actinomycetes; order Kitasatosporales; family Streptomycetaceae; genus Streptomyces; species Streptomyces sp. NPDC020422. The sequence continues at coordinate 530,078 of NZ_JBIRVJ010000006.1, read as the reverse complement.
GTGCACGTACAGGCGCTCGCCTATCCGCCCGTACAGGGTGGGCAGGACGACGGGCGCGCCGTCGCGGACGAAGCCGAGGTGGCAGACGTAGGTCTCGTCGAGGATCGAGTGCACCAGCGCACGGTCGTACGAGGCGCGCTGGGCCGAGCGCGTGGGGACGGTGCGTTCGGTCGGCTCGTAGGTCTCCGGCTCCGGCATTGCGTTCTCCATTGCACTAGTGCATAGTTGGCTTTGTGCTAGGAGAGTATAGGATCGAAGGCCGTCGCGCATCGGAGATCGCCGCCAGCGTCGAGCGGGGAGTGGGCGGCGGTTTTCTCGCGCCCGGACAACTACTGCCTCCCATGCGGGAGTTGGCTGCCTCGCTCGGGGTGAATCCCAATACCGTCGCGGCCGCCTACCGGACGCTGCGCGAGCGGGGCGTGATCGAGACCGACGGGCGGCGGGGGAGCCGCGTGCGGTCAGCGCCCGCGACGACGGCCCGCGGCTCGATCCGGGTGGACGCTCCCGAGGGCGTGCGGGACGTGAGCGAGGGCAGCCCCGACCCGGCGCTGCTGCCCGGCCTGGAGAAGGCCTTCGCCGCGGTGGCGTGCGCCTATGCCGAGCGGCCCCCGATGTACGGACAGGCGCCCGTCGACGAGGAGTTCGCGCGGCTCGCGCGGGCCGCGTTCGACGCGGAGGGGGTGCCGGCCGGACCGGTCGGCGTCGCCTCCGGCTCACTCGACGCGATCGAGCGGGTGCTCGCCGTCCACCTCAGGCCGGGCGACGCGGTGGCCGTGGAGGATCCCGGCTGGGGCAGTCTCCTCGATCTCGTACCGGCGCTCGGGCTGCGGCCCGTACCGGTCGCCGTGGACGACGACGGACCGCTGCCGGACGCCGTGGCCCGGGCGCTCCGGGGCGGGGCACGGGCGGTGATCGTCACCGACCGGGCGCAGAACCCGACGGGCGGCTGCGTGAGCGAGGAGCGGGCGGCCGCGTTGCGCGCGGTCCTCGCCGGGCATCCGGACGTGCTGCTGATCGAGGACGACCACGGGCACGGGATCGTCGCCGAGCCCCTGCACCCGCTCGCCGACGGCGCCGGGCGATGGGTCTTCGTGCGCTCGGTCGCCAAGGCCTACGGGCCGGACCTGCGGATCGCCGCCTTCACCGGCGACCCGGAGACCGTCGACCGGGTGCTCGGGCGGCAGCGGCTCGGCCCCGGCTGGGTGAGCCGGCTGCTCCAGCGCACGGTCGTGCACCTGTGGAGCACGGGCGCGGTGGACCCGGAGGCCGTCTCGGCGGCGTACGGGGAGCGGCGGGACGGCCTGGTGCGGGCCCTCGACCGGCGCGGGGTCGAGGCGCACGGGCGCGGCGGCATGAACGTCTGGGTCCCGGTCGCCGACGAGACCGGGGCGGTCGCCCGCATGCTCGCCGCGGGCTGGGCGGTGGCCCCCGGTGCCCGCTTCCGCATGGAGGCCGGCCCGGCGATCCGCGTCACCGTCTCCCGGCTCACCCCCGGCGACATCGAGCCGCTGGCCGACGCGATCGCGTACGCGGCGGGGCCGGCGCCGGCCAGGAGCTACGGGTGACCGGTCGGCCGGTCAGCCGATGAGCTTGCGGGTGACCTCCGGGGCGGCCTGCTGCCGGGGCTGAGCCGAGGGCGCTGCCAGGGGTCCGGAGGCCGGAGCCGAGGGTGCGGAGGCCGGTGCCGAGGGTGCGGGGGACGTGGCCACGGCCCGGGCCTCGGCCTTGCGGCGCGGGCCGCGGGTCTGGGTGAGGGCCGCGCCCGCGAGGACGACGACGGCGCCCACCGGCGTGTTCCAGGTGAGGTGCTCGCCGAGCAGGGCGACACCGGCGGCCGTGGCGATGACCGGGATGAAGTACGTGACCATGGACGCCGTCGTCGGGCCGACCTCCGCCACCACGCCGTACTGGAGCAGCATCGCGCAGCCCGTGCCCAGGGCGCCCAGGGCGATCACCGCGAGCAGCGGCAGCACCTCGACCCGGGTCGGCAGGCTGGTGAACAGCGGGGTGACCAACGCGAGTTGGAGGGTCGCGAGGCCGACCTGGGAGCCGGCCAGGGCGAGGTTCGAAGAGCCCGTGCCGGACAGGGTGCGGCGGACGTGGATCCAGCCGACCGCGTAGCTGAACGAGGCCAGCAGCGCCAGCGCCGTGCCCGTGACGTCCAGGCCCGAGAAGCCCTGCCAGGCGCCGAGCACCGTCAGCACGCCGATGAAGCCGATGCCCAGGCCCGCCGCCCGCACCCGGGTCGGCCGGTCCTCGGAGAGGGCCACGAGCGACAGGAGCATGCCCCACAGCGGGGTCGTGGCGTTGCAGATGCCGGCCAGGGTCGAGGGGATGGTCAGCTCGGCGTACGAGAACAGCGAGAACGGCAGGGCGTTCAGGAGGAACGCCGCCACCGTCAGATGGCCCCAGGTGCGGGCGCCGCGCGGCAGTCGGTCCCGCTTCACGACGAGGGCGACGGCGAGCACCGCCGTACCGAAGAGGAGCCGGCCGAAGGTCACCTGGAAGGGGGCGAAGCCCTCCGTGCCGACCTTGATGAAGAGGAAGCTGAAGCCCCAGATCAGCGCCAGCGCGCCGAAACGTACGCGCCAGTCGAACGCGGGGAGGCGACGGGAGGGGGACGGGAGGACGGGGCTGCTCATGCCGTTCAGACTGACCGAGCCCATCTCTTAGCACAAGCCAGAATTCCTGGACTCGTTGCCTTAGCATTGCTTACATGTTGAACCTGGAGCGCCTGCGCACCCTGGACGCCGTCGCCCGGCACGGCTCCGTCAGCGGTGCCGCCGAAGGGCTGCACGTCACCACGTCGGCCGTCTCCCAGCAGCTGTCGAAGCTGGAGCGGGAGGTCGGCCAGCAGCTCCTCGCCAAGAACGGGCGCGGAGTGCGCCTCACCGACGCCGGACTGCTGCTCGCCGAGCACGCCTCCCGCATCCTCTCCCAGGTCCAGCTCGCCCAGGCGGACATCGAGGCGCAGCGCGGCCAGGTGGTCGGCGAGGTGCGCATCGCCGCCTTCCCGACGGCGATGCGCGGACTCTTTCCCACCGCGATCCGCGCCCTGCGCGCCGCCCATCCCGATCTGCGCGTCCACACCGCCGAGCTGGAGCCCGACCTCGGGGTGCGCGAGGTGCTGCGCGGGGACAGCGACCTCGCCGTGGTCCTGGACTGGAACAACAAGCGGGCGCCCGTGCCCGCCGGTCTCGAGCGGGCGCGGCTGCTGGACGACGCCGCCGACGTCGCCCTGCCCGCCGACCATCCGCTGGCCGGCCGGGAGGCGGTGGAGCTGGAGGACTTCGCGGACGAGGAGTGGGTCTCCTGGCCCGCGGGGGAGTTCTGCCACGACTGGCTGATGTTCACCCTCCGCTCGAAGGGCTTCGAGCCGCGGATCGCACATGTCGCGGGCGACCACCACACCCAGCTCGCCCTGGTCGCCGCGGGCCTCGGCATCTGCATCGCCCCCCGGCTCGGCCGGCCCGCGGCGATGGACGGGGTCGCCTTCGTGCCCGTGCGCCAGTCGGTGCGGCGGCACATCTACGCGACCTGGCGCACCGATGCCGGGCGCCGGCCGTCCATCCGCGCGGTCGTCGAGGCGCTGCGGGCGGCGGGGGAGCCGATGGGGGGCTGAGGCGCAGGCGCCCGGGGGCCGCCGGGGGCCTTCAGGGGCCGGGTCGCCGCAGCTACAGCTTGCGGAAGTCCCAGGACGCGACGGCCTCCGGCGTGAGACGCATCCATGCGTGCCGGCCGTCGTGCGGCATCGCGTCCAGGCCGAAGTTCTTCGCCGCGAAGAGCCGCTCGGGCGCCTCCAGTTCGGGGCACGGCTCACCCGTGCGCGGGGCCTCGCCCACGAACTCCACGGTGCCCGAGAGCTCCACCCCGCGCAGCTCCCCGTACTCCTCGCCGTCGTCCACCACGACCGCGATCCGCGGCCGGGCGCGCAGCTCGGCCCAGCGGCGGCTGCGGGTCAGCGAGTAGAGCCAGAGCGAGCTGCCGTCCCAGGCGAACCAGAGGGCGCTGACGTGCGGCCGCCCGTCGGCGGACACGGTCGCCACGCGGCAGGTGCGCTGCTCGGCGAGGAAGGTGTCGAGCTCGGCCGGGGTCATCATGATCCGGCGTCCACGGCGCTGTGCGACGGTCATCGTCCGCACCCTTCTGGATTTCTGATGAGGTGTCAGAAATCATGAGGGGTCAAGCGGCCCCGGTGCAAGGCATGCGCGGGGGCGACCGGCGTCGAGGAGGAGACCGTGGGGGACAGGGAACAGCCAAGGGGACAGGTGAGGGGACGGGCCGCCGGGCGTCTCAAGGAGCAGCTCAGGGATCAACTCGCCCCCGACGGCGCCGTGCTGCTCACCGTCGAGTGCCAGCAGGGGGTCGTCGGCCGGGACAGCGCGTTGCCCGAACTCGCCGCCGTCGCCCGCTCGTCGGGCGCCCTGCACAACGTCGCCCGACTGGTCGCCGCCGCGCACGAGGCCGACGTGCAGGTCCTGCACGCCGTCGCCGAGCGGCGCCCCGACGGGCGCGGCGCCAACCGCAACGCCCGCCTCTTCCGTGCCGCCGCCCGGCTCCCCGTACAGCAGCACAGCGGAAGCACCGCCGTACGCATCGCCGACCCGATCGAGGTCGCCGCCGAGGACATCGTCGTACGGCGCCTGCACGGACTCTCGCCCATCGCCGGCACCGACGTCGACGCCCTGCTGCGCAACCTCGGCTGCCGGACCCTCGTCGTCACCGGCGTCTCCGCCAACGTGGCCATCCCGAACGCCGTCTTCGACGCCGTCAACCTCGGCTACACCGTCGTCGTGCCCGCCGACGCCATCGCGGGGGTGCCGGCCGACTACACCCCCGCGATGATCCGGAACACCCTCGCCCTCGTCGCCACCATCGCGACCACCGACGACGTGCTCGGATGCTGGAAGGCCCCGCGCCGCAGGGCGGCGCGCACCGGGCCCGACGGGGTCAGCCCAGCCTGATCGCGTCCCCCGTCACCTCGATCGGCGCCGGCTCCAGCGGGCTCGGCGCGGGACCGCCCTTGACGCTGCCGTCCGAGACGTCGAACCGGCTCTGGTGGCAGGGGCAGACGATGACGCCGTCGGCGACCTTGGCCACCGTGCAGCCGGCGTGGGTGCAGCGTGCGGAGAAGGCCTTGAACTCGCCCGCCTTGGGCTGGGTGATCACCACTCCCTTGTCGGCGAGCACCTTCCCGCCGCCGACCGGGATGTCACCGGTCCGGGCGAGCGGCGGGGTCTGCTCGACGCCGCCCGACGCGTCCGAACCGCCGCCGCTCGCACCGGCCGAGTCGCCCTGGCCGCCGGCCGCGCCCTTGCCTCCGGTCGCCCCGTCTCCGTCACCGGAGCCACCGCCGCAGGCCGCGAGGGCCGCCACGAGACCCACGCCGCCCGCCGCCGAGACCACTGCCCTGCGCCCCACACCACTCATGCGTCACCCCTTGAGATCCGCCGCTCCCCGGATTCCCGGACGGCCGGCGCCATGTTTCCCGAAGAAGGCCCCCGGCCGCCACGGTCGACCCCGTGTGCCCGGCCCGCCGGGGCCGGGACAATCGGTGAGAGCGGGGAGGAAACGGATCGCACCGGGCGCCGGGAGCGGAAACGGTGACGTGTCCGTCGTCTCCCGCTCGCGGCGCCGCTCAGCGCGGCAGGCCCGTGCAGGCCTCGCGGGTCGCCCGGTGCACCGCGCGGGCCAGCCGGGCGCCCCACAGTGAACGGGGTCCGGCGAACGGCTCGGCCGGGGCCCCGGCGGCGGGGCACGCCACGCACACGGCGTCCGTGGGCGTGCCGGAGGCGTCGGCGCCCAGCTCCACCAGGGCCTGGACCTTCGCCTCGGTGGCCGTGGCGATCGCGTTGACCAGGGCCGCGTCCGTCAGCGGCACCGGCAGCGACACGATGATGTTGATGGTGCCGGGGCGGGGCGTGCCGACGTCCCCGGCGTCCGGGGCGGCCGCCCAGCCGCGTACCCCGATCCCCGCCGTGACGACGGCCTCGGCGCCGCCGTCCGCGGCGAACCGCCGGTCGCCGACCGAGGCCGCCGTCATCAAGCCCACCCCCGCCCCCCGGAGCCCGGCCCCCGCGGCCAGGGCGCCGAGGTGGGCGACCGGGTCGCGGCGGGAGTACCCCGGAGGGACCTGGGCGTTCACCACCCAGTCGCGGGCGCCGATGCCGCCGCCGAGAACGGCGCTCGACACCATCCGGGTGCCGGGGCCGGGCGCCCAGACCAGCAGCGGCCAGCGCCGCCCGTCCTCCTCGTGGTCGAGCAGGACGGAGTCGGCGAGCGCGGGCATGGCGGAAGGGGTTCGCAGAAGCACCCCGCACCCTAACCCCCGGGCGCTCGGCGACGCCGGTCCTGAGCCGGCGGGCGCCCGATAGCCTGGGCAAATGCTTACCGAAGTGACAGCGACCCGCTATGTCACGCCCCTGCGTGAGGGCGGCTCGCTCCCCGGGATCGTCGAGGCCGACGATCTCGGGACCTACGTCATGAAATTCACCGGCGCCGGGCAGGGCCGCAAGACCCTCGTGGCCGAGGTGATCTGCGGGCAGCTCGCCCGCCGCCTCGGCCTGCGGGTGCCGGAGCTGGTCTCCATCCAGCTCGACCCGGTCATCGGCCTCTCCGAGCCCGACCAGGAGGTGCAGGAGCTGCTCAAGGCGAGCGGTGGACTCAACCTCGGCATGGACTTCCTGCCCGGCTCGCTCGGCTTCGATCCGCTCGCCTACGAGGTGGACCCGAAGGAGGCCGGCAAGGTCGTCTGGTTCGACGCCGTGATCAACAACGTCGACCGGTCCTGGCGCAACCCCAACATGCTCGTCTGGCACGGCGACCTGTGGCTCATCGACCACGGCGCCACCATGATCTGGCACCACAACTGGCCGGGTGCGCAGGCCTCCGCCGCGAAGCCGTACGACGCCTCCGACCACGCCCTGGCCCGGTTCTCGCCCGATGTCGGCGCCGCTGCCGCCGAGTTGGCGCCGCTGGTGACGCGGGAGCTCCTGGACGAGGTGGCCGCCGACGTGCCCGACGAGTGGCTGGTCGACGAGCCCGGCTTCGCGACCACCGACGAGCTGCGCAACGCCTACGTGGAGGCCCTGCTGCCGCGGGCCGCGACGATCCACGAGCGGATCACCCTCGGCCCCCGCACCGACCGGCGGCCCCAGCAGCCCCCCGGCTGGCTCGCCGAACGCCTCGCCCCGCGCACCGCCCAGAAGGACAGCACCACGTGACCGATCGCGATGTCTTCGAGTACGCGCTGCTGCGCGTCGTCCCCCGCGTCGAGCGCGGCGAGTGCTTCAACGCGGGGGTGGTCGTCTACTGCCGGGCCCGCTCCTTCGTCGCCGCCCGGACCCATCTGGACGAGGCGAAACTGGCCGCGCTCGACCCGGCGGCCGACGTCACCGGCGTACGGGCCGCGCTGAGCGCCGTCGAGGGGGTCTGCCTCGGCGGCGAGGAGGCCGGGCAGGCGGCCGGGGACGACGCCGGCCGGCGCTTCCGCTGGCTGATCGCGCCCCGGTCCACGGTCGTCCAGCCGGGGCCGGTGCACACGGGTCTCACCGCCGACCCGGAGGCCGAGGTGGAACGCCTGCTCGACCTGCTGGTGCGGTAGCGCGCCGGGAGTGGGCCGGTGCACCCGGTGGGCCGTTGACACCGGGTGCCAGGGCTTCTAGCGTCTCGTCTGCGGACGATACTAAGCGGTCGCTCATGTGCGGGAGAGTGAGCGGGCCGCCGGTACGGACCGCATCCAGGGACGATCCAAGGGCGAGGAGAACCAAGCATGTCCACCACCGAGCAGCGCGTAGCCGTCGTCACCGGTGCGGCTCGCGGCATCGGAGCCGCGACCGCGATCCGGCTCGCCGCCGAGGGCCGCGCAGTCGCCGTACTCGACCTCGACGAGGCGGCCTGCAAGGACACCGTCGAGAAGATCACCGCCGCGGGCGGCACCGCGCTCGCCGTCGGCTGCGACGTCTCCGACAGCGCCCAGGTGGAGGCCGCCGTCGCGCGGGTCGCCGCCGAGCTCGGCGCGCCGACCATCCTCGTCAACAACGCGGGCGTGCTCCGCGACAACCTGCTCTTCAAGATGTCCGAGTCGGACTGGGACCTCGTGATGAACGTGCACCTCAAGGGCGCGTTCCTGATGGCCAAGGCCTGTCAGAAGCACATGGTGGACGCCGGGTTCGGGCGGATCGTCTCCCTCTCGTCCTCTTCCGCGCTCGGCAACCGCGGCCAGGCCAACTACTCCGCCGTCAAGGCCGGTCTGCAGGGCTTCACCAAGACCCTCGCCAAGGAGCTCGGCAAGTTCGGCATCACCGCCAACGCCGTCGCCCCCGGCTTCATCGTCACCGAGATGACCGCCCAGACCGCCGAGCGGGTCGGCATGGGCTTCGAGGACTTCCAGGCCGCGGCCGCCTCGATGATCCCGGTCCAGCGGGTCGGCCGCCCCGAGGACGTCGCCAACGCCATCGCCTTCTTCACGGGCGACGACGCCGGCTTCGTCTCCGGCCAGGTCATGTACGTGGCCGGCGGCCCGCTCAACTGACGCGCGGGCACGGGAGGAGGACGCGATGAGCGCGAAGGAACTGCCCGAGCCGTCGGGCAAGGTCGCCCTGGTCACCGGCGCGAGCCGGGGCATCGGATACGGCGTCGCCGAGGCCCTGGTCGCCCGCGGCGACCGGGTCTGCATCACCGGAAGGGGCGAGGAGGCCCTCAAGGAGGCCGTGGAGCGCCTCGGTGCCGACCGCGTGATCGGCGTGCCCGGCAAGGCGCACGACGAGGCCCACCAGGCCGCCGCGGTCGCCGCCACCATGGAGGCGTTCGGCCGGGTGGACTTCCTGGTCAACAACGCCGGCACCAACCCGGTCTTCGGGCCGATCGCCGAGCTCGACCTGAACGTGGCCCGCAAGGTCTTCGAGACCAATGTGGTGTCGGCCCTCGGCTTCGCCCAGCAGACCTACCGGGCGTGGCAGAAGGAGCACGGCGGCGCGATCGTGAACATCGCCTCGATCGCCGGAGTCTCCGCGTCGCCGTTCATCGGCGCGTACGGGATGAGCAAGGCGGCGATGATCAACCTGACCCTCCAGCTGGCGCACGAGTTCGCTCCCGCGGTCCGGGTCAACGCCATCGCGCCGGCCGTCGTGAAGACGAAGTTCGCCGCCGCGCTCTACGAGGGCCGGGAGGCCGAGGCGGCGTCGCGCTACGCGCTCGGCCGGCTGGGCGAGCCGCAGGACATCGGCGGGGCCGCCGCCTTCCTCACCTCGTCCCAGGCGGAGTGGATCACCGGCCAGACCCTGGTCGTCGACGGCGGTCTTTTCCTGAACGCCGGTGTCGAGTGACCGATATCCGGACACTCTCCTGAATTCCTGACCGGTTTGGCCCCGGTTATACGCGGAATGAGCCGAGTGCCCCGCCAGGGCCGAACGTTGATCTGGCGGGGCGCTGCGGTATGGTCTGCCGACCCAGGCTGAACGAGGAGCGTGCACGTGTTCAACCGGACCAGTCTGCAGGCCGCTGCAGCCCTTGCGTCCATATCCCTCCTGTCCGGATGCAGTGTGTTTTCGGACGGTGAATCCGCAGGGGATCAGAGAATCGTCGTCGGTACGACGAGTTCTCCGTCCACGCTTGATCCGGCCGCCGCCTGGGACAATTCCTGGGAGCTTTTCCGGAATGTCTTCCAGACCCTCGTGAGTTTCCCGACGGGAAGCACGAGCCCGCAGCCCGACGCGGCGGACTGCAAGTTCAAGGAGGGCAGCTCCAGCCGGGTCTTCGAGTGCGAGCTCCACGACGGGCTGACCTTCTCCAACGGGCACAAGCTGGACGCCAAGGCCGTCCAGTACTCGATCGAGCGGATCCGCACGATCGACGCCCAGGGAGGCCCCAACGGGATGCTCGGCTCGCTCGACAAGGTCGAGGCCGTCGACGACCGCACGGTGGTCTTCCGGCTGAACAAGTCGGACGCGACCTTCCCGTTCGTCCTCGCCACCCCGGCCATGTCGATCGTCGACCCGGCGGAGTACCCGGCGGACAAGCTCCGCGAGGACGGCAAGCTGCTCGGCTCGGGGCCGTACGTCCTCGACTCGTACACCGAGGGCGAGAAGGCCGAGCTGACCCGCAACCCCAGCTACAAGGGCTTCGCCGACCGCAAGAACGGCGGGGTGACCATCCGGTACTTCAAGGAGTCCGAGACGATGGTCGCCGCCCTGAAGAAGAAGGAGATCGACGCCACCTACCGCGGTCTGACCGCGGCCGAGGTCGTCGAGCTCCAGGCCGACAAGCCGGAGAACAAGGGGCTCCAGCTCGTCGAGTCCACCGGCGCCGACATCCGCTACCTGGTCTTCAACACCCGTGACGAGACCGTCGACCGGCTGCCCGTCCGCAAGGCCATCGCGCAGCTCGTCGACCGCGACGAGCTGGTGAGCAAGGTCTACCAGGGCACGGCGGAGCCGCTGTACTCCATGGTCCCCAAGGGCATCTCGGCCCACACCACCAAGTTCTACGACCGCTTCGGCTCGCCCGACCCGGCCAAGGCCAAGGCGATCCTGCGCGAGGCCGGCATCACCAAGCCGGTCAAGCTCGACTTCTGGTACACCACGGACCGCTACGGCTCCTCGACGGCCGCCGAGTTCGCCGAGCTCAAGCGGCAGCTGGAGGAGAACGGCCTCTTCGAGGTCACCCTGCACGGAAAGCCGTGGAAGGAGTTCCAGACCGGCTACCAGAAGGGCCAGTACCCGGTCTTCGGCCGCGGCTGGTTCCCCGACTTCCCGGACCCGGACAACTTCGTGGCCCCGTTCGTGGGCAAGAAGAACGTCCTCGGCACCCCGTACGTCAGCCCGAAGATCACCGAGGAGCTGCTCCCGAAGTCGCGTCGCGAGAGCGACCGCGGGGCCGTCACGGACGAGTTCGTGCAGGCCCAGGAGATCATGGTGCAGGACGTCCGGCTGCTGCCGCTGTGGCAGGGCAAGCTCTACATCGCGGCGAGCGAGGACATCGGCGGCGGCGAGCGGGCGCTCGACCCGCAGACGGTCATGCAGATGTGGGAGCTCAGCCGCCGCACCAGCTGGTAGCAGGGCCGCGGTCGCGGGCGGCGGGCGGCGTTGTCAGTGGTCCCCGGTAGGTTCTCGTACGTAAGCGAAACACCCACCGGAGGTTGTTGACGTGACCGACACCGACATGCTGCCCGCGTCCTGGCGCGATGTCCTCGGCGAGGAGCTGCAGAAGCCCTACTTCAAGCAGCTCACCGAGTTCGTCGAGGAGGAGCGGGCCAACGGGCCGGTCTACCCGCCGCGCGAGGAGGTCTTCGCCGCCCTCGCCGCGACCCCGTTCGACAAGGTGAAGGTCCTGATCCTCGGTCAGGACCCGTACCACGGCGAGGGCCAGGGCCACGGGCTCTGCTTCTCCGTCCGCCCCGGGGTGAAGACCCCGCCTTCGCTGCGCAACATCTACAAGGAGATGCAGGCCGAGCTGGGGCACCCGATCCCGGACAACGGCTATCTGATGCCGTGGGCCGAGCAGGGCGTCCTGCTGCTGAACGCGGTGCTGACCGTGCGCGCCGGCGAGGCCAACTCGCACAAGGGCAAGGGCTGGGAGAAGTTCACCGACGCGGTGATCAAGGCCGTGGCCTCCCGCCCCGACCCGGCGGTCTTCGTGCTGTGGGGCAACTACGCCCAGAAGAAGCTGCCGCTCATCGACGAGGAGCGCCACGTGGTGGTGAAGGGCGCCCACCCCTCCCCGCTGTCGGCGAGGAAGTTCTTCGGCTCCAGCCCCTTCACCCAGATCGACGCCGCCGTCGCCGCCCAGGGACACGAGCCGATCGACTGGCGCATCCCGGACCTCGGCTGAGCCTCGCCCGGATCCGGCGCGGCTGCGGCTAGCGTCGGATCCGGCCCGTTTCGAACCGGGGGCCGGAGCGACAGCGTGGAGGCCGCAGTGACCGGGCAGCAGGTGTCGGACGACGGCGTCATGACCAGGATCGGGCAGGCGATGATGCTCCTCCACGGCGGTGACCGGGAGGAGGCCCGCAACCGCTTCGGGGAGATCTGGGACCAGCTGGGGCCGGACGGCGACCCGCTCCACCGCTGTACGCTCGCCCACTACATGGCCGACGCCCAGGACGACCCCGACACCGAGCTGGCCTGGGATCTGCGGGCCCTGACGGCCGCCGAGGGGCTCGACGACGAGCGGCTCGCGCGCCATGACTCCGCGGTGGCGCTGCGCGCCCTGTACCCCTCGCTCCATCTCAACCTGGCCGCCGACTACGTGAAGCTGGCCCACCCGGACGCGGCCCGGGTCCATCTGGACCGGGCCCGAGCCGCGTCCGAGGTCCTGGACGACGACGGGTACGGCAACGGGGTGCGGGCCGCGATCGAGCGCCTGGAGGTGCGGCTGCGGGGTCAGCGCCCGTAGGTGGCGCGGCAGACCTTCGCCTGCTCGCTGTTCGGGCCCCAGCCGCCGTAGCGGGCGCCCAGCTCGCACACCTCGGCCGCGGATCGGGGCGGCCGGGGAAGTCCGGGCAGGTCGACGGCCGGGTGGTGGTGCTGCCTGCCGTCGGCGGAGGGGTGCGGCTTCTTCGCGTGGTGCGGCGGGTTCTGCTCCGCCCGCTGCTCGCGCCCGCCGTGCCCGCCGCCCGCGCCGTCCGTGCGCGGGCGCCGCTCGACGGACGAGCGGGGCTCGGGGGCCGGGGGATCGGGCATCGCCGCCTCCAGGGCCTCGCGGGCGGGGCCCTGGACGATCTGGGGCGCGACGTCCTGGCCGGGCCGTTCGACCGCCGGGCCCGGGACGGGCGCGGGGGCCGTGGGGGGCGGCTCGACCGCGATACAGCCCGAGAGGGCGGCCATCGCGACGCCGGCCAGGATCCTCACTGTGGTTCTGGTTCCATGCACCCGCGCAACTCTGCTGCTCGGGCCCGGTCCCCCACACCCCTACTCGCCGGGAATGCCCCACATGAGTGATCACCCCCGTGCGGGCTGACCCGGTACGACCGGCCGCGGGTTCAGTCGCCCGTGGCGCCGTCGATCCGCTCCCGGATGAGGTCCGCGTGGCCGTTGTGGCGCGCGTACTCCTCGATCATGTGGAGGTAGATCCAGCGCAGGTTGAAGGTCCGTCCTGTGCGGTGCGTGCCGGTGCCCAGCTCGTCGAGGCCGCGGCCGGCGGCGTTGGCCCTGGCGTGGGCGATCTCGGCCTGCCAGGTGGCGTAGGTCTCCTCCCAGGTGTCCTCGTCGGTGACGTGGATGTCGGCGTCGCGGTCCTCGTCGGTGCTGTAGATCCAGCCGGCCTCCTCCTCACCGGCCAGGACGCGGCGGAACCAGCCCCGCTCGACCTCGGCCATGTGGCGGACCAGGCCCATCAGGTTGAGGTCGGAGGGAGGCGCGGAGACGGTGCGCAGCTGGGCGTCGTCGAGACCCTCGCACTTCATCGCGAGGGTCGCGCGGTGGAAGTCGAGCCACTGCTCCAGCGCCTCGCGCTCGCCGGTGAGGGTGCCGGGGTCGATACGGGGGTCGGTGTCGGTCTGTTCGGTGGTCATCCCGGCATCGTCGCCCAAGATCCTCCGGCGGGCCACCCCCTCGCGGTGTGAGAGCACCAGGCGCGCGCCCGCGGGCGGTTCAGCGGCCGAGCAGACCGCGCAGCAGCTCGGCGAACCCGGTGCGCAGCTCGTCGAGGCCGGGTACGGCGGCGTGGAAGCTGCCGGCGGCGCAGGAGAACATCAGCCCCTCGCACCAGGCGATGAGCGAGAGCGCGTGGCGCTCGGGGGCGGGTGATCCCGCCGCGGCCATCATCGCGGTCACCGGCCCGTGGAAGACCGAGCCCGCGCTGTCGAAGAAGGTGCGCAGCTCGGGGCGGCGGGTGGCCTCCAGGGCCAGCTCGTAGCGGGAGACGAGCAGGGACCGGTGGTCGGTGAGGTAGCGGTGGAGGGCGCGGGCGAGGGCGTCGACGAGTGCCTCGGGTCCCGCGTCGGGCGCCGGCAGCTCGTCGGGGGTGAGCACCGCGGCCTCCCGCTGCACCTGGCGGCGTACGGCGGTCTCCAGGAGGGCCTGGCGGGTGCGGGCGTGGTTGGAGGTGGACCCCGGGGGGAGCCCGGCCCGCTCGTCGACGGCGCGGTGGGTGAGCCCGCGCATCCCGCGCTCCACGAGCAGGTCGAGGGCGGCGTCGCCGATGCGCTCGGTGCGGGTGGGAGGGGCGGCGGGGGGCGGTGCGGCGGTCATGGGGACAACCTATCGACCGGGGGAGGGGAGCGGGACTACGGGTGTAGTGAATCAGGGCCCCTTGGGCTGTTCCGTCGACTACGGGTGTAGTACGTTCTGAGGCGTCACTACATCTGTAGTCCGCCCTCTGGGGGTCCGCGCCCCTACGGCGGAGTCGTCCGAGGGGGAGTCATGGAACAGCACCGTGCCGTCGTCGTCGGAGCCGGCATCGGCGGCCTCACCGCCGCCATCGCCCTGCGCTCCCGCGGCTGGGACGTCACCGTCCTCGAACGCGCCGCGGACCTCACGCCCGTCGGCGCGGGGATCGGCCTCGCCCCCAACGCCCTGCGCGCCCTCGACGTCATCGGCCTCGGCGACCGGGTGCGCGAACTCGCCGCCTGGCAGGGCGACGGCGGAATGCGCCGCCCCGACGGGCGCTGGCTCGCCCGTACCGACGCCGAGGCCGCCGCCGAGCGCTTCGGCGGGCCGCTCGTCCTGCTGCACCGCGCCACCCTCGTCGACCTGCTGCGCGCCGCCCTGCCCGGGACCGCCGTCCGCACCCAAGCGGCCGCGACCCTCGTCGAGCCCGGCGCCGCCGGCCGGCCCGCCCTCGTCGGCACCCCGGACGGGGCCCTGGAGGCGGACCTGGTGGTCGCCGCCGACGGCATCCGCTCCGCGACCCGCCGCACCCTCTTCCCCGCCCACCCGGGCCCCCGCTACTCCGGCTTCACCACCTGGCGGACCGTCATCCCCGCCCCCGCCGAGCCCTTCGCCCCCCACGAGACCTGGGGCCCCGGACGCCTGTGGGGCAGCCAGCCGCTCAAGGACGGCCGCGTCTACGCCTACGCCATGGCCGCCGCGCCCGCCGGCGCCCACGCCCCCGACGGCGAGAAGGCCGAACTGCTGCGCCTGTTCGGCGACTGGCACCACCCCGTCCCCGCGATCCTGGCCGCCACCGAGGAATCCGCCGTGCTGCGCCACGACGTCCACCACCTGATCGACCCGCTGCCCGCGTTCCACCGCGGCCGCACCGCCCTCCTCGGTGACGCCGCCCACGCCATGCAGCCGACCCTCGGCCAGGGCGGAAACCAGGCCATCGAGGACGCCATCGTCCTCGCCCACCACGCCGGAAGCGGCCGGCCCGTACCGGCCGCGCTGGCCGACTACACCGCCGACCGGCTGCCGCGCACCAGCGCGCTCGTCCGCAGGGCCGCCCGCACCGGCCGGCTCGCGCTGCTCTCCGCCGGTCCCGCGGTCGCCCTGCGGAACACGGCCGTCAGCGCCGTCTCCCGCTTCGGCCCCGGACTCGTGCTGCGCGGCTTCGACGGCATCGCCGACTGGAGGCCGCCGGTCGGCGCCGTGCCCCCGCGCGTAAGCTGACCGGCGCACACGGCCCTCCGGCCGGGTGAACACCGCCCGGCCGGCGACAGAAGCGAACGACCGCAAGGAGAACCCGTGAAGGTTGGCTGCATCGGACTCGGCGACATCGCGCAGAAGGCCTATCTGCCCGTCCTGTCCACCCTTCCCGGGGTCGAACTCCACGTGCAGACCCGCACCCCCGCCACCCTGGAGCGGGTCGCCGACAGCTACCACCTGCCCGCCGTGCGCCGGCACACCGACCTCGACTCGCTCATCTCCGCCGGGCTCGACGCGGCCTTCGTGCACGCCTCGACCGCCGCGCACGCCGAGATCGCCACCCGGCTCATCGAGGCCGGCGTGCCGACCTACGTCGACAAGCCGCTCGCCTACGAGTACGCCGACTCCGAACGGCTCGTCGAACTGGCCGAGAAGCGCGCGGTCAGCCTCGCCGTCGGCTTCAACCGCAGGCTCGCACCCGGCTACGCCCAGTGCCTCGACCACCCGCGCGAACTGATCCTGCTGCAGAAGAACCGCATCGGACTTCCCGAGGACCCGCGCACCTTCGTCCTCGACGACTTCATCCACGTCGTCGACACCCTGCGCTTCCTGCTGCCCGGCGAGATCGAGCACGTCGACGTGCGCGCCCGGGTCCGCGAGGGCCTCATGCACCACGTCGTGCTCCAGCTCTCCGGCGACGGCTTCACCGCGATCGGCATGATGAACCGTCTGAACGGCTCCACCGAGGAGATCCTGGAGGTCTCCGGACAGGACACCAAGCGCCAGGTCCTCAACCTCTCCGAGATCGTCGACCACAAGGGCCAGCCGACCGTGCGCCGCCGCGGCGACTGGGTGCCGGTGGCCCGCCAGCGCGGCATCGAACAGGCGGTCGTCGCCTTCCTCGACGCCGTACGCGAGGGGCGGCTGCTCAGTGCACGGGACGCCCTGCTGACCCACGAACTGTGCGAGCGGGTGGTACGAGAGGCCCTCGCCCAGGCCTCCTGAGCGTCCGGGCCCCCTCGGCCGCGCACAGCGCGCCGATCACCAGGGCGGCGCCGTAGACCGGCCAGTCGCCGAACCGGGCGTAGACCGTGGCCGAGCGCGCGAGCGGCAGGGCGTACACCGTGGCGGCGCTGCGGTCGGTGCCGAGCGCGGTGCCGGTCCGGCGCCCGTCCGGGGCGTACGCGGCGCTGATCCCGGTCAGCGTCGCGTGCACCACCGGCCGCCCCGACTCCGCGGCCCGCAGCGCGCCCAGCGAGGCGTGCTGGGCCGGGGCCCAGGTGTCCTGGAACGTGGAGGTCGCCGACTGCACGACCACCACGTCCGCGCCGTCCCTGACCAGCCGTCGGGTCATGTCGGGGAAGGCCGACTCGAAGCACACCAGCGGCCCGACCCGCAGGCCCGGCCCGCCGCCCTCGCGCGGGGGCGGCGTCATCACGACCGGGCGGGTGCCCCGCCGGCGGTCCTCGCCCGCCGCGCCCTTGCCGACCGAGGTCGCCCAGCCGAGCAGGGCGCGCGCCGGGACGTACTCGCCGAACGGCACCAGGCGCATCTTGTCGTAGCGCTCGCCGGTCGGCCCCTGCGGGCCGATCAGGATCGCGCTCTTGTAGATGCCGGGCCGGTCGGAGCGGCGCGCGTCCACGTTGACCAGGAGCGGCGCGCCGACCGTGCGGGAGAGCGCGGCGAGCCGGGCGGCGAGGTCGGGCCGTGCCCCCAGGTCCGCGCCGACACTGCTCTCGCCCCACACCACCAGGTCCGGCCGCTGCCCGGCGAGCCCCCGGGTCAGCTCCTCGGCGCGCGCGAAGCGCCGCTCGACGCTGTCCGGCCCGTCGAACACGCCCGGCTGGACCGCCGCGATCCGAACCGTGCCGGCAGTCCGCGGCGGGGCGGCGGCCCACCAGACCAGGCCCACGACGAGGGCGCAGCCCAGCAGGCCCACGAGCACGGTACGGCGCACCGGGCGCACCGCCAGGAGCAGCGCGAGGCCCGTGTTCACCGCCACCACCAGCAGGCTCACCAGCCAGACCCCGCCGACCGAGGCGAGCCGCAGCGCGGGCGGCACCTGCCACTGGCTGGCCCCGAGCAGCCCCCACGGGCCGCCCAAGCCCTCCCAGGAACGGACCAGTTCGACCAGGAGCCAGCCGGACGGGACCACGAGGAGCGCGGCGGCGGCCCGCGCGGCGGACGGCTCGCCGCCCAGCATCGCCCGCACCACCCACCCCCACGGCAGCCAGAGCAGTCCCAGGAGCGCGGCGAGGACCAGCAGGAAGACATGGAGGCTCGGCAGCAGCCAGTGGTGCACCGCCAGCATGAAGCCGAGCCCTCCGAGCCAGCCGTCCAGACCGGCGCGGCGCGGGCTCGGAGCCGTACGGATCAGCAGCAGCCAGGGGACGAGGGCGACGTACGCAGCCCACCACAGCGCGGGCGCGGGGAAGGCGAGCGCGGGCAGGGCCCCGAAGAACACGGCGAGCGCGGCGCGGACGGTCCCGGAGCCGGGCCCCTGACCCGCGAACGGATTGCGCATGCCGTGCCTCCCGGTGTCGCTCCCCCGGACCTCGTCCGGGTGCACCCCCACCAGTGTGCGCGTGGCCCGGCCGGGGGCCGTCACATCCGGCGCCACTTCTCCTCGACGACGACCGAACGCAGCAACCAGCCACCGCCCGCGCGCCGCAACGTGAAGGCGTAGCGCCCGCCGCACACGAAGTCCTCTCCCGACTCGAACCGCATGGGGTTGAGGTAGTCGGCGCGCACGGTCGCGGCGTCTCCCGGATAGCCCCCCAGATCCTGGATGAGCACCCGCCGGTTGACGATGAGGTGCTGGCGTACGGGAAACAGCCGCATCGTCTCCGCGAGCCAGTCGGCGACCTCGGCGGCCGGGCCCTCGATTCCGCCGGAGCCGCGGTAGTCGGCGCGCCCGTCCGGGGTGAACAGCGCGCGGTAGGCGGCCCAGTCGGAGTCGTCCACGGCCGCCGCGTAGCCGGTGACCAGGTCGTCGATGGCCAGCCGGTCCATCACGGTCGCGAGATCCACGCGCTGCGTCATCGGTTCAGTGTCGGGCAGAGCGGGCGCGGGGCCAAGGGGCGTGCGTGCAGGGCTTGGTACGAGACCCGTCATACTTTCGGCCATGCGCATGAACATCGATCCGGAGCAGACCGGCCC
This sequence comes from Streptomyces sp. NPDC020422, assembly GCF_044386705.1. Classification (NCBI taxonomy): domain Bacteria; kingdom Bacillati; phylum Actinomycetota; class Actinomycetes; order Kitasatosporales; family Streptomycetaceae; genus Streptomyces; species Streptomyces sp. NPDC020422. Next base: position 511,395 of record NZ_JBIRVJ010000006.1, on the reverse strand, counting down.
GAACCCCTTCTACCGGCTGCTCACCGCGACGGTCGTGCCCCGCCCCATCGCGTGGGTGTCGACGACCGGGGCCGACGGGACGGACAACCTCGCCCCGCACTCCTTCTTCACCATCTCCTCGGTCGTGCCGCCGGTCGTCCAGTTCACCTCGGTGGGCCGCAAGGACTCGCTGCGCAACGTCGAGGAGACGGGGGAGTTCGTGGTGAACCTCGCTCCCGAGGGGCTCTTCGAGCAGGTCAACGCGACGGCGACGGACTTCCCGCGCGGGACGAGCGAGTTCGACGCGTGCGGCGTCGAGCGCGAGCCGAGCCTGCGGGTGCGACCGCCGCGGGTCGCGCAGTCGCCGGTGGCCCTGGAGTGCGTGCTGCACAGCACGCTGCGGATCGGCGACTCGACGGTCGTCTTCGGGCGGGTCGTGCACGCGGCCGTGGAGGAGTCGGTGCTCGTCGACGGACACCCGGAGATGACCCTGATGAGGCCGCTGTCCCGGCTCGGCAAGAACGAGTGGGGCACGCTCGGCGGGATCCAGGAGCTGGCGCGGGTCCCGTACCAGGCCTGAGACGGCCCTTCCGGGGTGTCACGGGTGCCCGGGGGAGCGGCCTCCCCGGTCGACGAGGAGCGCCTCGGCGGCGGCCGTCGCCACCACCTCGGCGACCGTGGACAGGGCGGGCGAGTCCAGCTTCCACTGCTGCCAGTACAGCGGGACGTCCATGGGCCGGGTCGGCGCCAGTTCCACCAGCCGGCCGGCCCGCAGGAGCGGTCCGGCCTGCGGCTCGGGCACCATGCCCCAGCCGAGGCCGAAGGCCACCGCGTCCCGGAAGCCGTCGGACGTGGGGACCAGGTGGCGGACCCGTCCGGCGTCGGAGAGTCCCCCGGTGAGCGAGCGGACGAAGGCGTCCTGGAGGGCGTCACGCCGGTCGAAGACCACGGTCGGCGCCTGCGCCAGGTCCGCCGCCAGGGACCCCGTGAGGTGCCGGGCGGCGAACTCGGGCGCGGCCACGGCCCGGTAGCGGGCGAGGCCGAGCCGCCGCACCGTGCAGCCGGCCACCGGGTCGGGCGAGGAGGTCACGGCGGCCATCACCTGGCCCTCGCGCAGCAGGGCGGTGGTGTGCGACTCGTCCTCCCGGTAGAGCTCGAAGCAGATCGGCGGCTCCTGCGGGACCCGGGTGAGCGCGGGCAGGAACCAGGTGGCCAGGGAGTCGGCGTTGACCGCGATCGGGACGCGCGCCGCACCCTGTTCGGCGGCGAGACCCAGTTCGCTGCGGGCGTCCCGTTCGAGCCGCGCCAGCTGGCGGGCGAACCGCACCACCACCTCGCCGGACTCCGTGGGGCGCACCGGTTTCGTACGCATCAGCAGGACCCGGCCCGTGCGCTGCTCCAGCGCCTTGACGCGCTGGCTGACGGCGGAGGGGGTCACGTGCAGGGCGGCGGCCGCGGCGTCGAAGGTGCCCTCGTCGACCACCGCGAGCAGGGTCCGGACCTGGTCCAGGGGAAGCTCATCCATAAGTACGGCTAAGGGTACGTAAGAATCTTTAGCTGTACTCATCCGTACGGCGTCCCTACGGTCGAGGTCATGACCAGCAGCCTCCTCGCCGCCGTACTCGCCGGTTTCGGAACCGGACTCTCCCTCATCGTCGCCATCGGCGCCCAGAACGCGTTCGTCCTGCGCCAGGGCGCGCGGCGGCACGCCGTCCTCGCGGTCGTCGCGATCTGCGCCGTGTCGGACGCGGTGCTCATCGGGCTCGGCGTGGCGGGGGTCGGCGCGGTGGTCACGGCGTGGCCGGCGGCGCTCACCGCGGTGGGCCTGCTGGGCGGGGCCTTCCTGCTCGGGTACGGATTCCTCGCGGCCCGCCGCGTCCTGCGCCCCGACCCGGCCGCGGCCCTGACGGCCGACGGCCCCCAGGCCGCCTCGGCCCGGCGGGCGGTCCTGACCTGCCTGGCGATGACCTGGCTGAACCCGCACGTCTACCTGGACACCGTGCTGCTGCTCGGCTCCCTCGCCTCCGACCGCGGTGACCTGCGCTGGGCCTTCGGTGCGGGCGCCGCCCTGGCCAGCCTGACCTGGTTCTTCGCGCTGGGCTTCGGCGCCCGACTGCTGAGCGGCCTGCTCTCCCGGCCGAAGGCCTGGCGCGTCCTGGACGGACTGGTCGCGGCGACGATGCTGGCGATGGGTGGGATGCTGGTCGCCGGGGCGTAGGCGTCACCGCCACGCGCGAGGGCCCGCACGGCCGAGGCCGTGCGGGCCCTTTCCCGGTACCCCTGGTGGCTCGGTCAGCCGGCCGACTCGCCCGCGTGGGGGCTGAGGACGTCCGTGCCGACCAGGACGAAGAGGAGGATGCCGAGGGCGATCCGGTAGATCACGAAGGGCATGAAGGACTTCGTCGTGATGAACTTCATGAACCAGGCGATCACCGCGTAGCCGACGCCGAAGGCGATCACGGTGGCGAAGATCGTCGGGCCCCAGGAGACGTGCCCCTCGCCCGCGTCCTTCAGCTCGAAGACGCCGGAGGCGAGCACCGCGGGGATGGCGAGCAGGAACGAGTAGCGGGCCGCCGCCTCGCGGGTGTAGCCCATGAACAGGCCGCCGGAGATGGTGGCGCCGGAGCGCGAGACGCCCGGGATCAGGGCCATCGCCTGGCAGAAGCCGTAGATCAGGCCGTCGCGTACGCCGAGCTCCTTGAGCGACTTGCGCTCGCGGATCGCCCGGTGCCGGCCGCCGATCTCGTCGCGGGCCGCGAGCCGGTCGGCGACGCCGAGCACGATGCCCATCACGATGAGCGTGGTGGCGATCAGGCGCAGATCGCGGAAGGGGCCCTCGATCTGGTCCTTGAACGTGACGCCGAGGACGCCGATCGGCAGCGAGCCGACGATGACGAGCCAGCCCATCTGGGCGTCGTGGTCCGAGCGCATCGCCTTGTCGAAGAGCGAGCGGAACCAGGCGGTGACGATCCGCGCGATGTCCTTGCGGAAGTAGATGAGGACGGCGGTCTCGGTGCCGATCTGGGTGATGGCCGTGAACGCGGCACCCGGGTCCTCCCAGCCCGCGAACGCGGCGGTGAGCCGCAGATGCGCGCTGGAGGAGATGGGAAGGAACTCCGTCAGCCCCTGGACGAGTCCGAGGATGAATGATTCGAACCAACTCATGGGGCCAGGGCCGTCCCGTATGTACGTGTGCGGTCAGAAGGTCGGTGCGCAGCGTACCGTCCCAAGATGACGGGCCCGTCCGCAGGGCGTCGTGGGGCCGGGCTCCGTCCTCGGCCCGCCGGACTCCGGCGGTCGTGGCGCCGGGCTCAGCCGTCCGTGGGGCCCGTGGTGGTCCAGCCGGGCGCCTGGACATGGGCCTTCAGGCTCGCCGTGTCCGCCTCGTCGCCGCAGCTCGCGCAGATCACGCGCGGGCTGAGCGCCTCCCCGCAGCTGTGCTCCAGGACCGTCGGGTGCAGCTGCGTGTTGAGGTGGCGGTCCCCCCAGGCCATCAGGGTCACCAGGACCGGCTGCAGTTCCTCGCCGGCGGGGGTCGCCCGGTACTCGTAGCGCTTGGGGCGCTCGCTGTACGGGACCTTCTCCAGGATCCCCGCCTCGACGAGCCGCTTGAGGCGGGCGGTGAGGATGTCGCGCGGTGCGCCCGTGTTGCGGGCGATCCGGTCGAAGCGGCGGACGCCGAGGGAGACCTCGCGCAGCACGAGGAGGGCGTACTTCTCGCCGACGAGCGCGAGGGTGTCGGCGATGGAGCAGGGGCGGGGGGCGGCCTTCATGCGCCCAAGACTAAGGCAGACGGGCGGGTGAGGGTTTGGAAATCCAACCGACTGGGCTATGTTACTGACGCGTGTTGGTCCAGTTTTCCAACTCACAGTCCTGGAGCCGTGTCATGCGTGACGCCGTCATCGTCGAAGCCGTCCGTACGCCGATAGGGAAGGGCAAGCCCGGCGGAGCCCTCGCCGGCGTCCACCCCGTCGCCCTGCTCTCCCACACCCTGCGGGCCCTCGTCGACCGCGCCGGGATCGACCCCGCCCTCGTCGACGACGTCATCGGCGGCACCGTCGACCAGGTCGGCGAGCAGGCCATGAACACCACCCGCTACGCCTGGCTCGGCGCCGGACTGCCCGAGAGCGTGCCCGCCACCACCGTCGACCGGCAGTGCGGCTCCTCGCAGCAGGCCGTCCACTTCGCCGCCCAGGGCGTGCAGTCCGGTGCCTACGACATCGTCGTGGCCTGCGGGGTCGAGTCCATGAGCCGGGTCCCCATGTGGTCCAACGTGCCGCCCGGCGCCGACCCCTTCGGGCCCGGCGTGGCCGAGCGCTACCCGGAGGGCCTGGTCCCGCAGGGCATCAGCGCCGAGCTCATCGCCGCGAAGTGGTCCATCGGCCGCGCGGCCATGGACGAGTTCGCCGCCGCCTCGCACGCCAAGGCCGCGCGCAGCTGGGCGGCCGGCCTCTTCGACGCCGAGGTCGTCCCGTACGGGGACGTGCGCCGCGACGAGTCCGTGCGGCCCACGACCAATCCCGAGATCCTCGCCGGGCTGCGCCCCTCCTTCCAGGACCCCGGCTTCGCCGAGCGCTTCCCCCAGATCGACTGGTCGGTCACCGCGGGCAACAGCAGCCCCGTCAACGACGGCGCCTCCGCCGTCCTCGTGATGGCCGCGGACACCGCCCACCGCCTCGGCCTGCGCCCGCTCGCCCGGCTCCACTCCTTCGCCGTGACCGGCTCCGACCCGCTCCTGATGCTCACCGGGGTCATCCCCGCCACCGAGAAGGTGCTGCGCCGCGCGGGCCTCGACCTCGCCGACATCGACCTCTTCGAGATCAACGAGGCCTTCGCCAGCGTCGTCCTCGCCTGGCAGCAGGAGACCGGTGCCGACCCGGCCAAGGTCAACGTCCACGGCGGCGCCATCGCCCTCGGCCACCCCCTCGGAGCGAGCGGCACCCGCCTCACCACCACGCTGGTCCACGCGCTGCGCGCGCGGGGCGGGCGCTATGGGCTCCAGGCGATGTGCGAGGCGGGCGGGCTGGCGAACGCGATGATCGTCGAGGCGGTGTGACGGATGGGGGATATCGGATCCCGGTATCGGATCCGGGTATCGGATACCGATGTCGGCCGTCGGCTATTGGATAGTGGCTATCGGATCCAGGATTCTGGATCAGATAGCCACACTCCCTATGCGAACGGCGGAAGCCGGTCCAGCCACGGTGACGGCTCGACGCCGTTCTCGGTCAGCGCCGTGACGCCGCCCGCCAGGCCCACCCCGCCCGGTCCGAAGGCGGAAGGGGCGAAGCCGCGGGTGGTCAGGACGGAGTCGACGGCCGCGGGGCCGGACGCCGGGACGGTGACGCCCAGTTCGAAGAGGACCGAGCCGGTGGTGGAGATGCGGGCCACCGGGGCGGTGGCGTCCTCCCAGGGGGCGCTCACCAGGAGCTCCGCGCGGCCGTCGCCGGTGTGGTCCTGGAGGGAGACGGCGTAGCCGAAGCCCTCGCCCGGCTTGGCGGTGGCCGCGAGGGGGGTGGTGTCCTCGGTGAAGGTGGCGCTCGGCCGTGCGGTGAGGCCGGCCGGGTCGCCGACGAAGAGGGAGACGCTGCCCCTGCCTCCCGCGCCGCGCAGGGCACCGACGGCGAGTTCGTCGCGGCCGTCGCCGTTCACGTCGCCGGCGGCGAGCGAGCCGCCGAAGTAGGTGCCCGCGGCGGACGAGGGGCTGGGGAGGGCGACGACCGGGGCGGCGCCGACGCCGGTGGAGCCACCGGGCGCCACGACGACGGCGCCGGAGCCGGGCGCCGCGCCACGCCGCTGGTCGGCGAAGAGAGCGAGGTCCGCGTAGGCGGAGCCGTGGAAGCGGCCGGCGACCAGCGCGCGGATGTGGCCGGAGGTTCCGGTGTCCCCGACGTTCACCACCGCCGGGGAGCCGGCGTCGAGCCCGCCCGCCGCGCCGGTCAGGACGACGGCGGCGCCCCAGGCCGCGTCGACCCCGCCGATGTACTCGCCGGAGGCCAGCACGGCCAGGTCGTCCTGGCCGTCGCCCCTGAGGTCGGCCGCGGCGAGCGAGGCGCCGAAGTGGTCGAAGGGCTCCGCCGCCCCGGCCACCGAGCCGTCGAAGGACTGGGCCCCGGTGGCCGTGAGGCCCGTGGGGCCGCCGTACAGGACGGTCACCCGGCCCGCCTCGAAGGCCGTGCCGACGGCCTCGCCGGGGGCGCCGATCGCCAGGTCCGCGTAGGCGTCGGCGTTGAAGTAGCCGGTGATCAGGCTGCTGCCGAAACGGTCCTCAGGCTCGTTGTCGCCGGGCACGCCCGCGGCGTTCTGGTCGATCCATGTGAGCCCGCCCGCACCGGCGCCCAGGTAGGGGGCCGCGCTCTGCCCGTACTGGACGGTCACGGCCCCGGCGTCGGCGACGGTGCCGATCGCCTCGTGCGGGTTGCCGAAGGCCACGTCGGCCTTGCCGTCGTTGTCGAAGTCGCCCGTCGCGACCGTCTGGCCGAAGGTGTCGCCGAGCTCGGAGGCACCGGGCACGCTCGCCGGACTGTCCTGGTTGACCAGGGACCCCGCGGGCCGCGCGCCGCTCGTGCCGCCGGGCAGGACGTAGACCGAGCCGCCCAGGTCGGACGCGCCCACGGCGGTGTCCTGCCAGCGGGTGAGGCGGGCCGAGGAGGCCACGACGACGTCGGCGGTGCCGTCGCCGTTCAGGTCCGCGGCACGGGTCCGCTGGGTGACCGCGGCGCCGGCGGATCCGGGCATCACCGCCGCGGTCACCGCCACCGTCAGCAGCAGCGCCATCGTCCACCGGTCCCGGCGGCCGGCTCCCGACTGTCCCGCCATGCTTCCCCCTTCGATCGCCCGTTCGCGGGCACTCTATACTCCGGGTGATCATCGGGGGACGGAGGGGAATCGTGATACGTCGGGGACTCGGCTCCGCGCTGGCCGTGGTGGCCGTCGCGGGACTCGTGTACGCGGGAGCCGCCGTGCGGGACTCCGCCGGACAGGACGGCCCCCGCGAGCAGGGCACGGGCGCCACCACCAGCAGCGTGAAGGTGCTCACCTGGAACGTCTGCGGAGAGAGCGGGAGCTGCCGGGCGCAGAACCAGCCGGACCTGCAGGCGACCAACATCGCGAACCTCGCGGTCGGCAAGAACGCCGACGCCGTCTTCCTCCAGGAGGTCTGCGGCGACGACGTCAAGAACGACAAGAACCACGACGGCGGCAAGACGGCCGAGAAGAGCCTGGTGACCCTGCTGGGCGAGAAGCTGCCCGGCTGGACCATCGCGTTCCTGCCGTACACCCGCCCCGCCGAGAGCCGATTCGGCAGCACGGTCCAGGCCGCCCCGAGCGCCACCGCCGCGTACCCGCCCCGCTACCCGGCTCCGCAGGCCACCTCCGACTTCCGCTGCCGCGGGCCGCAGCTGATCGGCGTGCAGGGCATCGCCGTCGCGGTGAAGGGCACCTTCGGCCAGCGGGAGGAGTTCGAACTCCACTCGCCGAAGGCCGGCCTCTTCCTCAAGGCGCTCTGCGTGCGCCGCACCAGCGGGACCCCGGTGCGGCTCTGCACCAGTCACCTCACCCCCAAGGGCGAGGACCACGACGCCCGCGCGGGCTTCTCGTACCGCGCCGAGCAGGTGCAGCGGCTCGGCGAGATCGTCGGCGACGGACACGACACCGTCTTCGGCGGCGACTTCAACTCGCGGCCCCCGGACGACCCGAAGAGCTCCGAGGACAGCGGCGTCCTGGCCCCGCTGTACGCCAGGTACCGCGAGTGCGAGCAGGGCACCGGCGGCACCGCGCGCAAGGGCTCGGGCACCATGTGGGACGACACCGACACGGACCTGCGCACCGACCGCAAGTACGACTACCTCTTCACCCAGAGCTCCTTCGGCTCCTGCGAGGTCCTCGCCGACCCGGCGCTCTCGACCGTGTCGGACCACCTGCCCGTGGTCGGCACGGCGACCGTCACCACCGGCTGATCAGACCGACATCAGACCGACGCCGGCTCGCGCTCCGCCTCCGCCACGCCCTCCGCGGGCCCGCGGAGGCGGTGTCGTTTGCGCCAGCCGACCACCGCGGCCGCGGCCAGCGACAGCACGATGAAGCCCATGGACATCAGGAAGGCGGGCGAGGTCGGCGAGGTGGCCTCGCTGCCCGCGACCACATAGGCCGCCGTGTTGGGCACGGAGCCGAGCGCGGTCGCCAGCAGGAAGGGCACGTACTTCATGCGGGAGACCGCGGCGCCGTAGTTGGCCACCACGAACGGCATCCCCGGGAAGAGCCGGATCGCCAGCATCGAACGGAAGCCGTGCCGGCTCAACTGCCCGTCCGCCGCCCGCAGCCAGCGGCCCCGCAGATAGGGGCGCAGCGCCTCCTGCCCCAGCGTCCGGCCCAGCGCGAAGGAGATGCCGGCACCCAGGACCGTGCCGCCGAGGGCCGCGGCGAAGCCGAACTGGGTGCCGAACATGGCACCGGCCGCGAGGTTCAGCAGGGGCCGCGGGACGAGGGCCGCCGTGCACACCCCGTACGCCAGGCCGAAGACCAGCACCGCGCCCGCGCCGCTCAGCTGGGCCGGCCAGCCCGCCGACAGCAGCCGCTGCGGCTCGAAGAGCAGCACCGAGGACCCCGCGGCCAGCAGGATCACGGCGAGATACGTCAGCCGGGCCTTGGGCGAGAGCAGCGCCCTGGAGCGGCGGACGGACACGGGCTCGAACATCCGGGGAGACTAACCGAAACCGGGATGTGATCGCCGTAACGAGCGTCATGCCCGGTCGCCCCGCGCCGTGGCCCCGGCAGCTGTCAGAGGCCGCCCTTACAGTGAGGCGATGACCCCCGCCGCGGCTCCCGCCGTCCCCGAGAGCGCCCTCGCCGACACCCTGCTGGCCCGGCTCACGGAGGTCTATCCCGCGGCCGGCGACCCCTTCCGGGCCCAGGAGATGATCGCGTACATGAAGGGCGTCGCTCCCTTCCTCGGGCTGCGCACCCCCGAGCGCCGCGCCCTGTCCCGTACGGTCCTGGCCGGCACGCCCGCCCCCGCCGAGGCCGACTGCGCCGCCGTCGCGCTGCGCTGCTTCGCGCTGCCCGAGCGCGAGTACCACTACTTCGCCGTCGACTATCTGCGCCGCCACGCGGAGCGCTGCTCCTCCGCCTTCCTGCCGGTCGCCCGCACCCTCGTCACCACCGTCTCCTGGTGGGACACCGTCGACCACCTCGCCGCCCATGTCGTCGGCCCGCTCGTCGCCGCCGATCCCGCGCTCGCCGCCCGCATGGACGAGTGGATCGCCGACGAGGACCTGTGGGTCGCGCGCACCGCGCTCCTGCACCAGCTGCGCTTCAAGGAGGCCACCGACACCGAGCGCCTCTTCTCCTACTGCCTGCTCCGCTCCGGCCACCCCGACTTCTTCATCCGCAAGGCGATCGGCTGGAGCCTGCGCGAATACGCCAAGACCGACCCCGCCGAGGTGCGCGCCTTCGTGGCGCGGCACGCCTCCCGGCTCTCCCCGCTCTCCGTGCGCGAGGCCCTCAAGAACCTCTGAGCGCGCGGAAATCCGGTCGACTCGGACGCCCCGGGCGGCCATGATCGTGGGCATGTCCCGGTACGCCTTCCTCGCAGCGCCGTCCGCAGTCGCGGACGCGCCGAAGGCTGCCGTCCTCGTCTCCGCAGGCGTCCCGGCCTGCGCGCTCGGCGGCGACCGAAGCTGACCCTCCCCGGACCGACCGGCGGACCCCAGAGGGGGAGGGTCGGTCCGGCCCCGGGGTCCCCACCCACGCTTCGAGCACCGAAACGAGCGATTCAGCCATGCCCAAGCAGGCGTACGCGCGCACCAAGCCCCACCTCAACATCGGCACCATGGGCCACGTCGACCACGGCAAGACCACCCTGACCGCCGCCCTCACCAAGGTCCTCAGCGAGCGCGGCACCGGCGGTGCCACCGCCTACGTCCCGCTCGACCGGATCGACCGCGCCCCCGAAGAGGCGCGCCGCGGCATCACCATCAACGTCGCGCACGTGGAGTACGAGACCGAGACCCGCCACTACGCCCACGTCGACATGCCCGGGCACGCCGACTACATCAAGAACATGGTCACGGGCGCGGCCCAGCTCGACGGGGCGATCCTCGTCGTCTCCGCGCGCGACGGGATCATGCCGCAGACCGCCGAGCACGTGCTGCTCGCCCGGCAGGTCGGCGTCGACCACATCGTCGTCGCGCTCAACAAGGCCGACGGCGCGGACGACGAGCTCACCGACCTGGTCGAGCTCGAGGTGCGGGAGCTGCTGACCGCGCACGGCTACGGCGGCGACACCGTGCCCGTCGTCCGCGTCTCCGGACTGCGGGCCCTGGAGGGGGACCCGCGCTGGACGGCGTCGATCGAGGCGTTGCTGGACGCCGTGGACACCTATGTGCCGGTGCCGGTGCGCTACGTGGAGGCGCCGTTTCTGATGCCCGTCGAGAACGTGCTCACCATCACCGGCCGCGGCACCGTCGTCACCGGGGCCGTCGAGCGCGGCACCGTGCGGGTCGGCGACCGCGTCGAGGTCCCCGGCACGGGCACCGAGACCGTGGTGACCGGGGTCGAGACCTTCGGAAAGCCGATGGAGTCGGCCCAGGCCGGCGACAACGTGGCGCTGCTGCTGCGCGGTGTGCCGCGGGGCGAGGTGCGACGCGGGCACGTGGTGGCGGCGCCCGGGAGTCTGGTGCCCCGCCGCCGCTTCACGGCGCGCGTGTACGTGCTCTCCGCCCGCGAGGGCGGCCGCACCACGCCCGTCGCGACCGGCTACCGGCCGCAGTTCCACCTCCGCACGGCCGATGTCGTCGGCGCGGTCGACCTCGGCGAGCAGGGCGTGGCCCGACCGGGCGAGACGGTCACGATGAGCGTCGAGCTCGGCCGCGAGGTGCCCCTGGAGCCGGGCCTCGGCTTCGCGATCCGCGAGGGCGGGCGGACGGTCGGCGCCGGGACGGTGACGGAGGTCCTCTGAGCGTCCCCGCCAGAAGCGGCCCCCCGCCGGCCGGCTCGGGCCGCCCCCGCCGGCCGGCTCAGCCGCCCCCCCCGCCGGCCGGCCCCCGGGGGGCCCGTGGCGTCCGTGCCGCGGGCCCACGCCGCCCACGCCGCCCGAGCCGCCCGCGCTCCCCGAGCCGCCCACGCTGCCCAACCGCCCACACCGCCCGAGCCGCCCGCCCGCCGCGCCCCCCGGCCGTCCGGGCACAATGAGGGCGTGAACGAGCAGATTCCCGTCATCCGGGACGTCGACTGGGGTACCGCGCGGCTCATGCCCGACGTGGACACCGAGCGGGGGTGGCTGCTCACCGTCGACGGGGCGCCGCAGTCGTATGTGGACCTCGACGACCCGGCGCACCTGGAGTTCGAGTACGCCCAGCGGCTCGCCCATGTCCTCGACCACGCCGCCGAGGAGGGTGCGCCGCTCGACGTGCTGCACCTGGGCGGCGGGGCCCTGACGCTGCCGCGGTACGTCGCCGCCACCCGGCCCGGGTCCCGGCAGGACGTCGTCGAGGCGGACCGGGGGCTGCTGGCGCTGGTCGGCGAGCATCTGCCGCTGCCCGAGGGCTCGGGGATCGCCGTGCACGGGGCGGACGCCCGGGAGTGGCTGGAGGCGGCGCCGGACGACTCGGCGGATGTGCTGGTCGCCGACGTGTTCGGCGGTTCGCGGGTGCCGGCCCACCTGACCTCGGTCGAGTACGCCCGGCAGGCCCGCCGGGTGCTGCGGCCCGGCGGGACCTACGCGGCCAACCTGGCGGACGGGGCCCCGTTCGCCTTCCTCCGCTCCCAACTGGCCACCTTCGCCGCCGTCTTCCCCGAGCTCGCGCTGATCGCCGAGCCCGCGGTGCTGCGCGGGCGCCGGTTCGGCAACGCGGTGCTCGTCGCCTCCGACCGGCCGGTGGACACCGCGCGCCTCGCGCGGCGGACGGCCGCCGACGCCTTCCCGGCGCGCGTGGAGTGGGGCGAGCCGCTGGCGCGCCTCACCGGTGACGCGCGGCCGGTCCGCGACGCGGAGGCCGTGCCGTCACCCGTGCCCCCGGAGGGAGCCTTCGGCATCGGCTGAGGGCGCTCCCGCCGCGGGCGCCGAGCCCGAGACCTGCTTCGTACGGCGGGTCAGCCGGCGCACGTCGGGCACGAGCAGGACGAGGGCCGTCACCACCACGATCAGCGTCGCGGAGCCCCACAGCGCGTTGCTCCGCCCGAAGGCGCTCTCCGCCGGTCCGGCCAGTGCGGTGGAGAGCGGCAGCATGGCCGTCGAGCCGAACCAGTCGTAGGCGGAGACCCGGGAGAGCTTCTCCTCCGGGATCTCCTGGTGCAGCGCCGTCATCCAGGAGACGCCGAACACCTCGATCGCCACACCGCTGACGAACATCGCGGCCGAGAGCCCGACCACGTCCAGCGGGACGGCGAGCGCCGCCGAGGGCAGCGCGATGGGGAAGACGCACAGGGTGCCCACGAGCAGCATCCGGCGCGGCTTCCAGCGGACCATCAGCAGGGCGCCGGCCAGCGTGCCCACGCCGAACAGGGCGAGCGCGAGTCCCCAGGGCCGGGCGCCGCCGAGCTGGTCCCGGGCGACCAGCGGGCCGTACACGGACTCGGCGGCGCCCACCAGCGCCACCACGACGGAGAACTGGGCGACGATCGCCCAGAGCCAGGGGCGGCTCGCGAACTCGTCCCAGCCCTCGCGCAGATCGGCGAGCAGTCCGCCGCCCGCCGTCCGCTCAGGGATGTGCCGGACGTCGAGGAAGGCGCGCAGCGCGCCCGCGAGGGCGAAGGCGGCCGCGTCGACGGCGAGCACCCATCCCGGGCCCACGGCGGCGATCAGCGCGCCGCCGAGCGCCGCCCCGCCGATGCCGGCGCCGTGCATCGCCATCCGGAAGAGGGCGAAGGCGCGGCTGACCTGCTCGCCGCTGACGCTGGACATCAGCATGCCCTCGGCGGCCGGGTTGAAGAAGGCCTGTCCGGTGCCGCACAGGGCGGTCAGCAGCATCATGTGCCACAGCCGGGCCTCGCCGGTGAGGACGAGCACGGCGAAGACCGCCTGCGAGACGCAGTTGAGGGCGTTGGCGGCGACCATCACCCGGTGGCGGGGGACCCGGTCGGCGACGGCGCCGCCGATGAGCAGGAAGAGGACCAGGGGGAGGGTGCGGGCCATCGCCACCAGGCCGACGTCGCCGCCGTCGCCGCCGGACTGGATGACGGCGAACGCCGCCGCGATCAGGGCGCCGTGGGTGCCCAGGTTGGTGATGATCGCGGCGGCGGTCAGCAGCAGGTAGTTCCGCCCGGCCCAGCCGGGTATCCGTACGTGGTTCAGGACGACTCCGGGGGCTCAGGGGCGAGCCGTACGGTGGAGAGGATCTGCTGCACGGTGGCGTTCGGCAGCTCCTGCTTCACGCCGGCGGCGGCGTACAGCACGAACGAGGAGAAGTCGCCCTTGGCGTTCTTGAAGGAGAACGCGAGGGACTTGCCGTCCGACTCGCACTTGTTGCGCTTCTTGATGCCCGGCGCGGTGGCGGTGGCCATGCTGCCCTTGAGGCCGGACTTGGTGGTGTAGGGCACGGCCTTGGTGATCTTGATGGTGCCCTTGGGCATGTGCTGGGCGTATCCGGCCCACACCCAGTTGCCGGCCTCGTTGTAGGCGGCCTCGTCGGTGTTCTTCGCGCCCTGGCCGCCCTTGGTGCCGGCGGTGCTCAGGCCCCAGGTCTCCTGGCTGCCGTTCTTGTCGGTGTCGTAGGCGCACCAGTTGCTCTTGAAGTGCGCGGGCGAGGACATGGTGACGACGGGGGAGCCGTCGCCCTTCTTCTCGTCCTCGAAGAACGTGATCATGCCGACCTTCGACACCTCCCACTCGGGCGGTACGTCGAACAGCGTGCCGTACTTGGGGTTGTAGACGACCTTCCAGCCGGGGATCACGGGCTGGTGGTCGGCGCCGCCCCTGGGGTTGTCGAGCGGCGGGGCCGAGGTGGGCGCCGGCGCCGAGCTCGCCGACTGGCTCGGCTTCGGGTCGTCGGCCTGGTCGTTCTTGTCGTCGTCCTTGCCGAGCACGAGGTAGCCGGCCACTCCGGCCGCGGCGAGCACGGCGACGGCGGCGACGATCGCCACGAGGGTGGTCTGCTTCTTCTTGCCGCCGTCCCCGCCGCCCGGCTGCACCGGTCCCGGCACCTGGTACTGCGGCACGGTCGGCTGCTGGTACGGGTTGGCGCCCGGCTGCCCGTACGGCTGCTGCTGTCCGTAGCCGGGCTGGCCGGGCTGCTGCTGGTACGGGTTGGGCTGCTGCTGGTACCCCGGCTGCGCATAGGGGTTCGGCTGTCCGTAGCCGGGCTGGCCCGGCTGCGCGTACGGGTTCTGACTCTGGTCCTGCGGGTTCTGCTCGCCCCCGGGCGGCTGCTGTCCTGGCCACATGGCGAGTAACGATAGAGGGGAGGTGCCCGACCGGCTACGCCCGCCCCCGTGCGGGGATGGCGAAGACTGCTACTCGTGGGTAACATCACGGGTCATGAGCGCAGACCAGATGACCGTCGGCGAGATGCTCGCCGCCACGGTGCCCATGGCCAGGACCCTCAACCTGGAGTTCCTGGAGACCACCGCCGAGCGCGCCGTCGTGCGCCTGCCGGACCAGGCCGACTACCACAACCACGTGGGCGGCCCGCACGCCGGCGCCATGTTCACCCTGGCCGAGTCCGCCAGCGGTGCCATCGTCCTCGCCGCCTTCGGCGACCAGCTCGGCCGCGCCGTGCCGCTCGCCGTCAAGGCCGAGATCGGCTACAAGAAGCTCGCCATGGGCGTCGTCACCGCCACCGCCACCCTCGGCCGCCCCGCCGCCGAGGTCGTCGCCGAACTCGACGCCGGAGAGCGCCCCGAGTTCCCCGTGCGCATCGACATCACCCGCGAGGACGGCGCCGTCACCGGCGAGATGACCGTGGTCTGGACGCTCCGCCCCAACTCCTGACCGACGCCGGGGGCTGCCCGTACGGGCGGTCCCCGGCACGGCGGCACCGAAACGGACGAACCGTCACGCATAGTGCGGTAAGCGCATGATCGCAGGAATCGTGCCGGTCCGAAGGAGCGCCGCCGTGCCCCACGCCGCCAGCCAGGAACAGGACGAGTCCGCCACGGCCCCGGCGCCCCGCCCCACCCGGCGGCGGCTCCTCCTCACCCTCGCCGGAGCCGCGACGCTCTCCGCCGTCACCGCCGTCACCGCCGGCGGCGGCCGCGCCGTCGCCGCACCGGCCCCGCCGGGCGGCCGCACCGCACGCCCGGCCGCCGCGCGGCTGAGCGAGCGCGTCAGCGCGCTCCTGGCCCAGCTCACCCTCGACGAGAAGACCGCGCTGCTGCACGGCGCCACCGACCCCGCCGGACTCGGCCAGGCCGGATACGTGCCCGGCATCCCCCGGCTCGGCATCCCCGCGCTGCGGCTCGCCGACGGACCCGCGGGCGTCCGGGTCGTCCGCCGGGCCACCGCGCTGCCCGCCCCCGTGATGCTCGCCGCCGCCTTCGACCCCGCGCTCGCCCGCGCCTACGGACGGGTCATCGGCCACGAGGGCCGCGCACTCGGCCAGGACGTGCTGCTCTCGCCGATGGTCAACCTCATCCGCACCCCCTACGCGGGCCGCAACTTCGAGACCTTCTCCGAGGACCCCCTGCTCTCCGCCGACCTCGTCGCCGAGGAGATCCGCGGCATCCAGGGCGAGGGACTCGTCGCCACCGTCAAGCACCTCGCCCTCAACAACCAGGAACACGACCGGATGTCCGTCGACGTCCGGGCCGGCGAACAGACCCTCCACGAGACCGAACTCCGCGGCTTCGAGGCCGCCGTCGCCGCCGGAGCCGGCGCCGTCATGGCCGCGTACAACAAGGTCGACGGCGTGCACGCCACCGAGAACAGCGCCCTGCTCACCGACGTCCTGCGCGGACTCTGGGGCTTCGACGGCTGGGTCATGAGCGACTGGGGGGCCGTCCACTCGACCGACGCCGCCCTGACCGCGGGCTGCGACATGGAGATGCCCGGCGGCACCTACTTCGGGGCCGCCCTGCGCCGGGCCGTGACCGAGGGACGGGTTCCGCGGGACGCCGTCGACACCGCCGTCGGCCGCCTGCTGTCCGTACGCGAACGGTTCGGCCTGCTCGACGAGGCCACCACCCGCCCCGCGCGCGACGCGGCGGCCGGGGCCCGCCTCGCGCTCCGCGTCGCGACCGCCGGGGCCACCCTGCTCCGCAACACCGCGCGGACCCTGCCCCTCACCGGCAGGGCCGCCCGCTCGATCGCCGTCATCGGCCCCTCCGGAGCCGTCCCCTTCGTCAGCGGCGGCGGCAGCGCCCATGTCGTCCCCGACACCGCCACCAGCCCGCTCGACGCCCTGCGCACCCGCGCCGGAGCCCGCGCCACCGTCACGTACGCCCTCGGCGAGGACCCCTACGGCAAGCCGCTTCCCGCCACCCGGCCCGCGCGGGACCTCGACGCCGTCGGCGTCGCCGCCCACGAGACCTGGAGCCACCGGGGCACCCTCACCACCACCGCGGACGACGACTGGAGCTTCTTCGTCCACTACAGCGGCACGCGCCCCCACATCACCCTCGACGGCGACGACCTCTTCCCGGTGAGGCCCGGCGTCGCCGGGTACTTCACCGGCGGACTCGGCGGACGCGCCGCCGACGGCCTGAGCGTGCGCCGCGCCGACCGCCGGCTCGCCGCGGGCACCCACACCCTCACCGTCACCGCCCGCGGCGGCGCCCAGGGCCAGCTCTTCCGGCTGCGCGCGGCGAACGGCGCCACCCGGGCCGCCGACCTCGCCGAGGCGGTCACGGCCGCCCGGGCCGCGCACAGCGCCGTGCTCTTCGCCTACGAGGACGCCACCGAGGGCCGCGACCGCACGAGCCTCGCCCTGCCCGGCCGCCAGGAAGCCCTCATCGAGGCGGTGACGGCGGCCAACCCGCGCACCACCGTGGTCCTCAACACCTCCTCCGCCGTCACCATGCCCTGGCTGGCGAAGACGGCGGCCGTGCTGCAGATGTACTACCCGGGCCAGGAGGGCGCCGCCGCCACCGCGGCCGTGCTCTTCGGCGACGCCGACCCCGGCGGCCGGCTCACCCAGACCTTCCCCGCCACCGAGGACCGCCACCCCACCGCCGGCGACCCCCGCCGCTACCCGGGGAAGGACGGCGTCGAGGAGTACGGCGAGGGCATCCACGTCGGCCACCGCTGGTACGACGCCCACGACGAGACCCCGCTCTTCCCCTTCGGCCACGGACTCTCGTACACCACCTTCGTCTACGCCGCCCCGTGGATCACGCGCGCCGACGACGGCCTCGACATCGCCTTCACCGTGGTCAACACCGGCACCCGCACCGGCATCGAGGTCGCCCAGGTCTACGCCGGCCCCTCACCCGACCTCGCCGCCCTCGGCATCGACCAGCCGCGCCGCATCCTCGCCGGCTACCGGCGGCTCCGGCTCGCGCCCGGCGAACAGCGCCGGGTCACCGTCCGGGTCACCGCCCGCACCCTCTCCTCCTGGGACCCCGCCCGGCACCGCTGGGTCCTCGGCACCGGCCGCCGCAGACTGTGGGTCGGCTCCTCCTCCCGGGCGCTCCACCTGACGGCCGAGACCCGGGTCGGTGCGCCGTGACCGGGTAGGCTGCCGGGGTTCGGTCGCCGATACGGGAGAGGAACCCGCGTGCACGTCCAGGAGTGGCTGGAGACGATCCCCGCGGTCGCCGTCTACGCGCTGGTCGCGGTGGTGATCGGAGTCGAGAGCCTCGGCATCCCGCTGCCCGGCGAGATCGTCCTCGTCAGCTCGGCGCTGCTCGCCTCGCAGCACGGCGAGATCAACCCGTACGTCCTCGGCGCCTGTGCCAGCGCCGGCGCCGTCATCGGCGACTCGATCGGCTACGCGATCGGCCGCAAGGGCGGCCGGCCGCTGCTCACCAAGCTCGGCACCAAGTTCCCCAAGCACTTCAGCGAGGCCAACATCGCCCTAGCGGAGCGCTCCTTCGAGAAGTGGGGCATGTGGGCGGTCTTCTTCGGCCGCTTCGTCGCCCTGCTGCGCATCTTCGCCGGACCGCTCGCGGGCGTGCTGCGCATGCCGTACTGGAAGTTCCTCCTCGCCAACGTCTTCGGCGGCATCCTCTGGGCCGGCGGCACCACCGCCGTCATCTACTCCGTGGGCATCGTCGCCGAGGCCTGGCTCAAGCGCTTCTCCTGGCTCGGCCTGGTCCTCGCGGTCCTCATCGGCATCGCCTCGATGCTGATCATCAAGAACCGGGCCAAGAAGGCCGCCGCCGAGGCCACGGCCCGGGCCGAGGCGGCCACCGCCGCCGCGGAGTAGCAGGCACCACCAGCGGGGCTGAAAGGAGACGTCGTGCTCGACGGACTCGGCCGGTACGACGGCGCGCACGGCGACCACTGCCGGTCGCACCTGTGCTGCCGCTGCCAGCAGCGCTCCTGGTCGACGCGGATCGGCGAGGAGCGCCTGTGCGGACTGTGCGCCGCCTGCTGCGTGGAGTGCGGGCGGGCGCCCGCGCCGCACCTCGACGGCCTCGACAACGGGGTCTGCGCGGACTGCCGGGGCCTGTGCGGCCGGTGCGGCAGCCCCGTCCCGGCGGGCGGCAGCTGCCGCTGCCGGACCTGGAAGCGGGGCCCCGGAAACGACCCCATCGGCTTCGTCATGCAGGGCTTCCCCCAGCCGCTGCTCCAGGCCCTCGGCCACCGGCTGCCGCGCAACCTGCCCGACATCCTCGCGGACGAACTCGCCCACCGGACCCCCGCCCAGCTCCTCGACCGGATCGAGCGCCGCTGGCACACCCGCTGGTCGAACTCCATCCACGAGCGCGACGAGGACAACCGGCGCCGCTGGGCCCCGCAGGAGATCGCCGAGTTCCTCGTCGGCCGCGGCCCCTGCCGGAACCCGTCCTGCGAGGACGGGCGCCTGATCCAGGACGGCGGGCCCTGCCCGTACTGCCGGCAGCCCGAGCACCGCTTCGTGCCCGGCACCGCGGAGACCGTCGCCACCAGCGAGCACGCGCGCAGGACCGCCGCCGAGATCCGCCAGGCGCTCGTCGCGGGCCGCGGCGAGCGGAAGAAGAAGCCGGGGCGCGGGGGCCCTCGGGCCTGACCGCGTCGCTCAGTCCCCGAAGGCCTCGGCGTGGCCCTTGGCCAGGTGCAGGTACATCTCGGCGTTGAGCCGGATGCCCGCCTGCTCCTCCTCGGTCAGCGGACGCCGCACCTTGGCCGGGACGCCCGCGACCAGCGAGCCCGGCGGCACCTCCATCCCCTGCGGGACGAGCGCCTGCGCCGCGACGAGCGAACCGGCCCCGATCCTGGCGCCGTTGAGGATCGTGGCGCCCATGCCGACCAGCACGTCGTCCTCGATGACACAGCCGTGCACGGTCGCGTTGTGCCCGACCGTCACCCGCGCGCCGATCGACACCGGATAGCCCGGGTCGACATGGACCGTGCAGTTGTCCTGCACGTTCGCGTCCTCGCCGATCTCGATGGGCCCGCAGTCCGCCCGCAGCACCGCGTGGTACCAGATGCTGGCGCGCGGCCCGAGGGTGACCTCGCCGAGCACCACCGAGGTGGGCGCCGTGAACGCCGTCGGGTCCACCTTCGGTTCCTTGCCGCCGACGGCCCTGATCAACGCCTCTGTCATCGCTGCTCCCTGTGACTGGATGGGTGGTCGCGCCCAGGGCCGAAGCGTAGCCGCGGCCCATGACGGACATCACAGCGCACCGCACTGATCAGGTACGACGCCGCCGACTACGGTGTCCGGGTGCCCCGGAACCGAAACACGTTCTCCTCGTTCGGCGCCTGGCGGCGCCGCGTCGTCGCCCGCGCCCTGCAGGGCGGCTGGCGGCGGATCCAGCAGGCGGGCGCCGTCACCGCCGAGCACCCGGGACGGCTGCGCTTCCGCCGGATCGGCGAGGGCACCCGGCTCGCGTTCCCGCAGGGCACCGTCTTCGGCGAGCGCTGGATCGAGATCGGCGCCTGCTGCATCATCGCCGAGCAGGTCACGCTGACCGCCGGCATGCTGCCCGACCTGGACCTCGGCGAGGACACCGTGCTGACCCTCGGCGACGGCGTCGTCCTCGGCCGCGGCAGCCATGTGATCGCCGACGCGCCGATCACCATCGGCTCCGACACCTACTGCGGGCCGTACGTCTACATCACCTCGACCAACCACAGTTACGACGACCCGGACGTGCCGATCGGGCGCCAGTGGCCCCGTTCCGAGCCGGTCGTCATAGGCCCCGGCTGCTGGCTGGGCACGGGCGCGGTGATCCTGCCCGGCGCCCGGATCGGCCGCAACGTCGTGGTGGCCGCCGGGGCGGTCGTACGGGGCGAGGTGCCGGACCACGCGGTGGTGGCGGGCGCGCCGGCGAAGGTCGTCCGCTCCTACGACCCGGAGAAGGGCTGGCAGCCGCCGCTGCGCACGCCGGCCCCGCGGGCGATCCCGGCGGGCATGACGGCGGATCAGCTGGCGGCCCTGGCGGCGCTGGACCCGGACGAGCTCGACGACCTGGCGAACCTGGACAGCTGAGGGCGGGCCGGCTTCCCGGGAGGAGGCCTGGAACGCCAGGGCAGGCAGGCGGGCGGGCGCCAGGCCGTGTCGGACAGGGCCTAGCCGGTTGCCAGCAGCACCGTGCCGACCAGCGCGAGTCCCGCGCCCGCGGCCTGCACCGCCCGCAGGCGCTCCTTGAGCACCCCGCGGGCCGCGAGCGCCGTCACCACCGGGTAGAGGCTCGCGAGGACCGCGGCGACCGTCACCGGACCGCGCTGCGCGGCCAGCGCGTAGGTGCCGTTGGCGGCGACGTCGGCGAGGCCCACGAAGGCCAGTGCCGGGAGCGCCGCGGCGATCGCGCGGAGGCCGCCGCCGCCCTCGGGCAGGGCGCGCCCGCCGCGCCGGACCGAGAGCCACAGGGCGCCGCCGCCGACGGCCACGTTGGTGACGCGCTGGACCAACAGGGCGAGGAACAGGCCGGTCAGGGTGGTGGACGCCTCGGAGATCAGGGCCATCACCGCGCCGAAGCCGAAGGCCGCGACGAGGGTGAGGAGGACCGCCTGTCGCTGCACCGGGGCCCCGCGCAGTTCGGGGCCGCCCGCGAGGACCACGCCGAGGATCGCCACCGCGATGCCGGCGAACTGCAGCAGCCCGGGCCGGTCTCCGACGAGCAGGCCGACGGAGACGGGGACGACGACGCCGAGGGAGCCCAGCGGGGAGACCACGCCCATCGGGCCGAGGGCGAGCGCCTTGTAGAAGGCGAGCATGGCCGCGGGTCCGACCGCGCCGGCCGCGACCGCGTACCAGAGCCGGGGTCCGGCCTCGTGCCACGCGCCGGTCGCGAGGACGACGGCGCCGAGGACCCCGACGGCGAGGGTCTGCGAGACCACCACGACGGTCAGCGCGGGGAAGCGCCGGGTGAGCAGCCCGCCGCCGAAGTCGGCGAAGCCCCAGAGCAGGCTGGTGGCCAGGGCGAACAGGGCCGTCAGGGCGGTCATGGAGGCGTCCTCGCAGTACAGTGCAGTGAACAAACGGGTGCACCACACGGTAGTGCAGCGCATTGAACTCTGTCATACAAAATATTGGACGGAATGTGTCGGACCTCGACCAGCTCACGCAGTCGCTCGCCCGGAACCTGAAGCGCTGGCGCAACGAGCGCGGCTTCACCCTGGACGCGCTCGCCGCACGGGCGGGGGTCAGCCGGGGCATGATCATCCAGATCGAACAGGCCCGCACCAACCCCAGCGTCGGCACCACCGTGAAGCTGGCCGACGCCCTCGGGGTCTCCATCACGACCCTCCTCGACCACGAGCAGGGCCCCCACGTGCGCCTGGTCCCGCCCGAGCAGGCCGTCCGCATGTGGTCCACCTCCACCGGCAGCCACACCACGCTCCTGGTCGGCACCGAGGCCCGCGGCCCGCTGGAGCTGTGGTCCTGGACCCTGATGCCGGGCGACGGCACCGCCTCCGACCCGCACCCCGACGGCACCACGGAGCTCCTCCACGTCACGGCGGGCACGCTCACCCTCGTCGTCGGCAACGAGGAGCACACCGTGCCCGCCGGCACCTCCGTCGTCTTCGAGAGCAACGTGCCGCACGCCTACCGCAACGAGGGCGAGGAGCAGCTGGAGATGACGATGGCGGTGTCCATCCCGCCCGTACGGTGAGACGAACAGCCGCTCACCGGGACCGACTTGTTAGCGTGACGGGATGCGCGCACCCCTCGGAGACTTCGACGACGCCCGGCCCGCCCCCGACTGCCTCGACCTGCTGACCGCACCGGTCGCCGCCGCCGTGCGCGCCTGGCAGGGCGCCGTGCCCGCGGCCGAGATCCTCTACGTCGACACCGACCCGGCCATCGCCGACACCGCCGTCTTCGTGGAGCACCACGGAGCCGAGCTGCTCGACGCGTCCGCCAACTGCGTGATCGTCGCCGGCAAGCGCGGCGACACGACGACCACGGCCGCGTGCGTGGTGCGCTCCGCGACCCGGGTCGACGTCAACGGCACCGTCCGCAAGCAGCTCGGCTCCCGCAAGGTGCGCTTCGCGCCGATGGACAGCGCGACCGGCGAGACGGGCATGGAGTACGGCGGGATCACCCCCATCGGCCTGCCCGCCGACTGGCCGGTCCTGGTCGACGCCACCGTCGTGGACCTTCCCTGGGTGCTCGTCGGCAGCGGACGGCGCCGCGGCAAGCTGATCGTCCCGGGCAAGGCCTTCGCCGAGCTCCCCGGCGCGGTCGTCCTGGAGGGGCTCGGCGTCGAAGCCGGCTGAGGCTCAGCCGAGCCGCGGGATCTCGATGGCGGGGCACCGGTCCATGACCATCTCCAGGCCCGCCTCACGGGTCCGGGCGTACGCCTCCACATCGGTCACACCGAGCTGGAACCACACCGCCTTGGCGCCGATCGCCACCGCCTGGTCGGCGACGGCGCCCGCGAGCTCGCTGTTCACGAAGACGTCGACCACGTCCACCGGGAAGGGGATGTCCGCCAGCGACGCGTAGCCCTGCTCGCCGTGGACCGTCTCCGCCTTCGGGTGGACCGGCACGATCCGCTTGCCGAAGCGCTGGAGCACGGCCGCCACCCCGTAGGCGGCCCGCCGCTCGTTGTCGGACAGGCCGACGACCGCCCAGGTGTCGCCGCTCTCGGTGAGGATCCTGCGGATGGTCTCCGGGCTGCCGTACATGCTGCGCCTCCTCGTGCTCCGGGTCTTCCGGAGCTTCCTGGTCTTCCCACAGCCTGCAACCCGAGCGCGCGCGACGGTGTTCCCGCGCGGCGCTTAGGCTGGCGGGATGCAGGAGCAGTACCGCACGCTCGCCGGCGAGGGCGTCCACGAGTCCGAGATCAACCGATCGCGCTTCATCTGTGCGCTCGCGCCCGTCGCCACCGAGGAGGAGGCGCAGGAGTTCGTCGCGCGCGTCCGCCGCGAGCACCCCACCGCCACCCACAACTGCTTCGCGTACGTCGTCGGCGCCGACGCCTCCGTGCAGAAGGCCTCCGACGACGGCGAACCCGGCGGCACCGCGGGCGTGCCCATGCTCCAGATGCTGCTGCGGCGTGAGATGCGTTACGTCGCCGCCGTCGTCACCCGCTACTACGGCGGCGTGAAGCTCGGCGCGGGCGGCCTCATCCGCGCGTACGGCGGGGTGGTCGGCGAGGCGCTCGACGCCCTCGGCACCGTCACCCGGCACCGCTACCGGCTCGCCACCGTCACCGTCGACCACCAGCGCGCGGGCAAGCTCCAGAACGACCTGCGGGCCACCGGGCGGTCCGTCCGCGAGGTCCGCTACGGGGCCGCCGTCACGATCGAGATCGGACTGCCCGACGCCGATGTGAGCCGGTTCACGGCCTGGCTCGCCGATGTGACCGCGGGCACCGCCGCCTTCGAACTCGGCGGAGAGGCGTACGGAGATGCGTGACGCCGTCCGCGACCCGGGCTCCGTTGTCGTACCCCACCGATACGCTCAGGGATCATGAGGCTTCTGCACACGTCGGACTGGCACCTGGGGCGGTCGTTCCACCGGGTCGCCCTGCTCGACGCCCAGGCCGCGTTCCTCGACCACCTGGTGGCGACGGTGCGCGAGCGCGCCGTGGACGCCGTCCTGGTCGCGGGTGACGTCTACGACCGGGCCGTGCCCCCGCTCGCGGCGGTCGAGCTCTTCGACACCGCCCTGCACCGGCTCGCCGACGCCGGCGTGCCAACGGTCATGATCTCCGGCAACCACGACTCGGCCCGCCGCCTCGGCGTCGGCGCCGGACTCATCGAGCGCGCCGGGATCCACCTGCGCACCGACCCGGCCGGTGCCGGCACCCCCGTCGTCCTCGCCGACGCCCACGGCGACGTCGCCCTCTACGGCCTGCCCTACCTCGAACCCGCCCTCGTCCGCGAGCGGTTCGGCGCCGAGAAGGCCGGCCACGAGGCCGTGCTCAGCGCCGCCATGGACCGGGTCCGCGCCGACCTCGCGGCCCGCCCCGACGGCACCCGCTCCGTCGTCCTCGCCCACGCCTTCGTCGCCGGCGGCGAAGCCAGCGACAGCGAGCGCGACATCACCGTCGGCGGAGTCAGCGCCGTCCCCGCCGCGGTCTTCGACGGCGTCGACTACGTGGCCCTCGGGCACCTCCACGGCAGCCAGACCCTCACCCCCCGGATCCGCTACTCGGGCTCCCCGCTCGCCTACTCCTTCTCCGAGGCCGGCCACCGCAAGACCATGTGGCTGATCGACCTCGGTGCCGACGGCGCCGTCGAGAGCGCCGAGCGCGTCGACTGCCCCGTGCCGCGGCCGCTCGCCCGGATCCGGGGCCGCCTCGACGACCTGCTCGCCGACCCCGCCCTCGCCCGCCACGAGGACGCCTGGGTCGAGGCCACCCTCACCGACCCGGTGCGCCCCGCCGAGCCCATGGCCAGGCTCTCCGAGCGCTTCCCGGGCATCCTCAACCTGGTCTTCGACCCCGAGCGCACCGAGGACGACCCGGCCGTCTCCTACGCCCTGCGGCTGCGCGGCCGCGACGACCGGCAGATCGCGGAGGACTTCGTGGCCCACGTACGCGGCGGCGCCGGCCCCGACGGCGCCGAACGGGCCGTGCTGTACGGGGCCTTCGACGACGTCCGGGTGGACGCGGCCGAGCGCGAGGTGACCGGCCGGTGAGACTGCACCGCCTGACGATCAGCGCCTTCGGGCCCTTCGGCACCACCCAGGACATCGACTTCGACGCCCTGTCGTCGGCCGGGCTCTTCCTGCTCCACGGCCCCACCGGCGCCGGCAAGACCTCCGTCCTCGACGCCGTCTGCTTCGCCCTGTACGGCTCCGTCCCCGGCGCCCGCCAGGCCCCCGGCACCAGCCTGCGCAGCGACCACGCCCCCGTCGGCACCTCCACCGAGGTCACCCTCGAACTCACCGTGGGGGAACGGCGCCTGGAGATCACGCGCAGGCCGGCCCAGCAGCGCCCCAAGAAGCGCGGCGGCGGCTTCACCACCGAGAAGGCCCAGAGCCTGCTGCGCCAGTACGACCCGGAGACCGGCGCCTGGCAGGGCCTCAGCCGCTCCCACCAGGAGATCGGCGAGGAGATCACCCAGCTCCTCGGCATGAGCCGCGAACAGTTCTGCCAGGTCGTGCTGCTGCCCCAGGGGGATTTCGCGCGCTTCCTGCGCTCCGACGCCGAGGCCCGCGGCCGGCTCCTCGGCCGCCTCTTCGACACCCGTCGCTTCGCGGCCGTCGAGGACCGGCTCGCCGAGCTCCGCAGGACCGCCGAGCACCAGGTCCGCGACGGCGACGAACGCCTGCTCGCCCTCGCCCACCGGATGGCACAGGCCGCCGGGGGCGGAGCCGGGGCCGTCGCCGTCGAGGAGCGCCCCGGCGAGCCCGGCCTCGCCGAG
Source organism: Streptomyces sp. NPDC020422 (assembly GCF_044386705.1). Classification (NCBI taxonomy): domain Bacteria; kingdom Bacillati; phylum Actinomycetota; class Actinomycetes; order Kitasatosporales; family Streptomycetaceae; genus Streptomyces; species Streptomyces sp. NPDC020422. The sequence goes on along the minus strand of NZ_JBIRVJ010000006.1, from coordinate 485,573 downwards.
GCCGTTCGGACCCGTGCCGCCCTCGCCCGCAGCGAGGCCCGCGAAAGCCTCGACATCGCGCGGCTGCGCCTCGACACCGCCGAGCAGCGGCAGGCCGCCGCCCGCGCGGCGCTCGACGCCGCCCGCGAGCTCGCCGAGCGCCAGGCCCGGCACGCCGAGGCCGTGCGCCGCCGCGAGGAGCTGGCCGCCCGCCGCCCGCAGCGCGACCAGTGGCAGGACGCCCTGGCCCGCTCCCTCAAGGCCGACCGGGTCGCCCCCGCGCTCGACCTGCGCGCGGACGCCGAGCGCGCCCACCGCACCGCGAGCGCCGCCCGCGACCGCGCCCGGTCCGTCCTGCCGCCCGAGCTCGCCGACGCCGGTGCCGAGCAGCTCTCCGCTCTGGAGGGACGGCTCCGCGAGGAGCTCGGCGGCCTGGAGTCCGCCCGCCGGGCCGAGCTCCGCAGCGCCGAGATCGCCGCCGAGCGTGCCGCGCTCGACCGGCAGGCCCGTGCCGACGAGGAGTTCCTCCAGGACGCCGCCGCCTGGCTGGCCGCCTGGGAGCCGCACCGCGCGGCGCTCCAGCGGCGGGTGGAGGAGGCCCAGGAGGCCACCGCCCGCGCCGAGCACCTCGCGGGCCGCCTTGAGCCCGCCCGCCGCCGGCTGGCCGCCGCCCGGCGCCGCGACGAGCTGAGCCGCGAGCTCGACGCCGCCCGTGACCGGCTCGCCGCGGCCCGGGAGCTGCGCAACGAGGCCCACGAGAGCTGGCTCGACCTCAAGTCCCGCCGTCTGCGCGGCATCGCGGCCGAACTCGCCGCCGCCCTCGAACCGGGCGAGCCGTGCCAGGTGTGCGGCTCGGCCGCCCACCCGGCCCCCGCGCGGACCACCGCCGACCACGTGGACCGTGCCGCCGAGGACGCCGCCTACGCCGCGTACACCCGCGCCGACGAGGCCCGCACCACCGCCGAGACCACCGTCGCGGCCACCGCCGAGGCCCGGGAGGCCGCGGCCCGCGAGGCGCTCGGCGGCGGCACGGCCGAAGACGGTCCGCGCGCCCCCACCCCCGAGTCGTCGGCCGGGACCCCGCTCGACCCCGGGGCCGGGCCCTCCGTCGCCGAACTCGCCCAGCAGGTCGAGGCCTTGACCCGCGACCACGCGGAGGCGCACGCGCTCGCCGCGCAGACGCACGCCGCACGGGAGGCGCTGGCCCGGGCCGAGCGGGAGTACGAGGAGCGGACCGCCGCCCAGCGGGAGGCCGAGCGGCGGGTCGCCGGACGTACCTCGCGACGGGAGGCGCTCGAACAGCAGCAGGCCGACCTCGAGGCCGAACTCGACCGCGGCAGGGGCGAGTCCGGCAGCGTCGCCGCGTATGCCACGCTGCTGGAACGCCGTATCGCCCTGCTGACCGAGGCCACCGCGGCGGTCCGGGCCGCCGAGCAGAGCGCGCGCGGGCTGAAGGAGGCCGACGACCGGCTGGCCGACGCCGCCTTCCGGGCCGGCTTCGCCACCCCCACCGAGGCCGCCGCCGCGCTGCTCGACGAGACCGCCCGCCGCGGCCTCCAGCAGCGCGTGGACGCCTGGAACGACGAGGCGGCCGCCGTCGCCGACCGGCTCGCCGAGCCCGCCACCGCGGCCGCGGCCGCATGCCCGCCCGCCGACCTGGGGGCCGCCGAGGCCGCCCACACGGCCGCCGAACGCGCCCTGCGCGAGGCCACCGCGGCCCTCGCCGCCGTACGCGAACGCGGCACCGAGCTGGCCCTGCTCTCGCGGCAGGCCGACGCCGAGTCCCGCCGGCTCGGCCCGCTGCGCGAGGAGTACGAGCGGGTGGCCGGGCTCGCGGCCCTCACCGCGGGCACCTCCGCCGACAACGAGCGCAAGATGCGCCTGGAGTCGTACGTGCTGGCCGCCCGTCTCGAACAGGTCGCCGCGGCCGCCACCGCCCGGCTCCAGCGGATGTCCTCCGGCCGCTACACCCTCGTCCACTCCGACGCCCGCAGCGGCGCCCGGCGGGCCGGTCTCGGCCTGCACGTCGTCGACGCCTGGACGGGCAACGAGCGCGACACGGCGACCCTCTCCGGCGGCGAGACCTTCTTCGCCTCCCTCGCCCTCGCGCTCGGCCTCGCCGACGTCGTCACCGACGAGTCCGGCGGGATGCGGCTCGACACCCTCTTCATCGACGAGGGCTTCGGCAGCCTCGACGACCAGACCCTCGACGAGGTCCTGGACGTCCTGGACTCGCTGCGCGAGCGGGACCGCAGCGTCGGCATCGTCAGCCACGTCGGGGACCTGCGCCGCCGGATCCCGGCCCAGCTGGAGGTCGTCAAGGACCGGAACGGCTCCGCGGTGCGGCTCCGCGCCGGCGGGGACGCGCTCAGCGGCTGATCGAGCGCCGGGGGAGCGGCGAGGAGTAGACCACGCTGGTGGTGACCGAGCCCAGCGAGCCGATCTTCCCGGAGATCTCCTCCAGGTGCTTCATGGACCGGGCGGCGACCTTCAGGAAGAAGCAGTCGTCGCCGGTGACGTGGTGGGCCTCCAGCACCTCCGGGGTGGCGGCGACGAGGTCGTGGAACGGCTTGTAGTTGCCGTTGGGGTAGCGCAGCCGTACGAAGGCGAGGATCGGGAGACCGAGCCGCTCCTGGTCGACGACCGCGGTGTACCCCGCGATCACCCCGGCCTCCTCCAGGCGCCGGACGCGCTCGGTCACCGCCGAGGCGGACATGGACACGGCCCGGGCGAGCTCGGCGAAGCTGGCCCGGCCCTGTTCCTGCAGGGCCTCGAGAATCCGCCAGTCCGTGGCGTCCGGGGTGTATCCGCTGGTCATGGGCGTGACCTTGCAGGGAAATCCCCGGGAGCGCAAGCGCGTCCCGGGGACTTCTCATGCTGCGGACCGCCGGACCGGCGCGGCATCGGAGTCAGAGCCGCGAGAGCTCGTCCACCAGGTCGTCCAGACCGAGCGGTCCCTGCGAGAGGGCGGCCATGTGCCAGGCCTTGGCGTCGAAGGCGTCGCCGTGCGCCGCCTGCGCGTTGGCCCGGCCGAGGAGCCAGGCACGCTCGCCCAGCTTGTAGCCGATGGCCTGCCCCGGCATCGACAGATAGCGGGTCATCTCGCTCTCCACGAAGGCCGGCGGGCGGCTGCTGTGCTGCTGGAAGAACTCCTGAGCCAGCGCGGGCGTCCAGCGCTCGCCCGGGTGGAACGGCGAGTCCGCCGGGATCTCGAGACCCAGGTGCATGCCGATGTCGACGATCACCCGACAGGCCCGCATCATCTGGCCGTCGAGATAGCCGAGCCGGCGCTCCGCGTCGCCGAGGAAGCCGAGCTCGTCCATCAGACGCTCGGCGTACAGCGCCCAGCCCTCGGTGTTGGCGCTGACCTTGCCGATGGTGGCCTGGTAGCGGGAGAGCCGGTCGGCCACGTGCGCCCACTGCGCGATCTGCAGGTGGTGGCCGGGAACGCCCTCGTGGTACCAGGTCGACACCAGGTCGTACACGGGGAACCGGGTCTGCCCGTCGACCGGCAGCCAGGTGCGGCCGGGGCGCGTGAAGTCCTCGGACGGACCGGTGTAGTACGGCGCGGCGGCGCCACCGGGCGGGGCGATCCGGGACTCCACCCGGCGTACCCGCTCGGCGAGTTCGAAGTGGGTGCCGTCCAGGGACTTGATCGCCTCGTCCATCAGCTGCTGCAGCCAGGCCTGCACCTCGTCGACGCCCTCGATGTGGGTGCCGTGCTCGTCGAGGTGGGCGAGTGCCTCCCAGGGGCCCGCGCCCGGCAGGATGCGCTCGGCCTCGACGCGCATCTCGCCGAGCAGCCGGTGGTACTCGGACCAGCCGTACGCGTAGGCCTGGTCCAGGTCCAGGTCGGTGCCGTTGAAGTAGCGCGACCAGCGGCGGTAGCGCTCGCGGCCCACCGTGTCGGGCGCGTCGGCGACGGCCGGGGCGTACACGTCGCGCATCCAGTCCCGCAGCTCGGCCACGGCCAGGTCCGCTCCCGCGCCCGCCGCCGTCAGCTCCGTGCGCAGCTCCTCGGTGACCGACTCGCCGGCGGCCGAGGCGAACTCCTCGAACCAGCCGCGGCCGCCGTCCCGGCCGCTGCCGCCCGCCCACTCGGTGAGCTGGCCGACGAAGGTGGCGGTGGCGCGTGGACCGCCGAGCATCCCCCGTTCCAGGCCGAGGGCGAGCGAGGCGCGGTAGCCCGCCAGGGCCTCGGGGACCGCGCGCAGCCGCTGCGCGACCGCGGCCCAGTCCTCCTCGGTCTCGGTGGGCAGCATGGTGAAGGAGATGCGCACGCTGTGCGCGGGCGAGCGCAGGTTGCTCACGGCGCACAGGCCCTCGTCCGCCTCGTGCACGATCAGCTGCGCGTTCAGCCGCTCCCGCAGCAGCCGGGCGCAGCGGCGCTCGGCCTCGTCCTCGGCGCCCGGCTGCCGCTCGGCCTCGTCGAGCAGGGCGAGCGTGCGACGGGCGAGGTCGGCCGTGGCCTCCTGGCCGGCGGGGGAGAAGTCGGGGAGGCGCCCCGAACTCTCCTTGACTCCCAGGTAGGTACCGGTGATCGGGTCGAGTTCGATGAGTGCGTCGACGTATTCGTCGGCGACCTGGCGGGGAAGCACGATGCTGGAAGTCTCTGGCATGAGGCTCATCCTCGCCCGTGCACGCTCTCCGCGTCACCCTCAACCGATCTCAGTCGGCTGACAAATGAGCGCCCGGCACATGCGGCAGGAGTGGGCCGCACTCCCACTGCTGGAAGATCAGCCGGGTCTCCACCCGGGCCACCTCGCGCCGCGAGGTGAACTCGTCCAGGACGAGTCGCTGCAGGTCGGCGGGGTCGGCGACGGCCACGTGCACCAAGTAGTCGTCGGGGCCGGTGAGATGGAACAGGGCTCGTGACTCCGGAAGTTCCCGGATGCGTTCGACGAACGGACCGATGAGTTCACGCCGGTGCGGGCGGACCTGGACGAGGAGCAGGGCTTCGAGCCCCCGGCCGAGTTTGGCCGGATTCAGCTGTAGGCGGTGTCCGAGGATCACGCCGGTGCGGCGGAGCCGGGCCACCCGGTCGAGACACGTGGAGGGCGCGACACCGACCTCGGCGGCGAGCTCGCGATAGGTGGTCCGGGCGTCGTTCTGCAGCAGGCGAAGTATGTGCAGATCGACCGCGTCCAGTACGACGGAATCGGCCATTGGCCGAACGTAGCACGGCGATTTCCCGCTACTTGCCGGTATCCGTTCACAGTGCCGGCCATGGACACCCCCATGGAACCCCTGGGAACGGCCGACTCCGCCGTTCCGGCCCACCCCACGCGGGCGCTGGCCACCGAAGCCGTACACGCCGGCCGCGACGACCTCGCCGGGCTCGGTCTGCACGCCGCGCCGATCGACCTGTCCACCACCTATCCCTCCTGGGACACCCGGGGGGAGGCGGCCCGCATCGACGCGTTCGCCGCCACCGGCGCCCAGCCGGACGGCCCGCCGGTGTACGCCCGCCTCGACAACCCGACGACCGCGCGCTTCGAGACCGCGCTGGCCCGCCTGGAGGGCACCGACTCCGCGGTCGCCTTCGCCAGCGGCATGGCCGCGCTCAGCGCCGTCCTGCTGAGCCGGGCCGGCCAGGGTCTGCGGCACGTCGTGGCCGTCCGGCCGCTCTACGGCTGCAGCGACCACCTGCTGAACGCCGGACTGCTCGGCACCGAGGTGACCTGGACCGACCCGGCCGGCGTCGCCGACGCCATCCGGCCCGACACCGGTCTGGTGATGGTCGAGTCGCCGGCCAACCCGACCCTGGCCGAGGCGGACATCCGGGCGCTCGCCCACTCCTGCGGGTCGGTGCCGCTGCTCGTCGACAACACCTTCGCCACCCCGGTGCTGCAGCGGCCCGCCGAGCTGGGCGCGCGGATCGTGCTGCACAGCGCCACCAAGTACCTCGGCGGCCACGGTGACGTGATGGGCGGGGTCGTCGCCTGCGACGAGGAGTTCGCCCGCGGGCTCCGGCAGGTGCGGTTCGCGACCGGTGGGGTGCTCCACCCGCTCGCCGGCTATCTGCTGCTGCGCGGTCTGTCCACGCTGCCGGTGCGGGTGAGGGCCGCGTCCTCGACGGCGGCGGAGCTGGTCCGCCGGCTCGCCACCGACCCGCGGATCGCGCGGGTGCACTATCCGCGGATCGGCGGGGCGATGGTCGCCTTCGAGGTGTACGGGGATCCGCACGACGTGATCGCCTCGGTGCGGCTGATCACGCCGGCGGTGAGCCTCGGCAGCGTCGACACCCTGATCCAGCACCCGGCCTCGATCAGCCACCGCATCGTGGACGCGTCCGACCGGCGCTCCGGAGGGATCGGCGACCGGCTGCTGCGGATGTCCGTCGGCCTGGAGGACGTCGAGGACCTGTGGCGGGATCTGACCCAGGCGCTCAGCGCTCGGTCTGCCACTGGGCGGGACGCTGTGCCGCTTCCCGCCGGTCCGCGGGCCGTCCGCTGAGCCGCGCGGTGATGACGAGGGTGCCCTCCTCGATCTGGTAGTCCAGCGGCAGGTTCAGCCCGCGCATCGCGGCGACCATCCCGGTGTTGGAGGACTGGGTCACCGCGTAGACGCTGTCGCAGCCGGCCTCCTCGGCCATGGCCACCAGGCGCCCGAGGAGTTCGGCGCCGATGCCGCGGCGCTGCCAGTCGTCCTCGACCATGAGGGCGACCTCGGTCTCGTCGCCGTCCCAGAGCAGATGGCCGAGGGCGACGACCCGCCCGGAGGCCGTCTGCACCGCGAGGGTGCGGCCGAAGCGCGGGCTGAGCAGGTGGTCGAGGTAGCGCTCGGCGTCGCCGACGGGGCCGTGGTAGCGCAGGCCCAGCGTCCGGGCGGAGCAGCGGTCGTGCATGGCGCGCGCGGCGGCGAGGTCGCGCTGGTCGGCGCGGCGGACGGTGATCTCGTTGCCCTCGGGCAGGGTGAGCACGTCCTGGCTGCGCGGGATGCGCGGGCCGAGCCGGGCGTCGAGCTCGACGAGCGCCCGGGCGCGGGCGAACTCGGTCGGGGTGAAGGGCAGATAGGGCCGCTCGATGACGAGGGAGCCGCCGTTCGGGTCGCGCAGCCGCATGGTCGTCTCCTCCAGCACGCCCTCCACGGGGGCGGGTTCGCCGTTGGGGCGGCCGGTGAGGGAGACGGCGGGCACGGAGTGGATGGTGCACCGGCCGAGCAGCTGGCGCAGGGCGAGCGGGAGTTCGGCCGCGTCGAGCGCGGTGCGGGTGGCCAGGCCGAGCACCCGGGTCGGGGTGTCGACCAGGTCGTGGGCGTCGGCCCGCTCGGTCCAGGTGTCGCTGCCGCCGGCCGCGGCGACGGCCCGGGTGAGCACGCTCGTCTGGAGGCCGGAGGGCGCCCGGAGCAGGAACTCGTCGACGGTCCCGTCGGCGAGCGGATGGGTCTGCAGGGTCAGGATGTCGACCCCGTGGCGAGCCAGCACCGTGCACAGCGCGGCGAGGCTGCCCGGGGTGTCCCGGACCGTGGTGCGCATCCGCCACAGCACCGTACCGGCGGCGTCCCCCACGGGGGTGGGGCCGCCCTCGGCGGTGACGGCCGGCGGCAGCGGGTGCTCCCCGCTGCCGCCGGGATCGTCGGCGGGCGGCGCATGGCTGTGCCGGCGTGCCCACCAGGTGTGGAAGGCGGCGGTGGCGACCAGCGCGATCGCCGAGAACACCAGCAGGTAGGGTCCGTCGGGACCCTTGGCGATGGTCTTGGCGATCGAGTCGGCCACCACCACGGCGGTGAACATCGCGGCCAGCTCGATCACGTCGTGCCGCCAGCGGTGGGTGTGGCGGCCGTTCTTCCCGGGAGTCATAGCACTCATGACTTCACTGTGACCCAGCGGTGTTGCGTGATCACGAACGATTTGTGACCGACGGGTTAAGCGCCGGTCTGGCCTCCTTATGGCCTATTTAGACCGATTGTGACTGGGCTTGATCGGTGCCCTGTCGCAGGGCGCTCGCCAGCCGCCTGGCCTGCACCACCGCCTGCGAGGACCCCGGCCGCGCCGCCGCCTCCGCGAGCCCCGGCACGGCACGGCCGGCCCCGCACCGCTCGACGCACTCCGCGGCCACCGCGAGCAGTTCGCCGACCCCGCGCGGCGGCTTCGGCGCGGCCAGCAGGCCGGGCAGCAGCTCCGCGAGCACCGCCCACACCGTCCCGTACGCCCCGGTCGCCGCCGCCGTACGGGTCGCGTCCGCGAGCCGGTTCGGCTTCACCGTCCCCTCGGCCAGCAGGGTCCCGAGCTGCGTGCCCAGCAGCGCGGGGTCGAGCTCGCCGCGGGCCGCGAGCACCAGAAGCGCGTCGACCGCGGTCAGCCGGTCCTCGGCGTGGCGGCTGCCCAGGCCCACCGCGAGCGCGGCGTGGACGCCGGGACCGACCGGCCCGTCGCCCTCGGCCAGCGCGGTCAGCCCCCAGGCCGTGCCCCGCCCGTTCCAGTCCGCCCCGCCGGCCACGACGGGCAGCAGCCAGACCGCCAGCACCTCCCGGTCGTCGGGGAGCACCGCCGGCCAATGCCGCTGCTGGTCGCTCCAGTGCCGGCACCGGCGCACGGACTCGGTCAGCTCGCCGCCCAGCCACCGGAACGCGGGCGGGAACTCCTCCCGTATCGCCCGCCGCTCCTTGACCGCCGCCACCAGCCGGTCGGCCATCCACCATCGGCCGGACCGGATGTCGGGCCCCCTGGTCAGGAAGCGCACCCCGGGCGTGAGCGAGACGTCCGCCGTCAGCCACTCCGCGAGCCGCTCGCCCGCCCGGGTGCCGAGCGCCGAGGCCCGCGCGGCGGCCCGCGCCGCCGCCGGGTCGGCCTTCCGCACCCGCAGCAGTGCCTGCGCGAGGTCGACCGGCGCGGGAGCGACTCCCGCGTCCCGGTACTCCCGCAGCCGCTCGGCGAGGACCACCGGATCGATCGCACCCGTGTGCTCGGTCGGCGTCGCGAGCAGGAACGGCACCGGCGCCTCCGTGACGATCAGCCAGGCCGCCTCCCACAACCGGGCGTCCACGACCCCGCTCGGCCCCTGGTGGCCGCACGAGGTCACCCCGCGCCGGCGCCCGTCGTCGATCCGCGCGACCGGCACGGCTCCGATCAGGGCGGCGAGCGCCACCACGAGCCCGCGCGGACCGTACGAGAAGTAGTCGGCGCCGTTGGCCCAGTACGCGGCGGCGAAGGCCTCCCGCACCGCCGCCGTCAGCGCCGCCCGGTCCCGGTGCGCATGCCGTACGAGCCCGTCCAGGGCCCGCTCGAACTCCTCCGGCTCCCCGGGGCGCCGCATATGGGCGACCAGCTCCTCGACCAGCTCGGCCACCGTGCCGGCCGCGGGCGCCACCGGCCGCGGCCCGGGCACCGGCGGCAGCACCTCCTCGTACGGCGCCGCTTCGGCGACCGCCTCCGTGCCGAACAGCTCGGCCGCCGCCGCCCGGTGCACCGGGCTGAGCAGCGCGGCCGCGCCGGCCAGCTCCTCGCGCACCCGCTCGTCCACGGCGGCCAGATGGCGGCCCACCAGCTTCAGAGCGCGCTCCTGGATCGCCGTGTCCTCGTGCCCGAAGGCGTCCGTCAGCACCGGAAGCAGCTCGGCCGCCGCCCCCGGCTCCCGGCGCAGCACCTTGGTCAGCAGCGTCAACTGGGCCCGCACCAGCTTCTTCTCGCTGCGGAACAGCGCCGAACCCGACATCTCCGCCAACTCCCGTACCGGTAGCGACCCGTCCAGGGCGAGATCCGTGAGGACCTCCTGGGCGAGGGACGCCACCGGCGAAGGGGCGTCGGCCACCATGCCCAGCCAGTCCGGGATCCGGGACCGCCGCTCCTCGGCCGTGGTGCCGAGCAGCTGGAGCAGGCCGAGCGGCAGCCGCAGATCGCGCGGCCGGCCGCCCCGCAGCAGCCGGGCCACACAGGCGTCGACCAGCGCGGCCCGGTCGAGCAGCCCCTCCTCGGTGAGGGCCGCGAGCGCGGTGGGCCACTGACCAGGGCCGGCGGCGGAATTCCAGGTCAGCGCCTCCGGGGCCTCGGCCAGGTCGAGGAGCCGGGGCGCCAGGACCGGTGTCTGCGGGTCGCTCCGCAGATTGCCGGCGAGGTTCCGTCCGCTCATCTGTCTGGTCCAGCCCCGGACATAGGCGTCCGTGGCGGGTGCCGGGCAGTCGGCGAGCCGCACGAGCCCGTGCACCAGGGCGTACTCGTCCTCCGCGACGACGGGGCGCTCGGCGAGCCGCCGCGCCACCTCCGTGAGCCACGCCTGATCGCGGTCCGCGAGCACCCCGAGCACGGGACTGGCCGCGTCACCCCACTCCTGGAGGTCGCGCCCGCCGATCCACTCCGCCGCGGCGGCCGCGCCCGCGATGCAGCCGGCGCCCGCGAGCCGCAGCGCACACTGCACCTTCCGCTGCTCCCTGCCCCGCTGCCAGTCCCAGCCGCGGACCTCCTTGCGCAGCCGCTTGAGCTCCGGCACCGCCGCCTTGCGCCCGGCCGGACCGAGCGGCCTCAGCAGACCGGGCACATCGAGGTGCCGTCCCTGGCGCACCGCGCACAGCAACTGCTCGACCTCCGCGGCGAACTCCACGGCGACCTCCGCGGCGGAGCCCCCACCGACCTCCGCACCGGTGTCCGCAGCGGTCCCGGCGCCGGTCCCGGCGCCGGTCCCCGTGCCGGTCCTTGCGCTGGTCCCTGTGCCGGTGCCCGTGCCAGTGCCCGTGCCGGTGCCCGTGCCGGTCCTTGCGCTGGTCCCCGTGCCGGTGCCCGTGCTGGTCCCCGCACCGGTCCCCGTCCCCGCATCCGTAGCGGTCCCCGTGCCCGTCACCGCGACGGTCCCGTTGCCGACCGCCCTGCCGATCCCCACGACGATCTCCGTCATCGTGCACCTCCCATGGCGGAAACCGCCGCGTCGTCCCCCGTGCCGGTCGTCCCGGCAACCGCGCCCCGCCGCGCCATCCGCACCGCCAGCGCGTGCTTGCACGGTCCCCGCCGCCCGCGGTACTCCGCCCACCACGCGCACGTGCAGCTCAGCCGCCCGCCGGCCGACTCCCGTACCTGGTAACGCCGGTCCGCCGAGGCCACCGAGGCCAGCTCGCCCGCCAGGGCGACCGCGCCCTCCGCGAGCAGGGCGCGGGCCGCGACCAGCCGCGGGTTGTGCCGTTCGGCGCGGTCCGCGTCGTACGGCAGCTCCCGGTGGAAGTAGGCCGCGTCGGCCACGTCGTACCCCACCCGCCCCGCCGTGCCCAGCCGGGTCAGCGCGGCCCGCACCCGGTCCACGGAGAGCCCCGACTGCTCGGCCAGGTCCGCCGGGTCGATCCGCGGCTCCCAGGCGAGCAGCACCGAGACCAGCTCCGCGTCCCCGGCCGCCTCCTCGGTGGCCAGTGCCTCCAGGACACCGCCCTCGCCGGAGAAGCCGCGCGCCGGGTCCGGGGAGAGCGTCAGGGTGAGCCGCATCCCGGGCAGCTCCACCTCCCAGGCGCTCGGCGCGGGCCGGCCGTCCGGCACCGGCCCGTACACCCGCAGCGCCGTCGCGTGCCGCAGCATCCGCTCCAGGGCGACGAGCCGCTCGGGCCCCGCCAGGCAGACCGCGCCGGGCACCGGCCGGGTCGTCGGCCGCAGCGTCCGTCCGGACTGCACGACCCACAGCGGGCCGCGGCCCCGGCCCTGGGAGCGCGGCAGCGAGCGCAGGAAGCGCACCGCCTCCGCCCCCGACAGCTCCGCACGCAGGTCGAAGCCGGCCGAGGCGACCTGCGCCTCGGCGAAGCCCCGCAACCAGCGGTCCGGCAGCGGCACCCGCTTCTCCACCACGGGGCCGTCGAGCGTGGTCACCGCCAACTCCTCCGGTCCGACCCGCAGATGCAGCGGATCGTCGCCGGTCAACCGGGAAAGGGCCTCGCGCAGCGGGTTGTTCACGTCCACGTTCGTCGTGCCGTGTCCGGTCTCGGCCCCGTCCAGGCCGGCGCTCAGCACGTCGAGGCGCGCGTACACCCCTCCGCAGCCCGAGAAGGACTCGAAGCGCAGCCGGTCCCCGTTGCCCGTCACCACCGGGTCGAGCGAACCCGGCCTCATCCGCTGGTGGTAGCGGGCCGCGGCCACGTCGGCCACCGCGAGCAGGCCGCGCGCGGCGATCTGCGGCGAGCTGAGGAAGCCCGCGAAGAACCGGGGGCGGGCCTCCGCGCCGCGCGGCGTGAGGCCCCCGGCCGTCTCCAGACCGAGCAGCCGGCCGGAGTCCCCGGACTCCAGTGCGGAAGGGCGTGCGTAGGCGAGCGCCTGTACGGATCGCGTCATGGAAACGACGGTAGGACCCGCCACTGACAATCGGCCGAGACCGCCCCTGACCAGCGAATTCGCAGGCGGCGTAGGTGAGCTGGACGTCGCGTGCGTCGCCGGCGCCGGTCTCGTCTACTGACCGACGCGGCCCGGCTGGAGCACCTGGGTGAACAGCACCGTGCCGCCCTCGGCGCGCAGCCGGACCGTCAGTTCCCCGCTGTCGCCGTCGATGTCCACCTCGCCGAAGTACTGCGGGCTCTCCATCGGGGAGACATTGGCCCGCTCCGGTGCCCGCACGAACACCCGCTCGGGGCCGAAGGTGGCGTCCAGCCGGTTGGCCGGGAAACCGCCCGCGGCCAGCGGCCCGGACACGAACTCCCAGAAGGGCGCGAAGTCCTGGAAGGCGGCGCGCTCCGGCGCGTAGTGCTGCGCGGAGGTGTAGTGCACGTCCGCCGTGAGCCACAGCGTGCCGGTGATCCGCCGGTGCTTGACGAACCGCAGCAGCTCGGCGATCTGCAGCTCCCGACCGAGCGGCGCGCCCGGGTCGCCCTGCGCGACCGCCTCGAAGTCGGTGGCGCCGTCGGTGACGACGAGCCCCAGCGGCATGTCGGCGGCCAGCACCTTCCACACCGCGCGCGAGCGGCTCAGCTCCCGCTTCAGCCACTCCAGCTGCTCCGCGCCCAGGATGCCGGTGGTGTCGTCGGCCTGCCGGCCCGGGGAGTTGGCGTTGCGGTACGAGCGCATGTCGAGGACGAACACGTCGAGCAGCGGGCCGTAGCGCACCACCCGGTGCATCCGGCGACCGGTGCCGCGTGCGTGCGGCGTGGAGACGGGGAAGTACTCGCCGAAGGCGCGCGAGGCGCGGGCCGCGAGCACGTCGACGTCCTTCTCCGTGTAGCGCGGGTCGTCCAGGATCTGGCCCGGGTACCAGTTGTTGCGGACCTCGTGGTCGTCCCACTGGACGATCGACGGCACCTGGGCGTTGAACGCGCGCACGTTGTGGTCGAGGAGGTTGTAGCGGAAGTTGCCGCGGTACTCGTCCAGCGTCTCGGCGACCTTGGACTTCTCGGGCGTGGTGACGTTCCGCCAGATCCGCCCGTCGGGGAGCGTGACGCTGGGCTGGATGACCCCGTCCGCGTAGATGGTGTCGCCGCTGCAGAGGAAGAAGTCCGGGTCGAGCCGGCGCATCTCCTCGTACGCGCGGAAGCCGCCGATGTCCGGGTTGATGCCCCAGCCCTGCCCGGCGATGTCTCCCGACCACAGGAACCGCACCCCGTCCCGGCGCCGTTCGGGCGCCGTGCGGAAGGTGCCGGTGACCGGCTCGCCCGTGCGGCGCGGGTCGTCCGGGTCCGCGAGGGTGACCCGGTAGTGGATCTGCTCGCCCGCCGGCAGGCCGCGCAGCGCGGTGGTGCCGGTGAAGTCCGTCTCGGGTCCCAGGAGCGGCCCGTAGTGGTGCCGGACGCGGCGGAACGATTCGCCCGCCGAGGTCTCGACGATCATGCGGGCCGGCCGGTCCGACCTCACCCACACCAGGCCGGTGTGCGCGGTCACATCGCCGACCTGCACCCCCCACGCCGCCGACGGGCGCCCGGCGAGCGCGAGCGCCGGACTCGCGAACGCGCCGCCCCCGGCGGCGAGCGCGGCGGCCGATGCGGCGAGCGAGCCGCGCAGGACCGTACGGCGAGCGGGGTCGGGCGCGGGTGCGGGCGTGCGGTGGGACATCGGAGCGCCTCCGGGGCTGGGCGGGATGGGCCGCCCCCATGCCTAGCGCCCGGGGGAGTCGGGGAACCGAACCCCGCGTGAACAGTGTCGAGGGGAAGCGGCTTGGTCACTCACCCCCGGCCCCCTCCGCCAACAGCCGGATGCCCAAAGCGATTTCGCCCGGCGTCAGATGGGCGTATCCGAGGACCAGCCGCACCGTCCCGTCCTCCGGGCGGGCCGTGCCGTACTCCTCCAGGGGACGCACCGACACGCCCGCCGCGCGGGCCCGGGCCAGGAACGAGGGTGTCGGGCCGTGGGTCCGTGGCACGTGGGCGATGGCGTGGAGGCCCGCCGCGATCCCCGTCACCCGGGTGCCCGGGAAGTGCCGGTCGAGGGCCGCCACCAGGGCGTCCCTGCGCTCCCGGTAGGCGCGCTGGCAGCGGCGCAGCTGGCGGTCGTAGCCGCCGTCGGTCACGAAGCGGGTCAGGACCGCCTGGTCGAGGGCCGGGTTGCCGAGGTCCATGGTGCGCTTGCGTTCCACCAGCTCGTCGAGCAGTGCCTCGGGCACCAGCATCCAGCCGAGGCGCAGCCCGGGCGCGAGCGACTTGCTGACCGAGCCCGCGTACGCGACCCGCTCCGGATCGAGCCCCTGGAGCGCCCCCACCGGGGCCCGGTCGTAACGGAAGTCGCCGTCGTAGTCGTCCTCCAGGACGAAGCCGTCCACCGAGCGTGCCCAGTCGAGGAGTCCGGCCCGCCGCCGCGCGGAGTAGGAGATCCCGGACGGGAACTGGTGCGAGGGCGTCACCACCACCGCCCGCACCCCGGTCGCGGCCAGCCGCTCCGGCTCCAGGCCCTCCCCGTCGACCGGCAGCCATCTCGTCTCCACGCCCGTCGCGGCGAACAGACGGGCGTGCTCCGGGCTCCCCGGGTCCTCCACCCCCACCGCGCGGATTCCGCGGGCCCGCAGCACGAAGCCCATCAGCGTGGCCGCCTGGGCCACCCCCGAGCAGACCACCAGCCGCTCGGGGTCGGCCACCACCCCGCGCCTGCGCGCGAGGAGCGAGGCCAGCGCCTCGCGCAGCTCCGGCAGCCCGCGCGGATCGGGGTAGCCGAGCCGCCGGTGGGCGAGCTCGGACAGCACCGACCGCTGGGCGGCGCCCCACGCGGACCGCGGGAAGAGCGACAGGTCGGGCGTGCCCGGGCGGAAGTCCACCCGTACCCCCGGCGCGCGCGGCGCCAGGTCCCGTACGCCCGGCGCGGCCGCGCGCGCAGCTCCGCCCACCCAGGTGCCCGAGCCGCGGTCGCTGCGCAGATAGCCCTCGGCCGTGAGCTGCTCGTACACCTCGGTCACCAGGCCCCGCGAGACGCCGAGGTCGGCGGCGAGCGCGCGGCTCGACGGCAGCCGGGTCCCGGCGGCGAGCCGGCCCGTGCGCACGGCTTCCCGCAGCGCTTCCTGGAGCGCCCGACCGCGTCCCCGCGCGGGGACGCCCGCCGCGGGGAGGAGCACCTCCCAGGCGGGCTGCGGGCCGTCCCCGCCCACAGCCTCCACCGCGACCCCGCCCACAGCCTCCGCCGCGACCCCGCCCGCAGCCTCTGCCGCGACTCCTGCCGCAGCCTCTGCGGCAGCCCCTGCAGAAGCCGCTGGCGAATCCGCCGCCGCGGCCCCGACGGCTCCCGAAGTGGTCCCCGATGACGTCATGGAAGTGGACCTTAATGTGGAGAGCGCGGCTTCCTAGCGTCGGGACCATGAACGCGAACTCCCTGCGCGGCGTGCTCCTGGTGACCGTCGCCTACGCCCTCGTCGGCGCCTCCTTCACCGCCAACAGCCTGCTCGGTGCCTACCCGTACGCGGGCGGGCAGGCGTTGCGCTACGGCGCCGCCTGTCTGCTCCTGCTGCCCCTCGTCGGCCGCGGCGCGCCCGCCAGGCTGCGCGCCCTGACCGGCCGCCACTGGCTGCGCCTGGCCCTGGTCTCCGCCGTCGGCATGGTCGGCTTCAACCTCGCGGTCCTGGCGGCCGAGCGCACCGCGGAGCCCGCCGTCCCCGGCGTCCTGGTGGGCTGCGCGCCGGTCGTGGTCGCCGTCCTGGTGCCGTTGACGGAGGGCCGCAGGCCCTCGCGTGCGGTGCTGTACGGCGCCCTGCTCGTCGCCGCCGGCGCGTTCACCGTCCAGGGCTGGGGCCGCACCGACCTCGCGGGCCTCGGCTGGTCCGTGGCGGCCCTCGCGGGCGAGGTCGGCTTCACGGTCCTCGCCGTGCCGGTGCTGCGCCCGCTCGGCCCGAAGCTCCTGACGGCGGTGGTGTGCGGGGTGGCCGCGGTGGAGTCCGCGCTGATCGGGCTCCTCGTCGACGGGACCGCCGCCCTGCGGGTGCCCACCGCGGTGGAGACGGGTGCCCTGGTGTGGCAGGCGGCCCTGGCGACCGTCATCGGCTTCGTCCTCTTCTACATGGGCGTCCAGCGCATCGGCATGGAGAGGGCCACTCTCTACACGGGGGCCATCCCGGTCGCCGCCGCCCTGACCGCCGCCGCGGTCGCGCACGGCTCCTTCGGTCCCCCGCAGGCCGCCGGAAGCCTCCTCGTGGGGGCCGGGGCGGCCCTGGGCACGGGCCTGTTCTCCCGAGCGGCGTCAGCGGCGTCGGCGACGTCAGGCGGTGGCGCGGCTGCCGTCCAGGATGACCCGGGAGACCAGGGCCGGGTCGTCGTTCATGGGGACATGACCGCAGCCCGGCAGCCGCACCAGGCGGGCGCCGGGGAGGGCCCGCTTGGCGCGGACGCCCTGGCGGCGCAGGAGGAGCCGGTCGCGGGTGCCCCAGGCGACGGTGACGGGCACGGCGGGCACGTCGTCGGTGAAGAGCACGTTCCGGCCGGCCGCAAGGGTCTGGTGGAAGCCGGTGGCCGTCCGCAGGGCGAGCGTCTCGGCGACGGCGGCCTCGGGTGAACGGCGTCCGGGGCGGGCGTAGATGGTGCTGGTGAGCGCGGTCCGGCCGGCCGCGCTGCGGGAGAGGCGCTCGATCAGCGGGACGGGCATCGCGAGCGCGGCGCCCCGCATCGCCCTCAGCGTCGTGAACGCGTAACGGCGTTCGGCCTCGGACCAGAACCCGGCGGGGGAGAGCGCCGTGACCGAGCGCACCAGCTTCTCGCGGCCGAGCTCCAGGGCGAGCAGCCCGCCCAGCGAGTTGCCCGCCACGTGCGGCCGCTCGACGCCGAGCGCCGCGCAGAACGCGCCGAGCACCGGCACCACGGTGCCGAGCTCGTATCCGTACCCCTCGGGCAGGGCGGGGGAGGTGCCGAAGCCCGGCAGGTCGACGGCGATGACGTCCCGCTCCGTCGCGAGCACGTCGAGCACCGGCTCCCAGGCCTGCCAGTGGTGACCGATGCCGTGGAGCAGCAGCAGGGGTTCGCCCCGCCCCCTGCGCTCGTACGCGATCGTCACCGTGCGCCGTCCGCCCGGGGACTCCACGGGGAACGAGATCTCTGCGGGCATGGCTGCTCCTGACGTGGGGTCGGAGGACGGGACCGGCCGGTGGGCACGCCCCCAGGGCGTCCTAGACATCCTGTCAGCAACAATTACCCGTGAGTAGAGGCGAGTTCAACCCCGGGATCCGAAACTGGACAGCGGCCGGGGCGTGAGCTGGGATGGGGGCGTGCCGACAGAGACCCTCACCGACCCGACCGATCTGTTCGAGGAGCACCGCTCCCTGCTCACCGGCGTCGCCTACCGCATGCTCGGTCGCGCCGCCGACGCCGAGGACGTGGTGCAGGAAGCCTGGCTGCGCTGGTCCGCCGAGGACCGCTCCGAGGTCCGCGAACCCCGCGCCTACCTGGTGCGGATCACCACCAACCTCGCCATCGACCGGCTCCGCCAGGTCCAGTCCCGGCGGGAGTCCTACGTCGGTCCCTGGCTGCCCGAGCCGATCGTCACCGACTTCGGTCCCGCCGTGCCCGACACCGCCGAACGCGCGCTGCTCGCCGACTCCGTCTCGCTGGCGCTGCTCGTCGTCCTGGAGTCCCTCTCCCCGCTCGAACGCGCCGTGTTCGTGCTGCGCGAGGCCTTCGGCTTCCCCTTCGCCGAGATCGCCACCACCCTCGGCCGCAGCGAGGCCGCCGTCCGCCAGCTCGCCGGCCGCGCCCGGCGGCACGTCGACGAGGGCAGGCCGCGCTACGACGTCGATCCGGCCCAACGGCGCGATCTCACCCAGCGGTTCCTCACCGCCGCCGCCGAAGGCGACCTCGAAGGCCTGCTCGCCCTGCTCGCCCCCGACGTCCGGCTCGTCGGCGACAGCGGCGGGAAGTCCAAGGCCCCGCTGCGGATCATGGAGACCGCCGACAAGATCGGACGCTTCCTCGTCGCCATCTCCCAGGGGGCGCAGGACGCCTTCGGCTTCCGGCTCGCGGAGGTCAACGGCGGCCCGGCGCTGGTCGTCCTCGTCGAGGACAAGGTCGACGCCGTCTTCCAGGTCGACATCCGCGACGGACGGATCGCCTGCGTCTACATCCTGCGCAACCCCGACAAGCTCGGCGGCCTCGTCCTCGACTGACCCGCCGCCGAGCGCCGCCCGCGACGCACGCCCCGCCCCGGACCCGGACACCCGGGCCGCGGCGGGGCGTTTTGCTGCGCGGGGCTCTCCAGGACGCGAACGTCCTGTGAACGATCTAGGTCAGAGGGTCACATTCGGGGGCACCCGACGGAGGATTGGTCTTGACCAAGGGTGTGGAGCGCCTTATGGTCGCAGAGTTAGTGCAGGAACCTTTAATAAACAAGGGCGCGGAAAACCGCCGCGGGACACGGCGAATGTGCGGAGGATCAGGGTGGGGACCACGCAGCTGGAATCAGTGCCGGAGCCGAAGTACTGGCACCTCAAGACCGTGATCGGCGAAGCGCTCGACTCGGACTTCGCGGTCGGGGAGATCCTGCCCAACGAGCGTGAACTGGCCGCCCGTTTCGGCGTCGCGCGCGCCACGCTCCGCCAGGCCCTGGAGCAGCTGGAGCTGGAGGGCCGGCTGCAGCGCCGCCGCGGCGTCGGCACCACCGTCGCCCCGCCGCGCGTCGGCGTGGACGTCTCCACCACCCAGCACACCTGGCCCGGCGTCGGCGAGGACACCTGGCAGTCCGTGGACTCCGCGGCCGGCACGGCCCCCGCCGCCGTCGCCCGCCTCCTGGAGATCGCCCCCGACGAGAGCGTGCACATCGTGCGCCGCCTGCGCGTCACCGAGGGCCAGCCCGTCGCGGCCGAGCTGCTCTACGTGCCCTCCGGCTCGGTCCCCGGCCTCGGATCCGTCGACGCCCCCGGCGGCGTCGACCGTGCCCGCTCCGTCCTGCGCGAGCTCCAGCACCTGGCCCTCGACGGCCAGGACCGCTCCGTCGAGCTCGGCTCCGCCCGCGCCGACGACGCCCGGGAACTGGACCGCCTGCCCGGCGCGCCCGTCCTCGTCGTCACCACCCGCTATCTGTCGGACGGCGGCACCGCCGCCGTCTCCGTCGCCACCTACCGCGCCGACACCTGCAAGCTCACCTTCGGCGACTCGGGCGACCTGGTCATGGCCTCCTGACCACACCCACCGCACCGCACCGCACACGACACGCATCGGGCCCGTCTCCGGCCGCCGTGGCAACGGCTCCCGGACACGGGCCTCCATGCGTCAGGGCCCCTCCGACCATGCGCGTCTGAGACCACGCGCGTCTGAGCAGGATGAATCGGACCGAATCAGGCCTGAACAGGTCGAAGCGGGCAGGGTCGCGCAGGGCCAGGGCGGATCGGGCCGGATCAGGCCGGATCAGGCCGGATCGGGCTGGATCAGGCCGGACCAGGCCTGATCAGTTCGAACGGAGAGTCAGGAACGGCGCGCCGACACCGTGCCGTCCACCGCGAACAGCTGCTCCTCGACGTGGTCGAGCGCGAGCCGCAGCGCCCCCGTGCCCACCGCGGCCTCGCCCAGCATCGACAGCTCCACCCGCGGCGGCCGCAGACAGAAGCGCGCCAGCTCGTCGCGCAGGGGCTGCAGCACCCCGTCGAGACCGGCCGCCCAGCCGCCGATCACCACCAGCTCCGGGTCGAGCGCGAGCACCAGCGCCGCCACGTCGTGCACCAGGCGCTGGATGAACCGCTCCACGGCCGCCTGGGCCCGCCCGTCGCCCTGCTTGGCCAGCGCGAAAACCTCCGCCACCGCCTGCTCGTCCAGCGGGTGCAGCGGCTCGTCCGTGGTCGACAGCAGGTGCTCCGGAGTGACCCCGCGGCCCAGCAGGTGCAGCGCCCCGATCTCGCCGGCCGCCCCGCCGTAGCCCCGGTGCAGCCGGCCGCCGATCAGCGAGCCGGCACCCGGGCTCAGCCCGGCGAGCACGAAGACGATGTCGTCCGAGTCGGTCGCGGCGCCCTTCCAGTGCTCGGCGACCGCCGCGGCGTTCGCGTCGTTCTCCACGATGACCGGGCAGCGGAACGAGCGCCGCAGCCGCTCGCCGAGGGCCAGGCCGGTCCAGCCGGGCAGCGCCGTGCCGAGCCGTACGGTGCCGTCGGCCTCCACGATCCCCGGCGTACCCACGCCGACCGCCCGCAGGTTGGCACGGGGCACCCCGGTCCTGCGCAGCACGTCGGCCACCACGGTCCGCACCCGGTCGAGGCGTTCGTCCTCGGGGGCCGTCTCCGCCACCTCGCGGGAACCGGCGCCGATGATCCGTCCGTCCAGGCCGGAGATCAGCGCGGCCACGCGGTGCGGGCCGATCTCGACGCCGAGCAGATGGCCCGCCTCCGCCCGGAAGCGGAACCTCCGGGCCGGTCGTCCCTGCCGTCGGGCCTCGCCCTCCTCGGGCGCCGCCTCGACCACCAGACCGCCCTCGATGAGCCCTTCGGTCACTCCCTCGACCGTGGGCCTGGACAGGCCCGTGACCCGGGTCAGATCCGTGAGCGTGAGCGCGTCGGAGCCCCGCAGCGCATGGAGTACCACCGCGGAGTTGATCCGCCGCAGCAGCGACGGATCCCCGCCGGTCAGCCGCCCCACCGTGTGTCCTCCCAGCTCGTGCGCATCTTTGCCCGGATGTTACTCAATGCGCGCAGGCGCGGCGAGCGCCGCCCGGGGCCGCTGCCGCCTGACGGATCACCAGCTGTCGGTGCCGGCCGCTTTACTGGACCCATGAGCCTGGACCGGCACCTCGCCGCCCTCGACCTGCTGCGCGCCCGCCCCTTCGGCGACCGCGCCCACCACCTGGCCGAGTTAGCCGTCGAAACGGCCCCCGGGAGCCCCGCGGACGCGGAGCAGGCGGAGGCGGAGCGGACGGCGCTCGCCGGGCTGCTCGCCGCCCGCTGGGGACCGCCCGACCACGTCGGCCTCGGCTCGCTGCTCCTGCGCGCGGAGCGCGGCGAGCGGATACCGCAGCCGTGGGACCTGCTGAGCGAGACCGTGCCCGAGGTCGAGCTCTGGCGGGTCGAGGGGCGCTGGCTCGCCCTCGGCCTGCCGGCCGGCGACGAGACGTACCGCCTGCTCGTCTGCGTCACCACGATCGACCCGCCCTGACCCCGCCGTGACCGCGGACGTGGCACCCGCCCGTGGCAGCAGACGTGGCGCTGCGCGCCGACACCCGCCGTGGCACCCGGCCGTGACCGCCTACCCGGTGCTGCGCGCCGACACCCGCCGTGGCACCCGCCCGTGGCAGCAGACCCGGTGCTCCGCGTCGCCACCCGCCGTGGCACCCGGCCGTGACCGTGGACCCGGCGCTGCGCGCCGACACCTGCCGTGATGCCCGTCAGTGGACGCCGACCCGGTGCTCCGCGTCGCCACCCGCCGTGGCACCCGGCCGTGACCGCCGACCCGGCGCTGCGCGCCGACACCCGCCGTGGCGCCCGGCCGTGACCGTGGACCCGGCGCTGCGCGCCGACACCTGCCGTGATGCCCGGCCGTGACCGCCGACCCGGCGCTGCGCGCGACACCCGCCGTGGCGCCCCCCATGACCCCCAACCTGGCGCTCCCCCCGACATCCGCCCGCCCCCCCCGTGACCGCCGACCCGGCGCCCCTCCGTACCCCCGCAGTGCGCTTGCGCCGCCTCCCCTAGACCGTGCTCCGCCGGTCCGGTAGTCCCGCCGCCTCGCGTAGCCGGGCGAACTCCTCCGCCATCGACTGTGCCGTCCAGTGCGCGTTCAGGCCGCTCGGATTGGGCAGCGCCCAGATCCGGGTCGTGCCGATGGTCCGCTCCTGCGGGCCGATCGCCGCCTTCTTCTCGCCGAAGGCCGTGCGGTACGCGGTGACCCCGACGACCGCGAGCCAGCGCGGCGCTAGTTGCTCCACCTTCTCGGTGAGGATCCGGCCGCCCTCCCGGTACTCCTCCGCGCTCAGCTCGTCCGCCCGCGCGGTCGGCCGGGCCACCACGTTGGTGATGCCGAGACCGTAGGCGAGGAGCTCGTCCTGCTCGGACGGCGCGAGCTGCCGCGGGGTGAAGCCGGACAGGTGCAGCACCGGCCAGAAGCGGTTGCCCGGGCGGGCGAAGTGATGGCCCGTCGCCGCCGTCATCAGACCCGGATTGATCCCGCACAGGAGGACCGAAAGGCCGCCCGCGGCCACGTCGGGGACGACGCGGTCGCGGGCGGCCTGAAGCTCCTCGGCGGAGAACCGGGCGGTACGGGTCAGAGGATCGACCCGGGGGTGTAGCCGGCGGCCTCCGGGTACTGCTTGGCGATCTCCTCGATCCGGGAGACCACGGCGGCGACCTGGTCGGCGGCGGCACCGGTGAAGGACAGCTTGTCTGCCATCAGGGCGTCGAGCTGAGCCCGGTCCAGCGGGATCCGCTCGTCGGCGGCCAGCTTGTCGAGCAGCTCGTTGCGCTCGGCGCCCTGCTCGCGCATGGCGAGGGCGGACGCGACGGCGTGCTCCTTGATGGCCTCGTGGGCGACCTCGCGGCCCACGCCGGCGCGGACGGCGCCCATGAGGACCTTGGTGGTCGCCAGGAACGGCAGGTAGCGGTCCAGCTCACGGGCGACGACGGCCGGGAAGGCGCCGAACTCGTCGAGCACGGTGAGGAAGGTCTCCAGGAGCCCGTCGAAGGCGAAGAACGCGTCCGGCAGGGCCACCCGGCGCACCACCGAGCACGAGACGTCGCCCTCGTTCCACTGGTCGCCCGCCAGCTCGCCGGTCATCGACGCGTAGCCGCGCAGGATGACCATCAGGCCGTTGACGCGCTCGCAGGAGCGGGTGTTCATCTTGTGCGGCATGGCCGAGGAGCCGACCTGGCCGGGCTTGAAGCCCTCGGTGACCAGCTCGTGGCCCGCCATCAGACGGATCGTCTTGGCGACGGAGGAGGGGGCGGCGGCCAGCTGCACCAGGGCGCTGACCACGTCGTAGTCGAGCGAGCGCGGGTAGACCTGGCCGACCGAGGTGAAGGCGTGGGCGAAGCCGAGGTGGCCGGCGATCCGCTGCTCGAGCTCGGCCAGCTTCGAGGCGTCGCCGCCGAGCAGGTCGAGCATGTCCTGGGCGGTGCCGACCGGGCCCTTGATGCCGCGCAGCGGGTAGCGGCCGAGGAGGTCCTCCAGGCGCGCGTAGGCGACGAGCAGCTCGTCGGCGGCGGTGGCGAAGCGCTTGCCGAGGGTGGTTGCCTGGGCGGCGACGTTGTGCGAGCGGCCCGCCATGACCAGCTCCGCGTACTCGGCGGAGAGCTTGCCGAGCCGGGCCAGGACGGCGACGGTGCGGTCCCGCATCAGCTCCAGGGAGAGCCGGATCTGCAGCTGCTCCACGTTCTCGGTGAGGTCGCGCGAGGTCATGCCCTTGTGCACGTGCTCGTGGCCGGCGAGGGCGTTGAACTCCTCGATCCGGGCCTTCACGTCATGCCGGGTGACCTTCTCGCGCTCGGCGATCGAGCCGAGGTCGACCTCGTCGAGCACACGCTCGTAGTCGGCGAGGGCGGCGTCCGGAACCTCGATCCCGAGGTCCTTCTGCGCACGCAGCACGGCGAGCCACAGCTGGCGCTCCAGCTTCACCTTCTGCTCGGGGGACCAGAGGACGGCGAGCTCCGCGGAGGCGTAGCGGCCGGCCAGGACGTTGGGGATGCGGGGCTTCGCAGTCACAGCTGTCACGTGTCCTGATTCTACTGGCGGTTTGTGCAGGCCAGCGCCATGGGCCGGGCTGGAGCTTGCTACGAGACGGACGTCACGTCAGCCGTCGGCGGAGCCTCGTACGGCAGCAGCTCGGGCCGCTTGGGGTCGAGGCCGTCGCCCGAGGAGCGGCCGGTGAGCCGGCGGCCGATCCAGGGCACCAGGTGCTCCCTGGCGAAGCGGGCGTCGGCGATCCGGCGGGCGGCCCAGCCCGGCGCGACGGTGGGCGGCAGAGGGGCGCGCCAGTCGTCCTCGGGCGCGAGGCCCAGCGACTGCCAGACCGCCTCGGCCACCCGTCGGTGGCCCTCGGCGGTGAGGTGGAGCCGGTCCACGTCCCACAGGCGGGGATCGCCCAGCGCCGGAGCGCCGTAGAGGTCGACCACCAGGGCGCCGTGCCGGGCGGCGAGCTCGTCCACGTACGCGAAGAGCTCCTCCATGCGCGGCCGGAAACGCTCCATGACAGGCCCGTTGCGGCCCGGGCTGCGCATCAGGACCAGCTGCCCGCAGGACGGGGCGAGCCGCTCCACGGCCTCGCCGAGCAGCCCGCGCACCCGGCCCATGTCGCACTTGGGCCGCAGGGTGTCGTTGAGCCCGCCGACCAGGGTGACGACGTCCGCCTTCATCGCGGCCGCCGCGTCGACCTGCTCCTCGACGATCTGGCCGATCAGCTTGCCGCGCACGGCCAGGTTGGCGTAGCGGAAGCCGGGCGTCCGGGCGGCGAGCCGGCCGGCGAGGACGTCGGCCCAGCCCCGGTAGGAACCGTCCGGGTTCCGGTCCGACATACCCTCGGTGAAGCTGTCGCCCACGGCGACAAGACTGGTGTACGTGGCATTGATCTCCATGGCCCAGCGATCGTACCGCGCGGTATGGCCGCGGAGGCCCGGAGGAGCTGGAGGGGAAACCCATGAGTGAGGCGCTGCTGAGCGCGCTGGCCGAGGCCGTGGCGGAACTGGCCGTGGCGAACGGGCCCGGCCCGGACGGGAAGGGGCTGCAGAGCGCCGCGCACCTCCTGGACGGACTGCCGGCCGCCGACCGGCGGACCCTGCACCGGCTGTTCCGCGACACCGCCCTGCGCCAGACGTCCGAGGCCCGCCGCGAGGAGCTGCTGAAGGTCCCGGCGGCCCTCGGCCTGACGGGGGACGTCCACGCCGCCCGCTGCGATCTGATCGCCTCGTACGTGGAGAGCTTCGTCACGCTGGTGCGCGGCGCCGACCCCGCCACGCCCGTGCCGAGCTGCCCCGGCTGGACCCTCGCCGACCTCGTGCGGCACCACGGCACCACCCACCGGTGGGCCGAGCACCTGGTGCGCACCCGGGCGACCGCCCGCGTGTGGTCGAGGGACGTGCCGCTCGACCTTCCCCAGGACGCCGACGCCTGGCCCGACTGGCTCGCCGCCGGTGCGCGGGCGAGCCTGCGGGCGCTGCGCGAGGCCGATCCGGACACCCCCGTGTGGTCCCACGGCGGCGACCCCCATGTGCGGTTCTTCCCGCGCCGGCTGCTCTTCGAGGCGGTCGTCCACCTCGCCGACGCCGAGCTGGCGCTCGGCCGGGAGCCCGCGCCCGTCGACCCGGGGACGGCGGCCGACGGGATCGAGGAGTTCCTGGAGAACCTGCCGTACTTCTCCTGGGTCGCCGAGCCCGTCGCCCAGCTCGGCCGGGACGGCGCGCGGCTGCGGCTGACCGCGACCGACACCGGCGCCGCCTGGACGGTCACCCTCGGCGGCGGTGGCTTCGGCTGGCAGCGCAGGGCCGAGGGCGAGGCCACGGCGAGCGTCGAGGGCACCGCCGCCGATCTGCTGCTGCTCGTCTACGGGCGGTACGAGGCCGCCGACGCCCGCTTCACCCGCTCCGGCGACCTCGCGGTCCTCGACGCCTGGCGCACGGCCACCGCGCTGTAGGCGGCCCGGGACGGGCGAGGCCCGGGACAGGCGAAGGGCCCGGGACGGGCGAAGGGCCCGGGACGGCACTCGTCCCGGGCCCTTCGCCTACGGCGTCGCTACGGGGCCGAGGGGCGTCCCACCAGCTCGCGCAGCACGTCCTCCATCGTCACCAGACCGGCCGGCTTGCCGGCCTCGTCGACGACCGCCGCCAGATGGGTCCGGCTGCGGCGCATCGCCGTCAGGACGTCGTCCAGCGGCGTCTCGGCCCGCACCCGGGCGATCGGCCGCAGCGCCGAGACCGGGAACGGCAGGTCGCGCGGGGTGATGTCCAGGGCGTCCTTCACGTGCAGATAGCCCAGGATCCGGCGGGTGGAGTCGACCACCGGGAAGCGGGAGAAACCGGAGCGCGCCGAGAGCGCCTCCAGCTCCTCGGGGGTCGTGCCGATCTGCGCGTACACGACCTTGTCCACCGGCATCACCACGTCCCGCACCGGGCGGCGGCCCAGTTCGAGCGCGTCGTGCAGCCGCTCGGCGGCGCGGTCGTCGAGCAGACCGGCGTCACCGGCGTCGGTGACCATCCGGGCCAGCTCGTCGTCCGAGAAGGTGGCCGCGACCTCGTCCTTCGCCTCCACCCGCAGCAGCTTCAGGATGCCGTTGGCGAAGGCGTTGATCGCGAAGATCACCGGGCGCAGCGCCCGGGCCAGCGCCACCAGCGGCGGGCCGAGGAGCAGCGCGGTGCGGGTCGGCTCGGCGAGGGCGATGTTCTTGGGGACCATCTCGCCGAGCAGCATGTGCAGATACGTGGCGACGGTGAGCGCGATCACGAAGGAGATCGGGTGCACCAGGCCGTGCGGCACGCCGACGGCGTCGAAGACGGGCTCCAGGAGGTGCGCGATGGCCGGCTCGGCCACGATGCCCAGCACCAGGGTGCACAGCGTGATGCCGAGCTGGGCCGCCGCGAGCATCGCCGAGACGTGCTCGAGACCCCAGACGACGCTGCGGGCCCGGCGGTCGCCGGACTCCGCGAGCGGCTCGATCTGACTGCGGCGCACGGAGATCAGGGCGAACTCCGCGCCGACGAAGAAGGCGTTGACGACCAGGGTCGCGAAGCCGATCAGCAGCTGGACCGCGGTCATCGGCCGGCCTCCTCGTGCGTGTCCTCACCGGCGGCGGGGAGCGGGGCATGCATCAGCACGCGTGCCGCGCGCCGTCCGGAGGCGTCCACCACGTCGAGCCGCCAGCCGGCGAGCTCGACGGTGTCGCCGACGGCCGGGATCCGGCCGAGCTCGGTGGCCAGGACACCGGCGAGGGTCTCGTACGGCCCCTCCGGCGCCTTCAGGCCGATGGCCTCCAACTGGTCGGTGCGGGCCGCGCCGTCCGCGGACCACAGCGCACGGCCGTCCGCGTCCTCGCCCGCCCGGGCCAGGTCCGGCGTCTCGTGCGGGTCGTGCTCGTCCCGCACCTCGCCGACGACCTCCTCGACGATGTCCTCCAGGGTCGCGACGCCGGCCGTGCCGCCGTACTCGTCGATGACGACGGCCATGGTCTGCTTGCCGGAGAGCCGGTCGAGCAGCCGGTCCACGGTCAGGCTCTCGGGGACCAGCAGCGGCTCGCGCAGCATGTCGCCGATGCGGCGGCGCGGGCGCTCCTCGGCCGGTATCGCGAGCACGTCCTTGATGTGGGCGATGCCGACGACCGAGTCGAGGTTGCCCCGGTAGACGGGGAAGCGGCTGAGGCCGGTGGCGCGGGTCGCGTTGGCCACGTCCTCGGCCGTCGCCTGCACCTCGAGGGCGGTGACCTGGACGCGCGGGGTCATCACGTTCTCCGCGGTCAGCTCGGCCAGGTTGAGGGTGCGGACGAAGAGCTCGGCGGTGTCCGCCTCCAGGGCACCCTCCTTGGCGGAGTGGCGCGCCAGGGCCACCAGCTCCTGCGGGGAGCGGGCCGAGGCCAGCTCCTCGGTGGGCTCCATGCCGAGCCGGCGCAGGATGCGGTTGGCGGTGTTGTTGAGGTGGCTGATCAGCGGCTTGAACGCGGCGGTGAAGATCCGCTGCGGCGTGGCGACCGCCTTGGCGACCGCGAGCGGCGAGGAGATCGCCCAGTTCTTGGGGACCAGCTCGCCGACGACCATCAGGACGACGGTCGACAGCGCGGTGCCGACGACCAGGGCCACCGAGGAGGCGACCGCGGGGGAGAGGCCGAGCGCTTCCGCCGGGCCGGTGAGCAGCGCGGCGATGGACGGCTCGGCGAGCATGCCGACGATCAGGTTGGTCACGGTGATGCCGAGCTGGGCGCCGGAGAGCTGGAAGGTCAGCGACTTGACGGCCTTGAGGGCGCCGACGGCGCCGCGCTCGCCGCGCTCGACGGCGGCTTCCAGCTCGCCGCGCTCGACGGTGGTCAGCGAGAACTCGGCCGCGACGAAGGCGCCACAGGCCAGCGAGAGCAGCAGCGCCACGAAGAGCAGCAGTACCTCGGTCATCGGTTCACCTCCGTCCCTCGACGAGTCCCATGATCAGTCAGGGGAGGGAGGACCGCGCGGTGTCGGCGGGGGGAACGGGTACTGGGAGGCTCGCCCATGGGCGGACGCTCACACCTTTCGAGTCGATGATCTGTACGGACACCCATAGTAAAGGATGAGCAAAGCCGTTGATGATCAGCGGGCGTCCGCGACCGGAAGCGGCTTCACCCAACGGGTCCACTGCTCCTCCGGGCCGTACGCGGCCGCCCGCCACGCGGCCTGCCCCAGCTCGTTGCGGTCGAGCACCATCGCGTCCGCGCGCCGCCCGCCGAGCCGTACGAAACGTTCCTCCGCGGCGGCGAGCAGGGCGCCGCCGATGCCCTGGCGCCGATGGGCCGGATGCACGGCGAGCCGGTAGAGATGACACCGCCAGCCGTCGAAGCCGGCGATCACCGTTCCCGCGAGCTCCCCGTCCCGCTCCGCGAGCAGCAGCGCCCCGGGGTCGCGCTCGACGAGCCGCGCCACCCCGGCGCGGTCGTCGCTGATGCTGGTGCCCTCCGCGGCGAGCTTCCAGAAGGCGAGCACGGCGTCGAGGTCGGCCGCCACCGCGGCCCGTATCCGAAGATCGTCCATGCCCGCATCCCACCACCGCCCCTACCCGTCCGTCGAACGTGTTTCACGGGTCAGGACGGGGTGGACCCCCGCAGCTCCGCGATCACCGGCCCGAAGGCCTCCATCGCGTGCTCGAGCACCGTCAGATACGAGAAGCCGAAGCGCTCCCGCAGGCCGATCAGACGGTCGGCGATCTCGCGGACCGTGCCGATCGCGAGGATCGGCAGGTCGAGGACCTGCGCCTCGGTGAGGTACGGCGCCACCGGAAGGAACTCGGCGGCCGCGGCCGGGCGGTCCTCGGTGACGATCACCCGCTGGATCAACAGGTTGAGCTCCGCGGGCGTCTCCCGGCCCGCCTCCCGCTCGAACCCCCGGTACGCCGCCACCCGCTCGGCCAGCTGCTCGGCGGTCAGCACCGTCACCGCCTCGCCGGTGAACCGGCCGCCGCTGAAGGCCGTGACGTCGGCGTGCCGGGCGGCGAGCCGCAGCACCCGCTTGCCGTTCCCGCCGATGAGCAGCGGGGTCCGCGGGGTGTTCTCGTCGCCCTTCAGCGCCCCGGTCAACTCCTCGACGGTCCGGGCGAGATGGTCGACCCGGCCGCCCGGCGGCAGGAACGGGATGCCGGCCTGCTCGTGCTCGGCCCGCACATAGCCCGTGCCCAGGCCGAGTTCGAGCCGCCCGCCGGTCAGCGCCGCCGTCGTCGCCACCTCGCGGGCCAGCAACGCCGGGTTCCAGAAACCCGCGTTGAGGACGAAGGTGCCGAGCCGGGGCCGGGTCGTGGCCTCGGCCGCCGCCACCAGGGAGGGGAACGGGGCGGGCATCCCGAGGTGGTCCGCGACGAGGATCAGGTCGTACCCCAGCTCCTCGGCACGGCGGCAGCGCGCCCGCCACTCGGGACCCGTTCCCGCGGTGAGCATGTTGACGGCGAAGCGGAACGGGAACACCACGGTGGCACCTCCGGGTCGACGTGCCATCAGCCTGCCACGTCCCCGCGCTCCCGCGCGGGGGCGCACCGGTGCACCGGCGCGCCGCGACGGCCTCCGGCGAGGCCGTTCAAGGCGTCACGAAGCAGAACTCGTTGCCCTCCGGGTCGTGCATCACCTGGAACGTGCCCTGCTCGTCCGTCACCGGACCGCCCGAACGGCGCGCGCCCAGCGCCCGCACCTCCTCGGCCGCCGCCACCGGGTCGGCCACCTCCACGTCCAGATGGACCCGGTTCTTCACCACCTTGCCCTCCGGGACCTTCTGGAAGGCGATCCGGACGAAACGAGGTGGTTCGACGTACGACCAGTCGGGGCTGCGGTGGACCGGGACGCCGCCGAGCAGCGCCGCCCAGAAGCGGGCGAGGGCGGCGGGGTCGGCGCAGTCGAAGACGATCTCCTGAACTCGGGCACGCATGTGCTCAGCGTACGGAGAACTCCGCCGCGTCCCACGTACCGCCCAGCGCGGGAGCCAGCCAGCCGGCCGCCGCGGCGCGGAACTCCTCGCCGTCGAGCGCACCCGCGCCCGCCGGTACGGCGCCGAGGAGCGGTGCGCCGGCGGCCTCCGGGAGGTCCTCCAGATTGCACCGGGCCGCCAGGTCCGGCTCCTCGGGCCAGCTGCCGACCACCACGCCCAACTGCTCGATCCCGCGGGCGCGGAGGGCCTCCGCCGTCAGCGTGACGGAGTTGAGGGTGCCGAGCCCCGCGGGGGCGACGACGAGTACGGGGGCGTCGAGGAGGCGGGCCGCGTCGGCGAGGGTTCCGCCGTCGTCGTCGAAGCGTACGAGGAGGCCGCCGGCGCCCTCCACCAGGACCAGGTCGTGCTCCTCCGCCAGCTTGCGGGCCGCCTCGGCGACCGCTGCGGGGCCGACCGGGGCCATGCCGGCGCGGCGGGCCGCGGTCGCCGGCGCCAACGGCTCCGGGAACCGGGCGAGCTCCGCCGTCGCGGCGACGCCGGCGAGGCGCGCCACCTCGTCCACGTCGCCGGGCTCGCCCGGCGCGACGCCCGTCTGGGCGGGCTTCAGGACGGCCACGGAGCGGCCGGCGGCCGTTGCCGTGGCGGCGAGGGCGGCGGTGACGATGGTCTTGCCGATCTCGGTGCCGGTGCCGGAGACGACGATGACGGTCATAGGGGGTTTCCTTTCCAACTGCTGCTCATGGACACGACGCGCCGCCTCCGCCCACCCCCGTGTGGGCAATCGTCCCGCAGGGCGGGACGGGTGGGCACACGGGACGGCGCCCTTAGCGGCGCCTCCGCTCCCAGTGCCTTGGCCCGCACCACGACCGCACCGCACCTAGGGGTGCGGGTCAGGGCGCGGAAGCCTAGGCCCGGCAAAGGGCGCCGCCCGTTGTGCCCACCCGTTCCGCCCCAGCGGAACGAATGCCCACAACGGGGGGCGGCCCACAACTCGCGGACGCGAGGCCTGCGGCGGGCCGGGGGCCGATGCAGGGCCCGGGTGGCCGGGCCCCGCCCCGGAGGGTCAGCCCTCGTGGGCTGCTGCTCTTACCGCTTCCGTGATGCGGGTCACGTCCTCGTCCCCCGTCACGAACGGCGGCATCGTATAGATCAGGTCCCGGAACGGCCGCAGCCACACCCCCGCCCGGACCGCCGCCCGAGTCGCCGCCGTCATGTCGACCTCGTGGTCGAGCTGGACGACTCCGATCGCGCCGAGGACCCGGACGTCGCGGACGCCCGGCAGGCCGGCGGCGGGCGCGAGGCCCTCGCGGAGGCCGGCCTCGATGCGCTTGACCTCGGTCCGCCAGTCCTGTGAGAGGAGCAGGTCGATCGAGGCGAGGGCGACCGCCGAGGCCAGCGGGTTGCCCATGAAGGTGGGGCCGTGGGCCAGCACGGGGACCTCGCCGCGCGAGATGCCCTCGGCGACGCGGCCCGTGCACAGCGTCGCGGCCATCGACAGATAGCCGCCGGTCAGCGCCTTGCCCACGCACATCACGTCCGGCGAGACCCCGGCGTGGTCGGCGGCGAACAGCGCACCCGTCCGCCCGAACCCGGTCGCGATCTCGTCGAAGACCAGCAGGACGTCGTGCTCGTCGCACGCCTCCCGCAGGACGCGCAGGTAGTCGGAGGAGTGGAAGCGCATGCCGCCCGCCCCCTGCACCACCGGCTCCACGATCACGGCGGCCAGTTCGTCCGCGTGCCGCCCGATCGCCTCGCGCAGCAGATCCGCGTACGACTCCTCGTACACGACGGGAGGCGCGTCGACGAAGACCTGCCGCTGCAGGACGCCGGACCACAGCTCGTGCATCCCGCCCTCGGGGTCGCACACCGACATCGGCTGCCAGGTGTCGCCGTGGTAGCCGCCCCGCCAGGTGAGCAGCCGCCGCTTGCCGGGGCGGCCGACCGAACGCCAGTACTGGAGGCACATCTTGGCGGCGACCTCGACCGCAACCGAACCGGAGTCGCTGAGGAAGACGTGCCGCAGCGGCTCGGGCGTGATCTCGACCAGGCGGGCGGCGAGCCGCACGGCCGGCTCGTGGGTGAGCCCGCCGAACATCACATGGCTCATCCGGTCGAGCTGACCGCGCACCGCCTCGTTGAGAACGGGGTGGTTGTAGCCGTGGATCGCCGACCACCACGAGGACATGCCGTCGATCAACTCGGCCTGTCCCTCGGCCGGTTCGGCGAGCCGGAGCCGTACCCCGGACGCGGACGCGACGACCAGCGGCTCCGCACGGCCCGGCATGGGGCCGTACGGGTGCCAGACGTGCGCCCGGTCCAGGGCCAGCAGTTCCTCGTTACGCATTCGGGGCGAGGTCCGTGCCGGCGCCCCGGCGGCGCACCGCCACCAGGTCCGTGCGGGCGGCGTCGGCGGCCGGAGCGGGAGCGGGAGCCGTGGCCCCGCACGGACCGCAGCCGCCGCCCGCCTCGCCCGCCTCGGCGTGCGAGCCGCAGCCCGCGGCGGCGGATCCGCAGCCGCCGCCCGCCGCCGCGGCAGCGTCCGCGCGGTGGGCCGGCAGCGTCGTCGTGCCCGCGCCCTCCACCTCGAAGCCGGCGTCCGCGATCATGTCCAGGTCGGCCTGGCCGGCCTGGCCCTCGCTGGTCAGGTAGTCGCCGAGGAAGATGGAGTTGGCGATGTTGAGCGCCAGCGGCTGCATCGACCGCAGGTGGACCTCGCGGCCGCCGGCGATCCGCACCTCGACGTCCGGGCAGACGAACCGGACCATCGCGAGGATCCGCAGGCAGCGCTGCGGGGTGAGGTTCCACTCCTTGGCGAGCGGGGTGCCCTCGAAGGGGATCAGGAAGTTGACCGGCACCGAGTCGGAGTCCAGCTCGCGCAGCGCGAAGACGACGTCGACCAGGTCCTCGTCGGTCTCGCCCATGCCCGCGATCAGGCCCGAGCAGGCGGACAGGCCCGCCGCGTGCGCCTTCTGCACGGTGTCCACGCGGTCCGCGTAGGTGTGGGTCTTGGTGATGTCCGCGTACGTGGCCTCGGACGTGTTCAGGTTGTGGTTGTACGCGTCGGCGCCGGCCTCCCGCAGCCGCTCCGCCTGGCCGTCCGAGAGCAGACCGAGGCAGGCGCAGACCTCCACGCCCTCGTTCGCCTCCTTGATGGCCTCGATCGTCTTGCCGACCCGCTCCACGTCACGGTCCGTCGGACCGCGGCCGCTCGCCACCAGGCAGACCCGCTTCGCACCGCCGGCGACCCCGGCCGCCGCCGCGGCGGAGGCCTCGTCCGGCTTCAGCCACGAGTACTTGAGGATCCCCGCCGTGGAGCCGAGGCGCTGGGAACAGTACGAGCAGTCCTCCGGACACAGGCCGGACTTCAGGTTGACCAGGTAGTTGAGCTTCACCCGGCGCCCGAACCACTGCCGGCGCACCTTGCCGGCCGCAGCCACCACATCGAGCAGGTCGTCGTCGGAGGTCGCCAGTACGGCGAGCGCTTCTTCACGGGTCGGCGACTCGCGCCGCAGCCCCTTCTCCACCAGCGTGTTCAGCAGGTCCATAAGCGCTGATCCTGGCCTACCGCACACCCCGCGGCCAAGGAGGATCTGAACAAACGGCGCCGTTTGAGGTGTGTGTATGGCCACACCCTGACCTCGGCCCGCGCCGGTTAGGGTCTGTGCGCTGCCTACAAAAGGATCCGCCATGCCCTCGTACCCCGATGCCCCGCAGGACCCGAGGGAGGGGCGGGACCCGCGTGCGGCCGCCTTCGACTGGACCGACGCCGCGGCACGGCAGCGCGCGGAGGCGGGACTGGTGCGGACCCTGCGCCCCCGGGCGGCCGAGTCCGAGCTGCTCGACCTGGCCGGCAACGACTACCTGGGCCTGACCCGCCGGCCGGAGATCACCGAGGCGGCGGCCGAGGCGGCCCGCCGCTGGGGCGCCGGCTCGACCGGCTCGCGGCTCGTGACCGGCTCCACCCGGCTGCACGCCCGCCTGGAACGCGAACTCGCCGAGTTCACCGGCTTCGAGGCGGCTCTCGTCTTCTCCTCCGGCTACACCGCCAACCTGGCCGCGCTCACCGCGCTGAGCGCCCGTGACGGGCTGATCGTGTCGGACGCCGGCAACCACGCCTCGATCGTGGACGGCTGCCGCCTCGCGCGCGCCGAGACGGCCGTGGTCCCGCACGCCGACCCCGAGGCCGTCGCCAAGACCCTCGGTGCCCACCCGGGGCGCCGGGCCCTCGTGGTCAGCGACTCGGTCTTCTCCGTGGACGGCGACCGGGCGCCGCTCGCCGGGCTCGCCGCCGCGTGCCGGGCGCACGGTGCGGGCCTGGTCGTCGACGACGCGCACGGCTTCGGCGTGCTGGGGGAGGGCGGGCGCGGCGCGCTGAAGGAGGCGGGCCTCGCGGGCGACCCGGACGTGGTCGCCACCCTCACCCTCTCCAAGTCCCTCGGCAGCCAGGGCGGCGCCGTCCTCGGCCCGGCCCGGGTCATCGAGCACCTGGTCAACGCGGCCCGCACCTTCATCTTCGACACGGGGCTCGCTCCGGCGGCCGCGGCCGGCGCCCTCGCCAGCCTGCGGCTGATCGCGGCCGAGCCGGGTCTCGCCGCCCGGGCCCGGGAGGTGGCGGCGAGCCTGCACCGGCGGCTGACGGAGGCGGGTCTGACCGCCGCGCATCCCGACGCGGCCGTGGTCTCGGTCCGCGCGCCGGGCCCGCAGGAGGCGCTGCAGTGGGCGGCGGACTGCCGCGAGCGGGGTCTGGGCGTCGGCTGCTTCCGGCCGCCGTCGGTCCCGGACGGCATCTCCCGGCTGCGTCTGACGGCCCGCGCGGACCTCGACGACGCGGAGATCGAGCAGGCCGTCGAGACGATCGTACGGACGGCGCCCGCCGGGGCCTGACCGCCGGGGCACGCACGCTTGTCCGGTCGCCCGTCGGGGCGTTCACTGCTTCGGGCGACAGATATGCGCATATCTTGGTGGATCGCCGCCCAGGGCGGCACGATCGGTGGCACCCTGACGCGAAGCGCAATCCGGGGCCGGGCCCCGGTGGGAAAGGACAGCGTCGCCATGGCAGATCACCAGGAAGCAACGGTCACGCTGCCGAGCGACCCGGCCTCGGTGGCCGCCGCCCGCAGATACGTCGCGGACGTCCTCGAATCCTGGGGGCTCGACGACGCGGGGGACACCGCGGACACGGTGCGGCTCATCGTCTCGGAACTGGCGACCAACGCCGTCCAGCACACGTTCGGCCAGTCGCCGACCTTCACGGTCGACCTCCGGCTGGAACGCGACGAGCAGTTGCGCATCGGGGTGACCGACAGCCATCCGCGCTGGCCGCGACGGCTTCCCGCCGCGGTGCAGCAGGACAACGGGCGCGGCATGGTGATCATCCGCTATCTGGCGGCGGAGGCGGGCGGGCGGCTCTCGGTGACGCCCACCGACGAGGGCGGCAAGACGGTGTGGATCAGGCTGCCCTGGCCGGCGGCGCACGCGGCGTAGGGGTCGGGCGGGAGGAGGGGCCGGCGGCGCCACCGGGCGCTCCTCCCGCGCCGTCGTTCGGGGCCGGCGCGTCAGCGCACCCGGCCGTAGTAGACCTTCGAGCTCCAGATCCGGTCGAGCTTCACCCACGATCCGGTCTTCGGCGAGTGCCAGATCTTGTTGTTACCCGCGTAGATCCCGACGTGGTAGATCCTTCCGCCGGAGTGGAAGAACACCAGGTCCCCCTTCTGCCGGCTGGCCCCCGAGATGTGCCGGGTCTTGTTGTACTGCTGCTGCGCGGTGCGGGGCAGCGTCTTGCCCGCCTTCTTGTACGAGTAGAGCGTCAGGCCCGAGCAGTCGAAACGGTTCGGTCCTGAGGCGCCGTACCGGTAAGGCGATCCCTGCTTCGAGGCGGCGACGTTCAAGGCCTTGTTGGCGTATGAGGTCGCGGCCTGGGCCTCCGGCGCCACTCCTGGGGCGAGCAGCGTGCCGCCGACGGCGGCGAGGGTGAGAGCCGAGACGGCTCCGGCCCGGGACAGCAGGGACGGGACATGAATCTGCGCAGTCATGCGCAACCCTTCGTCAGCCCGCCTGTGAAGGATGACCTGTCGGGTTCGGGCGAGACGAAGTTGCCCGGCCGCTGACGCGGCTTCACCCCAAGGAACGTCCCCACTGCGAGAACGTCCCGTACTGCTCGGGTCCTCCACTCCTGCCGATCCACTCCTGTCGACCAGTCGTCCGGGACGGCGGCAGGACTCGGCGTCCGCCCGGACCGCCCCGCCGTGGGTGGCGGGGGCTTGTCGTCGTCGAGGATCTTGACCCACGTCCGGGCCGAAAACCGAGCTGAAACGGCGATATGTGAGGCTCCTCACGACTGATCCATACGGGTGGACAGTCAGGTTTATCGATCTTCCGAGGTTTGGGCTACGAGCCCCGCACCTGGGATGGAACGCCCGATTCCGCCAGATGCGTACTCCTGTTGCGCAACTCGTCTGAGCTCTATGTCGATTCGTCGACTACGCCGAACGGGGGAGTGAATCTGCGGTCCGGGTGCCCCGGGTGGACCTGGACACGACACGCCTCGGTGTCAACTCGCGGACTTCCGAGGGATGGTGACGCGGCCTGATCGTCGCTCTCCGTCCAACACCCGTAACGCGTGCGCCAATGTGTCCGCGTGGACCTCGCTCTCGCCGCGCATATGCATGAGTGTCAGCGCGTCACGGAGGGCCGTCGCCCGTCCCACCAGCGCCTGAGCGGCCCGGAGTGCCCCATAGGTATGCGAGGTCCTGGATGGATTGATTCGCCCCAGGAGGTCGACGACTTCGAGGTAGGTGTCGATGAACTCGCCCTCGGCGCGGGTCAGCGCGGGCAGCGGCGGAAGCTCCGGGACCACGGGGGATCACCTCTCCCCGGCGCCGAGGGAGTGGCCGCGGCTCTGAACCACGTGGTCCACCAGGCCGTACGCCAGCGCGGCCGGCGCGTCGAGCACGGTGGTCCGGTCGATGTCGGACTCCGTCCGTCCCCGGCTCTGGCCGGTGTGCTCGGCGAGCAGTCCGACGATCAGCTCGCGCTGGCGCAGCAATTCCCGCGCGTGGATGTCCAGATCGCTGGGCTGGCCTCGCAACGGTTCGTCCATGGCGGGCTGCTGGAGGACGATCCGGGCCCCCGGCAGCGCCAGGCGCCGCCCGGGCGCGCCGGCCGCGAGCAGAACGGCCGCGGGGCCGACGGCCTGGCCGAGGCAGGTGGTCTCCACCTCGCAGGAGAGCGTGCGCATCGTGTCGTATACGGCGGTCATCGCGCTGACCGAGCCGCCGGGGGAGTTGATGTAGAGGGAGACCGGCTGCTCGGGGGCGTCGTACTCGAGGTGCAGGAACTGGGCGATGGCGTCGTTGGCCGCGGTCTCGTCCACCGGGGTGCCGAGGAAGACGATCCGGCCTTCCAGCAGCTTGGAGTAGGGGTCGAGCGTGCGGCTGCCGTAGCCGGTGCGCTCGGTGAACTCGGGAAGGACGTGGCGGGCCTCGGGCATGGCGTACTCCTCTGTCTGTAAAAAATGTACAGGACGTACAGGTCGTAAGATGAGGAGCATGGCCTACGAGATTCCGGTGACGCAAGCGCGCGCAGAGCTCGCCGATCTGATCAACCGTGTCGTCTACGGCAATGAGCGCGTGGTCGTCACCCGCCACGGCAAACCGCTCGTCGCCCTGGTCTCCGCCGCTGACCTGGAGCTTCTCGAGTCGGCCGAGCATCCGGTCGAGGAGCAGGCGGTCAGCTCGGTGGCCGTCGTGCATCCGATGGCGTCCGCTCCGGGTGAACAGCACCGCTTCGGCATCGCGGCGCACCACCGCGACCCGGGTACGCCGTCGGGCTGATCTCCACGTGGACGCAAAGTCGGAGTTAACGAGCAGGAAAAACTTCCGCCCTAACGTGCAATGTCTGGCGCAGCGGTGCATCCCAGCAGGTCAACAGAGTGTTGAAGGCCGCTAGGGTCCGCTGCGTCCGGGAGCCATACCCGGTGGACGACAGCGAGGTGGAAGCGTGCAACTCAGCCCTCACGAGCAGGAAAGACTGCTCATCCATGTAGCGGCGGACGTGGCGGAGAAGCGCCGGGCGCGAGGCGTGCTGCTCAACCACCCCGAGGCCGTCGCACTGATCACCTCCCACGTCCTGGAGGGCGCCCGCGACGGGCGCACCGTCGCCGAGCTCATGGCCTCCGGGCGCAAGGTGCTCACCCGGGACGAGGTGATGGACGGCATCCCCGAGATGATCCACGACGTCCAGGTCGAGGCCACCTTCCCCGACGGCACCAAGCTCGTCACCGTCCACGAACCGATCATCTGAGGGGGCGGCGACCGATGATCCCCGGAGAGATCCTGTACGCGGACGCTCCCGTGGCCCTCAACGAGGGCCGCCCCGTCCGCCGGCTCACCGTCCTCAACGCCGCCGACCGGCCCGTCCAGGTCGGCTCCCACTACCACTTCGCCGAGGCCAATCCCGGGCTCGACTTCGACCGCGCCGAGGCCCGCGGGCTGCGCCTGAACATCGCCGCGGGCACCGCCGTGCGCTTCGAGCCCGGCATAGCCGTCGAGGTCGAGCTCGTGCCGATCGCCGGCCGCCGGATCGTGCCGGGGCTGCGCGGCGAGACCGCGGGCCCCCTCGACCGCACCGAGCCGACCGGAGAAGACCGTGCCTGAGCTGCAACGCGACGTCTACGCCGACCTGTTCGGCCCCACCACCGGCGACCGCATCCGGCTCGCCGACACCGACCTGCTCGTCGAGATCGAGGAGGACCGCTGCGGCGGTCCCGGCCGCGCCGGCGAGGAGGCCGTGTTCGGTGGCGGCAAGGTCATCCGGGAGTCCATGGGCCAGTCCCGCACCACCCGCGCCGAAGGCGCCCCCGACACCGTGATCACCGGTGCCGTGGTCATCGACCACTGGGGGATCGTCAAGGCCGACATCGGCATCCGGGACGGCCGGATCACCGCCCTCGGCAAGGCCGGCAACCCCGACACCATGGACGGGGTCCATCCCGACCTCGTCATCGGCCCCGAGACCGAGGTGATCGTCGGCAACGGGCGGATCGTCACCGCGGGAGCCGTCGACACCCATGTCCACTTCATCTCGCCGACCGTCGTCGAACAGGCCCTCGCCACCGGGGTGACCACCCTCGTCGGCGGAGGGACGGGACCGGCCGAGGGCACCAAGGCCACCACGATCACCCCCGGCCCCTGGCACATGGCCCGGATGTTCGAGGCCCTGGACACCTTCCCCGTCAACATCGGTCTGCTCGGCAAGGGCAACACCAC
The DNA here is from genome assembly GCF_044386705.1 of Streptomyces sp. NPDC020422. Classification (NCBI taxonomy): domain Bacteria; kingdom Bacillati; phylum Actinomycetota; class Actinomycetes; order Kitasatosporales; family Streptomycetaceae; genus Streptomyces; species Streptomyces sp. NPDC020422. The sequence goes on along the minus strand of NZ_JBIRVJ010000006.1, from coordinate 445,996 downwards.
GTCCCGGGAGGCCATGCACTCCCAACTGCGCGGCGGTGCGCTCGGATTCAAGATCCACGAGGACTGGGGGGCGACCCCGGCCGTCATCGACGCCTGTCTGAGCGTCTGCGAGGAGACCGGCGCCCAGCTGGCCATCCACACCGACACCCTCAACGAGGCCGGCTTCGTCGGCGACACCCTCGCCGCCATCGGTGGCCGCACCATCCACGCGTACCACACCGAGGGCGCGGGCGGCGGGCACGCGCCCGACATCATCACCGTGGTCTCCGAGCCGCACGTACTGCCCAGCTCGACCAACCCGACCCGGCCGCACACCGTCAACACCATCGAGGAACACCTCGACATGCTGATGGTCTGCCACCACCTCAACCCGGCCGTCCCCGAGGACCTCGCCTTCGCCGAGTCCCGCATCCGGCCCTCGACCATCGCCGCCGAGGACGTCCTGCACGACCTCGGGGCCATCTCGATCATCTCCTCCGACTCCCAGGCCATGGGGCGCATCGGCGAGGTGATCATGCGGACCTGGCAGACCGCCCATGTGATGAAGAAGCGGCGCGGCGCGCTCCCCGGCGACGGCGCCGCCGACAACCACCGGGCCCGGCGCTATGTCGCCAAGTACACGATCAACCCGGCCGTCGCCCAGGGCATGGGCCACCTCGTCGGCTCGGTCGAACCCGGCAAGCTGGCCGACCTGGTGCTGTGGGAGCCCGCCTTCTTCGGGGTCAAGCCGCTCGTCGTCGTCAAGGGCGGCCAGATCGCCTACGCGCAGATGGGCGACGCCAACGCCTCCATCCCCACGCCCCAACCGGTGCTGCCCCGGCCGATGTTCGGCGCGCTGGGGCGGGCGGCCGCGGCCGGCTCGGTCAACTTCGTCGCCGAGGCGGCGATCGAGGACGACCTGCCGCGGAGGCTGGGCCTGCACAAGGAGTTCACCGCGATCGGCTCCACCCGCCGGGTGACCAAGGCCGACATGCGGGAGAACGACGCCCTGCCCCGGGTCGAGGTCGACGCCGACACCTTCTCGGTGACCATCGACGGCGAACCGGTCGAACCGGCACCCGCCGCCGAACTGCCCATGGCCCAGCGCTACTTCCTCTTCTGACGGACCCCGGACCACCATGAGATCCGCACTCCTCGTGCTCGCCGACGGGCGCTTCCCCGCCGGCGGGCACGCCCACTCGGGCGGCGCCGAGGCGGCCGTCAAGGCCGGCCGCCTCAAGGACGCCGCCGACCTGGAGGCGTTCTGCCGCGGCAGGCTGCACACCACCGGGCTCACCTCGGCGGCGCTCGCCGCCTCGGCGGCGCTCGGTGCCGACCCCTACGAGCTCGACGCCGCCGCCGACGCCCGCACCCCCTCGCCCGCCCTGCGCGCCACCGCACGCAGACTCGGCCGGCAGATGATGCGGGCGGCCCGCGCCGCCTGGCCGAGCCCCGAACTCGACCGGCTGGCCGCCGCGTTCCCGCGCGGCGCCCACCAGCCGGTCGTGCTCGGGACCGCGGCCCGGGTGGCCGGGCTCGACCCCGAGGACGCCGCGCACTGCGTGGGGTACGAGACGGTGAGCGGCCCGGCCACCGCCGCCGTGCGCCTGCTCGGCCTCGACCCCTTCCAGGCCACCGCGGTCCTCGCCCGGCTCGCGCCCGACCTGGACCGGATCGCCGCGCGCGCCGCCTCGGCGGCCCGCGAGAGCGACGTCCACGCGCTGCCCGCCGCCTCGGCCCCGCTGCTCGACCTCACCGCCGAACACCACGCGAGCTGGCCGGTCCGCCTGTTCGCCTCCTGACCCGCCCCACCGGGCCGCCGCCCCGACGCGCCGAGCGACCGTCGACCCGGCCCGACGACCCCCATCCGAGACCTGGAGCTGGAGCCCACCCATGCACCTCGACCACGGCAACGACCACATCCACGCCGTCTCCGCCGACGCCCACCGTCCCGACGGCGCCCGCCGCGCCCTGCGCATCGGTCTCGGCGGGCCCGTCGGGTCCGGGAAGACCGCCACCGTCGCCGCCCTCTGCCGCGAGCTGCGCGACCGCTTCTCCCTCGCCGTCGTCACCAACGACATCTACACCCGCGAGGACGCCGAGTTCCTGCTCCGCGAGGCCGTGCTGCCGCCCGAGCGCATCCAGGCCGTCGAGACCGGCGCCTGTCCGCACACGGCGATCCGCGACGACATCTCCGCCAACCTCGAAGCCGTCGAGGAGCTCGAGGACTCCGTGGGCCCGCTCGACCTCGTCCTCGTCGAGTCCGGCGGCGACAACCTCACCGCCACCTTCTCCAAGGGCCTGGTCGACGCCCAGATCTTCGTCATCGACGTCGCCGGCGGCGACGACATCCCGCGCAAGGGCGGCCCCGGCGTCACCACCGCCGACCTCCTCGTCGTCAACAAGACCGACCTCGCCCCGTACGTCGGCTCCGACCTGGAGCGGATGGCCCGCGACGCCGCCGCGCAACGCGGCGAGCTGCCGGTCGCCTTCACCTCGCTGCGCTCCGAGGCGGGCGTCGGCCCGGTCGCCGACTGGGTCCGGGCCCGTCTCGCCGCGTGGGCCGCATGAGCCTGCGCGCCACCGCCCGGATCGTCGCCGCGCCCGACGGCTCGCTGCCCGTCCTGCGGAGCGACGGGCCGCTCGCCCTGCGCCGCACCCGCGCCCCCGGCCCGTACACCCGGGTCACCGTCGTCGGCGCCATGAGCGCCCCGCTCGGCGGTGACCGGCTCGCCCTGACGGCCGAGGTACGGGACGGGGCGCGGCTCCTGGTGGACTCCGCCGCCGCGACCGTCGCCCTGCCGGGCCCCGTCGGCGGCCCCGCCACCTACGACATCGCGCTCACCGTCGGCGCGGGCGCGGAGCTGCGCTGGCTGCCCGAGCAGCTGGTCTCGGCGGCGGGCTCGGAGCTGGCCATGCGGACCACGGTCGACCTCGCCGCCGACGCACGGCTCGTGCTCCGGGAGGAACAGATCCTCGGCCGGCACGGCGAGCGGCCCGGCACCCTCGCCACCCGGCTGACCGTGCGGATCGCCGGCCGTCCGCTGTTCGACCAGGAGCTGGGATACGGTCCCGGAGCGTCCGACGGTTGGGACGGACCCGCCGTCCTGGGCGGTCACCGGGCCACCGGGCAACTCCTCGTGGTGGACCCGCACTTCACGACAGAAGGGGGCGAAGCGGGCAAACCGCCGGAGCCGCGACTGCTCGGCGACCACGCCGTGCTCGTCCCCCTCGCCGGCCCCGCCGCCCTGGTCAGCGCGGTCGCGCCGGACGCCCTCGCCCTCCGACGGGCCCTGGACGAGGGGCTGGAGCTGCTCGCCCCGAAGTGAGTTCCGCTCAGCGGTACACCGCTCTCCGGTTATTGGTTCGGCAAAGAAACACGTGTACGCCCTTTTACCGGAGGCCCCAAGGACGAAAGGATCCCCCGGACAGCCCACTGCGGCGCTGCCACGGGGGTGGCGCCCAATGAGGGGGAGGAACCACTTGAGACGTACAGCAGTGCTCGGCTCCGCCGGCACTCTGATAGCGGGCACGCTCATGGCGACCGCGCTCGCCGCGCCGACGGCCGGTGCCGTCACCGGCCACGACCGCGACGACGAGGCGCGCGGTGCGACCATCGCCGCCGCCGAGGCCGCCAAGGCCGGCATCGACTGGCAGGACTGCCCCGCCGACTGGGGCTTCGCCAAGCCCATCCAGTGCGGCTGGGTGACCGTTCCGGTCGACTACGCCAAGCCCCACGGCAAGAAGATCAAGCTCGCCGTCGACCGTGCCGTGTCCACCGGCACCGCCGCCGAGCGCCAGGGCGCCCTGCTCTACAACCCCGGCGGCCCCGGCGGCTCCGGCCTGCGCTTCCCGCGCCGGGTCACCACCAAGAACCCGCTCTGGGTGAACACCTCGAAGGCGTACGACTTCGTGGGCTTCGACCCGCGCGGTGTCGGCCACTCGGCGCCCATCTCCTGCGTCGACCCGACCGAGTTCGTCAAGGGCCCCAAGCTCGACCCGGTCCCGGACACCGAGGCGGACAAGCTCGCCCAGCGCAAGCTGGCCGCGGAGTACGCCAAGGGCTGCGCCGAGAAGAGCGGCGACATGCTGCCCTACATGACGACGCGCAACACCGCCCGTGACCTCGACGTCATCCGGGCCGCGCTCGGCGAGAAGAAGCTCAACTTCATCGGCGTCTCGTACGGCACCTACCTGGGCGCCGTCTACGGCACGCTGTACCCGGACCACGTGCGTCGCATGATCGTCGACTCCGTGGTCAACCCGGCGAAGAGCAACATCTGGTACCAGGCCAACCTGGAGCAGGACATCGCCTTCGAGGGCCGTCTGAAGGACTGGATGACCTGGGTCGCCCAGCACGACGACGCCTACCACCTCGGCAAGACGCTCGAGGAGGTGCAGCAGCAGTGGGTGAAGCTGCGCGCCGCCGCCAAGCAGAACCCCCTCGGCGGCAAGGTCGGTCCGGCGGAGCTCATCAGCTTCTTCCAGAGCGCGCCGTACTACGACTCCTCGTGGGTCCCGGTCGCCGAGGCCTGGAGCGCCTACGCCGCGGGTGACCCGCAGCCGCTGATCGACGGCGCTGCGGCGGACCTCACGGACACCGCCGGCAACATCGCGTCGGAGAACGGCAACGCCGTCTACACCGCCGTCGAGTGCGCCGACTCCGCGTGGCCGACGAACTGGAACAAGTGGGACCGGGACAACTCCCGCCTCCACGAGAAGTACCCGTTCATGACCTGGGCGAACGCCTGGATGAACCTGCCGTGCGCCACCTGGTCCGCGCCGCAGCAGAAGCCGACCCAGGTCAAGACCGGCAAGGGCCTGCCGCCCGTGCTCATCGTCCAGTCCGAGCGTGACGCGGCCACGCCGTACGCCGGCGCGGTCGAGCTGCACAAGCGCTTCAAGAACTCGCGTCTCATCACCGAGAAGAACGCGGGCTCGCACGGCGTCACCGGTCTGGTGAACCCCTGCATCAACCCCCGGGTCGAGACGTACCTGCTCACCGGCAAGGTGGACAGCCAGGACGTGACGTGCGAGCCGCACGCCACGCCCCAGCCGTAACACCCGCAGCACAGGAGAGGGGCGGTCGCCGTACGGCGGCCGCCCCTCCGCGTGTCAGCGCCCGGCCAGCCAGGCGTCCTCCGCCGCGTAGTCGAAGAAGTCCACGCCGTACTTCGCCAGACCCGGGAAGGCCTCGCGCCAGTCCCGCCCCGCCACCGCCGCGGTCAGGAAGTCGATCGTCCCCGGCAGCGACTCCGCGTAGCCCACCACCGGCCGGTAGCCCAGCTCCCGCTCCGCCGCCGCCATGTCGCAGACCACCGGATGGGGCGCCGTCCACGGGGTGAGGCCGACCCCGTCCTTCCCCGGGGCCCCCTCGAACACGACCGTCTCGCTGCGCACGCCCATCGCCGCGTCGACCGCCGCACCGATCTCGGCGACCGTCGGCGCCTCGGGGTCGGCGGCGTTGAGCACCCGGGTCCCCGGCCGCGCGGCGGCGAGCCGGACCAGCTCCGCCAGGTTGGCGGAGTGCACCGGGTGGAAGACCGACCGCCCGCCCTCCGCCAGGATCCGCACCGGGCGCCCGTCCAGGGCCCGCTTCACGAACCACAGTTCGCGCGGCCCCGGGCTGTACGGGCCGTGCACGGCCGCCGCCCGCAGCACGGTCGTCGGCAGCGCCTCGCCCGCCGCGAGCAGCTCCCGCTCCAGGGCCACCTTCCGGGTGCTGTACGAAGCGTCGCCCGGCGCGACCGTTCCCAGGGTCTCCGGGATCGGCACCGGGTAGCGCGGGAAGCCGTCCGGCTCGTCCTGCGTGTCGAAGTTGCGGCCCTGAGCGTCCTGGTAGACCGAGACGCTGGAGATCACCACCGCCGAGCCGATCCGCTCCGCGAGCCCGGTCAGCTGCCGCCCCTGCCCGGCGTCGTACGCCACCACGTCCACCAGGACGTCGGTGCCCGCGCCGAGCGCCGCCGCCAGCGCCCCCTCCTCCGTGCGGTCCACCGCCACCGACCGGACCTCCGCCGGCCAGCCCTCGTCCCGGCCGCCCCGGCGCGAGGCGGCGGTCACCTCCCATCCGTCCGCGACGAGCGCCCGCACGGCCGCCCGTCCGATCTGTCCCGTCGCTCCCAGCACGAACGCGTTTCCCTTGGTCATGCGGGGGACGCTACGGGCCGGGGTCCGGGCCGCCCAGGCACTTTCGCCGTGCGCGGATCCGCCCTCAGCGTTCCGCCCGCGGGAACTTCCGGGGCTCCCGCCCCGCGTCGTCCGCCGCCTTCACCTTCGCCGCGTACTCGTCGACGTACTCCTGCCCGGACAGCGCGAGGATCTCGTACATGATCTCGTCCGTGACCGCCCGGACCACCGCCCGCTCGCCCTCCATCCCCGCGAAGCGGGAGAAGTCCATCGGCTCCCCGAAGCGGATGGTGACCCGCCGGATCCTCGGCAGCACCCGCCCGGGCGGCTGGATCTCGAAGGTCCCGAGCATCGCGCAGGGCACCACCTTCACCCCGGCGGTGAGCGCCATCACCGCGACCCCCACCTTGCCCTTGTAGAGCCGCCCGTCGGGCGAGCGGGTCCCCTCGGGATAGATGCCGAGCAGCTCGCCGCGGCCGAGCACCCCGAGCCCCTCGCGGATCGCGGCCCGGCCCGCCTCCTTGCCCGAGCGGTCCACCGGGATCTGCCCCGCGCTGCGGAAGAACGCCGCCGTCAGGCGTCCCTTCAGTCCGGGGCCCGTGAAGTACTCCTGCTTCGCGAGGAACGTGATCCTGCGGTCCAGCACCACCGGCATCAGGAAGTGGTCCGAGAAGGACAGGTGGTTGCCGGCGACGATCGCCGCGCCTTCCTCCGGGACGTGCTCCAGACCCTCCACACGCGGCCGGAACAGCAACTTCAGAAGCGGACCGAGCAGCACGTGCTTGAGGACGTAGTAGAACACCGACAACCCCCGTTCGTCGTCCGACCAACCCTTTGTAACCAAGGCCGCCGCCGTGGTCCACTGGTGGGGAGGGACCGATGACAGGCGCGCGCGGGCACCGGCGTCCCGGCGCAGCCGCCACCACCGCCCTGCTGTGCGCCGTGGCGGCCGCCGGTCTGTACGGCTGCTCCGGCCCGGGCCCGTCGGAGCCGACGCCGCACCCGACGCCCACACCCGCGCCCGCCACCCCGCGCCCCGGTGGCCTCTCCCCGTTCACCGGACTGCCCGCGCGCTCCGCCCCGGTCCTGGCCGTCAAGATCGACAACGTGCCGCCGGCCCGTCCGCACACCGGCCTCGCCGCCGCCGACCTGGTCTACGTCGAGCAGGTCGAGTCCGGCCAGACCCGGCTCATGGGCGTCTACTCCTCGCACCTCCCCGAGCGGATCGGCCCGGTCCGCAGCGCCCGCGAGTCCGACCTCGCCCTGCTGCGCCAGTTCGGCCGCCCCGTCCTCGCCTACTCCGGCGCCCAGAGCGCCCTGACCCCGCTGCTGAAGGCCGCCCCGCTGTACCGGGTGAACGAGGCAGGCGCCCCCGGGGCCTTCCTCCGCGACTCCGCGCGGGCCGCCCCGCACAACCTCTACCTGCGGCCCGCCCGGGCGCTCGCCACCGCGCCGGGCGCCGGCCACGCCAAGGACATCGGCTTCCGCTTCGGCCCCGCCCCGGCCGACGGCACCCCGGTCGACAGCCGCACCGTGCGCTTCCCCGCCGCCCGCTACACCTTCACCTGGGCGCCCGCCGAGCGGGGCTGGCGGGTCGCCATGGACGGCCGCCCGGACGGGCCGCTCAAGCCGGCCACGGTCGTCGTCCAGCACGTCACGGTGCGCGCCTCGCGCTTCCACGACTTCCTGGGCGCCGTCTCCCCGTACACCGTCACCACCGGCGGCGGCACCGCCCAGGTGCTCCGCGACGGCCGGGCGTACGAGGCCCGCTGGAGCCGCCCGGACCCGAACGCCGGCACGGTCTTCACCACCCCGGCCGGCGCCCCGCTGGCCTTCGCGCCGGGACAGGTGTGGGTGCTGCTCACCGGCGCGCGGTGAGGCGGGCCGTCCACCGGCGCCGGGTGCGGGTCAGGGCTGGGGCTTCGGCCGCGGGCGTGGGCGGCGGACCTGTGGCTCGCCGCTGTCGGCGGCGGCCATCCCGATCGTGGCCACGCCGAGGATCACCCAGCCGAACCAGAGCCAGCCGCTGCTGCCGAGCGCCACCGTGTAGGCCGTGGTGAGCACCAGGGCCGCGGCGGTGACCGCCGCCATCGTCTTCGTGGAACCGGACATCATCGCTCCGCCCTCCTCGAAGCCATCGTGACCCCGGAGGAGGGGCGTGCGCCACCCCCGTGCGCGCTCCCCGCGCTACTGTGCGCGGCCCTGGAGCGAGGCGAGGTACGCGTTGTACGCCTCCAGCTCCTTGTCGCCGTCCCGGTCCGCCGCCCGGTCCTTGCGGACCGCCTGCCGCTGCTCGGAGTGGTACCACTGGTAGACCAGCGCGATCAGCACCAGCACGGACGGGATCTCGCTGAACGCCCAGGCGATGCCGCCCGCCGCGTTCTGGTCCGAGAGCGCGTCGATCCCGAGGGAGGCCGGCGGGTTCTTGTACACCTCGACCAGCGGCTCGGTCGCCATCATCATCGCGATGCCGAAGAAGGCGTGGAACGGCATCCCCGCGAACAGCTCCAGCATGCGCATCACATAACCGGGCCGGTGCGGTCCCGGGTCGACGCCCATGATCGGCCAGAAGAAGACCAGGCCCACCATGAGGAAGTGGACCATCATCCCGATGTGGCCGGCCTTGGAGCCCATCAGGGTGTCGAACAGCGGCGTGAAGTAGAGCGCGTACAGGCTCGCGATGAACATCGAGATCGTGAAGGCCGGGTGCGTGACGATCCGCATGTACCGGCTGTGCAGCAGCTTCAGCAGCAGCTCGCGCGGGCCGGTGTTGCCCCGGCCGGCCACCGGCAGCGCGCGCAGTGCCAGCGTGACCGGCGCGCCGAGCAGCAGCAGGATCGGCGAGAGCATGGAGATCACCATGTGCTGCACCATGTGCACGCTGAACATGACCATGCCGTAGTCGTTGAGCCTGGTGCACATCACCAGCGCGATGGTCAGCACGCCCACGACCCAGAGCACCGTCCGGCTCACCGGCCACGCGTCCCCGCGCCGCCGCAGCCGTGCCACGCCCCAGCCGTACAGGCCGAGGGCGGCGAGACAGCCGGTCAGGAAGAACAGGTCGGGGGAGAACTCCAGGGCCCGCCCCAGCGTGAACGGCGGCAGATCCATGGTCATGCCGTGCCCGCTGTGATCCATTTGTCTACTCCTGGAGCCCGATTCGCGCTTGTTGTCCGCACCAGACTAGAACCGCCCCCGGCCGCGACTGCGACCGGGGGCGGTTCGGGGCGTGGCAGCGCGCCTCAGAGCACGCACTCGGCCTCGGCGTAGCGGTCCGCCGGGACCGTCTTCAGGGTCTCCACGGCCCGCGCCAGCGGCACCAGCTCGATGTCGGTGCCGCGCAGCGCCGTCAGCATGCCGAACTGGCCGCGGTGCGCCGCCTCCACCGCGTGCCAGCCGAAGCGGGTCGCGAGGACGCGGTCGTACGCGGTCGGGGTGCCGCCGCGCTGGACGTGGCCGAGGATGACCGGCCGGGCCTCCTTGCCCAGGCGCCGCTCCAGCTCCGCGGAGAGCTGGTTGGCCACGCCGGTGAAGCGCTCGTGGCCGTAGATGTCCTTGCCCGCGGTGGTGAACTCCATCGAGCCGCCCTCGCGGGGCTTCGCGCCCTCGGCGACCACGACGATCGCGAAGCGCTTGCCGTCCTCGAAGCGGGCGCCGACCCGGGCGGTCAGCTCGTCGATGTCGAAGGGGCGCTCGGGCACGACGATCGCGTGCGCGCCTGCCGCCATGCCGGAGTGCAGGGCGATCCAGCCGGTGTGGCGGCCCATGACCTCGACGATCAGCACCCGCTGGTGGGACTCGGCGGTGGTCTTCAGCCGGTCGAGGGCCTCGGTGGCCACGGTGACGGCGGTGTCGAAGCCGAAGGTGACATCGGTCGAGGCGATGTCGTTGTCGATGGTCTTCGGGACGCCCACGATCGGCAGGCCGGCCTCGGAGAGCAGGTTCGCCGCCTTGAGGGTGCCCTCGCCGCCGATCGGGATGATCGCGTCGAGGCCGAGGTCGGCGACATGGCCCTTGGCGCGCTCGACGCCGTCGACCAGATGTGCGGGCTGGACCCGCGAGGAACCGAGCACGGTGCCGCCGCGGGCGAGGATGCCCGCCACCGAGTCGAGGTCCAGCTTGCGGTAGTCGCACTCCAGGAGGCCCTTCCACCCGTCGTGGAAGCCGATGACCTCGTCACCGTGGTCGACGACGGCGCGGTGCACGACGGACCGGATGACGGCGTTCAGACCGGGGCAGTCTCCGCCGGAGGTGAGCACACCAATGCGCATAGCCCAAAAACCTTTGCAACGTGGGCCGACTCCCGGACCACGTCGTCCGGCTGGATCCCCGCCACCCTATCGGTGCAGGGTGGCGGGGCCGAACCGGATGTCCGCAGATTGGACACCGTATTTACTGACGAATCCAATGTGCGTAAGGGCGCTCAGACGTGCGGTTCGACGGTCCGTCAGGCCGGCTGGGTGGCCGAGGCGATGCGCTCGGCGCGCAGCGCCTCGTACCAGCGGTCGTCCGTCGGCGGCAGCGCGTTGACGTCCAGCGCCAGCTTCAGGAGCAGATCCGCCACCTGCGGGTTCCGCGCCATCACGGGACCGTGCATGTAGGTGCCGAAGACGGTGTCGTTGTACGCGCCCTCGGTGCCGTCGCCGGTGCCGTTGCCGTTGCCGAAGACGGTCCGGGCGAACGGGCGGGCGGTCGGGCCGAGGTGGGTGACGCCCTGGTGGTTCTCGAACCCGGTGAGCTGGGGCAGGCCCAGCTGCGGGTCGATGTCGGCGAGCACGTCGCCGACGCAGCGGGCGCCCTCGCCGCGGACCGTGGTCACGTCGAGCAGGCCGAGGCCGGCCTGGCGCTCGCCGACGTCGTTGACGAACTCGTGGCCCAGGATCTGGTAACCGGCGCACACCGAGAAGATGATCGCGCCGTTGGCCGCCGCCCGGCTCAGGCCGCCGTCGCGGACCAGCCGCTCGGCCGCGAGCCGCTGGGGCCGGTCCTCGCCGCCGCCGATGAGGTAGATGTCGCCGGAGGTCGGTACGGGCTGGTCGCTGCGCACGTCGACGCGCTCGACGCTGAGTCCGCGCTGGCGGGCGCGGCGCTCGACGACGAGGACGTTGCCCTGGTCGCCGTAGGTGCTGAGCAGGTCCGGGTAGACCCAGACCAGACGCAGGCTGCTGTCAGTCATGCTGCAAGTCCTTCTGCGGGGTCGTGTCGGGTCAGTTGCCGACGCGGCGGCGGACGTCCTGGAACGCGGTGTAGTTGGCGATCAGCTCGATCTGGCCGGGCGGGGCCACCGTGACGGCCTCGTCGAGCGTCTCGCACACGCGGAAGTCCACGCCCGCGACCTCCAGGCGGACCGCGAGGTCCAGCTTGCGGTCGCCGATGACCATGATCGGGTGCCCGGCGAGCCGGCCGTAGTCCACGTCCCAGAGCCAGGAGGTGTCCGTGCCGTCGGCGCCGCGCGCGTTGACGGAGAGGATCACCGGGGCCGGCGGCTGGTCGATGAGGGAAAACGTTTCGAGCCAGCCGGCCGGGTTCTTGGCCAGCAGCAGCCGGATGTCCCGGCCCTGGAAGCTGATCACGTCATAGCGGCCGGCGACGGCCTGCACCTGGTACATGCGCTCCAGGGCGACCTGCGGCGGCACCCCGAAGACCGCGGCGACCGCGGCGGAGGTGGCGGCGTTGGCCTTGTTGGCGCGGCCGGGCAGCTGGAGGTGGATCGGCCAGGCCGAGCCGTGCGGGTCGAGCACGTGGTCGCCGCTGAGCGCCCAGCTCGGCGCCGGGCGGCGGAAGCCGCACTCGCCGCAGAACCAGTCGTCGCCGGGGCGCTGCATCACACCGCCGCAGGCGGGGCAGGACCAGGCGTCGTCCTTCCACTCCTGGCCGGCGGCCACCCACACCACGTTGGGGGAGGAGGAGGCGGCCCAGACGATCAGCGGGTCGTCGGCGTTGGCGATGACGACGGCCTTGGTGCCGTTGAGGCCCTCGCGCCACTTCTCGGCCAGCATGCGGGTCTCCGCGGCGCGGTCGAGCTGGTCGCGGGAGAGGTTGAGCAGGGCGATCGCCTTCGGGGTGGTGTCCCGGGCGACGCCCGCCAGGTACTTCTCGTCGACCTCGATGACGCCGTACTTGGCGTCCGAGCCGCCGGCCAGGGCCGAGGTGATGCCCGCGGGCATGTTGGCGCCCAGGGCGTTCGAGACGACCGGGCCGCTGGCGCGCAGCGCCTCGGCGATCAGTCGCGTCGTGGTGGTCTTTCCGTTGGTCGCCGACACGAGGACGACGTCCAGGTGCTGCGCGAGCCGCCCCAGCAGATCGGGGTCGAGCTTGAGCGCGACCCGGCCGCCGATCACCGATCCGCTGCCGCGTCCCGCTGCCCGCGACACCGCCGCGGCGGCCTTGCCCGCCGTCACGGCGAGCTTCGCGCGCGGCGACAGCGGCTCCGAGTTGCTGCCTGACATCGTCCTTGTTCCTCCTTGCGTCGGTCCGGGCTCAGCCTATCGAGATCCGGCCAGCAGCCCGAACCGCGGCACCGTGGCGCGGGGTGGCTGCCCCCTGAACGTACCCTTGCGCCCATGCGAAACCGGTTGATCCCCGGCAGTTCCGGCCACGTCCGAGCGATGACCCTGCTCGGCGACCCGGTGCTGCACACGCCCTGCGAACCCGTCACCGACTTCGGGCCCGAGCTCGCCCGGCTGGTCGAGGACATGTTCGCCACCATGTACGCGGCGAACGGCGTGGGCCTCGCCGCCAACCAGGTCGGCGTGGGGCTGCGGGTCTTCGTGTACGACTGCCCCGACGACGAGGACGTCCGGCATCTGGGCCATGTGGTCAACCCGCGACTGGTCGAGGCAGACGGCGACGTGGTGCGCGGACCCGAGGGCTGTCTGTCGCTGCCGGGCCTGGAGGCCCCGACGCCCCGCTTCGACCGCGCGGTGGTCGAGGGCGTCCGGCTGGACGGCACTCCGGTCCGCGTCGAGGGCACGGGCTTCTTCGCCCGCTGCCTCCAGCACGAGGCCGACCACCTGGAGGGCGGCGTGTACGCGGACCATGTGACGGGCTGGTCCCGGCGCAGGCTGCTGCGGGCGATCCGGAAGGAGCCGTGGGGGAGCGGGGCGGCCGCTCTGTAGCCGTTCGCCGGGGTCCGGGTCAGAACCCGGGCCCGTCCGCACGGTCACCGGCCTCCGCCAGCCGGCCCCACAGCAGGTCCGCCAGGCTCCGCACCAACTCCTCGCGGGAACAGGGGCGTTCGCCCAGCCACCAGTCTCCGGCGGCGTGCATCATGCCGACGATCCCGTGGCCCCAGATGCGGGCCTGGGCGTCGCTCCCGGGGCCGAGGTCGACGCGCTCGGCGATGACCTGGCCGAGCTCCTCGCCCATGCGGCGCAGCAGCGGCGCCGAGTGGCGGCCCACGTCGAAGCCCTGCTCGGACTGGTGGGACTCCTCGGCGGGGTGCATGAGGAAGCGGTAGACCTGGGGCATCGCCTCGATGGAGGCGAGATAGGTGTCCAGGGTGGACTCGACCCTGCGGCGGCGGTCGGCGGGCGCGTCGAGCGCGGCCCGGAGTGCCGAGAGCAGGGCGTCGGTGTGCCGGGTGGCGAGGGCCCGGTAGAGGCCGCCCTTGTCGCCGAAGTGGCGGTAGAGGATCGGCTTGGTGATCCCGGCCTCGGCGGCGATCGCGTTCATGGAGGCCTTGGGGCCGTCCCTGAGCACCACGCGGTCCGCCGCCTCCAGCAGTTCGCGGCGCCTTTGGTCGGCCGGCTTCTGCTGGTCGGTGGTGCTCCGGTGTGTGGTGTCCATGAGTGCGTCTCCCCGCCCGTACGAATTCCTGAGGCTGTCGCAACGTAACACCCGGACGGCACTCGGTGCCGATCGGGCCGAACCGCTTCGTTGCTGGTTGACAGCCCCTACCCACCGGTAACAGACTGGTGTTACCGCAAGTAACATACCGCTGGGAGGGACCATGGCCGAGTTCACGCTCGAACTCAACGACGACCAGAAGCAGGTGCGCGACTGGCTGCACGGCTTCGCCGCCGACGTGATGCGCCCCGCGGCCGCCGAGTGGGACGAGCGTGAGGAGACTCCCTGGCCGATCATCCAGGAAGCGGCCAAGCTCGGCATCTATTCCCTCGACTTCTATGCCCAGCAGTTCTTCGACCCCACCGGTCTCGGCATCCCGATGGCCATGGAGGAGCTCTTCTGGGGCGACGCCGGCATCGCGCTCTCCATCGTCGGCACCGGTCTGGCCGCCGTCGGCGTGCTCGCCAACGGCACCGAGGAGCAGATCGGCACCTGGGTCCCGCAGATGTACGGCGACGCCGCCGACGTGAAGGTCGCCGCCTTCTGCTCCTCCGAGCCCGACGCGGGCTCCGACGTGGCGTCCATGCGGACCCGCGCGGTCTACGACGAGGCCAAGGACGAGTGGGTGATCAACGGCACCAAGACCTGGGCGACCAACGGCGGCATCGCCAACGTCCACGTCGTCGTCGCCGTCGTCGACCCGGAGCTCGGCTCCAAGGGCCACGCCTCGTTCATCATCCCGCCGAACACCCCCGGCCTCTCCCAGGGCCAGAAGTTCCAGAAGCACGGCATCCGCGCCTCGCACACCGCCGAGGTCGTCCTGGAGAACGTCCGGGTCCCCGGCCACTGCCTCCTCGGCGGCAAGGAGAAGCTCGACGAGCGCCTCGCCCGGGCCCACGAGAAGGCGAAGGCGGGCGACGGCCAGGGGAGGGTGAAGAACGCCGCCATGGCGACCTTCGAGGCCTCGCGCCCGGCCGTCGGCGCCATGGCCGTCGGCACCGCCCGCGCCGCCTACGAGGTCGCCCTGGACTACGCGAAGACCCGCGAGCAGTTCGGCCGCCCGATCATCGACAACCAGGGCGTCGCCTTCCAGCTCGCCGACATGCGCACCCAGATCGACGCGGCCCGGCTGCTCGTCTGGCGCGCCTCCTGGATGGCGACCGCGGGCAAGCCCTTCACCTCCGCCGAGGGCTCGATGTCCAAGCTCTACGCGAGCGAGGTCGCCAAGAAGGTCACCGCCCAGGCCATCCAGATCCTCGGCGGCAACGGCTACACCCGCGAGTACCCGGTCGAGCGCATGCACCGCGACGCCGCGATTTACACGATCTTCGAGGGCACGAGCGAGATCCAGCGCCTGGTCATCGCCCGCACCCTCTCGGGGATGCCGATCCGCTGACCCCGCGCCGGGCCGGGAGGGGGCGCGTCACACGACGCAGAACTCGTTCCCCTCCGGGTCCCGGAGGACCACCGCGTAGTAGTCCATGCCCTCCGGCTCGTCCATCGTGTACAGCACCGAGGCGCCGAGGGCGGTCAGGCGGGCCACCTCGGTGTCGACGCGGGTGCGGCGCAGGGCGAGGGGGACGGTGCGGCCGCCGCCGACCTTCAGGTCGAGGTGGAGGCGGTTCTTGACGGTCTTGGGCTCGGGGACCGCCTGGAACCAGACGCGGGGGCCGGTGCCCTTCGGGTCCACGATCGACTCGGGCAGCTCGCCCGCGCCGTTCGCCAGCTCCTCCTCGGGGACGCCGATCGCCCTCCAGTACGCCTGCCAGCTGGCGTGCCCCTCCGGCGGCGGCTCCGGCACATAGCGCAGCGCCTCCGCCCAGAAGGCGACCAGGCGCCGGGGGTCGGCGCAGTCGATCGTGAGCTGCAGGGTCATCTCGGGTGCGTCCATGGCGGAAGCGTCCCAGACGGCACTGACAGCGGTCCCCGCCCGTCCTCGGCCGGCGGCCGCGTCGCCACCAGCACGGTGGCGTACAGCTCCTCGTCCTCCAGGATCCGGGCCGTCAGGCCGTGCGCCGTGACCGCCGCCACCGCAGGGCGGGTCTGGCGCTCGCTGGTCTCCACCAGCAGGTGCCCGCCAGGGGACAGCCACTCGGCCGCCTCCGCCGCGACCCGGCGCAGCACGTCCAGGCCGTCGGCGCCGCCGTCCAGGGCCACCAGCGGCTCGTGGTCGCGCGCCTCGGGCGGCAGCAGGGCCACGTCCTCGCTCGGCACGTACGGCACGTTGGCGACGAGGACCTCGATCCGGCCGCGCAGCCCCTCGGGCAGCGGCGCGAAGAGGTCGCCCTCGTACACCGTGCCGCCGCGCGGCTCCACGTTCCGCCGGGCGCAGCGCACGGCCGCCGGCTCGATGTCCGACGCGTACACCCGCGCACCCGGCACGGAGGCGAGGAGCACCGCCCCGGCCGCCCCCGAGCCACAGCACAGGTCGACGCAGACGGCGCCGGGCCGGGCCAGCGACACCGCCCGCCCGACCAGGAACTCCGTGCGCCGGCGCGGCACGAACACCCCCGGATCGACCTCGATCCGCAGCCCCCCGAACTCGGCCCAGCCCACCACGTGCTCCAGCGGCAGGCCCCCGGCCCGCCGCTCGACCATCGCGTCGAGCTCGGCCGGACCGGCCGCCGCCGCGGTCAGCAGCTCCGCCTCCTCCTCGGCGAAGACACAGCCCGCGGCCCGCAGCCGCTCCACCACGCCCGCGTCAGGCAAGCTGGGCCTCGATCGCGGTGACGACCTCCGGGGCCTCCGGCTCGGTGCGCGGGCGGAAGCGGGTGACCGTGCCGTCGCGGCCGATCAGGAACTTCTCGAAGTTCCACTGCACGTCCCCGGCCTCGCCCTCGGCGTCCGCGACCTGGGTCAGCTCCGCGTACAGCGGGTGCCGCCCGGCGCCGTTGACGTCCGTCTTCTCCAGGAGCGGGAAGGTCACACCGTACGTCGCGGAGCAGAAGGTCCCGATCTCCTCGGCGCTGCCCGGCTCCTGGCCCGCGAACTGGTTGCACGGCACGCCGACCACGGTGAAGCCGCGGTCCCCGTACTCCTTCTGCAGCCGCTCCAGGCCCGCGTACTGCGGGGTGAGGCCGCACCGGGAGGCCACGTTGACCACCAGGACGGCCCGGTCGCGGAAGTCGGCCAGGGAGAACGGGTCCCCGTTGAGGGTCTTCAGCGGGATCTCGTACAGGCTCATGAACAGCTCCTCGGGCTCAATGAGGTTTGATCTCAACATGGGAGACGAACCACTGGCAATCGCGATCGATTCCACCCCGGAGCCGGCGCCGGGCCGGGTGTGGTGCCGCCTGTGCGGGCGCCCGCTGACCGGCGCCGAGTCCCGTCGCACCGGCCTCGGCCCGGCCTGCGACGCCAAGCTGCACCCGCCGGGCCCGGACATCCGCACCCGCCGTCACGAGGTCGAACAGGACACCCTGCCCGGAATCCACGGGCCGTTCGGTGCGGAAACACCGGGCGGCCCGGACGGACCGGACGGCCCGGCGTAGGGGGTGGGCCCAGGCGGTACCCGGTCACGGTGGGTGTAGACGGCATCCAGCCATTCCCCGCTCGCGGTGCGAACGAGCCGCACATGCCGCTCACGAACCCGGGAGACCCTGAAACCCGGGCGAAGTGAGGAGATGAATTCCCGCCGTTCCGGCCATTTTCCACAGCCTCCGGAGACGGTTGTTTTCCGCCATTTCCGATGCGTCCGGAGAGGTCGAATCCCCCACAGTTGACATAGCAGCAGCGGGTGGTTGTCGCATTCGGCCCACGGCGTGCAAGGCTGGGCGGCCGGATTTCGCGCGGGTGCCTGCGTCCGGGAATTCACGTCCGGCCGGCGGTGCCCCGCGGCCACCGCCGAATACCGCCCCGGAGGGACGTACCGATGAGAGCCGAATCCCCGCCGGAGCCGTCGACGTCCGACCGGTCCGCCCCGCCCGGCCCCACCGCCCGGACCGCCCGGCCCGCGCCGAGGGCGGGCGGGCCCCGCCAGCTGCTCGCGGCCTCCGCCGGGAACCTGGCCGAGTGGTACGACTGGCTCGCGTACGCCTATCTCTCGGTCTACTTCGCCGACCGGATCTTCCCGCCGGGCGGCGGCCAGGCCGTCCTCGCGCTCAACACCTTCGCGGTCTTCGCGGTGGGCTTCGCGGCCCGCCCCGTCGGCGGACTGCTGATCGGCCACCTCGCCGACCGGCGCGGCCGCCGCACCGCCATGGCGACGACGATCACGCTGATGGGCGTGGGCCAGCTGGCGATGGCCGCACTGCCCACGTACCAGCAGATCGGGGTGGCGTCCCCGGTGCTGCTCGTCGTCATCAGGCTCGCCCAAGGGCTCTCCGTGGGCGGCGAGTCGACGGTCTCCGCGGTCTTCGCGGTCGAGTCCGCCCCGGCCGGCCGCCGCGGCCTCTACTCCAGCGTCGCCTACGTCAGCGGGAACCTCGGCCAGCTCCTCGCCTCCGGTGTCGCCGCCCTCCTCGCCTGGCAGCTCACGACGGCGCAGATGCACGCCTGGGGCTGGCGCGTCGCCTTCGGCCTCGGGGCCCTGGCCTGCGTGGCAGGGCTCTGGATCCGCCGCGGGACCGAGGAGACGTACCGGACCGCGGCGCTGCCGAGCGCCCGGCCGCGCCCCTTCGACTTCCTGCGCGGCAACCCCCGCGAGGCGGCCCTCGTCGTCGGGATGACGATCGGGGCCACGGTCGTCTTCTACACCTGGACGACCTTCCTGCCCACCTACGCGCGCCTCGTCGTCGGCCTCGCCCCCGGCACGGCGCTCACCGCGAGCACCGTCTCGCTCGCCTTCTTCATCGTCCTCCAGCCGCTCGCCGGACTGCTGTCCGACCGGGTGGGCCGCAAGCCGCTGCTGATCGCGTTCGGCATCGGCTTCACCGTGCTGACCGTTCCGCTGCTCGGACTGCTGCGGAACTCCTTCTGGAGCCTGCTGCTGATCTCGTGCGCGGGCATGGTGCTGCTCACCGGCTACACCGCCGTGAGCGGCGCGGTCATGGCGGAGCTGTTCCCCGCCTCGGTCCGCACGACGGGCGTCGGCGTGCCGTACGCGCTCACCGTCGCCGCCTTCGGCGGCACCGCCCCCTACCTGGCGACGGCCCTGATCGACCGGGGCCATGCCGGCTGGTTCGGATGGTACGTCTCCGGCCTCGTCCTCCTTTCGACCCTCGTCTACGTCGGAATGCGCGAGACGAAGGGCGTCGCCCTAAGATGAGCGCGGTTTCGGATGTGTGAATGTTCCAGGCCGGTTGTTCCGTCGCTCTGCTGTGGTGTGCTTGAAATGGATGTTTAGGATCCATGCGATGCCCATGACTCGCGGGGGAGGAAAAGCAGTGAACAGAATGACCATGGTTATCGGGGCCACGACGGGGGCCGCGCAGCGGAGAGCGCAGCAGGGCGCCGGGCGTTCGCCGTTGCTCAAGGTGGCGAGGCTCTCGGAACAGGAACTGATCGAGGCCGAGGCGTGTAATCCCTTCGACAGCGCCGCCGGGCACCAGCGGCTCTTCCGCGAGGACGCCGCCGTGCTCGACTCGCGGAGGTACGAGTTACGCCTCACGCCCTTGTCCAATCCGGCGGGGAACGACAGCCCCGCGAACTCCCCGTGGATCGCGGCCCGCGTGCTCCTCGCCGGCGGGCACCCGATCGCCCTCGCCGGACTGCGCAGCGTGCTCGACTCGGCGCAGGGGGAGGGGCTCCGGGTCGTCGGCGCGGTGCGGGACCAGTGGCAGGCACTGCGCGAGATGCCCCGCTACCGGCCCGACGTGGTGCTGCTCGGGGCGTCCGAATCCCTGCACAAGGACCTGGCCACGGTCCGCTCCCTGCGCCGCTCCAAGGGGGTCGCCGAGGCGCGGATCGTCCTGCTGCGGAAGCCCGAGAGCGCCTCCCAGGTCACGCGGATGCTCAGGGCCGGGGTGAGCGGGGCCTTCCCGCTCGACCAGGACCCGAGCTGTGTGGTCCGGGCGATCTCGGTCGTCGCCGCCGGCGGTTCGATCTTCCTGCCGGCGCCGCTGGAGGACGACGGGTTCGCGGACGGCCCGCACCCGGCCGAGGACCCGAACGAACTCCCGGTGGACGAGGCCGAACTGACGGACCGTGAGCGTGCCGTCCTCGCCCAGCTGGCCCGCGGACTGTCCAACGCGGAGATCGGGCGGGAGCTCTCGCTGTCGGTCGCGACCGTCAAGAAGTACATGACCGGAGCCATGCGCAAGATCCGCCAGCCGGACCGGTTGAAGGCCGCGCTCTACGCCCTGCGGCAGGGACTCGCCTAGGGACGGCGGCGAGGACGGTCAGGGAGCGGCGCTCGGAGGGCGGGGTCCGGAAGGGGGCCCCGCCCTCGCGCACAGCACGGCGCACGGCCACCGGCCCACCACCCGTGTCCCGTGGCCCGGGATGCTCCCGGAGCACGCGCGGTCGACGAAAGGACCAGCGCGCCGGGACCGTTCGGCGACGGCCCGGGCCAGGGCCCGAGGCGGACGCTCCCGAACAGGCCGCGGCCGTCCCCGGCCCGCGCGGGCCCGCCCCGTACCCCCACCGCACGGGCCCCCGGACCCACCCTCTCCCCGCCTCGCCGGCACCCCTCCCGGGCGCCCCGACGGCTCTCCCGTGGCTCGCCGGCGGCTCTCCCGGGCTCCTCCCCGCGCTCCCAAGGTTCCCCCGATGCGGGCCGAAGGGAGCTTCTGACCGGATGGCCTTCTTCCTAGCGTGGTCGGTGGCCGGGCGCCCGATGCCCGGTCACCGTTTCGCAGAGGAGAAGTTGATGAGTGCAGCGGCCAACGGGGGCATAGCCGTGGGGCCGGCCCCCGGCCTCGCGGCACCCCGGTCCGTCGACACCGACAGCGAGACCCGGGCGAGCGTGTTCGCCGCCATGCCGGACTCGGAGCGCGCGGCCCTGTGGCGGCAGCGCCTGCACGAGGCCGAGGCCGGACTGACCCGGTTCCTGGTGGGGCTCGGCCTCACCGCCGACCTGGAGGGCTGGTTCGGACTCCAGTCGGAGATGTTCGCCGACCTGCCCACCGGATCCACCGGCTCCGCGGCGGACTGGCAGCGGATCTTCTTCCGCGGCCAGGCCCTCATGGAGCGCTTCCTCGTCGCCCGGTACGGCGAGGACATCCTCGCCGAGTGGGCCGCGGCCAACGCCGAGGTCCACCGCTGGGTCGAACCCGACCGCGGCGGCGGCGCCGCCGACCCCATCCGCCGCATCGCCCGCCAGGCCGAACTGTACGGCTCCGCCTACGAGGTGAGCGCCGACCGGGAGACCGGCCCCGCCACCACCGCCTCCGTCGACATCACGCACTGCGCGATCTGGGACTACCGGGAGAAGGCCAGGAGCGGCGACGGGGTCCGCCTCACGCTCGCCTCGCCCTGCACGTACTGCACCCGGGCCATGTCGGCCAACGTCCGCGCCAAGGGCTACCAGGTCTCCTACCGACTCAGCGAGGACCGCGGAGGACACGGCTGCCGCTGGGAGGCCACCGCCCCCGGCACCACCCCCGCCCCCGCCGTCGCCCCGACCACCGCCCGGGAGGCGTGATGTGCGGCATCACCGGCTGGCTCGACTGGCAGCGCGACCTGCGCGCCGAGCTGCCGACCGTGCAGGCCATGACCGACACCCTGGTCTGCCGGGGCCCCGACGCCGGCGGCACCTGGCTCTCCCCGCACGCGGCCCTCGGCCACCGCCGGCTCTCCGTCCTCGACCTCGCCGGCGGCGTCCAGCCGCTGACCGACACCGCCGACGCACGGGCGCCGCACGCCGTGCTCTCGTACAACGGCGAGCTGTACAACTACCGCGAGCTGCGCGCCGAACTCCAGTCCCTCGGGCACCGCTTCCGCACCGAGTCCGACACCGAGGTCGTCCTGCACGCCCACACCCAGTGGGGAGCCGAGGCACCCCGGCGGCTCAACGGCATCTACGCGTACGCCATCTGGGACACCCGGACCGAGGAACTCACCCTCGTCCGCGACCACCTGGGCATCAAACCGCTCTACTACCACGCCTACGCCACGGGTCTGATCTTCGGCTCCGAACCCAAGGCCGTCCTCGCCAACCCGGGCTTCCGGGCCGAACTCGACAGCGAGGGCATCGCGGAGCTCTTCGCCCTGCCCGCGGCGCCCACCGCCGGCCACGGCCTGTTCCGCGGCCTGCGGGAGGTACCCCCCGGGCACCTCCTCCGGGTCACCCGCGGCGCCACCCGCGAAGTGCGCTACTGGCAGCTGACCTCCGCCCCGCACGAGGACGACACCGCCACCACCACCGCCCGCATCCGCGAGCTGCTCACCGACACCGTCGAACGCCAGCTGATCAGCGACGTGCCGCTGTGCACCCTGCTCTCCGGCGGCATCGACTCCAGTGCCATCACCGCGCTCGCCGCCCTCGCCCGCGGCCGGGCCGGCCACGACAAGGTCGACACCTTCTCCGTCGACTTCCCCGGCAGCGAGGGCGCGCTGCGCCCCGACCGCTGGCGCACCACCCACGACGCCCCCTACGTCCAGGCGGTCGTCGACCACCTCGGCACCCGGCACTCCCGGGTCGTCATCCCCGACGACGACCTGCTCGACGCGCGGGACGCCGTGCTCCGCGCCCGGGACAGGCCGGGCTGGGGCGAGATGGACGCCTCGCTCTACCTGCTCTTCCGCGAGGTCAGGCGGCAGTCCACGGTCGCCCTGTCCGGCGAGGCGGCCGACGAGGTCTTCGGCGGCTACCCGTACTTCCACACCCCCGACGCCCTCGCCGCCGACACCTTCCCCTGGCTGCACGGCCGCGAGACCCCCGCCGTACTGCTGCGCCCGGAGGTGAAGGCCGCCGTGCGGCCCGAGGAGTACACCGCCCAGCAGTACCGCGACTCGCTCGCCCGGACCCCCGAACTCCCCGGCGAACAGGGCGCCGAACGGCGCCTGCGGCAGGTCGGACACCTCGCGCTGACCCGCTGGCTGCCCCCGCTGCTCGACCGCGTCGACCGGGTCAGCATGGCCGTCGGCCTCGAGGTCCGGGTGCCGTTCTGCGACCACCGCCTGGTGGAGTACGCGTGGAACATCCCCTGGCGGCTGAAGTCGCTCGGCGGCTCGCCCAAGGGAGTGCTCCGCGAGTCCGTACGGGACCTGCTGCCGCCGCAGGTGGTCGACCGGCCCAAGAGCGGCTATCCGTCCACCCCGGCCGTGCGCTACACCGAGGTGCTCACCGCGCGCATGCGGGACCTGCTCGACGACCCCGCGGCCCCCGTGTTCGACCTCGTCGACCGCGCCCTCGTGCGGGAGGCCCTGCGCGAAGGACGGCCGCTGCCCAGCCCGCGCACCGCCCCCAACCCGGTCGGCGGCCTGGACCACCTGCTCCAGGTCGACGAGTGGCTCCGCGCCTACAAGGTGGCCCTGCGATGAGCGCACCCGCCCACCCCGACGCCGTCCACCCCGACGCCGTACGGCTGGCCGCCCGCACCTGCGCGAGCGGCGTCGCCGTCCTCACCACCCGCCACGGCGACGAGGTCTTCGCCAAGACCGTGTCGTCCTTCGTCACCCTGTCCATGGACCCGCCGCTGATCAGCGTGGCCGTCACCCGGCACAGCCCGCTGGTGCGGGCCGTCGCCGACTCCGGCCGGCTCGCGATCAGCGTGCTCCGGGTCGGACAGGAGCACCTCTCCCAGCGGTTCGCCACCCCCGGTGCCGGCCGCGCCACCGGCTCCTTCGACGACGTGCCCACCCGCACGGAGACCACCGGAGCCCCGGTCGTCGAGGACTGCCTCACCTGGTTCGACTGCCGCCTGCACAGCGTCCTCCCCGGAGGCGACCACAGCATCCTCATCGGCCTTCCCCTCGCCGCCGCCGCCGCACCGACGGGCCTGCCGCTCCTCTACCACGAGGGCGGCTACCACTCCCCGACCCGTCTCGCACCCCCCTCGCCCGCGCGCCCGGACCGGGCGCCCACCGCACCTGGAGTCCGTACATGAGCGAACCCACCACGACGACCGGCACGACGGGCCCCCTGGGCATCCGGACCGGCGACGCCTACCGGGCCAGCCTCGACGACGGCAGGGAGCTCTACCTGGACGGAAAGCGGGTCACCGACCCCGCCTCCCACCCCGCGTTCAAGCCCTCGGTCGACGAACTCGCCCGGCTCTTCGACCTCCAGCACGACCCCGAGCACGCCCCCGTCATGACCTGGAAGGACCCGCAGAGCGGCCTCACGCTCGGCCGCGCCTACCAGCCCACCCGCACCCTGGAGGACCTGCGCGCCCAGCGCGCCAGCGCGGAGCTCTGGCTGAGCGAAAGCCTCGGCCAGCACGGGCGCTCACCCGCCTTCATGTCGTCCATCGCGCTCGGCCTGTACGACTTCCGGCACCAGCTGGAGTCCAACCAGGCCGGCTTCGGCGCCAACGCCGAGGCCTGGTACCGGCACTGCGCCACCAACGACCTCGTCCTCACCCACGCCCTCGGCGACCCGCAGATCGACCGGTCGGCGGACCCCGTGGACGACCCCGACCTCGCCCTGCGCGTGATCGAGGAGAACGACAAGGGCATCGTGGTGCGCGGCGCCAAGCAGCTCACCACCCTGGCGCCCACCGCGCACGAGGTGCTCGTCTACCTCTCCGCCTCCTTCACCCAGCGCAGCGCCGAACAGTTCGTCGTCTGGTGCGCGCTGCCGCTGAACACCCCCGGCCTGATCACCCTGTGCCGGGAGCCCTTCGGGGCCGAACCGTTCGGCCACGAGCACCCGCTCGCCCGGCGCTTCGACGAGCAGGACGCCATGCTCTTCTTCGACGACGTGCTGGTGCCCTGGGACCGGGTGTTCCTGCTGCGCGACGGAGCCCTGGCCCGCACCGGACTCGGCCGGATCAACGCGTGGAGCGCGTACATCGGCCACATCCGCTACCGCGAGCGGCTGCGCACCCTGCTCGCCACGGCCACCATGGTCGCCGAGAGCATCGGCGTCGACGGCTTCCGCAACGTGCAGGAGGAGCTCGGCAAGCTCGCCGGCTACGTGGAGCTGACCGAGTACTTCATCGACGCCGCCGAGGCACGCGCCCACACCACCGACAGCGGACTCCTCGCCCCCGGCGACACCGCCGCCGCCCGCGTCTGGTCCGCCGAGGTCGCCGCGAGCGCCGTCGCGGCCGTCCGCAACATCGGCTCGGCCGGCGTCCTCATGCAACCCACCCCCAACGACCTCGAACACCCCCGGCTGCGCCCGCACCTCGACCGCTACATGCGCGGCAGGAACATCCCCGCGGACAAGAAGTCCCGCCTCTTCCGGCTCGCCTGGGACCTCACCGGCGACAGCTTCGGACAGCGCCAGGACCTCTACGAGTACGTGCACCGCGGCGACCTCGCCCGCAACCGCATCAACCTCTACCTGCGGCACGACCAGAGCGAGACCCGCGGCCGCCTCGAACGGCTGATCTCGGCCCCCGAGACCCCCGGCACCCCCGCCGACACCCAGACCCAGGAAGGCGCCCGCCCGTGACCCACTCCGCCGTCGAGATACAGGCCAGCACCCTCGCCGGATACTCCGACGCGAGCCGGCTCCGCCAGGCCAACGACCAGGACTGGGTGCTCGCCGAGGCACCCGCCGCCCCCCGCGTCCACGCCGACCTCGGCAGCGGCATCGGCCAGCTGCTGCAGGCAAGCCTGGAGCGCTTCCCGTCCCTGGAGACGGCCATCGGCCTTGAGCAGTCCGCGTTCCGGCTGTCCGAGGCGGCCAGCCGGCTCCAGCCCTACGGCGACCGGGTCCTGCTGCGCCAGGCCGACCTCATGTCCCCCGAGCCGCTGGAGCTCAGGCCCGACCTGATCACCATGACCTCGGTGCTCCACTGGCTCTACCCGGTCGAGTTCCGGCTCTTCGACTGGGTCGGCCAGACCATGGCCCGTGGCGGCACCTTCCTGCTCACCACCTACCACCCCGAGCGCGACGAGCACGGCCTCGGCGGCGAGGACGACATCGTCCGCGCCGCGCTCGCCGCGCTGGGCCGCGACCGGGCGCTCGTGCCCGGTTTCCTCGCCGCCGGCGACGTCCTGCCCATCGCCACCCGCACCCGGGACACCGAGGGCCTGCGCGACCTCCTCGAACGCGATCTGCGGATCGTGTCCACGGCGGAGCGGGACGCCGTCGTCCAGGTCGGCAGCGCGGCCGAGTACGAGCACTTCCACGCCGCCACCTTCGGCGACTACTACAGCCGGCTCGTCGAGCCCCCGCTGCGGCAGGCCTTCTTCCAGGCCGTCGGCGAGGCCGCCTGGCGCCGCCAGCAGGAGCGCGGACACGTCAGCCACATGCCCGTACGGCTGTGGAAGCTGACGACACGCGACTGATCCGGCACCCTCCGCACGGCCCGCCGGGACGCCCCACCACGGGCGACCCGGCGGGCCGCACCCGTGCGAACTATCATGTCCGGGTCCAGCCCGGGCACGTGTGAAGGAGTCACTCCATGTCAACTCCCGCAGCCGGCCGAGAGCTCGGTGCGTTCTTACGGGCCCACCGCGCCCTGCTGAAACCCGAGGACGTGGGCCTGCCCGCGACCTCCCGCCGCCGCACCCCCGGCCTGCGCCGCGAGGAGGTCGCCTCGCTGTCCGGCGTGAGCATCGCCTGGTACACCTGGCTGGAACAGGGGCGGGTCACCGCCTCGCGCCAGGTCCTCGAGTCCGTCGCACGGGTGCTGCGGCTCGACGAGGCGGAGCTGCGGCACGTCCTGCGCCTCGGCGGCTACTACGAGCCCGAGACCGCCCGCCCCCAGGAGCACTGGGGCGACTCCCTGCAGCCCGTGCTCGACTCCTGGCCCACCAGCCCGGCCGTCCTCGTCGACCGCAACTTCGACATCGTCGCCTGGAACGAGGCCTGGACCGCGGTCTGGGGCGAACCCACGGCGGTCGCGGCCGACCGGCGCAACCTGATGTGGCTCGTCGCGGCCGACCAGCGGCTGCGCGCCGTGCTCCGGGACAGCGACTGGGAGCCCCTCGCCATGAGCGTCTTCCAGCACTTCCGCGCCCAGGCCGGGGCCGGCCCCGCCGACGAGCGGGTCGACGAGCTGTACCGCCGGCTCGCCGCCGACGTGCCCGAGCTGAGCCACTGGTGGGGCTGCCACTCGGTGGGCGGGCTCACCACCCGCGTCGTCACCGCCACACCCGCGGGCGGCGACCCCATCCGGATGTCGCTGTCCTCGCTGCGTCCGGTCGACGCCCCCGCCTCGCTGATCCTGCTCTTCACGCCGAAGAGCCGACAGGACGGCGCGGCGGTCGCCGATCTCGTCGACCGTCCGCTGCGTCCTGTCGGCTCCGCGCGGAAAGCGGGCTGAAGGCGCGACCGCGGGGGATGACCGCCGCGCCTTCAGCCCGGTCACAAGGGGGCGCCGGCGGTGGGACACCGCACGCGCCCGCGCCGGATCAGGCGCTCTCCGGCGCGCCCACCGCGCCGGCCCGCGCCGCGCCCCGGCGCAGCTGCGCGCTGACCATCAGGCCACCGAGCGCCGCGACCACCGCGAGCGCCACACCGATCACGGCCGTGCCCAGCGTCAGGTCGGCGAACAGGCCCACCGCCCAGGCGCCGATGCCCGTGCCGGCGTACATGGTGGAGGTGAGCCACGCGCTGGACGTCGCCCGCAGCTCGGGGGCGGCCGTGCCGGCGAGCGTCTGCTGGTCGGTGACGAAGCCACCGCTGGCCACGAACCAGACGACCACGCCGAGCAGCGCCAGGACGAGACCCGGGCCCCACACCGTCAGCGCGATGCCCACGGCGAGCAGCACGCCCCACACGGCCAGCATGGGCTGGTCCGTACGGCCCTGGGCCCGGGCCTTGTCGCCGAGCCGGCCGCCCAGGGTCGAGCCGACGATGCTGCCGGCACCGACGAGGACGCCGATCAGACCGAGCACCGTCACGGACAGGTCGAAGCGCTCGGCGAGGACCACGCCCATGAAGGTGTAGGCGCCCAGGTTCGCCGCGTTGAAGGCGGTGTTGACCAGCAGCGAGCGGCGCAGCGCACCGTGGCCCCAGGCCGCGAACACCGCACGGGCGCCCATGCCGTCGGCCGGCGGGGCCGCCGCGGCGGCCGGGATCTGCGCGAGCAGCATCGGGACCACGACCAGCGTGCCGACGGCCATCGCCCAGAACGCCGCCCGCCAGCCGGCCGCGCCCGCCAGGAAGCTGCCCAGCGGCACGCCGAGCACCTGGCCGCAGGAGAAGAACGCCATGCCGAGGCCCAGGGCCCGGCCGCGCACCGTGTCCGCGGTGGTCTCCGCGATGTGCGCCCAGATCGCCGGACCGGCCGCGGCGGCCGCGAGACCGGCCAGCGCACGCGACACCACGAGCAGGGTCAGACCGTCCGAGAGCGCGGCGGCCACGTTGGAGAGCAGGAAGAGGACCGAACCGACCAGCAGGGTGCGGCGGCGGCCGACCCGGTCGCTCACCAGGCCGAGGAACGGCGCGCAGACCGCGTACACGAGCACGTACGCCGTGACGCTGTACGCGGCCGAAGACTCCGCGATCCGCAGGTCGGTGGCGATCGTGGGGAGCAGCGGCGACACCAGGAAGGTCTCGGTGCCGAAGAGGAACAGCAGGACGAACACGGAGGCGTAGGGCCCCCACCGGAAGCGCGCCGGGGCTGCGGTCGGGGCTGCGGGCGAGGTGGGAGGACTGTCCATGACGACGGGTTGCCTTTCGAGCGTGGTTCACGAATTCCGGGGACGTCGGTGCCGGCTCACTCACCCTGGCCCGCCCGCCCCAGGCCAACCAGCCAGGCGTTGGTCCTGTTAGTACGAGTCACCGCATGAACGCCTGGCTGGTTGCCGGGCGGGCCGCCGCGGACGCTGGAGTCGACCAGCCGCTCCCGCAGTCCAGTCCCCGGGAGACGCACCACCTCCTGAAAGGACCCGCCAGACGTGCCCACCAGCGACCGCCCTCCGCACGCGCAGCCCAAGTGGGGCGTCACCCTGCCGCTCCCCGGCATCACCATCGGCCACCACAAGCACATCGTCGAGCGGCTGCCCGACGTCGGGTACTCCGACGTGTGGACGGCCGAGGGCGGCGGCACCGACGCCTTCACCCCGCTCGCGGCGACCGCGGCCTGGTCCCCGACGCTGCGCCTCGGCACCGGCATCATCCCCGTCTTCACCCGGGGCCCGGCCCTGATCGCCCAGACCGCGGCCACCCTGGCGCAGATGGCCCCCGGCCGCCTCCTCCTGGGCCTCGGCTCCTCGGTCCCCGCCCACGTCAGCGACATCAACGGCATCCCGTTCGAGGAGCCGTTCAAGCGCACCCGCGACGTGCTGCGGTTCGTCACCCGGGCGCTGCGCGGCGAGTACGTCGCCGACGAGTTCGACACGTTCAGCATCACCGGCTACCGGCTGCCGCACCCGCCGACCGAGCCGGTCAAGGTCATCCTGGGGGCGCTGCGCCCCAACATGCTCAAGCTCGGCTTCAGCGAGGGCGACGGAGCCATCACCAACCTCCTCTTCCCGGAGAACGTCCCCACGATCCTGGAGGCCGTGGGGCCGCAACCGCTGGGCAAGGAGCTGGTGGTGAAGCTCTTCGTCTGTCCGACCGAGGACAAGGCGTACGCGCGGGCCAACGCCCGCCCCTTCCTCGCCTGGATCCTCAACCGCGAGCCCTACCGCAAGTTCCACGAGTGGCTCGGCCACGGGGAACTGCTGCGCGAGTGCCACGAGTTCTGGGCGGCGGGCGACCCGGCGGGCGCCCAGAAGGCGCTCCCCGACGAGGTGGTCGACGGGCTGTTCATCAGCGGCACGCCCGAGGAGTGCCGCGAACAGATCATGCGCTACCACGTGCCCGGGGTGACGAGCATCCAGCTGTTCGTCTCGCTGCCCCCCGACGCGTTCTACAGCCAGGAGACCGTGCTCGACGTCCTCAGGCGGCTGGGGCCGGCCGCCGGCTGACCCCCACCGACCCCCACCCGAGCCCGGTCCGGGCCACCGACGGAAGGTAGACATGGACGGAGACACAGCACGCGACTGGCGGGCGCTGCCCGCGGCGCAGCAGCCGGAGTGGCCGGACCCCGGCGCCCTGGACGAGACCCGGGCCTTCCTGCGCTCCTGCCCGCCGCTGGTCTACGCGGCGGAGTGCGACCGGCTGACCGATCGGCTCGCCGCGGTGGCCAGGGGGGAGGCCTTCCTCCTCCAGGCCGGCGACTGCGCCGAGACCTTCGACGGCGTGGGCGTCGACCAGATCGACAACAAGCTCAGGACGATCCTCCAGATGGCGGCGGTGCTCACCTACGCCGCCTCCGTACCGGTCGTCAAACTCGGCCGGATGGCGGGCCAGTACGCCAAGCCCCGCTCCAGCTCCGTCGAGACGCGCGACGGCGTCGCCCTGCCCTCGTACCGCGGCGACGCCGTCAACGGCCTCGCGTTCACCGAGGCGTCCCGGCAGCCCGACCCGCGGCGGCTGCGGCGGATGTACCACGCGTCGGCCGCCACGCTGAACCTGGTCAGGGCCTTCACCACCGGGGGATACGCCGACCTGCGCCGGGTGCACGCCTGGAACCGGGACTTCGTGGCCGACTCCCCGGCCGGCGAGCGCTACGAGCGACTGGCCGGCGAGATCGACTCGGCCCTGGCCTTCATGCGCTCCTGCGGCACGCTGCCGAGCGAACTGGAGACCGTCGAGTTCTACGCCAGTCACGAGGCGCTGCTCCTCGACTACGAGGACGCGCTGACCCGCGAGGACTCCCGGACGGGCCGGCTGTACGACGTGTCGGGCCACATGGTGTGGATCGGCGAGCGCACCCGGCAACTCGACGGCGCCCACGTGGCGTTCGCCGCCGCCATCAGCAACCCCATCGGCGTCAAGCTGGGGCCGACCTCGACCGCCGACGACGTGCTCGCGCTGATCGACCGGCTGGACCCCGAACGGCGCCCGGGACGGCTCACCTTCATCACCCGCATGGGCGCGGACCGGATCACGGACGTCCTGCCGGGACTCGTGGAGAAGGTCACGGCCTCCGGAGCCCAGCCGGTGTGGACGTGCGACCCGATGCACGGCAACACCTACGAGTCGGCGAGCGGCTACAAGACCCGCCAGTTCAGCCGGATCCTGGACGAGATCAAGGGCTTCTTCGAGGTCCACCACCAGCTGGGCACCCACCCGGGCGGCATCCACGTGGAGCTGACCGGCGACGACGTCACCGAGTGCGTCGGCGGCGCGGACGCCATAGGCGACGAGGACCTCCGCACCCGCTACGAGACCGCCTGCGACCCGCGGCTCAACCGCAGCCAGTCGCTCGAACTCGCCTTCCTCATCGCCGAGATGTACGCGGCCCGGCGCAGCGACACGCGCGGTTTCGACCGCCTGGCCGGGGAGCGCCGTTGAGCAGGCTGCGTTGGCTGACGGCGGGGGAGTCGCATGGACCCGCGCTGGTTGCCACTCTCGAAGGACTTCCCGCCGGTGTTCCGGTGACCACGGAGCTGGTGGCGGATCATCTCGCGCGGCGGCGCCTCGGCTACGGGCGCGGCGCGCGCATGAAGTTCGAGCAGGACGAGGTCACGTTCCTCGGCGGCGTCCGCCACGGCCTCTCCCTCGGCTCGCCCGTCGCCGTCATGGTCGGCAACACGGAGTGGCCGAAGTGGGAGAAGGTGATGTCGGCGGATCCGGTCGACCCGTCGGAGTTGAAGGAGACGGGTCGTAACGCGCCCCTGACCCGGCCGCGTCCGGGGCACGCGGACCTGGCCGGCATGCAGAAGTACGGCTTCGACGAGGCCCGGCCGATCCTGGAGCGCGCCAGCGCCCGGGAGACCGCGGCGCGTGTCGCGCTCGGTGCCGTCGCCCGGTCCTTCCTGAAGGAGGCGGCGGGCATCGAGATCGTGTCGCATGTGGTGGAGCTGGCGTCGGCGAAGGCGCCGTACGGCGTCTACCCGACTCCCGCCGATGTGGAGAGGCTCGACGCCGACCCGGTGCGTTGCCTGGATGCGGACGCGTCGAAGGCGATGGTCGCGGAGATCGACCAGGCGCACAAGGACGGCGACACCCTGGGTGGCGTCGTGGAGGTCCTCGCCTACGGGGTGCCGGTCGGTCTCGGTTCGCACGTGCACTGGGACCGGCGTCTGGACGCGCGGCTCGCCGCGGCGCTGATGGGTATCCAGGCCATCAAGGGCGTCGAGGTCGGCGACGGCTTCGACCTGGCCCGGGTTCCCGGCTCGCAGGCGCATGACGAGATCGTCAAGGGTGCCGACGGCATCACTCGGGCCACCGGCCGTGCGGGGGGTACGGAGGGTGGTCTGAGTACGGGGGAGCTGTTGCGGGTGCGGGCGGCGATGAAGCCGATCGCGACCGTTCCGCGGGCGTTGGCGACGGTGGACGTGGCGACCGGGGAGGTCGCGGCGGCGCATCACCAGCGTTCCGATGTCTGCGCGGTGCCGGCGGCCGGGATCGTGGCCGAGGCGATGGTCGCGCTGGTCCTGGCGGACGCGGTGCTGGAGAAGTTCGGGGGCGACAGCGTTCCCGAGACCCGCCGCAACGTGCAGTCCTACCTCACGCATCAGGAGTTCCCGTGCGGATAGCGGTCTCGGGTTCCATCGCCACCGACCACCTGATGGCCTTCCCCGGCTCCTTCACGGAGCAGCTGATCGCGGAGAGCCTGGACCGGGTCTCGCTCTCCTTCCTGGTCGACGAGCTGGAGATCCGGCACGGGGGAGTCGCCGCGAACATCGCGTACGGACTCGGCGGTCTCGGACTCGCCCCGGTCCTCGTCGGCGCGGCGGGCGGCGACTTCGGCGCGTACGAGGTGCGCCTGAAGGAGGCCGGCGTCGACACCGACTCCGTGCTCCGCTCGGCCGACCTCCAGACCGCCCGCTTCGTCTGCCTGACCGACCGCGCGCAGAACCAGATCGCCTCCTTCTACGCGGGAGCGATGGCGCAGGCGCCCGGCATCGACCTCCGGCCGATCGTCGACCGCGTCGGGGACATCGGCATCGTGGTGGTCTCGCCGAACGACCCCGCGGCCATGCTGCGCCACACGGCTCAGGCCAGGGCGCTCGGCATCCCCGTCGCCGCCGATCCCTCCCAGCAACTCGCCCGGATCGACAGGGACCAGGCCAGGGAGCTCGTGACCGGCGCGCGGTGGCTCTTCTCCAACGAGTACGAGGCGTCCCTGCTGCGGGAGCGCACCGGCTGGCGGCAGGGCGAGATCCTGTCCCGGGTGGGGGTGTGGCTCACCACCCTCGGTGCCGAGGGCGTGCGCATCGAGCGCGCCGGCGAGCCGCACCGCACCGTCCCCGCCGTGGCGCCGGGCGGGCCCGTGGAGCCGACCGGAGCGGGCGACGCCTTCCGGGCCGGCTTCCTGGCGGCGGCCGGCTGGGGCGAGGACGTCGAATCCGCGGCCCGACTCGGCTGCGCCGTCGCGTCCTTCGCCCTCGAAGGGCGGGGCGCCCAGGGCTACACCCTCTCCCCGGACGCCCTGACCGAGCGCCTCACCGGCACGTACGGCAGCGCGCGGACCGACGCGCTGACCCGCCGCCTGCGGGCGGCGGAAGCGGGACGCCGACGCGCTCAGAGCTTGCGGAACAGGCCTTCCTGGACCACCGACACCAGCAGCCGGCCCTCGCGGTCGTAGATCCGGCCGCGGGCGAGACCCCGGCCGCCGTGCGCGATCGGTGACTCCTGGTCGTACAGGAACCACTCGTCGGCGCGGAACGGGCGGTGGAACCACATCGCGTGGTCCAGGGAGGCCATGTCGAAGCCGCGCGGCCCCCACAACGGCTCGATCGGGATGCGGACCGCGTCGAGCAGCGTCATGTCCGAGGCGTAGGTCAGGGCGCAGGTGTGCACCAGCGGGTCGTCGCCCAGCGGACCGACGGCCCGCATCCACACCGCGCTGCGCGGGTCGGCGCCCTCGACCTCCTCCTGCGTCCAGCGCAGCCGGTCCACGTAGCGGATGTCGAAGGGCTGGCGGCGGGCCATCCGCTCCAGCGCCTCCGGCAGCGTCCCGAGGTGGTCGCGGATCTCGTCGGCGAGGTTCGGCAGGCTCTCCGGGTCGGCGAGGTGCCGCGGCGGCAGCTGGTGCTCGAAGGCCGAGTCCTCCGGCCGGTGGAAGGAGGCCGTCAGATTGAAGATCGTCCGCCCCTCCTGGATCGCGGTGACCCGCCGGGTGGTGAAGGAACGCCCGTCGCGCACCCGCTCCACCTGGTAGACGATCGGCACACCGGGCCGGCCCGGCCGCAGGAAGTAGGCGTGCAGCGAGTGCACCGGCCGGTCGCCGTCCGTGGTGCGCCCGGCCGCCACCAGGGCCTGGCCGGCGACCTGCCCGCCGAAGACCCGTTGCAGCGACTCCTGCGGGCTCCGGCCGCGGAAGATGTCGACCTCGATCCGCTCCAGGTCGAGCAGATCGACGAGCCTCTCGGCGGGATTGGTCACGTCAGCCCTCTCCTCTACAGCTGTCCGACGGACGTCACGCGGACGACCGCCCGGCCCTCCTCGTCGGAGGCGGCCAGGTCCACCTCCGCGCTGATGCCCCAGTCATGGTCGCCGTTCGGGTCGGCGAAGGTCTGCCGGACGCGCCAGAGGCCGTGCGCCGGGTCCTCCTCGATGGAGAGCAGCTTCGGACCGCGCGCGTCCGGACCGGTGCCGAGGTCCTCGTACTCGTCCCAGTACCCGTCCATCGCCTCGCCCCAGGCGTCGGCGTCCCAGCCGGACTCCGCGTCCAGCTCGCCCAGCGCGTCCACGTTGTCCAGGGCGGCGAGCTCCACCCGGCGGAACATCGCGTTGCGCACCAGGACCCGGAAGGCGCGGGCGTTCGCCGTGACCGGCTTGACCTGGTCCGCCTTCTCCTGGGCCTGCTCGGCCGTCTCGACCTCCGGGTTGGCCAGCTGCTCCCACTCGTCGAGCAGCGAGGAGTCCACCTGGCGCACCATCTCGCCGAGCCACTCGATGAGGTCCTGCAGGTCCTCGGTCTTCAGGTCGTCCGGGATCGTGTGGTCCAGCGCCTTGTACGCGCTCGCGAGGTAGCGCAGCACGATGCCCTCGGTCCGCGCCAGCTCGTACCAGGAGGTGAACTCCGTGAAGGACAGCGCCCGTTCGTACATGTCGCGGATGACGGACTTCGGCGAGACCGGGTGGTCGCCGACCCACGGGTGCGACTTCCGGTAGACGTTGTACGCGTGCCAGAGCAGCTCCTCCAGCGGCTTCGGGTACGAGATGTCCTGGAGCCGCTCCATGCGCTCCTCGTACTCGACGCCGTCCGCCTTCATCTGCCCGACCGCCTCGCCGCGCGCCTTGTTCTGCATGGCGGCGAGGATCTGACGCGGGTCGTCGAGGGTCGACTCGACCACCGAGACCATGTCCAGGGCGTACGAGGGGGACTCCGGGTCCAGCAGGTCGAACGCCGCGAGCGCGAAGGTCGACAGCGGCTGGTTGAGCGCGAAGTCCTGCTGGAGGTCGACCGTGAGCCGGATGGTGCGGCCCTCGGCGTCCGGGGTGTCGAGCTGCTCCACGACGCCGCCGTCGAGCAGCGAGCGGTAGATCGCGATGGCCCGGCGGATGTGCCGGAGCTGGTTCCTGCGCGGCTCGTGGTTGTCCTCCAGGAGCTTGCGCATCGCCTCGAACGCGTTGCCCGGGCGGGCGATCACGGACAGCAGCATGATGTTCGTGACCTTGAAGCGCGAGGTCAGCGGCTCCGGCTCGGAGTCGATGAGCTTCTCGAAGGTCGTCTCGCTCCAGGCGACGAAGCCCTCGGGCGCCTTCTTGCGGACCACCTTGCGGCGCTTCTTCGGGTCGTCGCCCGCCTTGGCGAGCGCCTTCTCGTTCTCGATGACGTGCTCGGGGGCCTGCGCGACCACGAAGCCGGCGGTGTCGAAGCCCGCCCGCCCGGCCCGGCCGGCGATCTGGTGGAACTCCCGGGCGCGCAGCGTCCGCACCCGGTTGCCGTCGTACTTCGTCAGTGCCGTGAACAGCACCGTGCGGATGGGCACGTTGACGCCCACGCCGAGGGTGTCCGTGCCGCAGATCACCTTCAGCAGACCGGCCTGGGCCAGCTTCTCCACCAGGCGCCGGTACTTCGGCAGCATGCCCGCGTGGTGCACGCCGATGCCGTGCCGCACGTAGCGCGAGAGGTTCTGGCCGAACTTGGTGGTGAAGCGGAAGTTGCCGATCAGCTCGGCGATCTTGTCCTTCTCCTCGCGCGAGCACATGTTGATGCTCATCAGCGACTGCGCCCGCTCCACCGCCTGCGCCTGGGTGAAGTGCACGATGTAGACCGGCGCCTGCTTGGTCTCCAGGAGCTCGGTGAGGGTGTCGGTGATCGGCGTCAGCCGGTACTCGTACGACAGCGGCACCGGCCGGGTCGCCGAGCGGACCACCGAGGTCGGACGTCCGGTCCGCCGGGTCAGGTCCTTCTCGAACATCGACACGTCGCCGAGGGTGGCCGACATCAGGATGAACTGGGCCTGCGGCAGTTCGAGCAGCGGGATCTGCCAGGCCCAGCCGCGGTCCTGCTCCGCGTAGAAGTGGAACTCGTCCATGACGACCTGGCCGATGTCGGCGTCCTTGCCGTCCCGCAGCGCGATCGAGGCGAGCACCTCGGCCGTGCAGCAGATGACGGGGGCGTCGGCGTTCACGGAGGCGTCGCCGGTGAGCATGCCGACGTTCTCGGTGCCGAAGATCTTGCACAGGTCGAAGAACTTCTCCGACACCAGCGCCTTGATCGGCGCCGTGTAGAAGGTCACCTGGTCATTGGCGAGCGCCGTGAAGTGCGCCCCCGCCGCGACCAGCGACTTTCCCGAGCCGGTCGGGGTGGAAAGGATCACGTTCGCCCCGGAGACCACCTCGATCAGCGCCTCCTCCTGGGCCGGGTAGAGCGTGATGCCCCGGTCCTCCGCCCATGAGGAGAAGGCCTCGAAAAGGGCATCGGGGTCGGCGGTCGGCGGCAGCTGATCGATAAGGGTCACGCCCCCATCTTGCCTGGATTCCGTTCGGATGAGGGAACCGGCCACCGGGAGGAAGATCACGGACGATAGGCTGGCCCGTCGACCGGTCGCGCGACCGGTCGTCCGACCGGGCGTCAACTGGGCGCCGGCGTACGAGGAACGGGGCGGGTACGACCATGATGGGACCGGCGCACTCGCTGTCCGGAGCTGCGGCCTGGCTGGGTGTCGGAGCGGCCGCGGCGGCACTCGACCACCCGATGCCCTGGCCGGTTCTGGTCGTCGGCGCACTCATCTGCGCGGGCGCGGCCCTGGCGCCCGACCTCGACCACAAGTCGGCGACCATCTCCCGCGCCTTCGGCCCCCTCTCGCGGGGCCTGTGCGAGGTCGTCGACAAGCTCTCGTACGCGGTCTACAAGGCCACCCGCTCCCCCTCCGACCCGCGCAGGTCCGGCGGCCACCGCACGCTCACCCACACCTGGCTGTGGGCGGTCCTGATCGGCGCCGGCTGCTCCGTGGCCGCGGTCACCGGCGGCCGCTGGGCGGTCCTCGCGATCCTCTTCGTGCACCTGGTCCTGGCGGTCGAGGGCCTGCTGTGGCGGGCCGCCCGGATGTCCAGCGACGTCCTGGTGTGGCTGCTCGGCGCCACCAGCGCCTGGATCCTCGCCGGCGTCCTCGACCAGCCCGGCAACGGCGCGGGCTGGCTCTTCACCGAGCCCGGGCAGGAGTACCTGTGGCTCGGCCTGCCGATCGTCCTCGGCGCCCTCGTGCACGACATCGGCGACGCCCTGACCGTCTCCGGCTGCCCGATCCTGTGGCCGATCCCGGTCGGCCGCAAGCGCTGGTACCCGCTCGGCCCGCCGAAGGCCCTGCGCTTCCGGGCGGGCAGCTGGGTGGAGCTCAAGGTCCTGATGCCGGTCTTCATGCTGCTCGGCGGGGTGGGCGGGGCCTCGGCGCTCGGCTTCCTGTAGCCCGCGCGCCGTCCGCCTGCGGGAGAGGGGCCGCCCCGGTCGCACCGGGCGGCCCCTCCCCCGTGGGCGCTACCCGTGCCAGGACCGCCACAGTGCCGCGTACGCGCCGTCCGCCGCGACCAGCTCCTCGTGGCTGCCGAGCTCGCTGATCCGGCCGCCCTCGACCACCGCGATCAGGTCGGCGTCGTGCGCCGTGTGCAGCCGGTGGGCGATGGCGACCACCGTGCGGCCCTCCAGGACCTGGGCGAGCGAGCGCTCCAGATGGCGGGCCGCGCGCGGGTCGAGCAGCGAGGTCGCCTCGTCCAGGACCAGCGTGTGCGGGTCGGCCAGGACCAGCCGGGCGAGGGCGAGCTGCTGGGCCTGGGCCGGGGTGAGGGCCAGGCCGCCCGAACCGACCTCGGTGTCGAGGCCCGACGCGAGCGCCCGCGCCCAGCCCTCGGCGGCGACCGCGCCGAGCGCCGCCCACAGCTCGGCGTCCTCGGCCCCCGGCCGTGCGAGCAGCAGATTGTCCCGGAGCGAGCCGACGAAGACGTGGTGCTCCTGGTTGACCAGGGCCACGTGCTCGCGGACCCGCTCGGCGGGCATCCGGGCCAGCTCGGCGGAGCCGAGGGTGACCGAGCCGGACCGGGGGGCGTAGATGCCCGCGAGCAGCCGGCCCAGGGTCGACTTGCCCGCTCCCGAGGGCCCGACCAGGGCGAGCCGGGTGCCCGGGGCCACGTCCATCGACACCCGGTGCAGCACGTCCACGCCCTCCCGGTAGCCGAAGCGCACGTCGTCCGCGCGGACCTCCCGCCCCTCGGGGCGCACCGCCCGGTCACCCGCCTCCGGCTCGATCTCCCGGACGCCCACGAGCCGGGCCAGCGACACCTGGGCGACCTGGAGCTCGTCGTACCAGCGCAGGACGATCCCGATCGGGTCGACCAGCATCTGGGCGAGCAGCGCCCCCGTGGTGAGCTGCCCCACGTCCATCCAGCCCTGGAAGACGAACACCCCGCCGACGAGCACCACGGAGGTGATCACCAGGGTGTGGGTGAGGTCGATGACCGGGAAGAGCACCGAGCGCAGGTAGAGCGTGTACCGCTCCCAGGCCGTCCACTCCGCGATCCGCCGCTCGGACAGCTCGATCCGGCGCCGGCCGAGGCGGTGCGCCTCGACCGTGCGCCCCGCGTCCACGCTCTCCGCGAGGGCACCGGCCACCGCGGCGTACCCGGCGGCCTCCGAGCGGTACGCGGAGGGGGCCCGCCGGAAGTACCACCGGCAGCCCACGACGAGCAGCGGCGCGGCGATCAGCAGCGCCAGCGCCAGCGGCGGCGCGGTGACCGCGAGGCCGCCGATCAGCAGCCCCGCCCACACCACGCCGATGACGAGCTGCGGCACGGCCTGCCGCATCGCCTCGCCGAGCCGGTCGACGTCGGTGGTGATCCGGGACAGCAGATCGCCCGTCCCGGCCCGCTCCAGCACGCCCGGCGGCAGGGCGACCGAGCGGACCAGGAAGTCCTCCCGCAGATCGGCCAGCATCTCCTCGCCGAGCATCGCCCCGCGCAGCCGCACCAGGCGGGTGAACACCGTCTGGACCAGCAGCGCGACGGCGAACAGCACCGCCGTCCGCTCCAGATGCAGCTCACGGGCGCCGTCGGTGAGGCGCTCGACGACCGAGCCGAGCAGCGCCGGACCGGCCATCGAGGCGAGCACCGCGCCCGCGTTGACACCGACGAGCAGCACGAACGCCCGGCGGTGGCGGCGCAGCAGCTCCCGGACGTACGTCCGGACCGTCGCCGCGCCGCCCACCGGCAGCGTCGTCGCCTCCCGGGGTGCCGCCGGGTCGTACTCCGGTGGCGCCAGGCCGATCATGCCGACTCTCCTTCCAGCTCTTCGAGCTGCCGCAGCTCGGTGTCGAGGGTGCGTTCCGCGTCGGTCTCGCGGGTGACGACGGCCCGGTAGCGGGACTCGCCGGCGAGCAGTGCCCGGTGCGTACCGGCCGCGACCGCCGTGCCCTCGTGGACCAGGACGACCCGGTCGGCGACGTCGAGCAGCAGCGGCGAGGAGGCGAGCACCACCGTGGTGCGGCCCGCGCGCAGGCGCTTGATCCCGGCCGCCACCCGGGACTCGGTGTGCGAGTCCACCGCCGAGGTCGGCTCGTCGAGGACCAGCACCTCCGGGTCCGTGACCAGGGAGCGGGCCAGGGCGAGCCGCTGGCGCTGGCCGCCGGAGAGCGACCTGCCGCGCTCGGTGATCCGGGTGCGCATGGGATCGCCGCCGGTGTCGACGGAGGCCTGGGCGAGGGCGTCCAGGACGTCCCCGCACTGGGCCGCCTCCAGGGCGGCTTCGGCCGCGACCGCCCCGGAGGACGGCACGTCGAGCAGCTCCCGCAGGGTGCCGGAGAGCAGCACCGGGTCCTTGTCCTGGACGAGGACGGCCGTCCGGGCCGCGTCGAGCGGCAGCCCGTCGAGGGGCGCCCCGCCGAGCAGCACCGAGACGTGGCCGTCGCCGGGGTCCGCGGGGTGGCCGCCGAGCCGGTCCGCGAGCCGGCCGGCCGCGTCGGGGTCGCCGCACACCACCGCGGTGAGGCGGCCGGCGGGGGCGAGGACGCCGGTGACCGGGTCGTAGAGGTCTCGGAGACCGCCCGCCGTGGACCCGCCCGCGGGAGGGCCGCCCACCTCGGACCCGCCCGCGCGGGGGCCGTCCGTCCGGGAGCCGTCCGCGCGGGGGCCCTCCTCCTCGGACCCGCCCGCGCGGGGTTCGTCTGTCCGGGAGCCGTCCGCGCGGGGTTCGTCCGTCCGGGAGCCGTCGGCGCGGGGGCCGTCCGCGCGGGGGCCGTCCGCGCGGGGGTCGTCCACCCGGGAGCCGTCCGCCCGAGGGCCGCCCGCGCGGGGGTCGTCCACCCGGGCCCCTTCCTTCCGCGGGTCGTCCTCCGCAGTGGGCTCCGTCGTCGTGCGGGTCAGCGCGAGTACCCGGGCGGCCCGGCTCGCCGAAGGCCGGGAGAAGGAGTACGCCATGGCGATCTCCTCGAAATTGCGCAGCGCGTGGTGCGTGAGCGCCACCGCGCCGTAGACGGTGACCAGTTCGCCGACGGAGATCCGCCCGTCGAGCGCGAGCCGCGCGCCGTGGACCACCACCGTGAGCAGCAGCAGGCCGGGCAGCAGCACCTGGACCGCCGCGATCAGCGCCCACATCCGGGCGCTGCGGACGGCGGCCCTGCGCACCTCCTGGGAGGCGGCCCGGTAGCGGCGGAGGAACAGCTCCTCGCCGCCGATGCCGCGCAGCACCCGCAGCCCCGCGACGGTGTCGGAGGCCAGCTCGGTGGCCCGGCCGGCCTTCTCGCGCTGCACGTCCGCCCGGCGGGTGGCGCGGGGGAGCAGCGGCAGCGCGGCGAGCGCGAGGACGGGGACGCCGAGGGCGACCACGAGCCCGAGGTCCGGCTGGTAGAGCACGAGGCCGACGCAGACGACGAGCAGCGTGACGGCGGCGGCCGCGAACCGGGAGGCGGCCTCCACGAACCAGCCGATCTTCTCCACGTCACCGGTCGACACGGCCACGACCTCGCCCGCCGCGACCCGCCGGGTCAGCAGCGAGCCGAGCTCGGCGGTCTTGCGCGAGAGCAGCTGCTGGACGCGGGCGGCGGCGGTGATCCAGTTGGTGACGGCCGCCCGGTGGACCATCGTGTCGCCGACCGCGATGGCCACGCCGAGGACGGCGAGCAGCAGCAACCCCAGCGCGAGCCGGCCGCCGTCGTGGTCCACCACCGCCTGTACGGCGAGTCCCACGCCGAGCGGCAGCCCGGCGATGCCCAGTTGGAACAACAGCCCCCAGAGCAGGCACTTCAGCTGCCCGCCGAGCTGTCGGCGGCCGAGCCAGAGGAGGAACCCGGTGCCCGAGCGGACGTCCGGGACCCCTGGGTCGGCGTACGGTAGATCGCGAATCTGCATGACTTCCCACGTACCTTCGACCGGCGTCCGGTACCGGTTCCCGAATGTCCCGAACCGATCCAGGCTCGCTCCGCCGGACATCCGTCGGCAATCGATTTTCTGGCAACCGGGCACAGTTCCGGCCAAGCCGGACCCATGCCCTCTGGACCGGATCCGGAGGCGCACGCTTCACTCACGACCCATGAGACAACGGAAGATCATGAGCATGATCGGCGGCCTCACCCTCGCCGCCGGCCTGCTGCTCGCCGCACCGGCGGCGCACGCGGACGAGGCCCCGACCCCGCCGGCCGAGTTCACCACCGACTGGCACGACCCGCTCACCGCGGCCCCGCCGGTCGACACCCCCGGCACCCGCAGCTGCGAGGTCACCCTCGCCGCGGCCCAGTTCCGCGACTTCACGCCGTACCGGGGGAGTTACACCCCGCCGAAGGAGTGCGGCACCCGCTGGAACAAGGTCGTGCTCCGCCTCGAAGGCAAGGTGAAGGGCCGTCAGTACGACCGGCTCGGCCACCTCTCCGTCGGCGGCGTCGAGATCCTCCGCACCTCCACCCCCGAGCCCTCGCCCGACGGCATCGCCTGGACGGTCGAGAAGGACGTCACCCGCTACCGCGACACCCTCACCCGCCCCCAGCCCGTCGAGATGCTCATCGGCAACGTCGTCGACGACACCTACACCGGTGTCATCGACGTCCGGGTCACGCTCACCTTCCACACCGCCCAGGGCAAGGTGAAGCCCGCCACCGGCACCCCCGACCGGGTCCTGCCGCTCACCGGTGCCACGCTCACCACCCCGCGCAACACCGAGCGGATCCTCGCCGAGGTGTACGCCACCGGCTCGGGCGGTGGCTGCGAGGAGTTCTGGTACCTCACCGTCCCCGACGCCGCGCCCTACTCCTGCAAGGCCGCCGACGGGCCGTACCGCGAGGTCCGGATCTCCGTCGACGGGCGGCTCGCGGGCATCGCGGCGCCCTTCCCGCACGTCTGGACCGGCGGCTGGTCCAACCCCTTCCTCTGGTACGTGACCCCCGCCCCGCGCGCCTTCGACGTACAGCCGGTCGTCTACGACCTCACCCCGTTCGCGGCCGTCCTCAACGACGGCCGGGCCCACCGCGTCGAGGTCGCCGTGGCCGGCGT
This sequence comes from Streptomyces sp. NPDC020422, assembly GCF_044386705.1. Lineage (NCBI taxonomy): Bacteria > Bacillati > Actinomycetota > Actinomycetes > Kitasatosporales > Streptomycetaceae > Streptomyces > Streptomyces sp. NPDC020422. The sequence continues at coordinate 403,236 of NZ_JBIRVJ010000006.1, read as the reverse complement.
CCCGGCCGGTCAGTCGGGCTGGAGCGTCCCCGCCAACGTGCTCCTGTGGCAGGACGAGGGCAGCACCGTCGTCACCGGCGCCCTCGACCGGCACGAGGCGGGCACCCCGCGCAACTCCGCCGTCCACACGCCCGGTTCGCCGGACCGCCTGGAGACCACGGGCGGGCACACGCTCACCGTCGCGGGCCATCTGAACACCTCGCACGGCCGCGTCGCCACCACCGTCACCCGCACCGTCGACCACCGCTCCACGCACAGCTGGGGCGCCGACGAGAACCCGGACGCGCTCACCGCGTACTGGACCGACGACGAGACGGTGACCGTCGGCCGGACCACGACCCGCACCTCCCGCAGGTACACCATGGACGGCGAGATCACGGTGGGAGCCGACAACCGGCTGCGGACCGTCCTCACCGTCGGCGACCGGGCCTCCGTCGGCATCGTCCGCGACGGCCGGCGGCTGTCGTGGACCCGGCTCGACGACACCTACACGGGCGACGCCTCCTTCACCCTCGGCGTCCCGCGCGAGCAGCGCCACGCGGTCGGCACCAGCTCCGAGCGCTACCGCCGGTACGGCTCCCAGGGCTGCTACGACCGCTCCCTGAAGACCGTCCAGGGGACCCTCGTGGAGGACCTGCGGCGCTGCTGAGCGGATGCGGTCCGAGCCGTGAGCGGTGATGCTGGACAGGAGCACAGCCCGCCAAGGAGGCTCGGATGAGCGTGATGGACAAGCTCAAGCAGATGCTGAAGGGTCACGAGGACAAGGCCGGCCAGGGCATCGACAAGGCCGGGGACTTCGTCGACGACAAGACCCAGGGCAAGTACAGCGGCCAGGTCGACACCGCCCAGGACAAGCTGAAGCAACAACTGGGCTCGGACCGGCCTCCGCAGGACAACCCTCCGCAGTAGCCCCCGACGCGGAACCGACGCGGAATCCTCGCCGCAGGGACGGGTACCCCCGCCCCTGCGGCGCCCGACGTCCCGCGTCAGGGCCGGGTCGCGCGCTCCAGTTCCAGGAGGACGGAGTAGTACGTGCGGCCCGTGGCGCGGTCCATGCCGACCTCGCACATCCGGTTCGCCGACAGATGGGCGTCGAACGGCCGGGCCCTCACCTCCGCGGCCTCCTTCGCCGTCGCCGAGGCCGTGAGCTCCGGGTGCAGCATGCCCCGGTCGCCCGCGAAGGCGCAGCAGCCGGCGTCCACCGGGACGACCACCTCCTCGGCGCAGGCCCCGGCGAGCGCCGTGAGCCGGTCCTCGTCGCCCAAGTGGCGCATGGAGCACGTGGGATGCACCACCGCGGAGCCGACCCGGTGGCGAACGTCGAGCCTCGGCAGCAGCTCGTCGGCCGCCCACACCAGCGAGTCGACCACGGTCAGCTCGGCGTGCAACTCCCGGTTGTCGTCGGTGAGATACGGCACCACCTCGTGGGCGAGCCCGAGCGTGCAGGACGAGGCGTCGACCACGAGCGGGAGACGGCCGCCGGCCGTCCAGCCCCAGGCCGCCTCCACGATCCGGTTGGCCATCACCTCGTTGCCCCGCTCGTACCCCTTGGAGTGCCAGATCGTGGCGCAGCAGGTGCCCGTGACGTCGTCGGGGATCCACACCGGCCGCCCGGCCCGCGCCGACAGGGCCACGACCGCCTCGGGCAGCGAAGGGCCCTCGTACCCCTCCGGATTGCCGAAGATCCGGTTCACGCACGCCGGGTAGTAGACGGCGACCGCGGCCGGCCGGTGGGTGCGGGGGAGCCGGCGGGGCCCCGCGCCGGGGATCTCGGGCAGCCACTCCGGTACGAGGTCGGGGCGCACCGCCTTGCGCGCGAGGCCCGTCACCGTCCCGAGGAGCCGGTCGCCGATCCGCTCGGCGGCGCCGACGGCGAGCCGCGCCGAGGCCTCCACGGCCCGGAAGTTGCCGGCGGCGAGCGCGGCGACCCGCTCCTCTCGCGGGGAGTGCCGGTCGTGCCGGAACTCCTTCATCAGCGCCCCGGTGTCGATGCCGACGGGGCAGGCCAGCTTGCAGGTGGAGTCCCCGGCACAGGTGTCGACGGCGTCGTAACCGTACGACTCCAGGAGGTGGGTCTCCACGGGGGAGCCGTCGGCCTGCCGCATCATCTCCCGCCGCAGCACGATCCGCTGGCGGGGCGTGGTCGTCAGGTCCTGGCTGGGGCACGTGGGCTCGCAGAAGCCGCACTCGATGCAGGGGTCGGCGATCGGCTCCACCGTCGGGATGGTCTTGAGGCCGCGCAGATGGGCCTGCGGGTCGCGGTCGAGGACGACGCGCGGGGCGAGGACCCCGTCGGGGTCGATGAGCTCCTTGGTGCGCCACATCAGCTCCGTCGCCTTCGGCCCCCACTCCAGCTCCAGGAAGGGCGCGATGTTGCGGCCGGTGGCGTGCTCGGCCTTCAGCGAGCCGTCGAAGCGCTCGACGGTCAGCTTGCAGAAGTCGTCCATGAAGCCCGCGTACCGCTCCACGTCGGCGGGGTCACCGGCGTCGAAGGCGAGCAGGAAGTGCAGGTTGCCGTGGGCGGCGTGGCCGGCGACGGCGGCGTCGAAGCCGTGCCGCGCCTGGAGGTCGAGGAGCTCGGCGCACGCCTCGGCGAGCCGGCCGGGCGGCACCGCGAAGTCCTCGGTGATCAGGGTCGTGCCCGAGGGGCGTGAGCCGCCGACCGCGGTCACGAAGGCCTTGCGGGCCTTCCAGTAGCCGGCGATCGTGCCGGCGTCGCGGGTGAAGGCGTTGGTCACGGAGGCGACCGGGGCGACCAGGTCGAGCCCCGCCATGACCCGGGCCGCGGCCTCCTCGTAGGCCCGCTGCCCGGCCTCGTCGGGGGCGCGGAACTCCACCAGGAGCGCGGCCGTCTCCTTGGGCAGCTCCGCCCAGTCGGCGGGCACTCCGGGCACGCTCACCGAGGCCCGCAGGGTGTTGCCGTCCATCAGCTCGACGGCGAGCGCCCCCGCGTCGTTGAAGCCGGGCACGGCGGCCGCGGCGGCCGGCAGCGAGGGGAAGAAGAGCAGCGCCGAGCTGACCTTCCGGTCCAGCGGGAGGGTGTCGAAGACGACCTCGGAGATGAAGCCGAGGGTGCCTTCGGAGCCCACCATCAGCCCGCGCAGGATCCCGACCGGGGTGTCCGCGTCCAGGAAGGCGTCGAGCCGGTAGCCGTTGGTGTTCTTGATCGTGTACTTGGCGCGGATCCGGGCGGTGAGCTCCGGGTCCGCCTCGATCTCCGCCTTCAGGGCGAGCAGTCCCGCGCACAGCCGCGGCTCGGCTCGGGCGAGCTCCTCGTCCGCGGCCGGGTCGGCGGTGTCGACGACGGTGCCGCTCGGCAGGACGAAGGTGAGCGAGGCCACCGTGCGGTACGAGTTGCGGGTCGTCCCCGCGGTCATGCCCGAGGCGTTGTTGGCGACCACGCCGCCGATCGTGCAGGCGATCGCGCTCGCCGGGTCCGGGCCGAGCACCCGGCCGTGCGGCGCCAGGGCCGCGTTGGCCCGGACGACCGTCGTCCCGGGCCTGATCCGGGCCCGGGCGCCGCCGTCCAGGACCTCGACGCCCGCCCAGTGGCGGCGCACGTCGACCAGGATGTCCTCGCCCTGCGCCTGCCCGTTGAGGCTCGTCCCGGCCGCCCGGAACACCACCTCGCGGCCCTTGCCGTGCGCGTACGAGAGGACCGCGGAGACGTCGTCGATGTCCTCGGCCACCACCACGGCCTGCGGCACGAACCGGTAGGGGCTGGCGTCGGAGGCGTACCGCACCAGGTCGGAGATCTTGGACAGGACCTTGCCGGGACCGAGGAGGGCGGTCAGCTCCTCCCGCAGGTGCTTCGGGGTGCCACGGGACTGGAGGTCCGGCACCCGGTCGGGCGCCGCCCGCCGTTTCACCCCTGCTCGCAGGGCCTGCGGGTTCGGCTCCAGTACGGGCATGGCCACGGCTCCCCTCCGGCGCGACCGTGCCGTGGTCTCAGCAGGCGCGCCCCGGATCGCGGTCGACCAGGGCGGACAGCAGACCTCCGAGCACCTCGCGCTGTTCGACGGTCAGTGGGGCCAGCATCTCCTCTGCGGCCGCACGGCGCGCGCTGCGGAGCTCCCTCAGCGTGTCGCGACCGGCGTCGGTGAGCTCGATCCGCACCACCCGGCGGTTGCTCGGGTCGGGCACCCGGCGCACCCGGCCGGCCGCCTCCAGGCCGTCGACGAGACTGGTGACGGCCCGCGGCACCACCTCGAGCCGAGCCGCGAGGTCCGCCATGCGGGGCGGCTCCTCGTAGTGCGCGACCGTCCGCAGCAGCCGGAACTGCGCGGGGGTGATGCCGACCGGCTCCATGTACCCCTTGTGGGCGCGCTGCAGCCGGCGGGTCAGGCGCAGCAGCTGCTCGGCGAGGAGGCCGTCGGGGTCGGGGGCGCGATCAGGAGTGCTCGTCCTCATGCGGGAATACTATCAGGACCTTGTTCATTGTGAGGGTAGGTAACAATGAGCTATGCTCCGATGTATTCGGCTGCACCTGTCATCGCATCCTCGTAGGAGGCCCATGCATCCGCACGACGAGTCCACCTGGACGCCCCCCGCCCGCGTACCCGGCCGCCCCGAGGAGCCCGCGCAGCTGCGGCGCATCCTGCGGCTCTTCCGCCCCTACCGGGGCCGCCTCGCCGTCGTCGGCCTGCTGGTCGGCGCGTCGTCCCTCGTCTCCATCGCCTCGCCGTTCCTCCTGAAGGAGATCCTGGACACCGCGATCCCCCAGGGGCGCACCGGGCTGCTCAGCCTGCTCGCCCTCGGCATGATCGTCACCGCCGTGACCTCCGGGGTCTTCGGCGTGCTCCAGACCCTGATATCCACCACCGTCGGCCAGCGCGTCATGCACGACCTGCGCACCGCGGTCTACGCCCGGCTCCAGCGGATGCCGCTCGCGTTCTTCACGCGCACCCGCACAGGCGAGGTGCAGTCCCGGATCGCCAACGACATCGGCGGCATGCAGGCGACGGTCACCTCGACCGCGACCTCCCTCGTCTCCAACCTGACCGCCGTCGTCGCCACCGTCGTCGCGATGCTCGCGCTCGACTGGCGGCTCACCCTCGTCTCGCTGCTCCTGCTGCCGGTCTTCGTCTGGGTCAGCCGCAGGGTCGGGCGCGAGCGCAAGCGGATCACCACCCAGCGGCAGAAGCAGATGGCCGCCATGGCGGCGACCGTCACGGAGTCCCTCTCCGTCAGCGGCATCCTGCTCGGCCGCACCATGGGCCGCGCCGACTCCCTCACCCAGTCCTTCGCCGAGGAGTCCGAGCGCCTCGTCGACCTCGAAGTGCGCTCCTCCATGGCCGGACGCTGGCGCATGTCCACCATCGGCATCGTGATGGCCGCCATGCCCGCGCTGATCTACTGGGCCGCGGGGCTCGCCCTCCAGGCCGGCGGACCCGCCGTCTCGCTCGGCACGCTCGTCGCCTTCGTCTCGCTCCAGCAGGGCCTCTTCCGGCCCGCCGTGAGCCTGCTGTCGACCGGCGTGCAGATCCAGACCTCGCTCGCCCTCTTCCAGCGCATCTTCGAATACCTCGACCTGCCCGTCGAGATCACCGAGCCCGCCGAGCCCGTCCGCCCCGCGAAGATCGCCGGCGAGGTGGCCTTCGAGAAGGTCGGCTTCCGCTACGACCCCGAGGGCGAGGGCCGGCCGACCCTGGACGGCATCGACCTCACCGTCCCCGCCGGCAGCAGCCTCGCCGTGGTCGGCCCCACCGGCTCCGGCAAGTCCACCCTGAGCTATCTGGTGCCCCGGCTGTACGACGTGACCGAAGGCCGCGTCACCCTCGACGGGACCGACGTGCGCGACCTCGGCTTCGACACGCTCGCCCAGGCCGTCGGCGTCGTCTCCCAGGAGACCTACCTCTTCCACGCCTCCGTCGCGGACAACCTGCGCTTCGCCAAGCCCGACGCCACCGACGCGGAGATCGAGGCCGCCGCGCGCGCCGCCCAGATCCACGACCACATCGCCTCGCTGCCCGACGGCTACGACACCCTCGTCGGCGAGCGCGGTTACCGCTTCTCCGGCGGCGAGAAGCAGCGCCTGGCCATCGCCCGCACCATCCTGCGCGACCCGCCGGTGCTCATCCTCGACGAGGCGACCAGCGCCCTCGACACCCGCACCGAGCACGCGGTGCAGCAGGCCATCGACGCGCTCTCCGCGGGCCGGACCACCATCACCATCGCCCATCGGCTCTCCACCGTCCGCGACGCGGACCAGATCGTCGTCCTGGAGGCCGGCCGGATCGCCGAGCGCGGCACCCACGAGGAGCTCCTCGCCCAGGACGGGCGGTACGCGGCGCTGGTGCGCCGGGACGAACACGCGAACGTGGGATCGGTTGTTCCCCAGAACGTGTGATCGCGTCGGCTTTCGTTGCCCAACTCCCGTACGGCGTCGCATGATTACCGAGCGCGAACGAAGGGCTGCAGACCGCGACCGCGCAGTCCCACAGAAAGCTCTGTACGAGGAGAAGCACCACCATGAACGTCATCACCAACCTGCTCGCCGGCGTCCTCCACTTCCTGGGCTGGCTCGTCTGACCCTCACGCCCGGCAGGAAAGCGGCGCCGTCGGGCCCCCGTCCCAGGGGACCGGCGGCGCCGCCGCGTGTCCGGCGCTCCCCGGATTCGGGGGCGGGCCGGGTTAGCGTGCGCCCATGACGTACCGGTCCTGGCAGCCCGAGCGCCGTCGCCGCACCCGCCTCACCCGGCGCGGCCGACTCGCCCTCCTCCTGGGCGCCGTCCTCGTCGCCGCCGGCGCGGTCACCGTGCCCCTGCTGCTGCTCGGCGGGGAGGACCGGCCCGCGCCCGAGAAGCAGCGCACGCTGCTCATCCCCGAGGGCTGGCGAGCGGGAGAGGTGTACGCGGCGGTCGACCGCTCGCTCGGCCTGCCGGACGGCACCACCCGCAGGACGGCCCAGGCGGCGGGCACCGGCCTGGCGCTGCCGCCCGCGGCCGGGGGCAACCCGGAGGGCTATCTCTTCCCCGCGACCTATCCGGTGGTGAAGGCCACGACCCCGCAGGGCCTGCTGCGCTACATGGTCGACACGGCGGGCAGGCGCTTCGGCGGCGAGCGCATCACCGAGGGCGCCCGGCGGCACGGGATGAGCGTCCACCAGACCGTGATCGTCGCGAGCATCGTGCAGGCCGAGGCCGACAGCCCCGAGGACATGGGGAAGGTGGCGAGGGTCGTCTACAACCGGCTCGGCCAGGGCATGGCGCTGCAGATGGACTCCACGATCAACTACGCGCTGGGGCGCGACACCGTGGACACCACCCACCAGGACACCCGCATCGACAGCCCGTACAACACCTACGAGCGCCGCGGTCTGCCGCCGTCACCGATCGGCAACCCGGGCGACGCGGCGATGGCCGCGGCGATCGACCCGGCGGACGGCGACTGGCTCTACTTCGTGACCGTGAAGCCGGGCGACACCCGCTTCACCGCGAGCTACGCCGAACACCAGGCGAACGTCGCGGAGTTCAACGCAGAGCGGCGGGCTGCGGGGCGCGCCTGAGCAGCCGGCGGACGTCGGCGACCGCCGCCCGGCCGGCCCGGTTGGCGCCGATGGTGGAGGCGGAGGGGCCGTAGCCGACCAGGTGGACGCGCTCGTCGCGCACCGCCCTGGTGCCCTCGACCCGGATGCCGCCGCCCGGTTCGCGCAGTCGCAGCGGCGCCAGGTGGTCGATCGCGGCGCGGAAGCCGGTCGCCCAGAGGATCACGTCCGCTTCGACCGTCCGTCCGTCGTCCCAGGCGACCCCGGTCGGGGTGATCCGGTCGAACATGGGGTGCCGGTCGAGGATCCCGCGCGCGCGGGCGGAGCGGATGGCGTCGTTGAGCGGCAGCCCGGTGACCGACACGACGCTCTCCGGCGGCAGTCCGCGCCGCACCCGGTCCTCGACGAGCGCGACCGCGGCCCGTCCCTCGACCTCGCCGAAGGGCCCCTCCCGGTAGACGGGCTCGCGCCGGGTGACCCAGGTGGTCTCCGCGGCGACCTCGGCGATCTCCATCAGGTGCTGGGTGCCGGAGGCGCCGCCGCCGACGACGATCACCCGCTTCCCGGCGAAGAACTCCGGGCCGGGGTACTGGGCGGTGTGCAGCTGACGCCCACGGAAGGTCTCCTGCCCCTGGTAGCGCGGCCAGAACGGCCGGTCCCAGGTGCCCGTCGCGTTGATCAGCGCGCGGGTCGCGTACACCCCCTCGGAGGTCTCCACCCGCAGGCGCCCGCCCTCGCCCTCGCGGACCGCCGACACCTCCACCGGCCGGTGCACGTGCAGCGCGAAGGTCTCCTCGTAGTCGGCGAAGTAGTCCCCGATCACCTCGGACGAGGGACGCTCCGGGTCGGCCCCGGCCAGCTCCTTCCCGGGCAGCGCGTGCATCCCGTGGACCTTGCCGTAGGTGAGCGAGGGCCACCGGAACTGCCAGGCGCCGCCCGGGCGGGGGGCGTGGTCGAGGACCACGAAGTCGCGGTCGGGTTCGAAGCCCGAGCGGCGCAGGTGATAGGCGGCCGACAGCCCCGCCTGCCCGGCGCCGGCGACGACCACGTCCACTTCGCGTACCCCGAAATCGTTCACGATTCCACTAACGGTGGCCGGTCGCGGCTTCTTCCCGGCCCGGGCGGGCCGGGAAGCCGGCCTACCGGCCCCCGCCGTTCACGAGCAGCGGCGCCCCGCCCGGCGCGGACGCCGGACGTCCGTTGGCCGCCGGGACCCCGAGCAGCGGCGAGGCGGGCACGGTCGACAGCAGTCCGCGGGCCGCGAGCTCCGGCGTCACGCCCTCGCCGAACCAGTAGGCCTCCTCCAGATGCGGATAGCCCGACAGCACGAAGTGCTCGATGCCCAGGTCGTGGTACTCCTCGATCCGGTCGGCGACGTCGACGTGGCTGCCCACGAGCGCCGTCCCGGCCCCGCCCCGTACCAGACCGACGCCCGCCCACAGGTTCGGCGCGATCTCCAGCCGCTCGCGGTCGAGCGTGCCACCGCCGTGCAGCGCCAGCATCCGCTGCTGCCCCACCGACTCGCTACGGCCCAGGGCGGCCTGCGCGGTCGCGACGGACTCCGGGTCGAGGTCGGCGAGCAGCCGGTCCGCGGTCGCCCACGCCTCGCGCGAGGAGTCGCGGGAGATGGTGTGCAGCCGGATGCCGAAGCGCACCCGGCGGCCCCGCTCCTCCGCGAGCCGCCGGATCCAGTCGATCTTCTCCTTCACCTGCCAGGGCGGCTCGCCCCAGGTCAGATAGACGTCCGCGTGCTCGGCGGCGACCGGACCCGCGGCGGCCGACGAGCCGCCGAAGAAGATCTCCGGCAGCGGGTCGGGCGGCAGCGCGGTGAGCCCGCCCTCCACCTGGTAGTGGCTCCCGTCGAAGTCGTACGGCCGCCCGCCCCACACCCCGCGCACCACGCGCAGGAACTCGGCGGTCCGCTCGTAGCGCTGGTCGTGGCTGAGGAAGTCGCCGTACCGCCGCTGCTCGGCCGAGTCTCCGCCGGTCACCACGTTGAGCAGCAGCCGGCCGCGGGTGATCCGCTGGTACGTCGCCGCCATCTGCGCGGCGAGGACGGGGGAGACGACCCCGGGCCGGAACGCCACCAGGAACTTCAGCCGTTCGGTGTGCTGGGCGAGCGCCACCGTGGTCAGCCAGGCGTCCTCGCACCAGGTCCCGGTGGGCGTGAGCACCGCCTCGAACCCCAGCCGCTCGGCGGCCTTCGCGATCTGCGCCAGATACTCGATGTCGGGCGCCCGCACCCCGCTCGCGGAACGCGTACGGCCGATGCCGCCGTCGCCGTAGACGTGCCGGTCGACGAGGGTGCGGCCGTCGCCGCCGGTCGGCAGGAACCAGTGGAGATGGACGGTCATCGGAGGCTGCCCTTCTGAGGGAACGGGCGCGGAGGCACCCGGAGCTGCGGAACGTCCGCGGGACGAGCCGCGGTGGAGGGGCGAAGGAGCCGCTGAACGCCTGCACACGAGGGGAGACCCGCCGGGCCGAGCCGGTCACGGCGTCCGGGAGCCCCGGACAGCGCGGGGCCAGGCAGGAAGGGGAGGAGGCGTCAGCAGCCGCGACGACACGCGGCGGAGGCCACCCGCAGCAGGTCGATGTGACCGCGCGTGGTGAGCAGGGCTGTACGCAACATGGCGCGAACGTAGCGAGCCGATCCGCGAGCGGTCAACGGCGTCTCGGAGCGTGGACGCGCATTCCCGGTCCGTGAACGGCAGGATGGGGCCATGTCTTTCAGCACCACGGTCCTGACCCTGACCACCGGCTCCACGGAGACCGTCACCGACCTCACCCGCCACTGCGAGGACTTCCTCAACCGCAGCGCCCAGGGCGCCGACGGCCTCCTCAACCTCTTCGTGCCGCACGCCACGGCGGGCCTGGCCATCCTGGAAACGGGCGCCGGCAGCGACGACGACCTCCTCTCCGCCCTCCACCACCTCCTCCCGGCCGACGACCGCTGGCAACACCGCCACGGCTCCCCGGGCCACGGCCGCGACCACGTCCTCCCCGCCCTGATCGCCCCCCACGCGACGGTTCCGGTCCTCGGCGGACGCCTGGAGCTGGGGACGTGGCAGTCGATCTGCCTGGTGGACACGAACAAGGACAACCGGGAGCGGCAGGTGCGGTTGAGCTTTCTGAGCTGATCGAGCCGATCAAGATCGTCCCGGGTGTGGGCGGCCAATTCTCCTTACGCGAGCGCTACCCCTGGCAGGCCCCCCGATCGCCCGCGAGCCGGTCACCCCGCACCGTCGAGCCGACACCGACGCCAGGGCCGAGTCGTGACGCCTGGCGATCTCCACCAGCGACTCGGCAGACGGCCGGGGAAGGACGGCTCCGGCGCCATACGAACCCGGGTGTATCGCCGCACTGTGGCGCCCCCGGGCCCGTTTTTTCCGGAATCGAGCAGGAGGCGGAGAGGCCTAGAGCTCGGTTTGTCGGGTGGTCTCGCATTCGGCCGTTCCAGGTTGATAGAGGCGCAGCTCAGCTTGGCTCCCTGGAATCCCGGTCAAAGCCGCCCATTGATGATCGCGGCGGGTGATTGTCCGTCGGGGGTGGCAGCGAGGCTGTTGAGCAGGTGGCCAAGCTCGGCCGGCGCCTGAATGTGGGCCAGGTGGCCCTGGCCGGGGAGTTCGTGGATTCCGGCGTGAGCGACGTGCCGCCGCACGTGGTCGAAGGACGTTCCGTAGGGGTCTTTTCCACGGTTGCACTGGCCGATGATCAGGTCTACTTGGCCTGCCTGTCGCGCCATCACATCCAAAGGCGGCGCCGAGTCGAGCGCGCCGAGTTCGGCGTACAGCGGTCCGCTCAAGCGGCGCAAGACCGCCCAACCGCGCTGATCGTCCCGAAGGGCTTCGACGTGCCCGGCGGAGAAGCCGGAGATCTGCCGATTGACGATCTCGACGCAGCGATCCCAGTCCCTCGACTCTGCTGCGCTCTTCAGGTCCGGCAGTGCCTGGCGTCCGAATGGCTGCATCACCGGCTCGTAGGCGATCACCTGGGGAATGGGACGATCGTTGGCGGTCAGCAGGGCGATCAAGCCGCCGTAGCTCCAGCCGAAGAGCGTCCTCGTGTTGCCGAACTCGTCGAGGACCGCGCCGAGGTCCTCGACCTCTGTCCGCAGCGAGTAGGCATTGGTCAAGGGTCCCGAGGGGGCGCGGCCTCGGCGGTTCACGACTATCACTGAGGGCCAGGCCGCGATGGCGCCCGCAACGTGGCGCCACGTATGTGCATCGCTCATCACGCCCGGGACGACGACGAGGCCCGGGTCATCCGGCTCCCCGTACACGTCGACCGTGACCCAGCTGTCCCCGCCGACCGGCACCTTCTTGTGGATCGTTCGCTCCATAAACCCATTATGGAGCGAACGATCTACAATGCAAGCGTGACCGAACGCCCCCGTGGACGCCCCAGAGCGTTCGACCGCGACCGCGCGGTCCTCGAAGCCGCTCGCCTCTTCTGGCGACACGGCTACTCCGGCACCTCGACCCGCACCCTGACCGCAACCCTCGGGCTCTCCACCTCCAGCCTCTACGCCGCCTTCGGTAGCAAGGCCGGACTCTTCGAGGAAGCGGTGCGCACCTACGCCGAGCGGTACCGCGAGATCTACCAGCAGGCTGTCGCCGAGAAGGACATCCGGACGGTCATCGAACGCATCCTCACCGACTCGGTCCACGAGTTCACCCAGCCAAGCGACGCGCACCCGGGGTGTCTCATCAGCAGCGCCGTGATGACCGACAGCACGAGCACGCTCGATACCAGCACCCACGTCGCCGAACTGCACAACGCGAACGAACAGGCCCTCCTCGTGCGCATCGAACGAGCGGTCCAGGACGGGGAACTGGCTGCGGGTACCAACGCGACGGACCTGACCGGGCTCATTCAATCCCTATGGCACGGATTGTCCGTCCGGTCCAACGCCGACACGTCTCGCGAGAGCCTGCTTGCGACGGCACGACTTGCTCACCGGTTGATCTGCCGACAACTCGCGTCACCAACGTCCTGACACGCAACATCGGGGGTCAGCGGGGGCGTAGACCGTAGCTGCGGATCGTGGGGTCCGGCCGACCGGCTGACGCCGGCTCCGGAGGTGCGGTTGAGCTTTCTGGGCTGAGGGTGCCGGTCGCGAGGGGGGAGGGGCGCCGGCGGGTCAGTCGTCCCGGTCGTGACGGAGGAGCTTGACCGCGGTGACGAGCAGGACCGCGGCCAGCGCGGGAACGAGTACCACGGTCGGGAAGACGCCGAGGAGCAGGCCGCCGAGGGCGGCCCCCGCCAGGGAGCCCGCGGCCATGGTGGCGGTGAAGCGGAGGTTGGCGCCCAGGACGGCGAAACTGCCGTCGCGGCTGTAGCGGGCGAAGGCGACGAGCATGGTCGGCAGGGAGACCAGCAGGGACAGGCTCCCGGCGGTCTTGATGTCCTCCCCGAACAGCAGGACGATCGTCGGGATCAGCAGCTCGCCTCCGGCCACACCCATGATCGCGGCGACGACGCCGATGCCGAAGCCGGCCGCGACGCCGACGGGGATCCGGGCTGCCGGCGGCAGGTCGAGGCTGCCCAGGGTGGTGGTGTGTGCCAGGACCAGGGCGGCCGCCATGAGGACCATCAGTGCCGCCAGCACCCTGTAGAGGGTGGTGCTGCGCATGCGCACGGCCCAGGATGCGCCCGCCCAGGCGCCCAGGAGGCTGCCGGTGAGCAGGTTGACCGCGACGGGCCAGCGGGCGGCGACCTCGGCCGCCGGGACCGCCGCGAGGCGGGCGGGCAGCGCGACCAGGACCACGACCAGGCTCATCGCCTTGTTGAGGATCACCGCCGGGAGCGCGGCGAAACCGAAGGCGCCGATCAGCAGCGGCAGGCGGAACTCCGCGCCGCCCAGCCCGATCATCCCGCCCAGAACGCCGATGACCGCTCCCGCGGCGAACACCACCGATGCCGAGCGCGTCGGTGGGAGGGGACGGAGGGCCTGGTCGGTGCTCATGACGGGCATCCTCGCCGGTGGAGGGTGGTCGGGCAACGTCGCGTCCCCGGCTTCGGGGAAAGGCACCGGACGTCCGGTGCGGGTTCGTCGGGACCTCCGACGGCCTCCACGGCCTGTCTCTCCCCCTGACTGGCCCAGATGCGTGGATACGCGGACGATCAAGCAAACGGAAGATGTATCAGAAGTGGGGGCAATGTGAACGCCCGTGAAACGACTGGGTGTTGATGAAGGCTTTCCAGCCGCCCGACTGGCTGCTTAGATTCCATTCGAATCAGACCGACTGGGGGAGGACCCTGTATGTCCCGCACCACGGAATCGCCTTCGCAGCCACAGGACTTGACGACGAGGAAGGCCCGGTCCGCGGGCCTGGTCGGTCGGCGGCGGTTCGCCGGTCTCGCCTCGGGGGCAGTCCTGATCGCGTCCCTCACGGCGGCCTGCGCCAACGCCGACGCCAGTGGTGGCGCGGGGCAGGCGCTGCAGGCGAGCGGTTCCACCACGGTCGCGCCCGTCGCGGCTGACGCGGCCGAGGCGCTGAAGGCGCAGGGGTTGAACATCACCGTCGCCACGCAGGGCGGTTCGGCCGGCGGCATCTCGCAGCTCGGTGCCGGGCAGATCGACATCGCGCTCAGCTCGAAGCCGATATCGGACAAGGACAAGGCCGCCAGCCCCAAGACCGACTACGTCGAGACGCAGATCGGCGCCGACGCCGTGGGCATCATCATCAGCAAGCAGGTCGCGGACGCGGGCGTGAAGAACCTGACCGCGGATCAGGTGAAGGGCCTGTTCGAGGGGAAGATCACGAACTGGAAGCAGGTCGGGGGCCCCGACCTGCCGGTCTTCGTCTACGACAAGGAGCCCGGGCGCGGTACGCGCGAGGTGCTCGACAAGTACCTGTACCACGGTGAGAAGCCCCCGCCGCCGCCGAACTCCGACAACTTCGCGATCGTGGGCGGCAACCTGGAGACGCGCAACAAGCTCGAGTCGACGCCGGGCGCCGTCGGCCCGCTGTCGACCGGCTTCGTCGAGGGCCGCGACAAGCTCGCCGTCGTCACCCTGGACGGAATCGCCCCGTCCTCGGAGAACGTCGCCACCGGCAAGTACCCGATGAGCCGCCCGCTCTACATGATCACGAACGGGCCGGCGAAGGGCGACGCGAAGAAGTTCATCGACTACATCCTTTCCGACAAGGGGCAGCCGCTCCTGACCAAGCACGGCTACCTCACCCTCAAGCAAATCGGGAAGTAGCAGGTGACAGTGAAGACGCTGGTGCGGCAGCCCGCCGCACCGGACACCTCACCCCGCCCGCACGCCTCCCGGTGGGTGTGGGCCTGGGTGGGCGCCGGCGCGGTCTCCGTCGCCGGCGTCATGCTGGTGCTCGTCGGCTACCTGGGTGCCGGCGTGCTCGGCGGCACGGTCGACTGGATCGACCTCCTGGCGGAGCCGATGTGGAGTCCGACCGACTCCGTCTTCGGCGGACTGGCGATGATCTACGGCTCGGCCGTCGTGTGCCTGATCGCCCTCGTGCTCGCCGTGCCGGTCGGGTGGGCGGCGGCCATCGCGCTCTCCGAGTACCTCCCGCCCCGGCTCGCGCGACTCCTGCGGATGAGCGTCGAGCTCCTCGCGGCCGTACCGTCCATCGTGTACGGCCTCATCGGCATCATGGCGGTGCGACCGTTCATCGCCTGGCTCGGTGATGTGCCGGGTGGCGACAGCCTCCTGGCGGCCGGCATCGTCCTCGCTGTCATGATCACGCCGACGATCGTGGCCGTGAGCGTGGACGCGCTGACCGCCGTACCGGACCGGTACCGCGAGGCCGCCTACTCCCTGGGGCTCACGCGGCGCGAAGTCGTCCGAGCCGCGGTGCTGCCGCAGGCCCGGCAGGGGATGAGAGCCGGCGTGCTGCTCGGACTCGCCCGTGCCCTCGGCGAGGCGATCGCCGTGTTCCTGGTCGTCGGAAGGGCCGACGGAAGGCTGCCCACGTCGTTCGGCGGGCTGGTCGACTCACTCGTCCATCCCGGGCAGACGCTCACCACGAAGCTGGCCGGACCGGAGCCGGTCCTCGCGGGTACCTCCGGCCCCTACTTCGCCGCGATCTGCGGGCTGGGGCTGATCCTGCTCGCTCTGGTCGCCGCGACCACCGTGTGGGGCATCCGGCGCACGTCCGGCTCCGGTTCCGCGAAGCGGGGCAACCGGAAGCGGCGGTCGTCGCGGATGCGCGGGGAGCTCGACAAGGCCGTGGGGCTGCTGCGCGTGGGGGCGCTGCTGCTTCCCGGTGCGCTGCTCGTCGCCATGCTCGGCATCCTCGCGACGAGGGGGAGCGCGGCCTTCGCTCCGTCGTTCTGGTTCACGTCCGCGGCCGGTTCCGCCGGTGGCGGGGTGAGTGACCAGATCCTCGGCACGCTGCTGCTCGTCGTGACGACGGGGCTCATCTCGCTGCCGCTGGGATTCGGGGCGGGCATTCTGCTCGGCGTCAACGCCTCCGCCCGCACCGCGCGCGTCCTGCAGACGGTGACCGTGGTGGTGGGCGGGACGCCGACGATCCTCCTCGGCCTGGCCGGGTTCGTGATCATCTGCAGCACCATGGGCTGGGGGCGGTCGTGGCTGGCGGGCGCCATCGTGCTCGTGCCGGTGGTCGTGCCCGTGATCGCGCTCACCACGGCCGGCCGGGTCGGCGGTATGCCGCCGGAGATGACCGAGAGCGCGCTGGCGCTCGGCCTTTCGCGCGCTCAGTACATCCGGTCCGTCGTCGTTCCGTACGCCTGGCCGGCCACGATCACGGGGCTCCTGCTCGGCCTGGCTCGTGCCGCGGGGGAGACCGCGCCGCTCCTGTTCACCGCGACGGTGGTCTTCGGCGCGCCCGCGCTGCCCAACGGGATCGTGAACGCTCCCGTCCAGTCTCTGCCCACCCACATCTTCAACCTGTCCCAGGACTCGGGCGACCCGCAGGCGGTCTCGCAGGCGTGGGGCAGCGCGCTGGTCCTGGTGCTCATCACGGCTGTACTGCTGAGCGTGGCGGTCGCGCTGCGCAACCGCTTCGAGGGGGAGCGATGGACCACGTGATCGCCGTACGGGAACTCCGGGTGCGGGACAGGGAGAAGACCCTCGTCGGGCCCGTCTCCTTCGGCCTGGAGCAGGGGTCGACCACCGGCCTCTGCGGGCCGTCCGGGGCCGGCAAGTCCACGGTGCTGCGCGCGCTCGTCGACCTGCTTCCCGCCGGGCTCGCCCGGGACGGGCACCTCGCGGTGCTGGGACGGCCGATCGCGCCCCGGAAGGGCGACGCCGACCTGAGGACCAAGGTCGTCCTGGTGCCCCAGACGCCGGTCGTCTTCGGCGGCAGCATCCTCGACAACGCCCTCTTCGGGATCCGGCACGTCATGCGCGCATCCCGCGAGACCCTGCGCGACCGGGCCGAACAGGCCCTGAACGAGGCAGGCCTGTGGAAGGAGGTCTGCGACCGGCTCGACTCTCCGGCGCAGAACCTGTCCGCCGGCCAGCGGCAGCGGCTGTGCCTCGCGCGGGCCCTGGCCCTGGAGCCCGTGGCCCTGCTCCTCGACGAGCCGACGAGCGCCCTGGACGAGCGCAGCCGGGACACGGTCGAGGAGTCCGTGGCCGCCCTGCGCGGTCGCCGGACCGTTCTGCTCGTGTCGCACGATCCCGCGCAGGTGGCGCGACTCTGCGACCGGACGGTGCAGTTGGACCCGCCCGTGGCGGTGCCGAGCCCCGCTCCGGTGGGTTGATCGTCCGGAGAACCCGGGGTCTCCCTGCGGGCGGCCGGCGCGTTGCGCCGGCCGCCCGTTTCGGCGTTCCCGTCCGGGAGATCACGCCTGCGCGAAGCGTTTCCGCAGGGAGAGCGACACATGGACCAGGCCGATGAGCACGGGCACTTCGATCAGCGGGCCGACGACACCGGACAGCGCCTGCCCCGAGGTGAGGCCGAAGGTGGCGATCGCGACGGCGATGGCGAGCTCGAAGTTGTTGCCGGCCGCGGTGAAGGCGAGGGTCGCGGTGCGCTCGTACGGCAGTCCCACCGCCCTGCCCAGCGCGAACGACCCGAAGAACATGACGGCGAAGTAGACCAGGAGCGGCAGGGCGATACGTGCCACGTCGAGCGGCTGCGAGGTCACCGTCCTGCCCTGGAGGGCGAACAGCACGACGATCGTGAACAGCAGGCCGTACAGCGCCCAGGGGCCGACGCGGGGCAGGAACACGTGCTCGTACCGGTCCCGGCCGATCCGGCGCTCGCCGATCCGGCGCGTGAGGAAGCCGGCCAGCAGAGGCACGCCGAGGAAGACGAGCACGTTGAGCGCGATCTGCCACGGGGAGACGTCGAGGCCCTGGCCGTCACCGAGCCCCAGCCACCGCGGCAGCAGGTCGAGGTAGAACCAGCCCAGCAGGCCGAACGCCACCACCTGGAAGAAGGAGTTGAGGACGACGAGGACGGCGGCGGCCTCCCGGTCGCCGCAGGCGAGGTCGTTCCAGATGATCACCATCGCGATGCAGCGTGCGAGGCCCACGACGATCAACCCGGTGCGGTACGCGGGGAGATCGGGCAGGAAGGCCCAGGCGAGGGCGAACATGACCGCCGGGCCGACGATCCAGTTGGCGACCAGCGAGGAGACCATGAGCCGGCGGTCGCCCGTGACGGCGTCGAGGCGGTCGTAACGCACCTTCGCCAGCACCGGGTACATCATCACGAGCAGCCCGACGGCGATGGGCAGGGAGACGCCGCCGACCTCGACCGCGGCGAGAGCGCCGCTCACCCCCGGGACGAGGCGGCCCAGGAGGAGGCCGACGGCCATCGCGAGGAGGATCCACACCGCGAGGTAGCGGTCCAGGGTCGAGAGGCGACGGGTGAGGGCGGTCGGGGAGGCGGTGTCCGGGTCGGTGAGCGTCACGGGCGCCGCCTCGGGCAGGAGTCGGACTCCGTGATCGCATCAGCCTCGACTGAAGTGAGCATGAGGGGATGCTCTCACATCACTTCGGACTGACACCAGCTTTCGGTGATGTCAGCTCCTGTTGATGTCAGCAGCTCCGCTTGCGGTCGTTGTCGACGGTCTCCCGTGCGGTCGCCGCGAGGCCGGCCAGCTCGCCCGCGAGCGTGGACAGGGCCTCGGGCCTCAGTCTGTAGTACACCCACCGGCCGCAGGGCTCGGTGTCGACGAGGCCCGCCTCGCGGAGCACCTTCAGGTGGTTGGACAGGTTGGTCTGCCGGGCCCCCGTCTCCTCGACCAGGTGGGTCGTGCAGAGGGACTCGCGTGCCAGCAGCGTCACGATCCGAAGTCGCAGGGGGTCGGCCAGCACCTTCAAAACGTCACTGTCGACTGATGTCAGCATGTGCTGATACTCTCACGTTCGGGGGTGTCACGGCCACCGCTTCCCCCAGTCTCCCTCAGGGATTCGACCGGCACGTCGCCACTCCTCACCTGCCACAGCACCGCACCGCACCACCGAGGATCGACATGGCCGCCATCCCCCGCGCTTCCGTCCTGTTCGTCTGCGTCCACAACGCCGGCCGCTCGCAGATGGCCGCCGCCTGGCTCCGGCACCTGTCCCGGGGGCGCGTCGAAGTCCGTTCCGCCGGCACCCTGCCCGCCGAGCAGATCAACCCGCAGGCCGTCACCGCCATGTCCGAGGTGGGCATCGACCTGCTGGGCCTCACCCCGCGGGTGCTCACCCCGGAGATGGTGAAGAGCAGCGACTACGTGATCACCATGGGCTGCGGCGACACGTGCCCCGTCTTCCCCGGCAAGCAGTACCGCGACTGGGCGCTGCAGGACCCGGCGGGCCAGGGGCTCGACGTCGTGCGCCGGATACGTGACGAGATCCGGGAGCGGGTCGGGGATCTCGTCGCCGAGATCGACCGGAACGCCCACGCCGCTGACATCAGCGGACGTCGAGCGGACGACGCAGCGTGATCTGATCGACGTCCGAGGTCCGCACCGTCAGCGCCAGCTCCCACGCGCCCGACGTCGGCACCTGGAAGCCGGAGACGGTCCAGTGGCCTTCCGACGCGCGCCGCAGGGGCACGGGCAAGGGGCCGATCCCTGCGGACGACGTCAGTGTGGCCTGGACCTCGGGTACGTCGAGGAGTGCGCCGGACGGATCCGTCACGGTCACATGGACCGCGTTGGCCCCGGCCCGCCCGGGATCCACGACGACATCGGTCTTCCCCCTTCCTCCGGGGCCTCCGCTGTCGAACGACGCCTCGACGGACACCACGGCAGCGGTCCCCGCTTCCGCGGCCGAAAGCTCCGAGCGCGCGGGTTCCGTGGTGGTCAGCACGGTGGTGACCGCCAGCACCGCCACCCCGAGGACGGCCTCCATGGCCACCCAGCGCCGGAGGTGGCGCACCGGGGCCTGCCCGTGCTCCAGACGCGCCGTCCAGCGCCGCGAGGCGTAGCCGAGGCAGAGCAGCAGGGCCACGCCGCCCGACTTGGCGAGCAGCAGGAGCCCGAAGCGGGTCTCGGTCAGGGCCGGCAGCGAACCCACCTGGCGCCACGACTGGTAGATCCCGGTGCTCACGAGAACGCAGACACTGGCGAACGCGACCCGCGAGAAACGCGCCACCGCTTCCGTGGGCACCGCGTCCGACCGCGTCAAGGCGGTGGTCAGGACGCACAGGCCGCCGATCCATGCCCCGGCGGCCAGCAGGTGCAGCACGTCGACGGGCACGGCGACGGCGGTCTGCAAGCCGGCCGAGGCGTGCTCGGCGCCGGCCCAGGTCCACGCGAGTGCCGATCCCAGGAGCAGCGCGGCGACGAGTGCGGCACGGGCGGCACCCGCTGGGGCAGCGGCCCTTCGCCACCGGATCCACATCACGGCGCCGGTCGCCAGCAGCCCCAGGCGCACGGCGAGCAACGCGCCCGCCTTCGTGCCCAGGACCTCGCCGAAGGCCGCGACGTCGACGACGTCCCCGACCCTCCCGGAGCCGGTGTAGGCGCCCCGGAGGACGAGCAGGGCGAGGGTGCACGCCAGCAGCACCGCCCACCCCGCCGTCACGAGACGGTGCGGCAGACGGCTCTCCCGTCCCCGCGGCCGGCACACCAGCAAGAAGCAGACCGCACCCGTCAGGAGGACCATCCCGGCGTACGCGCCGAAGCGCGCCGCCGCGTAGGCCCACCCGACAGGGCCCGAATCCGGATCGCGTACGGCCGGAACCGTGCCGGCGGACGTCGCCGACGGAGCGCCCACGGCGAAGGTGAAGGCACCCGCGACCGGGTGGCTGTCCGCGGACACCACCTGGTACGCCACCGTGTACGTCCCCCGGGGCAACCGGCCCCGCAGGCCCACGGCGTACGAACCGCCGCCCGCCTCGACCGGCCGCGCGTCGTCCACGCGCCGGCCTGCGGGATCCAGTACGCGCACGGCGTCCGCACTGAGCGCGATCTCCTCGGTGAAGGTCAGCACCACTCGTTGCGGGGCTTCGGCGACCACCGCCCCGCGCGCCGGCGTGCTGCCGGTGAGCACGGCGTGCGCGTCGGCAGGGGAGGCCCCCGCGGCGAGCAGGGCCAGACCGGCCAACAGGACGACGAGCCATCGGTGCGCGCGGGAGACGGCGACCGTCATGACAGCCCCGCCGGATCAGGCGTTGCCGCGGCGGCGGCTGGTGACGAGAGCCGTGACGAGTCCTGCGGCGCCCAGGACGATCCCGGCGATGCCGAGCCACCGCTCGCTCCCGTGCTCGCTGTCGTCGTGCGCCTCGGCCTCCGCCTTCGCGTCGCCGTGCCCGTCGTCGGCCGAGGGCTTCGCGGCGGGTTCGGTCGAGGCCGCCGGAGCGTCGTGGTGGGTGTCGCTCGCCGCGGAGAGCTTCAGCACGGCGGCCGGGTGCTCCGGCTCCTCCTGGCCCTCCACCGGCGGCTCGATCCAGCGCACGACCTCCTTGTTGTCGTAGGTCTGGAGCGCCTTGAGGACGAGCTCGTCCGTGTCCTCGGGGAGCTTGCCGAGAGACAGCGGGAACTTCTGGAAGTAGCCCGGCTGGATGCCCTTGTCGGTGGCGGTCCAGGTGACCTTGCTGACGGCCTCGGTGATGCTCTTGCCGTGCAGCGTCAGCGGCTTGGCGAGCTTCGTCCTGGTGACGTCGATGGTCCACCCGGGCACCGCCTGCGGCATGACCGAGGCGAGCGGGTGGTCGGCCGGGAGGGTGAGCTCGACCTTGACCGTCGAGGCGTTGGGCCGCTCGTTGGGGACCTTGACGTTCACGGTGGCGTAGCCGCCCTTGGCGGCCGTGCCCTCCGGCTGGACGGACACGTGGGCGAAGGCGGGGGAGGCGAGGGCGAGGCCGGCGGCCGCGGTCAGGGTGACGACGCCGAGGCGTGCGAAGGTGCGCATGGCTGTGTGACTCCAGGGGAATGGCGCCCCGCGCGCCCCTGCTGCGGGGCAGGCGCGTTCGTGGGGCCGGTGACGGATGGCATGAGGGATCCCGCCCCGGCGCGGACGTGGCGGGGCCGACGTCAGCCGAGGGCGGCCATCCGAGGCGGGGGACCGCGTCGAGTCACCTCGTGTACGAGGAGGAGCCGGGGGCCCGGGGGAGGCGTGTCCCGCACGGGCGAGCCGCGAAGGAGGGACGGGAGCGCCGGGTGCGGGCGTCGCCGTGCCCGACGGTGACTCCGCAGGGCGTGACGTACGAACCGGACGGCGTCGGCTCCGTGGATACGGGCCAGTTCGCGTACGCGGGCCGCCGCCGCTTCGCCGCCGCGGAGCAGCCACCCGACCCCGGCCGCCGCCACGACGTGACCGCACAGCATCGGGAGGGTGGGAAGCGCCGCTGTCCAGGGCGGGGGAGTCATGCCCTCGTGCATCGCACTCATGGAATGCGCCATCGGGCCCGCCGGCATCGTGGCCGAGAAGAACGCGTGCAGTCCGATCTGGAGCACGGCGAGAACGCCCGAGCTCGCGGGGGCCGACATACGGCGGCGGGCAAACGGCGCCACCAAGAGGGCGACGGCGGTCGAACCCGTCACGAGCGCGCCCCAGGACGGTGGCCCCCCGCTCGCCACGCTGTGGGCGCACGCCGACATCACCACGCTCAGCCAGGTGATGAGGAAGGTGCGGAGAAGCCCTGCTCCGGGCAGCGAGCGCGCACGCGGATTCATCCCCACCCCCCTGCGGGTTCCCTGTGGACGTGCACCGATGTGAACTGACGGATCGTCAAAAGAGGTTGCGAGCAAGCCGGTCCGAGCGGCGGGACGGCGCGCGACGCCACTGTAGCCCCTTGATTCGATGAATCTCTAGACAGGGGGTGGTGATCACCATAGGCTCTCGACGCCTGCCACACCACAGGGGGAGTCGGACGTGTCCCACAGCAGCAAGCCTGTCTCCAGACGCAACGTGGTCCAGGGTGCCGTGCTCACCAGCGCGGCCCTGATGGTCAACGTCCCGACCGCATCCGCGGCCGGGGGCGACCCCGCGAGCGTCGCATCACCCACCACCGTCGGCGAGGGCGGTCCGTTGAACTTCACCGAGGGCTCAGCCGCCCTCCATCCCGACCGGACGGTCAAGAGCGCCTGTCAGTTCTGCAACTCGAACTGCGCGATCTCGGTCGGAGTCCGCGCCGACCGTGTCATCAGCGTGCAGGGCGCGTCGGGCGACCCGGTGCAGCAGGGCAACATCTGCGTCAAGGCCCCGATGATGGCCGAGATCACCCACAACCCCCTGCGCCTGACCAAGCCCCTGATCCGCACCGGTGGCAGGAAGGGCTCCAAGGACTCCGCCTTCCGCGAGGCCACGTGGGACGAGGCGCTCGACCTGATCGCCCGCCGCCTTCTGGCGCTGCGCGACAACGGCGAGGCCGCGGCCATCGCGAACCGGACCACCGGCCGTCTCCCCCGGGGGACCGGATCCCTCGTGGCCCGCCTGTTCGCGCTCCTCGGCAGCCCCAACAACACCGACGTCGGCCCGGTCTGCAACGACGCCGGCGGCAACGCCCTCAAGGCCACCTTCGGCCTCGGGAACTTCACCAACGGCTACGGCACGGACGGTGCCACGGGCCAGGACGACCTGGGCTCCGCCGACTACTTCCTCTTCCTCGGCACCAACCAGGCCGAGACCCACCCCGTCACCTTCGACTACCTGCTCCGCGGGCGTGAGCGCACGGGCGCCAAGCTCGTCGTCGTGGACCCCCGGCAGACTCCCACGGGTGCGCTCGCCGACGAGTGGATCTCCCCGAAGCCGCACACCGACCTCGCCCTCGCCCTGGGCGTCCTCCACCACATCCTCGACAAGCGCCTGTACGACAGGGAGTTCGTCGACCGCTGGGTCCTCGGCTTCAAGGAGCTCCGGGCCCATATGGCGGCCTCCGGCTACACCCCCCAGTGGGCCTCCACGGTCACCGGCGTCCCGGCCGACACCATCCGCCGCATCGCGCGCGACTACGCCCGCGCCGACAAGGCGGCCATCTTCTGCAACGCCGGCATCTCGCACCAGCTCGGCGCCTTCGACACGTACCGCGTCCTGACCTTCCTCGCCGCGGTCACGGGCAACATCGGCCGCCTCGGCACCGGCTGCAACTTCATGCACAACACCTGGCCGGGCGACCTCCACCTGCCGCCGCTGGCCGTCCGTACGCCCGATGTCGGCACCGCCCTGCCCGTGGGCCCCGACTACTTCGCCGAGTCCGTCCTCACCGGCAGGCCGTACCGCCTCAAGGCGGTCATCACCCAGGGCAACCCGCTGATCTCCTCCGCCAACACGGAGAAGGTCAAGGCGGCCTTCCGCAAGCTCGACTTCTACGTCTACACCGGCCTCTTCATGGAGGAGGCGGCCTACTACGCCGACGTCGTGCTCCCCGTGAGCTCGCCCCTGGAGTACGAAGGCGTCTACATGCGGCGCGACGACCGGGCGATCCGCTGGCAGGAGGCCGCGGTCCCGCGCTGCGGCGAGTCCAGGACGGACTACGAGATCTGGATCGACCTCGCCCACGCCTTCGCGCGCCAGGACCGCCGCAAGGGCCACGCGTACTGGGCCGACGCCTTCCCCCTGGAGTGGAAGGACTACTCGACCCTCTGGGCCGAGTTCGTCGAACACACCCCGGGCGCGGGCGGCATGACGCGGGAGCGGATGCAGAAGCGTACGGAGCCGCTGCGCTGGCCCTGCCCCACGCCCGACCACCCGGGCGTCAGCGCGCTCTACCAGGACCACCCGTCCTGGTACCAGGCCGCGGAGTCGCTCGGGGCCAAGAAGGGGCAGCGCTTCCTCACGCCCAGCGGCAAGATCGAGATCTACACCGAGGAGCTGGACCGGCAGCTGGCCACCGCGGGGCACGCGGCGCTTCCCGGCTTCTACACCCACCCCGAGGTGACCGGCGCCCACCCCACGCTCGCGTACGAGAAGCGCTTCGTCACCAGCCCCGTCAACCCGCAGGCGCTCACGCACCCGGTGCGGCTCGGCGTGCAGGGGGACGGGTCCGTCCACCGCGACTATCCGCTGATGGGCATGACCGGCCGGCCGAGCGTGGTCCACTTCGCCTCCGTCACCCACTGGACGCCCACCGGAGCACGCCTGAACGGGATCCGGTTCCTCCAGATCCACCCCGACACCGCGCGCGGGCTCGGAATCGACGACCGCGACGACGTGATCGTGGAGAGCCCGCGGGGCAAGGTGACGGCCACGGCCCTGTACTGGGAGGGCATCCGCGAGGACACCGTCTTCCTGCCCAACACCTTCGGCCCGGCCCAGCGGCTCGCGGAGGAGCTGGGAGCCGGCCACTACGAAGCGGCGAACACGCTCGTCGACGACGGCTACTACGACAACCTCTCCGGCCAGCAGGCGTACAAGTGCTTCGCCTGTCGCGTCACCAGGGCTCCCGCCTGACCGGGAGCATCAGCCGGCCCGGCGGACCACCCCGCCACACACCCCCCGTCGGGCATCCGGGCCCTGCCTCGGCGCGTCCCCCATCGCGCGGAGGCAGGGCCGTTCCTCCGGGCGGAAAGGCGCATACGGTGCCTCTCGTCACGTCTCAGGTCAGTTGCGCAAAGATTCGACAACTGTCAAACTAGACAGATGTCACAGCTCGAGGTGATCGACCCCGTAACCTGCTGCACCCCCGTCATAGCCGCGCCCCTCGACGAGGAACGGGCGGTGGGCACGGCCAAGATGTTCAAGGCCCTGGGTGACCCGATCCGGCTGCGCCTGCTGTCGATGATCGCGAGCGCAACGGGTGACGGGGAAGTGTGCGTCTGTGACCTGACCGGCCCGTTCGACCTCTCGGCGCCCACCATCTCGTATCACCTCAAGATCCTCCGCGAGGCGAATCTGGTGACCTCCGAGCGCCGTGGCACGTGGGTGTACTACCGCATCCGGCGGGACAACCTGGGCCTGCTCTCCGGTCTGCTCGCCGTTCCGAGCATGGGAGAACTGGCGGTCGCCGACGTCTGACGGTCAGACGAGGACGCCGACCTCCAGGCCCTCGGTGATCGAGCCGGCGAGTTTGCCGCCCTTCGTCTCCCTGGAGGACCGCATCGGCTGGTCTCCGCCGCATCCGCAGGGCCGCAGCCAGCCGCGCTCCACCGCCTTCGCCCCCGCCTCGAACCTGCTGCGGGCGCCCAGGCGCTCCGTGATGTCGGCGATCATTCGGCGCGCGGTGCGCAGGCCCACGCCGAGCTTCTTGCAGACCGCCTCGTCGGTGAGCCCCTGACCCATCAGGCGGAGCAGCTCCCTTTCCAGCGGTGTCGGCTGGTCGCCCTCGCAGGCTCCCGGGGCATCCAGCGGCGTCATGCTCTCGCAGAGACGCTCGAACAGCGCGATCAGCCCCGTGATGTACCCGGCGCCCGACACCTGGACGGCGCCCGCGTCCGGGTTCTTCGGATCAGCGGGCAGCAGGGCCGTGGTCCGGTCGTAGACGACGAGCCAGAGGGGGAGCGTCGGGGCCGTGCCGACCTTGCCGCCGCTGCGGGCGATCCAGCGGGCGTAGGCGAGGCCGGCCCGGTCGTTGTAGACGCTCTCCAGATAGACGTTCCACACCAGGACCCCGCGGTCCATCATGTGCTGGTCCATCGGGCGCCGGGCGTGCATCGCCTCGGCGCCGTTCGCGTCGGCGGGGAGCAGGGAGACGCACTCCGTCGTGGTCCGGCCGGCCAGGCGCTCCATGCGCGCGTGGATGGCGGCCTGGGACTCCAGGCGCTCCCACCCGGCGTGCGTGCTGCGCGCCTGGGCGTCCTCGTACTCCTCGGACAGCCGGTCCACCGCGGCCTTGACGTGGACGAACTCCTGCTGACGGCGCAGGAGTTCCGACTGCTGCCGCTCCAGCATCGTGCGCAGGGCCAGGGGCGGTCGGGTCGGGACGAGGGTCCCGTTCACCTGGCGCAACAGCGACAGCTCCAGCAGATGGTCCACGCTCTGCTGCACCGCGGCCTCCGGTGCGTCGAGGCCGAGCAGCAGGTCGCCGAGACGGCACCCCGGCCGGTCGAGCGCGAAGCGGTAGACCGCGTGGGCCAGTTCGTCCAATCCCAGTGACTGCAACATCCGCCCCCCAGGGTCTGTTGCTGAATTGAATTTCTTCAAGATAGCACGGTGCTTGATCGATTCGGTGGTCGTCTCGTGCCGCGATCTGATCAAGGTGGGCAGCATGTTGCCCGGCAACTTGCTGCCCCCGGAAGGAACTTCTCAGCCACCCCGAAGCCACCGCAGTCTCGAACGCGTCACCCCCGGCGTTCACGACGCCACGACCATCGGGAGAAGGCTTTGAGCTCGTTCGGGACAGACCTGCGGATGAAGGCCGAAAGCGTCACGATCCGACCGCTGCAGAGCTTCGACAAGCGAGTGAAGGTCCTCGGCTCCAAGAGCTACTCGAACCGCTACCTCGCGCTCGCCGCCCTGTCCGGTGAGGCCACCACGATCGAGGGCGCGCTCGTCTGCGACGACACGCAGTTCCTCGCCGGCGCGCTGCGCGCCTTCGGCCATGTCGAGGTGGACATCGACGCCGCCGCCGAACGGATCACCGTCACGCCCACCGGCAGGCCCATGGTGGCTCCCGCCGAGGAGGTGTACGTCGGAGCGGCCGGCACCCCGATCCGCTTCCTGATCGCGATGGCCGGCCACGCCGAGGGGACGACCGTGCTCACCGGCACCAAGCGCATGCAGGAGCGTCCCATGGGCTCCCTCCTCGAAGCGCTCCCGGGCCTGGGCGTGACGGCCGAGGCCGTCCGCGGCAACGGCAGCCCGCCGATCAAGGTCACCGGCCCGAGCTTCCGCGGCGGGTCCACCCGGATCAGCGGCGCGGTCAGCTCCCAGTTCACCTCCAGCCTGCTGGTCAACGCCACGCGCGCCGAGCAGGACACCGAGGTCCACGTCATCGACGACCTGATCTCCAAGCCGTACGTCGAGATGACGATCGCCGCCCTCGCCGAGATGGGCGTCGCCGTAGAGCGCGACGGCTACACCCGCTTCAAGGTCGCCGCCGGCCAGAAGCTGCGCGGCGGCACGGTCGCCGTCGAGCCCGACGCCTCCGGCATGTCGTACTTCCTCGCCGCCGCCGCGGTGCTCGGCGGCACGGTCACCATCCCCGGCATCGGCAGGAGCTCCAAGCAGGGCGACGTCGGCCTCGTCGACGCCCTGGTCCGCATGGGTTGCACGGCAGAGGTCACGGACGACTCCATCACCCTGACCGGCGGGGAACTCCACGGCATCGACATCGACATGGAGACCATGCCCGACGTCGTCCCCACCCTCGCCGTGGTCGCCGCCTTCGCCCAGGGCACCACACACATCAGCAACATCGCCAGCCTCCGGATCAAGGAGTGCGACCGCATCGCGGCCGTCACCACCGAGCTGCGCAGGATGGGCATCACCGTCGAGGAGTTCCCCGACGCCATGACCATCACCGGAGGCACCCCGCAGGGCGCGGTCATCGACACCTACGACGACCACCGCATCGCGATGTGCTTCGCCATCGCCGGCCTGCGCACCGAAGGCGTCGTCATCAAGGACCCCGGCTGCGTCGCGAAGTCCTTCCCGACCTTCTGGAAGACGCTGGACAGCCTGCGCGACGACGACACCACGAGCACCCTGTGAGCGCCGGCACCCCGGGCATCCTGCTGGTGCTCGACGGCTGGGGGCACGCGGAGCCCAGCGAGGCCAACGCCCTCACCGCGGCCTCCACCCCCTACCTGGACGGCCTGCTCGGCGCCTGCCCCACCGTCTTCGCCGACGCCTCCGGCACCGCCGTCGGACTCCTCCCCGGAACGGTGGGCAACTCCGAGATCGGCCACATGGTCATCGGCGCCGGCCGCCCCATCCCGTACGACAGCGTGCTCGTCCAGGAGGAGATCTCC
This sequence comes from Streptomyces sp. NPDC020422, assembly GCF_044386705.1. NCBI lineage: Bacteria > Bacillati > Actinomycetota > Actinomycetes > Kitasatosporales > Streptomycetaceae > Streptomyces > Streptomyces sp. NPDC020422. Next base: position 374,519 of record NZ_JBIRVJ010000006.1, on the reverse strand, counting down.
AGCGGACGCATGCGCGCCAACAGCACCCTGACCGAGGCGCTGACCCGCCTCGCCTCGACCGGCGGGGCCCTGCACCTCATCGGGCTCTGCTCCGACGGCATGATCCACGCACATGTGCGACACCTGCAGGAACTGCTCCGCATCGCGGCGCGGTTCGGCGTGCCCCGGGTCCACATCCACGCCATCACCGACGGGCGGGACGTCGCCGACCACACGGCGGCCGCCTACCTAGGTCTCGTCGACGGCTTCGCCGCCGAGGCGGGGATCGGCGGGATCGCGAGCGTCGTCGGACGGGGCTACGCCCTCGACAAGAGCGGCAACCTCGAACTGACCGAGAAGGTCGCCCTCGCGCTCGTCGACGGCAAGGGCGAAGCGATCGGCGAGCCGCGGGAGGCGCTGGAACTCACCCGGCGCGGTGACGAGTGGGTGCCGCCCTGCGTCGTCACGGGTGCCGACGGCCGACCGGTCGGACTCGTCCAGGACGGCGACGCCGTCCTGTTCACGAACTTCCGCAGCGACCGCATCCAGCAGCTCGCGGACGACCTGTACGTCCGTCTCGCCGGCCGGCAGGTCGCGTTCCTCAGCCTCGCCCAGTACGACACCGAGGCGCCCATCCCGCCGCTGGTGCACCGGTCGGACGCGGGCGGCGGCCTCGCCACCGTGCTCGCCGCGCAGGGCGTGCGCTCCGTGCGGATCGCCGAGGCCGAGAAGTTCGAGCACGTCACGTACTACCTCAACGGCCGGGACGCGACCGAAGTCCCCGTCGAGGAGCACATCAGGATCACCGGTGATACGGCCGCCGACTACACGGCACGACCGTCGATGAACATCGACCGCGTCACCGAGGCCGTCAACTCCGCCGCCAGGCGTGAGGACGTCCCCCTCGTGGTCGCCAACCTCGCCAACATCGACGTCGTCGGCCACACCGGCCACTTCGACGCGACCCGGCAGGCCGCCGAGCACACCGACCGTGCCGTGGAGGCCATCTGCCGCACGGCCCGGGCGACCGGCCGCTGGGTGCTCCTCGTCGGGGACCACGGCAACGCCGAGAAGATGCTCACCGAGGCCACCGGCGCAACCGACGGCGGCCGGCCGTACGGCGGTCACACGACCAACCCCGTCCCGGCCGTGCTGGTCCCGGCTCCCGGGCAGCAGACGGCCGTGCCCGCCGGTCCCGCCACCCTCGCCGACATCGCGCCCAGCGTCCTCGCGCTGCTCGGCCTCGACCCGGCGCCCCGCATGACCGGGCGGCCCCTGTGGTGAGCCGAGCGCCGTCCGGCCGCCTCGAAGACGAAGCGTCCCCTTGCACCCCCACTGGACTCACCCCCACCGGACCGGAGGCATCCCGATGACCTCGCGCCCCAGGCTCGCCCTCGTCGGCGACCGCAGCGACCGCGTACCCGCCCATGCCCGATTCGACGAGATCGTCCCCGCCTTCGGCGTCGACGTCGACTGGCTTCCCAGCAGCACCGTGACCGAGGCCATCGCCGGGTACGACGGGATCTGGGTGGTCCCCGGTTCGCCGTACGTCAGCCAGGCGAACGTGCTCCTCGCCATCCGCACCGCCCGCACCCTCGGCATTCCCTACCTCGGCACCTGCGGCGGCTTCCAGCACGCGCTCATCGAGTACGCCCGCAACGTCCTCGGCCTCGAGGACGCGGAGGACGTGCAGTACGACGCGGACGCCGCCACCCCGCTGATCGTCCCGCTCTGCTGCTCCCTCGTGGGCGAGACGGCACCGCTCCACTTCGCGCCGGACAGCCGGCTCGCCTCCGCCTACCCGGGCCTGGAGCAGACCGTGGAGACGTACCACTGCAAGTACGGCCTCAACCCGGACTACGAGGAGGAGATCCTCTCCGGTTCCCTGCGCATCAGCGGCTGGGACGCGGAGAAGGCGCCCCGCGCGGTGGAGCTGCCCGACCACCCCTTCTTCGTCGGCAGCCTGTTCCAGCCCGAGTTGTCGTCGACCGCCGAGCAACTCCACCCGCTCATCAGGGTGTTCCTGGACGCGGTCGGCGAGCGGGCGCGTCGCGGCCATTGACACGACGATCACTCTGATTCGATACTTGTTTAAGTAAAGAGAGTTCGAATCAGATGAGCGGGAAGGAAGTGGGTCATGGCCACGAACTCGACCGAGGCGACCGAGCAGGAGTCCGTCGGCGGCTTCGTCACGGACCCGACCGCCACCGCGGGCGCCTCGCAGGGCGGCTGCTGCGGCGAGCCGGCCGACGCCACCGGCGCGGTCGCCGGCGGTCAGGGCGGCGGCTGCTGCGGTGAGCCCGGCGGCGGCTGCTGAGGAAGACGCCACAGATGAAGGACACAGCCCACGGCCAGGAGCCCGTCGCGGCGCGGTCGGCGGCGGACGCGTTCGACGCGGACCGCGCCCTGACGACGCTCCGGGCCCTGTGCACGCCGGACATGCAGGGGCGTGCCCCCGGCACCGCCGGGCACGACCTGGCCACCGGGTTCCTCGCCGCGGAGCTGACCTCGTACGGCCTGACGCCCGAGCTGGACGGCTTCGCCATCCGCGAGATCATGCGACTGGCGGCCCAGCCCACCCTCCGGGCGGAGGGCGCCCGGCTCGACCGCGAGCTCGTCCACCGCGCCGAGTTCGCCGAGCACCCGCGCTCGGGACCGATGCCCGGGCCCGTCACCGGCACGGTCTCCGAGGACGCGGGGCCGGGGGAGTGGGCAGCCCTGTCGACCGTCCCCCAGGGAGACGCCTTCGCGAGACTCGCCGACACCCTGGTGTCGCGCGGCGCGGTGGGCGTCCTCACCGCGCAGAACGCGGACGGCTCCGGGTTCCTCACCAAGCGCGTCCAGGGCCCGACACCCGTCGGTCTCCCCGTCGTGGCGGTGCGGCCGGACCTGCTGGCCGACGCGGTCGGCGGCGTGGTCACCGCCCACGTGCCGCTGGTCCGCGTGCCCGCCACGGGCACGAACATCATCGCCACCCTGCCGGGCAGCGACCCGGAGGCGAGGCCCATCCTCCTCAGCGCCCACTACGACGGTGTCGGCTCGGATCCCGAGCGCCACTTCCCGTGCGCGGGCGACAACGCCAGCGGCACCGCGGTGCTGTGCGAGGTCGCGCGTGTGCTGGCCTCCTCGGCGCCGCTGCCCCGGCCGGTCGTCTTCGCCCTGGTCGACGCCGAGGAGATCGGCACGCTCGGATCCGGGCACCACGCGCGCGCACTGCGTGAAGCGGGCGTCGAACCCGACGCGCTCAACCTCGACATGGCCGGCAAGTTCAACGGCGGGATCGCGATCGAGCTCGGACCGGCCGACCCGGTTCCCCGGCACATCATCGCCGCACTCGACAGCGCCGGCAGGCGCCTCGGCATCCAGCTCTACGCGGGCACGGTGTCCTCCGACAACCGGCGCTACGCGTCCGCCGGATTCCCCGCCGCGGGCATCGGAGTCGGGGCGGCGCACTACCACTCGCCGCTCGACAGCCCCGAGCGGATCGAGCCCGACGCGCTCGGCAAGGCGGGCAGGCTCGTCCTGGAGACGATCCACCACCTCGCCACCCAGAGCTGATCACCCAGAGCTGATCACCAGAACTGATCGCCCAGGGCTGATCACCAGAACTGATCACCCAGAACCTGATCACCCGGAACTGATCCCCGTCACCATCCTTTTCCCTCAGGAGTATCGCCATGGCCGCGGCCCAGCAGTCCGTCTCGACCCAGCTCATCCAGCTCGCCCCCACGGTCGGCGAGCACCACGCCGCCTTCTCCAAGAGCTACCAGGAGTTCTTCGGCGCCGTCTTCGACCACGACGCCCTGGATGCCAAGACCCGCGCCGCCGTCGCCCTCTGCGCCGCGCTCATGCAGGACCGCGAGGAGACCGTCCGGTCCTTCCTCGCCGCCGCGAAGAAGCTCGGGCTGAAGAACGAGGAGATAGGCCAGATCGCCGGCATCGTCGAGGCCATGAAGCTCGACGCCCTGCAGCGCCCCGCGGTCCAGGCCGTCGCCGCCGCGGCCAAGAAGGCCAACACCTGCTGCTGACCCGGCACGCCTCCATCCGACCTCACCCCGAAGGACCGCAGCACGTGACTGATCCATCCAACAGCGGCGCCGGCTCCGTCGTCGTGCTCGGAGGCCGCAGCGAACGGGAGTTCGCCGTCGTGCGGGACCTCGGGTACCGCGTGGTGCTCGTGGACGAACAGGTGCCCTGGCACTGCATGCCCTGGGTCGACGCCCACCTGGACGTCGCCCTCGACGACTGGGCCGCGGTGGCCGACGCGATACGTTCCGAGCTCGGCGACGAGGCCCCCGTGGCCGTGCTCACCCACACGGAACCGCGACTGCCCCTGATGGCGCACCTCGGCGCGCTGCTCGTCGACAACCCCCGTGGCCTCGACGAGACCGCGGCGACGAACTGCCGCGACAAGTGGCGCACCCGGACCGTGCTGAGCGAGGCGGGCCTGCCCGTGCCCCGTTTCGCGCTCGCCACCACCGTGGAGGAGGCGATCGACGCGGCCGGGGACATCGGGTACCCCGCGGTCGTCAAACCCCGCGACGGAGCGGGCGCGTTCGGCGTGCGGTGCTGCCAGGACGAGCGGGAGCTCCGCGCGGCCGTCAGCGCGCTGTTCGCCGCTCCGGCCGGCCCCCTGCCCGGGGCCCTGATCGAGGAGTACGTCGACGGGCCCGAGTACGCCGTGCAGACCCTCACCCAGGGCTCCACGACCGGCGTCCTCAGCGTCTTCCGGCAGCGCATGACGCCTCCGCCGGTCTTCGTCGAGCTGGGATACGAGCACCCGAGCGGTCTGTCGGCGGACGAGCGCGGCGAGCTGGACGGACTCATGCGGGACGTCCTCGCCGCCCTGGGCGTGCGCGACTGGATCAGCCACACCCAGATCCGGCGCGGCCCGGACGGCTTCCGGGTCATCGAGGTCAACGCGCGCCGCCCCGGAGGCAGGCTCGTCGAGATGACCACCGCCGTCAGCGGCGTCGACATGACGGAGGCCGTCACCCGTCAGGCCCTGGGGCTTCCGCAGGCCGACGCCCGGACCACCGTGCCGTACGCGCGCTACGCGAGCATCGTCTTCGACACCGCGGGCACGCTCCTGTACGACGAAGTCGACGCGGAGGAAGGGCCGTTCGCCCCCATCGTCGAGGTCGAGGTCGAGCCCGGCGAGACCGTCCGGCCCAAGGAGCATCCCCACGGCGGCGTCTACGGCCGCATCGTGGTCTACGGCGAGACGCCCGAGGAGCTCGACCGGGCGGAGCAACAGGTCCGCAAGGCCCTCAGCCTGCAGGTGGTGTTCGCAGACGGCCTCGGTCCCGCGCAGACCGACAGCCGCGAGTTCAAGTCGTGCTGCTGAGGTGGCTCGGATGACCCTCACCGAACCCGCAGCGAAGCTGTCGCGACCGCACCGGATCGACGTGCGGACCTCCATTCGGTCGGTCGACGCCGAGCAGTGGAACCGCGTCGTCGCCCGGGCCGGCGGGAGCGTCTTCCACACGTGGGAGTGGCTCGCCGCCTTCGAGGACGCCCCACCGGGCCGCTTCGAGGCCCGCCATCTGCTGGCGTACCAGGGCGACCTCCTCGTCGGGGTGTGCCCCGCGTACGTCGTGCACGACTGCCCCCGGCTGTCCTACCTGACGGACCTCGCCCAGCTCGACCTGGGCGGCCCCGTCCTCCTGGCCCACAGCCTCGCGGCCCTCGACGGCGGACCGCTCGCCGTGCCCGGCCACGAGGGGGCTCTGGTCTCGCTGATCGCCGGTCTCGCGGAGACCGCGCGCGGCGACGGCATACGGACCTGGGGCGTGGCGAACGCCCCGGCGGGTGACCTCGGCGGACTGCTGCTGCGGCACGGCTACGCCACCGCCCACATCACGACCTCGTACCGCTGCTCCACCGATGTGCCCTCGGTCGCGGACTACTGGGGCGCGGCCCCCGGCCGTCTGCGCCGCAAGCTGGAGAAGGAACGCCGGGTCTCCGGCCGGGGTTACACCGTGGCGGAGGCCCCGGCGGACGCGGACACCCTCGTACGCCTCCTGCACTCCATCCTCGAGAACCGTGGCACGCCCACGGACGTGCTGCCCGAGGCGTTCCTCCACGCCGTCAAGGCCCGCCTCGCTCCGTACGAGCGCATGGTGACCGCCGTCGACGCCGACGGGCGGACCGTGGCGGTCTTCGCCGGCTGGCAGTTCGCCCGGAAGTGGTCGATGTGGCTGGCCGGGCTCGACACCGAGCGGCTCGCGCACTTCGTGCCGTACCGGGCCATGGCCGCCCGGCTCATCGAGGGCGCCATCGCGACGGACGTCGGCTCCATCGACCTCGGCCGGTCCAACGGCGCGGAGAAGCGCAAGCTCGGCGCCCACCCCGTCCCGCTCTACCTCGCCCTCGACACCTCCGATCGCGCCGACCGGGCCGCTCTGCACGCGGCCTGCCGTCGCCTCGAAGAGCGGTGCCAGGGTGCCGACGAGCAGCTCGACATCGTCAGGCGGTGCTGCTGATGAACGCCCATCCCGCCGCCGACACACGACCCAGCGTGGCGTGCGTCTCGGGACGCCGCGTGGTCGACGTCCTCGACCGGCTCGACGTGCGGTCCGTCCTGCTCGACGACCCCACGCCGCTCGATCTCGCCTGCAGGGTCGACGTGCCCCTGGACATCGACCTCGACGACTGGGAGGCCGCCGAGGCGGCACTGCGCCGGCTCCACGCTGCCCGCCCGCTCGACGCGGTCTTCAGCGTCTACGACGCGCACCTGCCGTTGGCCAGCTACCTCGCCGCGCGGCTGGGCACCCGTGGCCTCGACCTCCAGGCCGCGCTCGCCTGCCACGACAAGATCCGCATGCGGATGGTGCTCGCCGGCGGGGGAGTGCGCGTCCCCGACCACCTGCCGGCCGTCGACCCGGCCGACGCCGCGGCCGCGGCCCGGCGCCTCGGCCTGCCCGTCGTCGTCAAGAAGGCGACCGGATCCCGAGGACGGGGCAGCATGCTCTGCCGCAGCCCCGAGGACGTGACCCGCGCCGTCGGGGTTCTCGGTCCCACCGCACTGCTCGTGGAGCGTGTGGTCGAGGGTCCCGAGTACGCCGTGCAGAGCATCACCCGCGACGGCAGGACCGAGGTCGTCGGTGTCCTCGCCCAGCACGTGGGGCCCGGTCCCCGGCAGGCCGAGACGGGGTACGACTTCCCCAGCGGGCTCAGTCCCGAGCGGGAGTCCGAGGTGGCGGCCTTCGTCACGCGCGCGCTGGCCGTGCTCGGCTTCGACCACGCCGTCTCGCACGCCCAGGTCCGGCTCACGGAAGACGGCCCCGTCCTGATCAACGTGGCCGCCCGGCCGCCCGGCGGGCAGTTGTGCGCCGCCACGGAGCGCATCAGCGGCATCGACCTGACGCGTGCCGCCGCCGAGATCGCCCTCGGCGTGCCGGTCACGCGCGGGACGCCCACGGCGACCCGGGTCCTGTACCGGTGCGTCACCTCCGACAGCCCCGGCACGGCCTGGTACGACCCCGACGGCATCGACGCGCCCGCCGTCACGCTCGACATCGAACCCGGCGACAGCGTCCGCAGCGTCGACGACCCGGACGGCGGGAGCTACGGCCGCATCGTGGTCTACGGCGACGACCCCGCGGAGCTGGAGAGCCGGTACCGCGCCATCCTCGAATCGCTCCGACTCCACGTCGAGCCCGACCACCAGCAGGTGATGCTCCCTTGACCCCTCGCATCCTCGTCCTCGGCGGCCAGCGCACGGTGCAGCAGCTGAAGGAACACACCGACTACGAGGTCGTGTTCGCCGAGGAGGACATGACGATCGAGCAGCTGATGCTGGCCGACTACCCGCTGGAGGTCGACTTCGACGACTGGGACGACGTGGTCGCCCTGGTCGCCGCGGCCCACGCCGACCAGCCCGTCGACGCCGTCGTCACCGGGGTCGAGCGGCTCGTCCCGCTGGCCGGGCGGCTGCGCGCCGAGCTGGGGCTGGACCGCGGTGTCACGGAACAGGCCGCCCGCGACTGCATCGACAAGGCGGCGACCCACCGGCTTCTCGCGGAGGCGGGCGTCCCCGTGCCGCGCAACCGGGTGGTCGCCAGTGCCGGGGAGGGAGCCGAGGCCGCCGGGGAGCTCGGCCTCCCCGTGGTCGTCAAACCCCGTGACGCCTCCAGTGCCGCCGGCCTGAAGTACTGCGAGAGCGGCGAGGAGGTGGAACGGGCGGTCGGCGACATCCTGGACGGTGGGCGGGACACGGCGCTCATCGAGGAGTACGTCACCGGCCCGGAGTTCGGTGTCTTCGCCTCCCGTGTCGGGGGGCGGACCCAGGTCGTGTGGGTCGTCGAGGGGGAGGTCGGGCCGCCTCCGACCTTCGTCAAGGTCGGAGGGTTCTTCCCGAGCCGCCTCGACGCCGAGCGGCTCGCCGAGCTCGAAGACCTCGCGGACCGCGTCCTCGCGGCCGTCGGCCTCGACGACTGGGTCGCGGCCCTCCAGTTCACCCTCACGTCGGACGGCTGGCGGGCCGGCGAGATCAATCCCCGCGTGCCCGGCGGGCAGGCGGTCGAGATGATCCGGTCGACCACGGGATACGAGCCGAGCCTGATCGCCACCGAGGCCGCCCTGGGCCGGCACGCGGAACCCGGGACCCCCAAGGCGTCCTTCGGGCTCTACCGCAGCATCGTCTTCGACGGGAGCGGGCGCATCGACTACGACGCGCAGGCCCTCGGATCGCTGAGCGGACTGGAGTCCCCGGTGGCGCCGTTCGTCGAGTTCGACGTCAAGCCCGGCGACGCCGTGCTCCCCGTCGAGCACCCGAAGGGCGGTGCGTTCGGTCGCATCGTGCTCGCCGGAGAGAGCCTGGAGCAGCTGGAGCGCGACTACGCGAAGGTCCGTGAGCAGCTCGCCATCCGGCTGGTCGACGACGCGGCGGCCGACGCCGCAGTCGAGCGTCCGCACACCAGCTGCTGCTGACGACTCCGGCTTGGTGAAGATCTGTTGACGGTCCACCAGGCACCGTGCTTCGATACTTTTGAAATCATCGAATCAAGAAACCGAGAGGAGGGACCATGGCTGACGACATGATCGGCTCGGGCTGCTGCGAGACCAGCGGCGCCGAGGACGTGGCCGAGGACGGCCAGGAGTGCGGCTGCGCCTGCGCCTGCTGCGACTGATCCCTTCGCGGGACGCTCCAGCGGACCGCACCCGGCGGGTGCGGTCCGCCGAACACCACCCACCACCACACATCAGAGGGGGCTCGACGTTGAACGACTCGCTTCGCGCGCTGCGCTTCATCTATGGCTACCCGCTGCGCTACCGCCGCGAGATGATCACCGCCACGGTGGTCATGTTCATCGGCCTCCTGGGCAACATCGCCGTGCCGCTCCTGACCCGCTACGCCATCGACATCGGCGTCCTGGGCGGGAAGTCGAGCAGCCTGCTGATCACCTCGGCCGGTGTGCTGGCCGCCGGCGTCGCGACCACGGCCCTGCTGCACTACGGCAAGCGCATGCGGTTCACCGTCGCCAGCAAGGCCGTCAACGACCTGCGCGAGGACCTGGTGCGCAAGATGATGCGCCTGGGTCCCGCCGATGTCGCCGAGGCGTCCGGCGGCCGCGCGCTCACCCGGCTCGTCTCCGACGCCGTCTCGGTCCGCGGCCTCACCAACGGCGGCCTGCTGGAGCTGGCGAACCAGCTGCTCGTCATGCTCGCCATGCTCGTCACGGCGCTCGTCATCGACCCGCGCACGACCCTGCTGGCCTGCATCCCGCTGATCTTCGTGGTCATCGGGAACTTCACCGTCCAGCTGCGCCTGCAGCGGGCGTTCATCGAGCTGAAGAGCCAGTTCACCAAGCTCCTCGCCGGTGTCGGCGAGTCGCTCGCCAACATCAACGTGGTCAAGTCGTACGGCCGCGAGGCGGACGCCTCCGACCGCCTGAACAAGGTCAACGAGGCCCACACGGCCCGCGACGGCCAGATGAAGCGCACGTACAGCCGCTGGGAAGCGATCCTGAACGTCATCGGCGGCCTGCCCACGCCGATCGCCCTGTGGGCCGGCGGCAACGCGGTCCTGGACGGCACCAGCACCGTCGGCGACCTCGTCGCCGTCGTCGCCCTGGTCATGATGTTCCAGATGAGCGTCCACATGCTCGCCATGCACGTGAACGGAGCCTTCCGCAGCGTCGTCACCGCCCAGCGCCTGCTCCGCGTCATGGACGCCCGCTCCGTGCTCGCCACCGGGGAGGGCAGCGCCGACGTCCCCGCCCTGGGCGGGATCCACGCCTCCGGCATCGACGTGGACGTCGCGGGGCGCCGGATCCTGGACAAGGCCGAGTTCCGCGTCGAGCCCGGCGAGGCCGTCCTGCTGACCGGCCCCACCGGCAGCGGCAAGTCCACCCTGCTCCATGTGCTGGCCCGGCTGCGCGACCCCGAGGCGGGCAGCGTCACGTACGACGGCGTCGACGCCCGTACCTACGAGTCCGAGGCACTGCGCCGCCGGATCGTCTGTCTGCCCCAGCGCCAGTGGATCTTCGAGGGCACCCTCGAGGACAACGTCCGCTTCGCCCGCCCCGAAGCCACCCGCGACGAGACGGCCCACGCGGTCGAGGCCGCCGGACTCTCCCACATCCCGCTGGACCGGCGCTTCGGCGCCAGCACCCTGGACCTCTCCGCGGGTGAGCGCCAGCGCATCGGCCTGGCCCGGGTGCTGCTCGTGGACCCCGACATCCTGCTGCTCGACAACCCGACGGCGAACCTGGACGCCGAGACCGAGGCCGCGCTCCTGGAGACCGTCCTGCGGATCCGCCGGGGCCGCACGCTGGTCATCGCCTCCCAGCAGCCGGCCGTGGCCGGCTACGTCGACCGCACCATCAGCCTCGCCTCCCCGGAGTCCTCCGCGGACGCCACGGCCACCCTCGCGGGCGCGACCAGCGCGGACGGAGGAAGGGAAGCATGACCACCACGTCCATTCAGGCGAACGAGGCACTCCCGGACCAGGCCGCGGCCCGACGGACGCTGCTGCGCGCCGTACGCCGCTTCCTTCCCTATCTGCGACCCCACTGGGGCTGGCTGACGGTCGCCACGTCGATGGCCGTCGTCAACACGGTCGTCACGATCGCGGTGATGTACACGGTGATGGCCGGCATCGGCCACATCGTCATCGGCGACATGGAGGCCGTCCGCTCGACGGCCCTCAACCTCGTCCTGCTGACCGTCCTCGACAACCTCATCCGCATCACCTACAACTCGGCGATGATCCGGGTGAACGAGCGCCTGACGGTCACCATCCGCAACGACCTCGTGCGGCGCCTGCACAACGTCCAGCTCTCCCGGCACGTCGCCCAGGAGAGCGGGGCGTGGGTCACCCGGGTCCTCTTCGAGGCCAATCGTTTCCGCGGCTTCCTGACCAAGACGCTGATGGAGATCACCAACAGCGTCATCTGGTTCATCGCGTTCGCCGTCTTCCTGCTCGCCCTGAGCCCCCTCGTCGCCCTGCCCACGCTCATCACGATCCCGCTGATGGTGTGGATCGCGGTGAAGTGGACGGCGCGCCTGCGACCCGACACCCGTGCGCAGCGCGAGGGCTGGGACCACGTGGTCGGCTACCTCAACCAGCGGATCGACGGACTCGCCGACATCCGCGCCTTCGGCCAGGAGGAGTCGGTCCTCGCCGACCTCCGCCGGCGCTCGGAGGAGTACAGCGAGGTCCACAACCGGCTCTCGCGCAAGCGGCTGTGGCTCACCTCGCACCTCGGCTTCAGCGTCTTCCTCGCGCTGGCCCTGCTGATCTTCTTCGGCGGTCTCCAGATCATCAACGGACACCAGCTGGGCTCCGGGTTCTTCTTCGACATGGCCTCCGGCATGATGCCGATGACCTGGATGCTCATGGGCACCGACACCATGATGGCGTCCATGGGCATGGCCTCCGGCACCGCCCTGGCGGCCGGCACCCTCGCCGCGTTCGCGCTCTTCGTCAAGCGCATGCTGAACCCCGTCCGCGACCTCGCCAACCAGATGGGCCAGGCGTCCGACATCGCCGCCTCCGCGCAGCGCATGCTCGACGTGCTCGACCTGGAGGAGGAGCAGAGCGGCTCCGGCACCCTGCCGCCGGTGGAGGGCGCGGTCGACGTCGACGACGTCACCTTCGCGTACGGCGACGGGCCGGACGTCCTCCACGGCATCAGCCTGCACGCCGAACCCGGTCAGCACATCGGCATCGTCGGCACCAGCGGTGCCGGCAAGAGCACCCTGATGCAGCTGCTGGTGCGCCTCTACACACCGACCCGCGGCACCGTCCGCATCGACGGCCACGACCTCGCCGGCATCAGCAGCGCCTCCGTCCGCTCCCAGGTGCTCCTGGTCACCCAGGAGGCGCAGCTCTTCGACGGCACCGTCACCGAGAACATCCTGTTCGGCCGGCCCGAGGCCACCGAAGAGCAGGTCGTCGAGGCGGCCAAGGCCGTCGGCGCCCACGAGGTGATCTCAGGACTGCGCGACGGCTACAGGACCAGGGTCGGAGAGCGCGGTTCACGCCTGTCCGTCGGCGAGCGCCAGCTCATCGCCCTCGCGCGGGCCATGCTCGTCGACCCGCGCGTCATCGTCCTCGACGAGGCCATCTCCAGCGTCGACCCGGAGCGACAGCGCCTGGTCTTCGGCGCGATCCGTCGCCTCCTCGAAGGCCGTACCGCGATCGTCGTCGCCCACTGGCTGACCCTCATCGAGGACCTCGACCAGGTCTTCGTCCTGGAGGACGGCCGCATCGTCGAATCCGGCCTCCCCGTCGAACTGCTCACCGCGGGCGGCCGGCTCACCGAGCTCTGCCAGGCCCATGAGGGCCGCACCCGCAACAACACCACCGGCAACGCCCAAGGAAAGGACACCACCCATGTCTGACACCAAGCTCGGAAGCATGTTCTGGGACGCGGCCCAGGGAAGCGCCGCCCCGACGGTCGAGGCGCCGAAGGCGTCGTCGTGCTGCGGCCCCAAGCCGACCGCCGAGGCCACCGCGCCCGCCGCGCCGGAGAAGGCCGAGCAGCCCGCCGCGCCGAAGAAGTCGTCCTGCTGCGGTCCGAAGCCGGCTGACGCCGCCGAGGCCCCCAAGAAGGCCTCGTGCTGCGGCCCCAAGCCGGCGGCCGACACCGCCGAGCCCGCCGGGGCCGAGCCCGCCGAGGCCGCGGCCGCCGCGCCGAAGAAGTCGTCCTGCTGCGGCTGACCCCTCCCCGCCCGCCCGTCCATAAGGAGTGCAGATGACCCGGCGCACGGCCACCAACCGGCCCGCCGTACGCGGCACGAAGGCAGTGCGCCTGGCCGCCGTGACGAGTGCGGCCCTGGCCGCGGTCCTCGTCACCGGATGCAGTACCCCCGCCGCGTCGGCCGGCGGCGGCTCGGGCGGCGGCACCGCCCTCGACGCGAGCTGCCGCGGCACGAAGACCGAGGCGGGGCTGGAGATCGCCTTCGCGGTCGCGCCCTGCCCCGCCAAGGGCGGCGGCGCGGCCGGCACGGCGACCATCACCGTCAAGGACGCGGCGGGCAAGCCCGTGCAGGGGGCGAAGGTCGAGATCAACCCCGAGATGCCCAACATGAAGATGAAGGGCGGCAACCAGTCCGCCGAAGCCAAGGGCGACGGCTACGAGGCCAAGCTCGTCCTGGGCATGCCCGGCGACTGGCTGGTCTCCGTGGTCGTCACCCCGGCGTCCGGCAAGGCGACCACCGCCGCGTTCGACGTGAAGGCGGAGTAGCCGCCGTGCTCAGTACCCGCGCGCGGAACCTGCCCGCCTCCAGCACCGCCGCCCTGGACGCACACGTCAAAGCCCTGCTTGCGGACGGCGCCGACATCATCAACCTCACCGGCGGCGAGCTCGACTTCCCCACCCCCGAGCAGGCGGCCGACGGGGCACGACAGGCGATCGCCGACGGCCGCACCCGCTATACCCCCGTCGCCGGTATCGGACCCCTGCGGGACGCGATCGCCCGGCGGCTCGCCACCCACTGGGGCTGCTCCTACGAAGCGCACCAGATCGTCACCACGAACGGCGCCAAGCAGGCACTCGCCCAGATCTTCACCGTGCTCTGCGAGCCCGGCGACGAGGTGATCCTGCCGGCCCCCCACTGGGTGAGCTTCCCGCACATGATCGCTCTCGCCGGGGCCGTCCCGGTCGTCGTCGACACGGCCGGCACCGGCTTCAAGCTCACCCCCGAGGCGTTGAGGCGAGCTATCACCCCGAAGACCAGGGTCGTCCTCCTCAACAGCCCCTCGAACCCCACCGGCGTCGTCTACGACCGCGCGGAACTCCAGGCGTTGACGGCCGTCGCCGTCGAGCACGACCTCGTCATCGTCAGCGACGAGATCTACGGAGACCTCGTCCACGAGGGAGCCGCCTTCACCAGCGTGGCCTCCCTCGGCCCGGAGGTCGCGGAGCGGACGGTCACCATCGGCGGCTTCTCCAAGACCTACGCGATGACCGGCTGGCGCATCGGCTACGCCGCCGCGCCTGCGCCCGTCGCGGCGGCCCTCACGGCCGTCCAGGGACACACCAGTTCCGCCCCGTCCTCCATCTCCCAGTACGCCGCGCTCGCCGCCCTGACCGGCGACACCGACACGGAGCTCGCCCGGCGCGCGGCCGAGCTCGGCGTCCGGCGGACGCTGATGAGGGACGGCCTCGCCGAACTGCCGCCCCTGAGGCTCACGGCAAAACCCCAGGGCGGCTTCTTCGCCTTCGTCGACGTCCGGGGCCTGTACACCCGGCCCGACGACGACGCGGGCACCGTCGCCCGCGACCTCCTGGAACACGCGGGCGTCGCGGTCATGCCCGGCCGCGACTTCGCCGCGCCCGATCATGTGCGCCTCTCGTACGCGGTCAGCGCCGGCGACATCGCTCAGGCACTGCACCGCATCGGGACCTACCTGAAGACCACCAACGAACGGAGCACCTCATGAGCGACACCGCCACCACCGTCTTCGACGTCCGCGGCATGACCTGCGGCGGCTGCGCCAAGCGCATCCGCACCGCCATCGAGACGGACCTCGGCGAGGGCGCCGAGGTGGTCGTGGACCACAAGGCGGGCCGGGTCACCGTCACCGCGCCCGGGGGCGTCGACGCCGGGTCCGTCCAGGCGGCCGTCGAGCGCACCGGATACGAGTTCGCCGGAACGGCCGCGTGAACCCGCCCGCCAAGCTCGCCCTCTTCGCCGTCGGCCTCGTCGCCTGCTTCGGCATCTCGTACCTGCTCGGCAGCGCCCTGCCGCCCCTGTAACCCCAGCCCCCGTCCTAAGGAGAACGCAGTCATGGCAGGCACTGCCACGACGGCACCGGCCGTGGTCACGCTCGACATCGGCGGCATGACCTGCGGTGCCTGCTCGGCTCGAATAGAGAAGAAGCTCAACCGGCTCGAGGGCGTGACCGCCGAGGTCAACTTCGCCCTCGAACGCGCCCACGTCAGCTTCGACGAGCGGCACTCGGTCGACGACCTCATCGACACGGTCGTGAAGATGGGCTACACCGCCGAGCTGCCGCCACCCCCCGAGGCGGCGGCCGCGGCGGGCACGGTCGAGACGGCCGCGGAGGCCGCCGACCGCGAACTGGCCGCCATGCGCCGGCGCATCCTCATCTGCCTCGCGCTCACCGTGCCGGTCATCGCGATGGCCATGGTGACGCCGCTCCAGTTCGACCACTGGCAGTGGCTCTCGCTCACCCTCGCCGCACCGGTCGCCGTCTGGGGCGCCTGGCCGTTCCACACGGCCGCCTGGAAGAACCTCAAGCAGGCCGGCGGCACGATGGACACGCTGGTGTCCGTCGGCGTCCTCGCCTCCTTCGGCTGGTCGCTGTACGCCCTGTTCTTCGGCTACGCCGGCATCACCGGCATGCAGATGCCGTTCCTGATGACCCCCACCCCGGGCCAGGGGCTGCACCACATCTACCTGGAGGTCGCCACCTCCCTGACCCTCTTCGTCCTGGTCGGTCGCTACGCGGAACACCGCGCCAAGCGCCGGGCGGGCAACGCGGTCCGTGCGCTGCTCGAACTCGGGGCCAAGGACGTCACGGCCGTGCGCGCGGGCCAGGAGGTGACCATTCCGATCGGCGAACTCCGGGTCGGCGACCGCTTCGTGGTCCGCCCCGGCGAGAAGATCGCCACCGACGGCGTGGTCGTGGAAGGCACGTCCGCGGTCGACGGGTCGATGCTGACGGGAGAGAGCGTCCCGCAGGAGGTGACGGTCGGCGACAGCGTCGTCGGCGCCACGGTGAACACCAGCGGCCGTCTCACGGTGCGCGCCGAGCGCGTCGGTGCGGACACGCAGCTCGCCCACATCAGCCGGCTCGTCTCCGACGCCCAGGCGGGCAAGGCCCCCGTGCAGCGGCTGGCCGACCGGATCGCCGCCGTCTTCGTCCCCGTGGTCGTCGCCATCGCCTTCTGCGTCGGCGGCTTCTGGATCGGCAACGGAGGGGACTCGGCCGTCGCGCTCACCGCGGCGGTTTCCGTCCTCGTCGTCGCCTGCCCGTGCTCCCTCGGGCTCGCCACCCCGACCGCCCTCCTCGTGGGCACCGGGCGGGGCGCCCAGCTCGGCATCGTGATCCGCGGACCCCAGGTCCTGGAGTCCACCCGCCGCATCGACACCGTCCTCCTCGACAAGACCGGCACGGTCACCACCGGAAAGATGCGACTCGTCGAGACCGTCTGCGCGGAGGGCACCACCCGGGACGAACTGCTCACCCTCGCCGGTGCGTTGGAGCACTCCTCCGAGCACCCCATCGCCACCGCCGTCACCACCGCGGCCAGGGAGCTGACCCCGGACCTGCCCGCGGTCGCCGACTTCCGGGCCAGCGCCGGCTTCGGCGTGGTGGGCACGGTCGACGGCCGCGAGATCACCGTCGGCCGACCGGGCTGGGTCGGCGAGCGGATGAGCACGCCGGAGAGCCTCCGCAGCCGCCTGGGCGAGATCGAGGGCAGCGGCCACACTCCGGTGGCCGTCGGCTGGGACGGGCGCCTGCGCGGACTCCTCCTCGTCGCCGACGAGGCCAAGCCCACCAGCCGCCGGGCCGTCGACGAGATGCGCGGCCTCGGCCTCACGCCCATCCTGCTGACCGGAGACAGCAAGGGCGCGGCCCGCCGCATCGCCGACGAGATGGGCATCACCGAAGTCGAGGCGGAGGTCCTGCCCCAGGACAAGGCGGCCGTGGTGCGCCGCCTGCAGGACCAGGGACGGAACGTGGCCATGGTCGGCGACGGCATCAACGACGCCGCCGCGCTGGCCCAGGCCGACCTCGGCATCGCCATCGGCGGCGGCACCGACGCCGCCATCGAGGCCAGCGACATCACCCTCGTACGGGGAGACCTGCGCGACGCCGCCGACGCCGTCCGTCTTTCCCGGCGCACCCTCGGGACGATCAAGGGCAACCTGTTCTGGGCGTTCGTCTACAACCTCGCCGGCATCCCCCTCGCGGCCTCGGGGGTGCTCAACCCGATGATCGCGGGTGCGGCCATGGCCCTCTCCAGCATCTTCGTCGTGACCAACAGCCTGAGGCTGCGCCGGTTCAAGCGCTCGTCCGGCGACGAGGACATCCTGGCGGCGGTCGCGTGATCGTCGACTCCATGGGGCTGCCCATGGCACTCGTCGACCTCGACCAGGCCCTCAGCGGCGCATGGCGGGCGTTCGAGCACGAGGCCGACGTCGTCAGGGTCCAGGACCCGCCCGCGGCCGCCTGGCCGGCGCTGCGGGCGGCGGGGTTCCTGCCCAAGCCGCAGGTCGTCATGTGGCGGGCGGAGCCCCTGGACTCGGAGGAGAAGTACCTCGCCACCCTGTCGGGGAAGGACCGCTACGACGTGCGGGCGGCCTACCGCAGGGCGCGGGAGGCCGGCCTGCGGGTGGCGACGGAGCCGCTGACGGTGCCACTGCTCGACGAGTTCCTGGCGCTGTACGAGCGCCAGGTCGCCCTCATGCGGCACGGCTGGGCCGTCGCGGTCCAGCAGCGCGGTGGCATCCTCGCCGAGGCGGAGACGTACCGCGTCGTCACGGTCCGCTCCGGGGACGCCCTCGTGGGAGCCTGCCTGAACCAGGACCTGCCGGCGATGGACGAGATGCGGGCACGGTTCTCGGCCGTGTCGGCGGACCAGCGCGGTGACAGTCTCTCCCGGGTCCTGTACGGCGAGACGCTGCGCGAGGCACGGCTGCGGGGCAGGCGGTGGGCCACCCTGGGGCGGGACATCAACCTGTACGGGCACGTGGGCAACGCCGGGCTCTTCGGCTTCAAGTCGCGGCTCGGCTTCACCGCCGTCCCGGGCCAGGCGGTCGAACCGGGCAGCGGCTCCCACCAGGCGGACCGGGTGGTCCGCCTCACCGCCCTTTCGGACCCGACGCTGCTGCTCTCCTACGCGCCGGAGTCGGGGGAGGCGGCCGCCGTGGCCGCCCCGCTGTGGCTGAACGTCTACACCTCCGCCGAGGAGCCGGACGTACGCCCCTTCCGCGGGGTGGGTCTCGCCGGCACGACCGTGCACGGCATCCGCCCCACCTGAGACCGCGGGCGGGCGTCGCGGCCATCCCCCCGTACGCGATGCCCGCCCGCTTCTTCACCGCGGACGCGGTCAGGCGCGCTCGGGCATGGCCAGGAGGGACGCCAGGGCGGCGAAGACGTCCGGGTCCACGCGGTAGTACACCCAGGTGCGCCGGCGCTGGGAGGTCAGCAGTCCTGCCTCGCGCAGCTTCTTCAGATGGTGGGAGACCGTCGGCTGGGAGACGCCCACGTCCGCGATGTCGCAGACGCACGCCTCGCCGGCGGGGTGGGAGGCCACCCGCGACAGCAGTCTCAGCCGGACCGGGTCGGACAGCGCCTTGAAGAGGTTGGCCAGGCGCTCGGCGTCCAGCGTCGAGAGCTCCGCCGAGATGAGCGGAGGGCAGCAGGGGACGCTTCCCCGTGCGGGAAGGGCGATCTCGGGAACCGTACTCAGGTTCGACATTCTTCTATTTTTGCATGTGTCTAATCAATGTCGCAATGCTCAACCGCCCAGCGCCAGAAGGGCGGACATGGTGGCGACGGGCTGTGGCGCGACCCTGTAGTAGATCCATGTGCCGCGCCGTTCCGAGGTCAGGAGGCCGGCCTCGCGCAGCTTCTTCAGATGGTGGGAGACGGTCGGCTGCGAGACGCCCACGTCGGAGATGTCGCACACGCACGCCTCTCCGGCCGGGTGCGAGGCGACGCGGGAGAAGAGGCGGAGCCGGACGGGGTCGGCGAGCGCCTTGAACAGGGTCGCCGCGTACTCGGCATCGTCCTCGGACAGGGCGCCGGAGTCGAGCGGCTCGCAACAACCCTCCGGCGTCGCCTCGATGGTGATCGCGGGACGTTTATTCGACATCCTTCTATGTTGACACTCGTCGAAGTGTGCGGCAAGCTGGCCTCAGATTAGATACACGTCTAATCAGCAGAGCGCGGGTTCTCCCCGCCGACAGCGAAGGACAGAGCCCCGATGACCACCAACGATGCCGCTGAACTCCCCGTCGTCGTCATCGGCGGCGGCCCGATCGGTCTCGCCGCCGCGGCCCATCTCGCGGACCGCGGCCTGAACCCGCTCGTGCTCGAAGCCGGGGACACCGCCGGAGCCGCCGTCCGCGAATGGGCCCACGTGCGCCTGTTCTCCACCTGGGACGAGGTCATCGACCCGGCCGCCGAGAAGCTCCTGTCCGCGAACGGCTGGCAGCGGCCCGACGGCGCCGCCTACCCCACCGGCGGCGACTGGGCTGCGTCGTACCTCCAGCCCCTCGCCGACGCGCTCGGCGACCGCGTCCGCCTGAACACGACCGTCACCGGCGTCTCCCGCGCCGGCCGCGACCGCGTCGTGGACGCCGACCGCGACGAGCAGCCGTTCCACGTCCACGCGCTCGCCGCCGACGGGACCGAACTCCGGCTGCTCGCCCGCGCCGTCGTCGACGCCTCCGGCACCTGGGCCAAGCCCGGCCCCGCCGGCGGCAACGGCCTGCCCGCCGTCGGCGAGCGCGCCCACGCGAAGCACATCGCCTACCGCGTGCCCGACCTCCGCGACCCCGAGGTCCGCGCCCGCCACGCCGGCAAGCGCACCGCGGTCGTGGGCAGCGGCGCTTCCGCCTTCACCGCGCTCGTCGCCCTCGCCGAACTCGCCGCGTCCGCGCCGGGCACACGCGCCCTGTGGGTCCTGCGCCGTGGCGTCACCTCCGCCACGTACGGGGGCGGCTCGGCCGACCAGCTCCCCGCCCGCGGCGCCCTCGGTCTCGCGGCCAAGGCCGCGGTCGACGCCGGCCACGCCGACGCCGTCACCGGCTTCCGCATCGCCGAGATCGAGCCGAACCCCGACGGCACGCTCACGCTCGTCGCGGAGGACGGCACCCGCACCGAGCCCGTCGACGAGATCATCGCCCTCACCGGCTTCCGCCCCGACCTCTCCTTCCTCGACGAGCTGCGCCTCGACCTCGACGCCCGACTCCAGGCCCCCGTCGACCTCGCGCCCCTGATCGACCCCAACGTCCACTCCTGCGGCACGGTCTACCCCCACGGCGCCAAGGAGCTCTCGCACACCGAGAAGGACGTCTACCTCGTCGGCATGAAGTCCTACGGCCGCGCGCCGACCTTCCTCGCCATGACCGGCTACGAGCAGGTCCGTTCGATCGCGGCCGCCCTCGCGGGCGACCACGAGGCCGCCGAGCGCGTCGAGCTGACGCTCCCGGAGACCGGCGTGTGCGGCGGATCCGGCCTCTTCGACGCCCCGGCCGAGGAGGAGGGCGGCAGTTGCTGCGGCGCCCCCGAGACCCTGCAGATCGAGACCATCCCGCTGTCCGGCCGCCCCGTCGGCAGCTGACCCCGATGCCACCGGTCGCAGCCGCCCGGCCGCTCGCCCCGACCCAGGGGCGACCGCGCCGGGCGCTGTGGGCCCTGTGCCTCACCCAGATCACGAGCTGGGGCATCCTCTACTACGCCTTCCCGGTCCTGAGCGCCCAGATCACGGCCACGACCGGCTGGTCGCCCCGTGCGACCACCGGTGCCTTCTCGCTGGCGCTCGTCGGCTCGGCGCTCTCCGGCATCATCGTGGGCAGGGTCATCGACAGCAGAGGCCCCAGGGCGGTCATGACGGCGGGATCGGTCCTGGGCGCAGTGAGCCTGACGGTCATCGCCACCGCACCCGACCTGACCGTCTTCTTCACGGGCTGGGCCTTGGCGGGACCGGCCATGGCCGCGACGTTCTACCAGCCGGCCTTCGCCGCCCTGACCCGCTGGTGGGCGCCCGACCACGTCCGCGCCCTCACCGTCGTCACTCTCGCGGGAGGCCTCGCCTCCACCGCCTTCGCCCCGCTCACCGCGACCCTCGCCGACCGCCTGGGCTGGCGGGGCACGTACCTCGCCCTCGCCGTGGTGCTCGCGGCCGTCACGATCCCCGCACACGCGACCGCCCTGAACGCTCCCTGGCCCGCGGTGACGCCCACCGTCGAGGCCCACGGTGAGGCGTCGGACGTGGCGCGGAGCCGGCCCTTCGCCATGCTCGTCACCGCACTGACGCTCTCGGCCTTCGCGACGTACGCGGTCGTCGTAGCCCTCGTACCCCTGATGGTCGAGCGGGGCTTCTCCCTCACGGCCGCGGCCCTGGCCCTCGGCCTCGGCGGGGCGGGCCAGACCCTGGGCCGCCTCTTCTACGCGCTGCTCGCCCGCCGCACCGGGCCCCGCCTGCGCCTGGCCGTCCTCATAGCGGGCGGCGGCCTCACGACAGCCGCGCTGGCAGCGGTTCCCGGTCCCTACCCCTTGGTCGTCGCTCTCTCCATGACGACAGGCATGATCCGGGGGAACCTCACCCTCGCCCAGGCAACCGCCGTCACGGAGCGCTGGGGAGCGGCGCACTACGGGAGGCTGTCCGGGCTCCTCGGAGCGCTTCCGACCGCGGCCGGCGCCCTCGCGCCCTTCGCGAGCACGGCCCTCGCCGGCTGGCTGGGCGGATACCCTCACCTGTTCGCACTGCTTGCGGCGGTCGCTGCCGTCGCCGCCCTCGCCGCCACCCGTACGCAACCGAACTCGAAGCAATCGGAAGAAGGGAAGTCCCCGACATGAGCCGGACGTTCGACGTTGTGGTGATCGGCGGAGGTCAGGCCGGTCTCGCCGCCGGCTACCACCTGCGCCGAGCCGGCCTCGACTTCGTCGTCCTCGACGCGGGCACGGCTCCGGGCGGCGCCTGGCGGCACGCCTGGGACTCCCTCCACCTGTTCTCCCCGGCGGCGTACTCCTCCCTCCCGGGCCGCCTCATGCCGCCCCAGCCGGGGGAGCAGTTCCCCGAGGCCGGCCATGTCGTGGAGTACCTCACCGACTACGAGCAGCGGTACGACCTGCCCGTAGTCCGCCCGGTCCGAGTCCGAGGAGTCCACGACGAAGGTGAACTCCTCCGCACGGAAACCGACTCCGGCACCTGGCACGCCCGCGCGGTCATCAGTGCCACCGGCACCTGGTCGCGCCCCTTCGTACCGACGATCCCCGGCCGCCAGGACTTCCGCGGCCGCCAACTCCACACCGTCGAATACGACAACGCGGCGACGTTCGCGGGCCGACGGGTCATCGTGGTCGGAGGCGGCAACTCCGGCGCCCAGATCGCCGCCGACCTCGCGCACGACACCCAGCTCACCTGGGCCACCCTGCGCGAACCCCGCTACCTCCCCGACGACATCGACGGCCGTGCCCTCTTCGACGCCGCGACCGCCCGCCGCCGCGCCCTCGACGAGGGCCGCCCCGACGCCGGCGGCATCTCCGCCCTCGGCGACATCGTCGCCGTCCCACCCGTCCGCGAGGCCCGCGACGCCGGCCTCCTCAAGGCCACCCCGATGTTCGACCACCTCACGCCGACCGGCGTGGCATGGGCGGACGGCATGACCGCGGAGGCGGACGCCATCATCTGGTGCACAGGCTTCCGCCCGGCCCTCACCCACCTCGCCCCCCTAGCGCTGCGCACCTCCGACGGCCGCATCCCCACCCAAGGCACCCGTTCCCTCACCGACCCCCGCGTCCACCTCCTGGGATACGGCGACTGGACGGGCCCGGCCTCGGCCACGCTGGTGGGGGTGGGGCGCACGGCGCGGGAAGCGGTCCGGGCGATCGCCGACATGCTGCGATAAGGCTTAGCGGTCCTCTGTTCTGCATCTCGCAGACGGCACGGCCTCCGTCAGGTGGCGAGAGAGGGGCCCTGAACGTCCCGGAGTTCCGAGGATCAGCTCGGCAGACGAAAGGCGGGCGGCCGTCGCCGTGTGGAGCGAATTGCCAAGGCCTCGGTGCGGGCGAGAGAAGATTCGCGCCAAGCTTCGGTCGTGCTCTCGATCAGGGCTGCGGGCCTTGGCGGGCAACTCCGCGGTTCCGAGTGCCACGGAAGCAGCACCGATCGCGGGCGAGTTGTGCCTCGCCTACCCACACCACGTCGACCAACGACCCCACCCGAGCGGGGTCTCGGTCATGGGCGACTGGAAGACGACCAGCCAGGCCTGCTGGAACAGCCAAGGAAACATGCCTGGCGCTGCGCCAGGACATCGTGGCACTGCACCGCGACATGCTGGGCTCCTGGGTCAGAGGCGCTCACCTGGAGAGCCTGATCCCGCTGAACGGCAGCGGCGGCGGCCCCAGGCGGCGCCCCTCTGCCTGACCGCGAGGAGGGGCTCGGAGCGGTGAGCAGTCCTGACCGCTCCTGGGTGGGGCGAGCCAAGAAGGCGACCGGGTGTCGCCCCGTACGCCCCGTACGTCAGAGCGCGTCCGGGCCGCGCCGGCGGGCGGATGGAAGTCGAGCCGATTCTTGGTGTCGAAGTCGGCAATCCTGGTGGACCGGCAGGCCGACGTCTTACCTGCCGTGATCCAGCAGGTTGGTCGGGGACTGGAGCAATGCCGACGGCGCCAAAGTGCACGTGTCGGGTGGACATAACTTCTCGGCAAGCGGAATCAAGCATGCCGTCCCCGGCTGTGAGTGCCCTACGGAAAGCGCTGGTACGTGGCGGTTCTGTGCGCAGGACAGGCCGTCGACGAGCCGCGTAGCCTCGGCCTTGACGACCGAAGGAGAGTCATTCGTTGCGTCGGTGAATGTTGACAGATCGGCCGGCTTCCGATTGCTCCTGGCGTTTCTGGAGTCGCTTGTCCATTACGACTCGGGGCGCATTTTACTCACTCGCCTCATGAGCTCGGCCGCTTGATCATCCCAGTCCGGTCCGAATTGTTCCAGATCGGCGGCTGCCGCCATCAGGAGTTCTCGGTCGTCGGGCTTCTGGAGGCACGCGAGGCGGAAAGCAAGGTTTCGCGCCCACGAGGGCAGAGCCATCCAGTCTTCCCTGAGGAGGTGTTTCATGTCTCGGTAGATGACGTCTGGGTCTTCGAACGTCACTGCTTCGACGAACTTCGTGGCGATGAGTTCGTGATCGCCGTCTGCCGCTCCTTCGTCTCTTGCGCGGATGAGCGCCCTTGCAGCCCTCATGAACTCAGACACGGAACCCTCCACTTCAAGAATCGGGTCAGTATATGGCGACTTGGTAATCGAATCCGATTCCGGGCCGTGATACACGATGCCCCGCCCCCGGTCTTGCGTTCCCTGTAGTACGAACATCCTGGGCTTCTGGTAGAGGGCGATGCCGATCGTGGCGGTGGCGGTGGCGGTGGCGGGCGTGGCGGCGCAGTGGGTCGTCGCGGTCCACGCGGGCTTGACCGAGCATTTCCTGGCCTTTGCCGGTGTCGCCGCAGCTCTCATTGGATACCGGCGCCTCACGCGCGGATAGCTTCCTGGGAGCCGATCAGCTTGGGGGGACTTCCAGGTCGATCGGCGGCAATCCCCAGGGCTCCAGAATCCCAGTGCAGTACTCCGCGAGGAACTGGACGGCACCTCCACGGTAGTGCCACCAAGCCCCGCCGCGAGAAGCGACCGTGACGACCCAGTCCTGTGGTGTCGGTCCTGTCGTGCTCCACATGAACTTGTCACCGTCGCACGACTCGCCCCAGGGCAGCAGCCCACCGGGAGCGGGGTGGGCCAGCAGGCCGAGACGGGGCTCCAGCCAGGCAGCGGCAAGCACTTCGAGGGTGTCACGGGTGCCCTGCAGTGCGCGGCCTTCTTCGCCCGGTTCAGGTAGCCGGACCAGAAGGAAGTCCCCGATGTCGAAGGTCGGGTACCACTCCGCGAGGTGTTTGAAGTCAGAGGGAAGTCGGGCGCCCAGGCCCTCCTCAAACCCCGCCCAGTCGATGACCGCTCGCGCCGGCCGACGCAGGTCGGTCAATCCAGGGACAGCACCCTCCAGGAGCGCGAGAGCCTCCTCCGGATCGACTATGCGGCGCTGCGGCGCCTGTGTCCTGACCATTTCTTCTTCCACGAGGCGCAGCGTGCCACACGCAATCGCCCTCCCCGACCGGCGGGCTCACCAAGACTCCTTTGATCCCCAGGGAATCGCGCCTCCCGCTACTAGAGTCATCAGAAGCGGCTTCTTGGGCGAAGCGCTGTCGATCGCCGTGACGGTGGACTCTTCCTCGGCCTCTACGGGGCTGCCGACCTGCTCGTAACCGCGGTTGGCGTCTGAGTCAGTGTGCTGACGCGCGACTCGGACGCCGGCGCCCGTCTTGGCGACGTGGGTGTCCAGCCGAACGCCGGCGATCGTCACATGAGGCGGCGGGTCAGGAAACCCTCACCGGCCGGCCCGCAGGGGTGGGCCTCGTTCGGTGTGCCCCTGCGGGTCGGCTGCGGTGTCACCCCATCGTCCACCGCTGGTTCGTGCCGCCGCTGCAGGACCAGAGTTGGACGGGCGTGCCGTCGGTGGTTCCCAGGCCGGCCACGTCCAGGCAGAGGCCCGACTGGGCCCCGGTGACCGTGCCGTTCGGGTTGAACTTCCACTGCTGGTTGGGCTGGCCGTTGCAGGGCCAGGCGATCACCTTGGTGCCGTTGGTGGTTCCCTTGGCGCTGGCGTCCAGGCAGCGGGTGCCGCCGCCGGTGTTCACGGTCAGCTGGTTCGACGCCGTACGCGTCCAGGTCTGGTTCGCGCCGCCGTTGCAGGTGTGGATCTGCTGCTGCGTGCCCGGCGTCGTGTTCGTGTCGGTCAGGCACTTGCCCGCGGCCACCGCACGCAGCGCGCCCGTCGTCCCGCCCGAGGGGCCCGCGTCCAGTCCCATGAAGTGGACCGCTTCGGCCGCCATCCCCGCTCCCTTGACCGGCAGTTGGTGTCCCGTCCCGGCCAGGCTGTACGCCTCGACCTGGGGGGTGCCGGCGCTGTTGCCGTACCGGGTCCGGGTCCAGTTCGCCGCTGGGGTGTCGGTCGACGACGGCGTCTGGCTGACGCCGAGGACGTCGGCCCACTGCTTGATCTCTTCGCCGAGGTTGTCGTGGCTCAGGATGGAGTCGGCGGTCCCGTGCCACAGTTGCACGCGCGGCCGTGGACCGTTGTAGCCGGGGTATCCGGTGTTCCGCACCAGTCCGCCCCACTGCTGCGGCGTCTTGGACACCTGGCCCTGGGCGCAGGCCGAGTTCCAGCCGCGCACGGTGCCGGTGGCGAAGCAGTGGTAGGGCACCCCCATGAACGCCGCGCCCGCCTTGAAGACGTCGGGGTAGTCGGCGAGCATCACGTTGGTCATCATGGCGCCGGAGGACTGCCCGGTCACGTACACGGCGTCGGGGTTGCCGCCGTAGTGCCGCTCCGCGTAGGTGATCATCGACATGAGCCCGACCGGGTCGCTGCCGCCGTTGCGGGTCAGCGCCTGGTCCGACGAGACGTCCCAGCAGCTTCCGCTCGGGCTCGTCGAGGGGTAGATGACGAGGAAACCGTACGTGTCGGCCTGGGAGGCGAAGTCGGTGCTGGAGTGCATGTAGGGGCCCGTCCCCTGGCAGCCGTGCAGCGCGAGCAGGATCGGCGGGTCGGGCCTGACGCTGTCCGGTGCGTATACGTGCATCAGCAGGCCGGTCGGGTTGGCGCCGAAGTTCGTGATCTGGACCAGCGACGCGGCAGCGGCCCGTGGAGCCGCCTGTAAGTGCAGGCCGAGTGCGAGGCCGAGTACGGCGACGATGCCGAGCAGCCGGGACGCGAGCGAGCGGGATCGGGACATGGGACCTCTCCGTCGGGACGGGCACGAGTGCGAGGAGGTTCCCGGCGCCACCGCGGAGACAACGCCACCGATACTCGTGCCGGTCCACCGCTCCCGTCAACAGCCGCACCACGGCCTCACGGCGGCCGCTCGGGCCCGCTCCGCCCCCAAGGGGATTGCAGCAGGAAGGTGTGGGGACTCTTGTCGCCCGGAAAATGGTTGCGCTAACATTTTTACGAGGGGTCCGGCGCTCACCCATTGCCCCTGGCGCGACCAGGAGGGGGCAACCTGTCCTGCGTCCGTCCCGGATGCTCCCCGAGTTGAGCGGTCTGACCTGGGCTTTCGCCCATGGATCGCTGGTCGGCGGCACGAGTGGCGAAAGTCCGGGCCGTGGATCAAGGTAGTTGTCGGTGGGAGGGGTAGGAGCTGGGTGAACGGTCGCGCCGTCTCGGCGCACCGGATGCCCGTCGGCTGTCGCCGCACTGTCTCCCGCACCCGCGCGGGGTCCGATGCCCCGGCCCACCTTCGACGGTGGAGCCTTCGGTGGGCCAGGAGGCGTCGGATGACGAGCAACCCTTCTTCCTCGCTGCCCGTGCCGGACACCCCGGCCACCCTCGTGCGCCTGGGGAGCGTGGTGGTGTGCGCCCTGGCCGGCGACCTCACCCTCGACAACGAACGCCAAGTCCGGCGCACCCTGCACCGAGCGGTCCTGCAGACCGACGAACTCGTCGCCGTCGACTGCTCGAACGTCACCCTGTTCACCGCGAGCGCGCTGAACGCGCTGCTGGCCGCCCGCTCTTGGGCCGTCGAGCGCGACGTCGCCCTGGTGCTCGCCGCGCCCGGTCCGCACGTCCTCGCGGTGCTGGAGGCGACCGACACCGCAGAAGCCCTTCCTCTCTACCTGACCCTCGAGCACGCCGTCGCCCACGCCGGAGCCGCCCCCTCTGCTTAGCCGTCCCGAAGCCGGGAAGATGCGGGGCCTACCCATCGTGTACGCCCTGACACGGAACCTGTGCCATGACCGTCCAGCAGCCCGGCCACCGCCACCGTCACCGCCTGCCGTTCACCCCGGACGGGCGCCACGAGCGCGTCGTCGGCCGGGGGCTGGACTTCACCCGTGCCGTCCTGGCCGACCAGCTGCCCGACGCCGCCCAGGTCGGGGTAGGCGACGTCCTGCTGGTGGTGGCCGAACTGCTCAGCAACGCCGTCCAGCACGCGGACGGTCCCACCGCCCTCGAAATACGCCTCGACACCCCCGGTGGCCAGGAGGCCGCCGCGGTGCGGGTGGAGGTGTCCGACACCTCCACCGTCAGGCCGCACCCGCGTACCCCCCGTCCGGACGAGCCGGGAGGCCGGGGCCTGCGCATCGTCGAGCGCACCAGCACCGCCTGGGGCTCCGAGGCCGCCCCGGGCGGCAAGACCGTGTGGGCCGATCTGCGCCTGCCCACCCCGGTCGGCGGCGGCCACGCCTCGCACGGGGTCTGAAGCACGCGCCCCGAGGATCCGGCGCCGCCGCCCCTGCCGCTCCGCCCGACTTGCCACTCATCAGGGCGCCTCACCAAGGCCCAAGGCCTCTCATCAGGGCGCCTCATCGGGGCGCCTCATCGGGCCCCCTCGGGGCCCCTCGCCAGGGCCCCGGAGACGGAGCGTAGGGCTGACGGTCGAGACCGGCGGGTGAGAGTGGCGGGCAGGGGGAATACTGGTAGCAACCAGCCTGGTCCGGTGGGAGACCCCGCGCTACCAACCAGTCACCTTCGGTGGCTGTCGGATGGTACGGGTGGTCTCGCTCGGCTATACGCGGCCCGGCGCCGCGCGCTTGACGGCCCTCTTCCGCCCCTCATTGTGGGAGCCGACCGTAATGGGCTGCAGCAGAAACGGCGGAAGACGATGCTTCCCGCCCTCACCGTGCACGTGCGCGCCCATGCCGACACCACCGTGGTGGCCCTGGTCGGCGAGCTCGACCTCGACACCCGCGACCAGGTCACGAACGTCACCGACGCCCTCCCGCCCCTGAGCGGGCAGGTCCTGGTCCTGGACCTGTCCCGGATGACGTTCATGGACTCCACCGGCATCAACCTGTTCCTGATCCTGCGCGCACGCGCCCACAACGAAGGCGGCCGTCTCGAACTCACCGACGTGCCGCGACAGGCACTCCAGGTGATGGACCTGACCGGCACCCGCGAGCTGTTCGCCATCCGCCCGAGCTCGTTCGCCTCCCGCGCGGTCGACCGCAGCGACCGGTAGCCACGTCCGGGCTCTCGCGTCCGCGGACCGGACACCGCGCACTCCTTGCCAGGGCGGCCAGGTCAGGCGGCGAGGCGGTTGCCCTTGTCGTCGCAGGGCAGGCCGGTGGCCGGGTTGTGGGAGAGGAAGTCCCGATTGGCCTGCTGCTCCACCTCGGTGATCGCCGTCGGCTCCACGTTGATGATGCCGCCGAACGGGCGGTCGACGTCCCGGATGATGATCAGCATCGTGGTCAGGAGCGCGGTGATCACCGTCAGGGTGATCAGCTGCCCGCGGTTGTTCCTCCGCGGCAGGCAGATTCCGAGCGCCATCACGGTGATGACGAGGGTGGCGAGCAGGAACCAGAAGATGGCGCTGGGGATGCTCGCGCTCGCCTGGGTGAGGCGCTCCTCGCGCTCGTCGGAGCGCTTGTTGTCGGCGCCGATCAGCATGCCGAAGACCGGCTTGCCCTCCAGGGTCCGGAAGGCCAGCCGGAAGTCCGTCGACCACACGCTGGGCGCCGGAGACCCATGGCCGTCGGACATGGCCGGCCATTCCTGCTCGCGCACGGCGCGGGCGTAGCAGACCGCGTCGGACTGGATCCGGGCGCGCTGCACCTGAGGCGCGTACTCGGCGGTCTCCACGAGCTGGTCCAGGGCCCGGGCCTCACCGCGGGAGGCGACCTCGGCCTTGCCGTACGAGCTGTTGGCGGTGACCAGCACGAAGGACAGCAGCAGGACGGTCATCGTGAGCAGCGGGCCGACCATGTCCTTGACCGCCATTCCCGTGTCGTCGTCATCGGCGACCAGCCGGGGCCGCAGCCAGCGGTTGGCGGCGAGCCCGGCGAGCAGGGCGACGACGGCGACGACGATGACGAGCCACATCAGCGGCCACCTCCAGGGGCAGGGGACGGAACACACCCTGCTGCGGGCACGGGCAGGGAGTCGCGATCATGCCGCGCTCCGTCACCCAGCCCCAGCGAAGAAACGATCATCGCCCTCGAACGAGTGGATCACTTTCGACCGGGGGGACGCCGGTCGCTGCCGCCGTCCGGAGCCACCACGGACGCGGTGGAGTGGTCGTACGCAGGCTGCCCGGGTGTCTGCTCGGAGTGCCCGGGTGCCTGCCCGGAGTACGCCCTGAGGAACCCGGCGCACCCACCACGGCTCCGGCCTGCTGAGCATCCGGCCGGGCAACCCTGAGTACGCGTACTCACGCCACGGCGGCTCCCTGGGGCGAGAGTTGGGGCCGGACCAGACGAAAGGGAGACCGCCGTGCACACGCCCACCACCCTGAACCGACAGGCCCCTGCACCGCGTTACGGGAAGGCCCGTCTCGTGGGCGCCGCGCTCGCGAGCGCGGCCGCCGTCCTCGCCCTGGCCGGATGCGGTTTCGAGTGCCAGGAAGACGTCTGCAGCAGCGGGGAGTACCCCGTCCTGTCCGTGGGCGGCACCGGGTCGGCCTGCGTCTCGGACAAGCAGGAGCCCCCCGCCGGCTTCGTGCGGTACCCGGAGGGCAAGGTGCCCCAGCAGGTCGGCGACAAGTGGGACGTGTACTGGGACACCCACACGATCGACAAGGACGGCAAGATCATCGACGCCCCGGCCGCCGGCTGATCGGTGCTTCCGCACCCGTGTTGAGGTGGCCGACCCCGGCTCGGCTCAACCCCGCTTGAAGAACTCCACCTCCGCGACGGCCAGATGGCGCCCACGGGACAGACCCGTGGGCGAGTCGAGGACCAGGCGGACCGACGTGACGTCGCTGATGCCGGTGGGGAACGTCTGCGGACCGGCCTTGTCGCTCAGGGCCAGGGACTTGCGCACCGTCCCGCCGTCCTTCGTCGTCACCTCCATCTCGATCCGCAGCGCCCGACCCTGGAGCGCGTACTGCTCCGGGGCCGACGAGGCGCCGTTCGTGACGATCACGTCGACCAGGCGGAAAGGCCTGGCGAACGTGTACGTCGCGGAGGCGCCGGCGCCTGGCGCGCCCCAGTAGCGGTTGCTGAGCCCGTCCGTCGTGTCACCCGCCGGGTGCCCGGGGACCTCGGCGCTCGCCCGGACGCGGGCGGGAGTCACCGCCTCGGCCTTGCCCAGCTTGTCCCGGGTGTCCTCGATGAGGTGGCGGCCCGCCGGGAGGAGCAGGAACGCGGCCCCGCACAGGGCGAGCACCACGATCAGGACCGTCACGAAGCGGGCCGCCCGGCCCGAGCCCGCCCGGACCCGCCGGCGGAACGGCCAGACGGTACGCCACCAGGGCAGGGCGGGCGGCGCCGAGGCGGGGGTCAGGCGTGCCGCGCAACGGCGGCAGAACCGCCGGTCCGGGGTGTTGGGCGTGCCGCAGGCCGGGCACGGCACTCCGCTTCCCGTCTCCTCCACCGGGGCGGTGCGCACCACCGGGCGTGCCGCCACCGCCTTGGCGGGCTGGACGGGGCGGGGGGAGTCGACCGGAGGCGGAGACGTAGGCGTAGGCCTAGGCCCAGGCGTAGGCGTAGGCGGGGACGAGGGTGGAGGAGGGGACGAGGGCGGAGGCCGGAGTGAAGCTGCGGCTGCGGGGGCGGTCGGGGGTGTCCGGGGCGGGGCCGGTTCCGATGGCGTCCGCTCCGGTGCCGTCCGTTCCGATGGCGTCCGTTCCGGTGCCGTCCGCCCCGATGGCATCCGTTCCGCTGGCGTCCGCCCCGATGGCGTCCGCTCCGGGGGTGGGGCCCCCGGAGGTTCGGGCTGGTCACGGGTGGGCGTCGTGGGGGCGGCGGTCTCTTCGCGTGCCGTCGCGGAATCCTGGCGGCGGGCTTCCCGCGCCTCCCCTCCTGACGGGCCGGTGGCAGGGGAGCCGAGCCCGGGGCGACCCGGCGCCGGCGTCTCCACGGACCACCCCAAATACGCACCGCAGTTCCCGCAGAAGTCGTCCGTCACGCCGTTGGGCGCCCCGCACGCCGGGCATTCACGCAAGGTCGTCGCCTCCTTCGGGACCGGCGGGCGGACCGGGCAGGACCTCCACCCGGCAGACCGTGTGCACGGGGCACAGGGCGCGGACGAGCGCGCGCACGCGCTCCGCGTCCACCGTGGCCTCGCGCCAGGGCCACACCCGGACCAGGACCTCGTCGGCCGGGGGCGGCGGCAGCTCCGCGCCGGGCGTACTGGACCAGGTGGCCCCGCCGTCCCCGCGGACCTCGGCGGACACGCCCAGGACCAGGCGCAGGGCCTCGACCAGGCCGCGCCGGGTGCCGCGCCGGCGGTGCAGCTCGACCGCGCGCGCCACCGCCTCGCGCCGCAGCTCCACGGGCCACCGGGGATCGTCGACACCGCCCACCCAGGAGGCCAGCCAGGCGAGGAAGTCGGGGGGCGCGAGCCGCGGATCGAAGTACGAGGGCAGGTTGTCGAGGGTCGCGAAGACGGGGGCCAGGACCGTGTCGAGCCCGGCCGTGAACCGCTGCGCGAAGTCGTCGTCGGCGTACAGCGCGGGCAGCTGCTCGCCGATCGGGTGCCGGCTGGGCAGGCCCGGGACGGCGGCCCGGCTCACCGGTGCTCCTCCCCGCTCGCGGCCGTCACGACGACCTGGTGCTGGTACGAGAAGACCAGCGCACCCGCGCCGATGTCGATGCGGTCGACCGGGGCACCGCGCCGTCCGGTGACCGGATCGGCGGCGAACAGGCGGATCTCCTCCACCAGGACGTCCCCGACGGCGCGCTGCAGGACGCCGAACACCTCCCCGTACTGCACCGGCCGCCCGAACGGCCAACCCGTTCCCTCGGGGCCGCCGCGCAGGGGGTTGAGGTGCCGGAACAGCGCGGCGAGCGCCGCTTCCCGTACCCGGTCGGTCTCCGCCGCGGGTGCCGACAGCCGGGCCACCACGGTGACGCCCTGGTAGGCGGGCGGCTCCACGACCAGGCGGGTGCCTATGAGGCGCCGTTCGTCGAGGGCCGACGTGATCGTCGTCAGCACCTGGTCGGAGGGGATCAGCTGCTCGAAGCGGAGCCGGTCGCCCTCGTCGGCCACGGCGTCCGGCACCACCAGGACCCGTACCGCGCCCGGGCCGTCCTCGGCCGACGCGGGCAGACAGCGGACCCGGAGCACCGACGGCGCGGCCTGGCGCGCGATGATCTCGTAGTCCTCGGCGGTCACCGCGCGCTCCTGCATGCGCAGCGCCTCCGGGGCCCGCAGCCGGGCGTTGTCGAGCGTCTCGCCGGCCACGCCGCCGCGCGCCGCCTCACGGTTGCCGACCCGGGTGACGTACGGGACGGAGCTGCGCAGCACCGAGATGGCGCCCCGGGCGACGTTGCCCGCCGGTCCGCCCCCGGTGCGGTAGCGGGCCACCCTGACCTGGGCGCCCTTGGGCGGGACGGCCCCCCGGGAACCCAGGCTGCCGTCGGGCTCGCGCAGCACCGGCGGGAACGTGAACTCGCCCAGGGTGGCGTCGACCCGTACGTGCCGGTCGTCGGGGCCCGAACGGCCGAAGTGCTCCACGACCTCCCAGCGCTGCCACCCCTCGGGGGAGGACACCTCCACCACCGGCGGCTCCCCGTCGAGCAGTACGGGCGGCCGGCCGAGCCGGAAGCTCTGCCCGGCGACTCCCTCCGAGGTGCCGAGGGGGACGTCGGTCACCGTCTCGGCGTGCTCCACGGTCATCGTCCCCCCGATGGTGAAGACGGCGGCCTCGCGCACGGTGGGGGACTCCGAGTAGAACGGCTGGCCGGGCTCCGCCTCCGTGACCCGGCAGCGCAGCCAGCCCGCGCGGGTCCCGCCGATCACCGACGCGGTGTGCCCGGCGGGGACGTACACGACGACCTCGCCCGGCCTGTTGAGCCCGCCGGTGCTGTCGGATCCCGTCTCGCAGCGCTGCCAGCGCCCGCCGTCCCACGCCTCCCACACCAGCGGCGGCTGGCGCGGGTCGACACCGACGCCCTGTACCCGGCTGTCCAGGCGCACGGCGACCACACAGCGCGGCACCGCGGTCGGCAGCCCGAACAGCAGGGAGTCACCCGGCTCCGGCACCGCCTGGAAGCACGGGATGTCCCGCCCCTCGGCGAGCGCCGCGGTCCTGTCGGTCTGCCCGCCGCTGCGGGGCGCGCTCACCAGGCGCGTCAACTCGCTGGGCACGATGCGCAGATGGTCGACCGTCGCGAAGACCACCCCCTCGTCGGGGTCGTCGGGCTCCCCGGCCGCGGTCGTCACCTCGGTCCCGGCGGGCAGCGTCACCGTGTCGGGCTGCGGGGCCGAGAGCCAGAAGTCGACCTCCGCGACGGCGGCGGAGGGCGGGAACAGCCGGATGCCCAACAGGTCGAGAAAGGCGAGGTAGTTCTTGTCCGGGACCCGGTTCAGCCGGTAGAGCAGCTGGTCCACGAGATACGCGAAGGTCTCGATCAGAGTGACGCCCGGGTCGGACACGTTGTGGTCGGTCCACTCCGGGGCGCGCTGCTGCACGTACCGCTTCGCCTCGTCGACGAGCTGCTGGAACCGTCGGTCGTCCAGGTTCGGGGAGGGCAGGGCCATCAGTCCGTGACCATTTTCCCGACCCCCTCCTCGGAGGGGATCGTGTAGAAGGGGAAGACCAGATTGCGCCGGTCGTTGGTGGTCCGCACGGTGTAGTGCACGTCGATGTAGAGGGTGCCCGCGTCCACGGAGTCGAAGGCCACGACGACCTCGTCCACCACGATCCGCGGCTCCCACCGTTCCAGCGCCTCGCGCACCTGCTGCGCGACCCGGCCGGCGGTGTCGCCGTCGCCCGGAGCGAACACGTACTCGTGGATGCCGCAGCCGAACTCGGGCCGCATCGGCCGCTCGCCGGGCGCGGTCCCCAGGACCAGCCGGATGGCCTCCTCCAGTTCCCGTTCCCGCTCGACCATGGCGATGCCGCCGGTGGGCCCGACCCGCAGGGGGAAGGCCCAGCCGCGCCCGATGAACCGCTCGCTCATCAGACGCCCCCGATCAGGACGTTCGGGGCGCCGGTGAGGATCATCGCGCCGCAGGTCGTCTGGTCGCGGGCGCGCGCGGCGGGCAGTCCGCCGATGAGAACGGGGCCGGAGACGGCGGCGGCCGGATTGGGCAGCAGCACGTTGCCCGGGCCGAGCGCCGCGTGCGGCGGCACCACGCACACGTGCAGGCTGCCGGTGACGGCGGCGGGCCGGCCGCCGATCAGCACCGTCGCCACGCTCCGGGCGGCGGCGGGCGGCGGCGTGCCGATCGCGCCGCCGTGGTTGGTGGGGTCGCCGATACGGGCGGCGGCTGGCATCAGGAGCTCCTGGAGGTCGGGGCGAGGGAGGCGGCGGGGATGACGGGGGCGGCGGGGATGACGGGGGCGCCGGGGGCGACGGGGGCGACGGGGGCGACGGGGGCGACGGGGAGGCCGGGGGCGACAGAAAGAACATGACCGCGGCCTCAGTTGATCCGGATGAGCCGGGCCTTCAGGACGGCCAGCAGACCGCCGTCGACGGTGACGTCCGCGGTGCCGTTCACGCGGACCGTCCGCCCGCCGACGCTCACCCCCGCCGTACCGTCGATGTCCACCTGGCGGCCCGTCACCTTCACCGTGCCCTTCCCGGCGTCGAGCGTGATGCCGTCGCGGTCGAGCAGGACGGAGCTCAGCGGACGGTTGCGCCCGGCGTACACCGTGAGCTCGATCCGGTCACGACGGTCGTCCATGCGCACCTCCAGGCGCTCGTCCCCGGTCACCAGGCGCAGCCCCGACGGGCCGGGCGCCGGCGCGTCGAGCAGCTCCACGCGATGACCCGAACGCGACACCACCGAACGCCGGTTGACCTTGCCGCTGGTCCGGTCGATCAGCGGCACGTCGTGCGGCGAGGGCTGGTCCACACCGTTGTAGAGACCGCCGATGACGTACGGACTGTCCAGCAGCCCCTGCTCGAAGCCGACGAGCACCTCGTCGTTCACCTCGGGGCTCACCACGCCACCACCGCCCTTGCCGCCCCACTGGACCGTGCGCACCCAGTCGGTCACATAGGTGTCGTCCAGCCACGGGAACCTCAGGCGCACCGCTCCGCGCTGTGAGCCGTCCGGCTCCCGTACGTCCGTGACCACGCCGATCGCGAGGCCGGGGATGCGAGGGCCGCGCCCGGGCGCGTTGGCGCCCGTCACCAGGCCGGTGAGGGAGCGGTCCGGGCTGGCACTGACCCACACCGTGGTCCGGTAGCCGCCGTGCGGCTCCAGGACGTGCTGCACGGCCGACGCCGTGTACCGGCCGGAGAACGCGGGGCCCACATTGCCCAGGGCCACCGCCTTGCCCGCCCGCAACAGCGGATTGCCCTCGGCCACCGCCTCCAGCTCGCCGAAACCGGCACTGATCTGAGCCGCCGTCGCACCCGCCACCGCCGTCGTCTCGGCCTGGGTACGGTACGGCGTGTCGGTGACCGTCACGGTCGCCGCCCCGAACCGCGCGGCGGCCCCCGGGCCCAGTCCCGGGACCACCGTGTCGCTGACCACGGCCGGCCGCTCGGCGACCAGCGGCCGCTTGGTGGTCACGTCCCAGCCGCGCACCCGCACCTTCGCCGCGCCGTCGGCGGCCGACAGCGCCGCCCGCAGGGCCAGCAGGTTGCGCCCGTACTCCAGCACCATCGGGTCCCGGGTCGCCGACGTCGACGGGGCGGGCGCGCCCGACGCCTTCACCGGCCGGACGAACTGGAGGATCCCCTTGTCGTCCACCCGCACCTGCGCGCCGCTCTCAGCGGCGAGGAACTGCAGGAAGTCCCAGTCGGAGACGTTCGCCTGGGACAGCTGCGGGTACGTGACGGGCGCGGCCTCCACCTTTCCGACCGCCAGCCCCGCGCCGGCGGCCACCTTGCGGACGATGGCGGCGGCCGTCATGTTCCGGTACGCCACGACCCGGCGGCCGCGCTGGAGACGGTGGGCCTTGGAGTAGGCGCGTACGACCGTGAACGAACCGGTGCGGTCCCGGTCGATCTCCAGGGCCGTCACCTCGCCGTTGAACAGACGCTCCCGCGCCTGGCCCTTCACCGTGACCACCGACACCCGCAGCGGAGTGCCGATCGTGATGCCGGTGGCACGCAGGAACTCGTGGTCGGGGTCGCGATACGTGAGGACCGCCGTGTCGGGCAGCGCCACGTTCTCGTCGACCACGCAACTCACCAGCTGCGCGGCCCAGACCTGCGGCAGCTCCCCGGGCGCCTCCACGATGGGATCGGCCGCGAAGGACCGGCCCCCGGCATCGGACGTGCTCATCGCTCCTCCTCGTCGTCGGCCGCGTCCCGCAGGCCGGGCACCACGAGCTCGGTGCCGGGGACGAGCGCCATCGGATCGTCGATCCCGTTGGCCTCCGCGATGGCGCGCCAGGCCGTCGCGTCGCCGTACTCGTGCCAGGCCAGCATCGCCAGGCTGTCGCCCGCCACCACGGTGTGCGTGCTGCGTGCCATCCGCCCGCCGGACGTCGGGTTCTGGCCGGGCGGGTCGACGCTCGCCTCCTCGATCGACAGCGCGCAGGTCGCCCGCAGCGGCTTGCCGTCCACGTCGAAGAGCGTGTACGTCACCGACAGGCTGGAGAGCACCCCGTCGAACGACGTCGTCCGCGCGTTGCCCCACTCGAACCGCACCCACGGGCTCGCCGGCTTCTTGCGGCCCAGACTGGCCGGGGTCGGCACACACGCCTTCATCAGCTTCTCCACCGCCTGTTCCACCGAGTTGTCGTGCGTGGCGGTGGCGTCCAGGAAGATCTCCAGGCTCAGCGCGCGCGGGCCGCTGCCCACGAACTCGGGCAGCGCCGACTGCCCGGCCATCCGGGACGGCGAGCGCCGCCACTCCGTCGTCTTGCGCAGCTCCAGGGACGACGGGTTGAACTGGAGGTCGAGGCGGGCGATGGTCCCGCCGGGCTTGGCCCCGACCGAGGCGGGGGGCTCCTTCAGGGTGAGCTGGGCCCTGGCACGGCTGGTGCGGGCGGAGGCGGGCATGCGGCGAACTCCTTTCAGGAGGGCAGGATCCCCGCGTGGGCGATCTCCAGGGACTCCACCGCCGCCTGGGAGTCGGCGGGATCGAACGACGGCCCTTGCCAGCGCACGGGCACGATCCCGAAGACCTGCCAGCTGATGATCCGGCTCAGGTCCGGCCGCAGCGCCACGATCTCGCCGTCCTTGGGCTCGACCCTCCGCAACGTCTCGTCCAGCCACCGCCCGATCTTCGCCGTGTCGGCGGTGACCGGCCGGGTGAGGGTGATGTTCGACCACGTCACGCGGCCCGGCAGCTGCCAGGTGAAGCCGTTGTTGCCGCCCTCGGCGTAGCTCTCCATCTCGACCTCGGCACCCATGCCGGAGCACGTGTGGAACGCGCCCAGGTCGTTGCCGCCGATCGCCAGCCGGAAGAACACGCTGGTCGCGAAGATGCTGTCGGTCATCGGTTTCCGCCGTCTCTCTCTCGCCAGTTCGCCAGTTCGCTCGTTGGCCGGTTCGCTCGTTGGCCCGTTGGCCAGTTGGCCAGTTGGCCCGTTGGCCCGTGTCCTCAACGACGTCCGTCGAAGGGCCTGCCCGCGCGTTCCCGACCGCGCCGCAACTCGGTGCGCAGCAGCCGTGCGACCGGGTCGAGCAGCCGGCGGGCCAGATCGTCCAGCTCGTCGTCGGATCCGTGCGGTGTGGTGTCGCGCGCCCGGGGGGAGCTGCGCGACGGCGTGGCCGCTTGGACCGGTCGGGTGCCGCCGGGTGCGGGGCGTTGCTGGGGCGATGGCGGGCTCGGTGTCGGTGTCGGTGCCGGAGCCGGTGCCCGTGGCGGCTTTGTGGCACCGCGGGCGTTGGGGGCACCGGGGGCGCCGACCGCTGCCGGGGGCATCGCCGCCGGGCCCGGGCGGTCCGGGGCCGACGACTGGACGACGAGGGGCGGTGCCGTGGGACCGGCCACGGGGAGGGGCGTACCGTGCGGGCCGGGCTCCGGCCCCGTCGCCCGCGCGGGCGACGGTCGGTGGCCCGCGGCGGCGCCACCGGCGGAGACCGGCCTGACCGTTGCGCGCTGCACCTCCGGGGCCGCCGGCCAGCGCGCGGGGACCACGGGACGCCGTGCCGCGGCCGGGACTTCCGCCTCCACGACGTCCAGACCCAGGTCCAGCGGGCGGGCCGCCAGGAGCTGGAGGGCGGGGGAGGGGGCGGCCCCGCGGTGAGCCGGGCTGTCGGAGACGGGATCGGGGACGACGAGCGGAACGGGGAGGGAATCGCCGCTCGATGACGTCCCGCCGGCCCGCTGCACGAGCGGGGGACGCGGGGTTCGCGCGACGTTCCCCGCCCCCGACAGCGGTGCCGTGGGCGGCACTTGTACGGGAGCGGGTACGGGAGCGGCAGGGGGCGCGGGAGCGGGGGCACGGTGGACGGAGGCGGGCGACCCGGCACGCGCCGCGCTCGGCGGCAGCGCGGGCAAGGGGGCTCCGAGCCCGCTCCGTGCGCGCGGCCCGGTGGGGGAGTCCGTCGTGGCGGGCGCGGCCCGGTCCTTCCGCCGCGACTCGGACCGCGGGGACTCGGTCCCCCCGGACGTCTCCGGTCCGTCGGCCTGGCGCTGCACCACGGGCATCGACGGGCCGACGGTCACGGCCGCGGGCACCTGGGCGGTGGGCGGCAGCGCCGCCAGCGGAGCGCCGAGCGGTGCCTTCCCCGCCCGTTGCACCGAGGCGGGGGAGGTCGGGCCCGGGGCAGGCTCGCCCTGGCGCGAGGGCACGACGGCCACGTTGCGCCTGGGCATGAGGGGGATCCGCGCGACCGCCTGCGCACGCCCGACGGCACGAGGGCGGACCACGAAGCCCGCCGGTCCCTGCCCGCGGTCAGGGGAGCCGGCGCCGTCGGCAACGGCCCGCTGGGCGGACGGGGGAGAGGCGGGGGACGGACCGGCGCCGCGCCCGGCGGCCGTGCCCCTCGTCGGGGATCCGTCCACGGGGGTCTCGGGGACGACGGCGATACGACGAACCACCGGGAAGTCGGGCAGCACTTGATCGCGGGCCGGAGCGGTGCGGGCGCTCGACTCGGCCCGTTGAAGGGGGGCTCCGGGAGCGCGAGGAGCGAGGGGAGCCAGGAGCCCGCGGCTGCCGGCCTCGATGCCGGACTCGCTGCCGGGTTCGGCGCCGGGTTCGCCGCCGGGTTCGGTGGCCGGCGGGCGTGACGGCGTCGCCCGCACATCGGCGCGCCGCTGGGCGGCTGCGGGGGCGGGGGCCGAGGGCATTCCCTTCCGCCCCGGGGCGCTGCCGGGCTCGACCGCGCCCTCGACCGCACCCCCGCCCGGCCCCTCGCGCGTGCCCTTGACCGACTCGCCGCGCTGCGGGGCAGCTCCGGGGGTGGTGCTCGACCGGCGGCCAGGCCGCTCGGGCGCGGCGCCGGGTTCGCCCGCGCCGTGCGTCGACCCGGCGCGCTGCACGGCGGCAGGCCCGGAGGCGGCTTCCGAGGGGAGCCCCCTGCTGCCTGGGGCGCCGTGGGGCCCGGCGGTGTCACCGGTCGGCCGGGCGCGCTGCAGGGCAGCTCCGGGGGCGGAGCTCGACCGGCGGCCAGGCCGTTCCGGCGCGGCGCCGGAGTCACCCGTGCCGTGCGTCGACCCGGCCCGCGCCGCGGATGCTCCGGGGACCGTGGCCAAGGGGAGCCCTTGGCTGTCCGGGGGCGCGAGGGGCGCCCCGGCCGCGTCGTCGGCCGGCTCGGCACGGTGCGTGCCGGTTCCGAGGGCGGGGGGAGAGAGAAGGCCCCGGGTGTCCGGCGCGGGGCTCGTCGAGCCGGCCCGCTGCGCGGTCGCTTCGGGGACGGGGGGCGAGGGGACTCCGTGCCTTCCCGGCGCGCCGCCGGGATCGGCCGCTCCCCCTTCCGCCTCGGCCCGCTGGACGGCGGCGCCGGCAGCGGGGCGTGCGGAAGGCACCCGGCTCTCGCGCTGGCCCGCTCCCGACCCCCGCGGAGAAGGCCGTTCCGACGGTGTCCTCGCCGCGTCGCCCGCGGTCCGGCGCCTCTGCGTGTCCGGGCCCGCCTGGCCCGCGCCCGGCTCCTCACCCGGCGAGACGGCCCGCGCCACGACCGGGCCCGGAGGACCGTCGGTGCCGGGCGGCACGGCACTGGGCGTGGGTGTGACCGCGCCGGTGTCGCGAACCGGGCCGGGCCCGGGGACCGACACGTCCGCGCCGGACAACGGCGCCTCGGGCGCGGTGGCCGGTCGCCCACCGCCGGGCGCCGCGGGGGCGCGCTGTACGGAGCCGGGCTCCTGCCCCTCCGTCCCGGCGGACGCCTCCGCCTCGTCCAGGCGCATGGCCCGCAGCAGCAAGGGCCCGCCCCCGCCGTACGTCGCGGGCTCGGTGGCGGGGCGGGCCACCCCGCGGACGAGGCCGGGTGGGGCCGAGGGGACCACGGCGTGGGCGAGGCCGGCGTCGAAGGACGGGTTCTGCCAGGCGGCCAGGCCGGAGCGGAAGACGAGGCCGTCGCTGACGCCCAGCGGGGCCCGGGAGACGGTGAGGCGGGGTGCCGTCGTCATGCGCCAGCCGCCGTCCCAGTCCGCGGGCACGCCGAACTCCCCGGTGGCCGCGGCGTCCTGGGGCGCGGACGGCGTGGCCACGGGCGCCGGGGTCACGGGCGCTGCCGGGTCCGACCCCGCGGCGGCCCGTCGGCGCAGCCTGTCGCGCCACGTCATGCTCGACCGCCTTCGTTCACGCGGGTGTTGATACGGGCGATCTCGGCCACCCAGTCCTGGCGTTCGCCATGGGTCAGGTCGAGGATGTCGTCGCGCTGCCAGTGGAAGTGGTAGGCGATGTACGCGATCTCCTCCCGCAGCCGGGGGAGCGCGTACGTCACGATTCCCCCAGGCGCCCACCGGAGAGGTCGACCTCGAAGCCGCCCTCGCAGTGCGGGCAGGTGACGGCCGCGCGGGTGTGGCCCTCGCTGTTGACGCGGCGGTAGAAGTCCTGGAGGAACGCGACGTCGGTCGCGTACATCCGCTCCACGATCCCCGCGTGCACGTCGGTGAGCGTGCCGAGCCTGGTGATCACCTGGCTGAGCAGCACCACGCTCAGGTACGCGGGGTTCTCCTTGACCCGCAGGTCGATCTGGGGCCGCAGCTCGTCCCGCGCCGTGGCGAGCCGCATCGCACCGTGCCGGTGCAGGGTGCCGTCCTCGTCCACGTACCCGCGGGGCAGCTCGAACTCGAAATCGGTGCGCAGCCCGTGCTCCGCCCGCGGCGCCGGTGCGGCGGC
The DNA here is from genome assembly GCF_044386705.1 of Streptomyces sp. NPDC020422. NCBI lineage: Bacteria > Bacillati > Actinomycetota > Actinomycetes > Kitasatosporales > Streptomycetaceae > Streptomyces > Streptomyces sp. NPDC020422. The sequence continues at coordinate 332,191 of NZ_JBIRVJ010000006.1, read as the reverse complement.
GGGGGTGGGCTGCTCGGAGGCCGGGGCGGGCGCCGTGGCCTGGAGGATCTCCTCCAGGCTGCCCGCCGTCACCGTACGACGCCTCATTCGACGATGATCTCCTCGAACACGATGGTCACGGTCTCGGTGGCCCCGGACGACTCCCCGGCCTTCAGCGAGGGGCCCTCCCACTTGGACGCCCACCCCTGCATCAGCTGGATGCGCCGGACGGTCGCTCCCGTGCTGTCCTTGATCTCGATGGTGATGTTCTGCCGAGCGGCGTCGACGGCCCCGTTGTTGAGCGTCTCCTTGATCCACTTGGTGAACTCGCTGCTCTTGTCGAGCCCCCGGGTGATCGTGATCTCGCCGGCCTGCCGCGCGCCGGGCTGCTTGCGGATGATCTGCTTGCCCGTCGAGCTGACCTGGCGGACCTCGACGACCTCCTCCTCGACGCTCAGTCCGCTGATCTCCTGGATCGACTCGACCAGGTAGCCGCCCAGTTGCACGCCGAAGACATGGGTGGAAAGAGCATCGCCCTCTGCCATGACCGTCTACACCTTTCTCGCTGTCTCAGTCCGTCTCAGTCCGTCCGAGCCCGTCGGAGCCCGTCGAGCCCGCGCGCGTTCATCCGAGCCCGCCCGCGTTCATCCGTGTCCGTCCGCGGCTGCTTCGCTCGTCTCGGTCCGTCTCGGTCCGTCTCGGTCCGCCTTGGTCCGTCGCGGTCCGTCGCCGTCCGTCTCGGCCCCGCTCGGTCTCACTCGTCGATGAGGCTGGTGCTGTCCGAGAACTGGGCCAGCCGGAACACCACGAACTCGGCCGGCTTGACGGGCGCCACGCCGATCTCGCAGACCACACGGCCCTGGTCGATCGACTCCTGCGGGTTGTTGTCCCGGTCGCACTTCACGTAGAAGGCGTCCGCCGCCGTCCGGCCGAACAGCGCGCCCCGCCGCCACTCCTCGGTGAGGAACGCGGTGACGTTGCGCCGGATGCTGGACCAGAGCCGGTCGTCGTTCGGCTCGAAGACCACCCACTGGGTGCCCAGGAGAATGGACTCCTCCAGGTAGTTGAAGAGGCGGCGCACATTGAGATAGCGCCAGGCCGGGTCCGAGGAGAGGGTCCGGGCGCCCCAGATCCGGATGCCGCGTCCGGGGAAGGCGCGCACGCAGTTCACGCCGATCGGGTTCAGCAGGTCCTGCTCGCCCTTGCTGAGCCTCAGTTCGAGGTCCACGACGCCGCGGATGACCTCGTTGGCGGGGGCCTTGTGCACGCCGCGTTCGGCGTCGCTGCGCGCCCACACGCCGGCGACGTGGCCGCTCGGCGGGACGGTCGTGTTGCGCCCGGCGGCCGGATCGAAGACCCGCACCCAGGGGTAGTACAGGGTGGCGTAGCGCGAGTCGTAGCCCGCCTCCTCGTTGCGCCACTGGCGTACCTGCTGGGCGGAGAGCCCGGGCGGGGTGTCGAGGACGGCCACGCGGTCGCCCATCTGCTCGCAGTGCGAGATGACCGCGAGTTGCACGGTCCGCACCCCCTCGGCGTCGATGTCGCCGCGCTCGTAGGCGCTCATCAGGTCCGGCACCGCCACCATCGTGATCTCGTCGATCGTCTCCAGGCCGGCGAAGCCGGTGCGGGCGTCCGAGTCGCCGACGTACTCGGCCGGGTCGAGCCGGGTGGTGGCGCCGTGCGGGGCCGGGGTGGCGGCCGGGGCGTCGGGCAGGGCGACGGTCTGGGAGGGGGGCCGGTTCGGGGCGGCCTCGCGCTCGACGACCTCGATGAGCTTCGAGGCGCGGGTCTGGGTGACGAAGTAGCCCTTGACGCTCTTGCGGGTGGACACCTCGTAGGACTCCGCCACCTGGTCGCCCTGGCGGACCAGGACCCTGAAGCGGTCCTCGGGCGGGTTCTCGCCCTCCACGTCGGCGATCTCGACGGACACGCCGCTGACGCCGGGGCGGGCCGAGACCCGGAAGCCGCCGAGCTCGACCGGCTGGGCCGCGGGGAGCGCCTCGGCCCCGGCGGGAGATCCGGCCCCCGCACCGCCCTGTGCGCCCCGGCCCACCCGCACGATGTACGCGGCACCGCCGCCGTTGGCGAAGTAGCCGTAGACCGCCTGAGGCAGGTAGGCGCCCGTGGTGAAGCCGCCGAACAGCTGCGTGTACTGGTCCCAGCTGGTGACCAGGGTCGGCTCGTGGAAGGGCCCGTTCTGGGCGAACCCGAGGAACGCGGCGACGGCGGTGCCGACCCCTTCGATCGGGCGAGCACCGGACTGCACCTCCTCCACGTACACGCCCGGGGTGAGGTACGTCGGCATGCTCGCTCCTTCCTTCGGCCACGTGTGGCGCCACGCGGTGATCACGTACGTCCCAGCCTTTCCGGCGGGCGTCGGCGGCGGCAGGGGCACACGGACCTGGCCGGGGGCAGGCGCGCTGCCCTCCCCGGGCGTCAGACGTGGGCGACCCGGGCCAGGTAGGGACCGAACTCGCCCTCCAGGACCAGGCGGCCCAGCTTGCGGTACTCCTGGGCGACGGCCGTCACCAGCTGGACCATGGTCAGCGGCGTGCCGGACTCGGCGGCGGAATAGGCGGCGGTGACCGCGCAGGCGCGGATCGAACCGCCGGCCAGCTCGAACCGGTCCGCGCAGAAGCGGAGATCGAGGTCCTCGGCGCGGGGCAGCCGCTCGCCCAGACACCGTTCCCACAGGGCAAGACGCTGGGTGGCGTCGGGCACGGGGAAGTCCGCGACCACGTCCAGACGACGGGTGAACGCCTCGTCCAGGTTGGCGCGGAGGTTGGTCGTCAGCACGGCGATGCCGTCGAAGGACTCCATCCGCTGGAGCAGATAGGCCGACTCGATGTTGGCGTGCCGGTCGTGCGCGTCCTTCACCTCCGCTCGCTTGCCGAAGATCGCGTCGGCCTCGTCGAACAGCAGCACCGCGTTGACGGCCGCCGCCTCCGTGAAGATCCGCTCCAGGTTCTTCTCGGTCTCGCCGACGTACTTGTCGACGACCGTGGACAGGTCCACCACGTACAGGTCCATGCCCAGGTCCGCCGCCACGACCTCGGCGGACATGGTCTTGCCCGTACCGGACGGCCCGGCGAACAGCGCGATCACCCCGCGCCCGCGCCCGCCGCCGGGGCGCATCCCCCACCGCCCCAGCACCTGGTCGCGATGGCGCGCCCGCACCGCGAGCTCTCTGAGCTGCCGGTGCGTGGCGTCCGGCAGCACGAGGTCCTCCCATCCCACCGCGGGCTCCACCCGGCGGGCCAGGCGGGCGAGACCGGCACCGTTCTGGGCCCGTACGGCGGCGCGAAGGTCGTCCGGGGACACCGCACGGGCGTCGAGCGCGGCCGTCCGCACCGCGGCGCCGGCGGCGCGGCGGAGCTGCGCGGCGCCGAGACGGTGGGCGGCGACGGACCGGGCGAGGGCGGCGGTGTCGGGGGCGCCCCACCGCCCCGGCCCCTCGCTCTCCAGGGCGTGCCGCCAGCGGGCCGCCTGCCGGTCGGGCGAGGGCGCCGCCACCGCCAGGGTGACGGGAGTGTCGGCGGCCCAGGCGGGTTCCCACCCGCTCGTGCCGTAGGTGAACAGCGGGATGCCGCGCAGCTCCCCGCAGAACGTGCGCAGGACACGCGCCCGTTCGTCGGGTCGGTCGGGCAGTTCCTCCAGCGGGCCGAGCAGCACGCCCGCGCCCGCCAGCCGTGCCTCGCGGGCGACGGCCCGGGCGAGCGTGGTCACCGAACCGGCGTGGTGGCCCAGTGCCGCCGGGTCCAGCGGCAGGGCGTGCAGCCCGCCGGCGCGCAGCGAGGCGGCGGCGAGCCCCTCGGCATCGCCGCCGTTCGCGCGCAGGTGCACATGGCCGTGGCCGGCCGCGGCGACGGCCCGGTCCAGCTCGGCCGGATCGACCGCCGGGTCCTCGGGGGCCCGCCGGAGGACCTCGGTGAGCAGGGGGTCGGGTGAGGAGTCGCCGAGCAGATGCGCGGTGACCCGGTCCGGGACGACCAGGACGCGGGACAGCGGCGGCCGTTCGGGTTCGGTGACTTCGATGAGCCCGCCGGCGACGAGCGGCGCGGCGTGGGTGAGCCGGAACCGGGCAGCCGGCACGCCGGTGAGGCCGCACAGTTCGAGGGCGAGCCCGACGGTGGGCCGACGGCGCGTCAGATCGTCGTTGAGGTAGCCGTAGAGCCGCTCGAAGCGGGCGTCCAGGTCGGGCGCCAGGGCGACCAGGAGCAGGTCCAGGTCCCAGGGGGCCAGCGAGAAGCGGGCGGCCAGGACACCGAGCGGCGAATCGGGCGGCGGGGCCGCCGGGGCGAGCGCGGGAAGAGCCGGGTCGAACGGCGGGTCCAGGACGCGGGCGACCGCCTCGGGCGTGAGGAACTGCCCCCGGTAGGGGTCGTCCGGGTCGGGATCGACGGCGATCCGCAACGCCACGGCCCGCCGCACCCGCTCCTCGACGAGACCCAGACGACTCCACAGGTACGGGGGAGCGGCGGGCGGCTCCGGCGGGGGAGGCGGGCCGGGGGAGGGCGGTGTACCCGTGTCGGCCGGGGCGCTTTCGCCTGGCGCGCCTGCCCCACCTGGTACGGGGGCGCGTTCGGCGGCGAGTGCCCCGCCCGCGACGGCAGCGCGTTCGGCGCCGAGTGCCCCGCCCGCGACGGGAACACGTTCCGCGGCGAGTGCCGCATCCAGCCCGGTGGGGTGTTCCGCGGCGAGTGCCGCGTCCAGGCCGGTGGGGTGTTCCGCGGCGAGTGCCGAATCCGGGACGGGACCCGTACCCCGCGCGGATGCAACGCCCGAAGACGCACCCGGCCCCGAAGCGGGCTCCCTGCCCGGTGCGGGCACGCCCTCCGATGTGGGCCCGCCCCGCGGTGCGGTCACGCCCTGCGATGCGGTCACGCCCTGCGGTGCGGGCCCGCCCTGCGGTGCGGTCGGCGTCTCCGCCGCGGGCGCCGTCTCCACTACGGACACCGTCTCCGCCACGGATCCCGCCTCCGCCGTTCTCGTTGGTGAGGTGCTGCTCACGGTTGCCGTTCCCCCCGCCTCCGGCGGGCCGGAGTGGGGCGACGGTCTCTGGGGCCGCCGAAGCCCTCGTCCGGTCCGGGTTCGCCCACCCCGGTGTAGCGCAGGCGGCGCGCGGCCTCGTCGGCGCCCGGCCCGTCCTCCCCGTCGCGCCGCGGGGCCGACCGCACGACCAGACCCTCGGTCACCGGCGGGGCCGCGACCCGGCTGATGCCCGCCAGTGGCGCGCGGACCCTCAGCCCGATCGACGGCTTCAGCTCGCCGCCGAGTGCCGACCACACGTCGGAGGCCGAAGGGGCGTCGGGGCCGGTGGCTCCCGAGTCCAGGGGGACGAGCAGGCCGAGTTCGGCGAGCGTCCCGCCGAGCAGGCGCGAGGGGAGGTTGTCGACCGCCGCGAGGCAGACGAGCACCTGGGACAGCAGCCGGTGCTCGTCCTCGGGGCGGCCCGCCCACGCCGAGACCAGGTACGTCAGTTCGTACCACCGCGGCGGCGTCCGCCGCGCGACGACGAAGCCCTCCTCGTCGTACACCTCGCCCGCGCCGCTGCCGCGCCGGGTGTGGTCCTCGCGGATGTCGTACAGGAACACGCACACCGTCGGTGTGCTGCGCCGCGCCGCCCAGTCGCGCGTCGGGGCGTCGAAGACGACCTCGACTCCCGCCGCCTCGAGCCCGGACTCCGCGAGCAGTCGGCGCAGCGCCTCGTCCACCTCGTGGATCATCGGCGGGCCACCACGTCCGGCGGCTGGATCGTGCCGCTCACCACGAGGAAGTCGGTCCGCACGGGCGAGAAGCCGGGCCCGCCGGCGGTGATGACCCTCGGTCCGGTCTGGTCCTTGGCGAGGATCAGCAGCTGGCCGATGAAGGAGCCGTCCGCGCCGGGCACGGTCGGCGCCGCCGCCGCCGTGATGCCGGGCCGCCAGGTGAACCGCACGGGCACCCCGGGCGGGAAGTCCTTGCCGCGGACGGACGTGACGAAGCCGGGCTTGCCGATCGGCGGCACCGCGACGATGCGCGGCTGGAGCACCCGGATGCGCTGCCGGGCGGTGTTGTCGCGGAGGTCGGCGTCCGTGCCGCTGGTGGTGAGCCGGCCGGTGACCCGCGCGGTGAAGGCCCGGTCGGGGCTCAGGACGACCTGCAGGACCGTGCGGGCGCCCGGCGCCAGGTCCGGCAGCGCGCAGTTCCAGGCGCCGTCGCAGCCCGGCGGCGGCCCGTTGTGGGGGACGCCCGGGGGCAGCCCGATGCGCAGCCTCAGGCCCGTCGCCAGCGCGTTGCGGCCGTTGCGGACCGTGTACGTCAGGACGACCCGCCCGCCCACGTACCCCGGATTCGGCTGCGCGCTGATCCGCACACCGGGTCCGGCCTGGGGAGAAGGCGGCGCGGGGGGCGACGGCGAGGGGGGAGGCGTGGTCGGCGTCGAAGTGGGGGGCGACGTCGGGCTCGGCGTCGGCGTCGGTGTCGGCTGCACCTCCCGCACCGGCACCACCGTCCTGCCCGAGTTGTCGCTCGGCCGCGGGTCGAGCACCGCGCCCGTCACTGACCAGTCCACCGGCTGGTTCCCGGGGACGCTGCCGGTGAACGTCACGTCCACCGGGACCGTGGCACCGGGCGGCACGACCCCCAGCGCGCAGGTGAGCGCCGCCGCGTCGCACGTGGCGCCGGGCGCGCCGATCCCCGTGACGGTCAGGCCCAACGGCGGCGCGATGGTCAGCCGCGTGCCGGGCGACGCCGCCGGACCGTGGTTGACGACGTCCACGCGTACGGTTCCGGGCTCGCCGACGGTCGACGGCGGCACCGTGCCGGGCGCCACCACCGCCAGGTCGACGGACTGCTGTACGGCGGGCTCCTTCTGACGGCCCGGCAGGCCGGCCGTCAGCGGGGTGCGCGCGCCGGTGGCCACGTCCACCACGTACAGCTTCTCCGGGCTGTTCGCCGCCACTTCGGCACGGGCGCTGAGCACGAGGCTTGCGCCGTCCGGCGTCCACGCCGCGTCGCGGGGCTGGAAGGGCCCGGTGGCCGTGGTGTCGGGGAGCTCTCGGTGGCAGGCCCCGGGGACGTCGCGGGCGGCGTCGGGCAGCAGGACGCGGCAGCCGGCGTCGAACGCGCCGCCGGCCGGGGACGCGAGGAGGAGGCCGTTGCGTTCGTCGACGCGGCCGCCGCCGCTCTTGCGGTTGAAGGCGATGACGGTGCCGTCCGGCGAGAACGCGGGACTGTCGTCGATGACCTCGCAGCCGGCCGGGCACATGTCGGCGCTCAGGTCGTGCTGCCGGTCGAGGTGCTCGACGGGCACGGTCCAGATGTGCTTGTTGCCGCCGTTGCCGTTGATCACGTGGCTGCGGGTGAACGCCAGGGTCGTGCCGTCGGACGACCACGTGGGCTGGGCGTCGCCGCCCCGCGCCTGTCCGGCCGGCGGGACGATCTCCCCGCGCAGCGCCCCGGTCGAGGCGTCCGCGATGAGGATGCGGCCGGGGCCCGAGGCGTCGCCGACACCGCCGGGCGAGGTCCGGGTGAAGGCCAGGAACCTGCCGTCGGGGGAGTAGGTCGGGTCGGTGTCCCAGTCGCGGGGGCCCCGGCCGGCCAGCGGGAGGGCCGCCTCGTTCGTGCCGTCGGCGTCCGCCAGCAGGATCCGTTCGATCCGGCCGTCGGGTGAGTCCTCGAAGCGGGTCACCACGATCCTGCGCCCGTCGGGGGTGTAGTTCTGCCGCTCGGTCCACGGGTCGAAACCGGGAGCGGGGCGGAACAGCGGATCGTTCGCGGGATCGGTGGTGGTGTCGGCGGCCGGGTCCTCCTTGAGGAGGCGAAGCCCGAGGTCGCGGGGGTCGGAGCCGTCCGACCGGATGTCCTGGAGCGTCACCTCGTGCGGCCCCGGCGCCGAGGTCCGCTCGACCACCACGCCACCGCCGTCGAGCGGCCCCAGCCAGGTGGGCGGGCCGATCTCGCGGTCCTCGCTGAGCACGACCGCGGGCGGATCGGCCGAGTGCGCGGTCACCCGGAAGACGTGGTCCCAGTCGCCCTCGCAGTCGCAGGTGCGGTCGGGGCTGAGGAAGAGCAGCCCGTCCCCGTCGGGCAGCCAGGCTGCCCCGTGGGTGCGCCACTGCGCCTGTGTGCCGGAGAGCAGCGGTCCGCCCACGCCCGTACGCCCGTCGGCCCACCGCAGACGCGGCCCGCCGGGTCCGGTGGCGGTGTAGGCGATCACGTCCCGGTTCTCCGCGTCGTCCACCGGGTTCCACACGGGTTCGCCCGCGGTGCCCTGGGTGGGGTCGCTGACCAGGGTCGCGGCGCCGCCGTCCAGCGGGCGTACGTACACCTGCCGCCCGACGACGGGATCGGCGTCGCTCACGTACGCGAGCCGTCCGCCCTCCGGCGACACGGTGGGGTGCACCTCGTCGGCGGGGGTGTCGGTGAGGCGGGTGAGCGCGGACCCGTCCGTGGCCACCCGCCACAGGTCGCGGGGACCGCCGCCGGGCGGGGCGGAGTCGAACACCACCGTGCGCCCGTCGGGGGTCAGCCGCGGGTTCGCCGCGTCGAGGCCGTGGGTCAGCCGAGTCACCGTGCCGTCGGCGGCTCGCAGATAGACCTGGGGGGTCTTCTCGTCGCGGCGGCCGGCGAAGACCATGAGGTCGCCCGACGCGGCGGGCTGGACGTCGAGATGGGCCGGGCCGTCGCCGAACAGCGGGATGGTGGAGGTCTTGTCCGCCACCCTTCCGAGACTGCGGTGTCGCGTCCCGGCGTACGCGATCCGGACGTCGCCGGCGTCGGCGGCACGCGGTCCCGCCTCGGCCTCGTCGGGTGCGGAGGCCGCCGTCACCGCGAGCAGGGGGACGAGCAGCAGCAACGGTGCGCCGACCCTCCCCCAGCGGTGCCGCCGGCCGCCGGAGCCGCCCGTGCTCCTCACGGTCCACCTCACAGTCCGGTGCAGTTTCCTACGATCCGGCCACCCTGCCCGCCGCACGGCGCCGTCCGGCAGGGCCCCCGGGCCGCACCCGGGGGAAGCCACGGGTGCGCTTTGGGGCAGCGCCGGTGTGCCGGGGCGGCCGGGCCGGGCCCCCGGCACGTCAGATGAGGCCGTTGCGCAGGGCGTAGCCGACGGCGTGGGTGCGGTTGCGCAGCTCCAGGCGCGTGATGACCTCGTGCAGCACGTTCTTGACGGTCCGTTCCGAGTACGAGGTCTTGCGCGCGATCTCGGCGGTGTCCAGGCCCTCCGAGACGAGGCGCAGCATGTCCGCCTCGCGCGGGGTCAGCGTGGACAGCGAGGAGGCGTGCGGGTCGAGCGCCGAGCGCTGCAGGCTGCCGACATGGCTCAGCAGCTTGGCGAGCAGGTCGCCGGGAAGCACGCCCTCGCCGTTCGCCATCGCCAGGACCAGCCGCAACAGGCGGTCCTGGTCGGCCTCGGCGCGCCGCAGCACGGCCGTGACGCCGCACTCGATGGCCCGTTGCAGGGCGTCGCCGGAGTCGAAGGTGCCGACCACGAGACCGGTGCGGGTCCGGGGGTTGTGGCGTAATCGGCGGAGCAGCGCGGCGGCCTCGTCGTCCACGCGGTCCACGGTCACGAGCGAGACGTGGGCGTCGGCGGCCCGGTCCTCGTCGACCAGCTCGACCTCGGGGCGTTGCCGCAGCTGGTGGACGACCCCGACGTGCAGGACCGGGTCCGAGGCGTAGACGGCCACGGTGATCCGCCGGTCGGGGACCACGGTGGTTCGCTGGTCGGGGACCACCGTGGGCCGCCGTTCGGGGAGAGGAGAGGAGGTGACGGGTTCGCGGTGCTGGTCTCGGCTCATGGCCCCTGCCTGTTCGGTGTGACTGTGCGGAGAGAACGGGGTGAGCGGGGCGGCGCCGTCGGGAAGCCTGGTGAGGCACCACGGCTGCCCGGGGCGCTGCCCTCGCACACGTGGAGGCCCTCGGGCCTCCGGCATAGCGTCATCGGGGTGACGTCCTCAGCTGCTTCTTCCAGCCCTGGCGCGCCCGGTATCGACATCCCGCGGGTGTCGGTCGTACCCGGCGGCGCGGCGACCACCAGCCTCACCGTCCGCAACGACGGCGACATCGTCGAGGCGTACCGCCTGGAGGTCGTCGGCGACTGTGCCGCCTGGGCGACGGTGGAACCCGAGCGTGTCTCGCTCTATCCCGGCACCGCGGAGACGGTGACGATCCGGCTGGAGCCGCCGCGCTCGCCGCAGGTACGGGCCGGGGACGTGCCGCTCGCCGTGCGGGTGCTGCCCACCGAACACCCGGAGGCGGTACGGGTCCCGGAGACGGTCGTGCACGTCGAGGAGTTCCGGGAGCTGCGGACCGCCCTCGCCCCGCGCCGTCGGCGCGGCTGGCTGCGCGGCCGCTACCGGCTCGCCGTCCGCAACGAGGGCAACGCCCCCGTCCGGGTGGCCTTCTCGGCCGGGCAGGCCGGCGAGGAGCTGAAGTTCGCCTTCCAGCCCACCGCCCAGGAGCTGGAGCCCGGCGAGTCGGCGGAGGCGGGGCTCCGGGTGCGGGCCGGCCGGCCGGTGTGGTTCGGGACGCCCTCGTCCTGGCCCTTCACGGTGGCGGCGACGGAGGCCCGCGACGACGCGGAGGCGCCGGATCCGGCCCTCGTCCGGCCGCCGCTGGAGGGCGAGTTCGTCCAGATCCCGATCTTCCCGAGGTGGCTGCTCGCCGTGCTGGCGGCGCTGCTCGCGCTGCTGATCGCCTGGTTCACCCTGGTGCGCCCGGCCGTGCGCAGCACCGCGAGGGAGGCCGCCGACGAAGTGGTCCAGAAGCGACCGGCGCCCAGCGCGGACCCGAACGTCCGGCCGCCCGGCACCGGGGACGGCACGCGGCCGGGCGGATCGGGCGGCACCACCGCGCCCGGCTCGGGCGGGGACGGCAAGGGGACCGGGGCGGGCGGCGCGGGTGGCGGGCAGCAGGGCTCCGCCACCATCGACCTGGAGACCTCCGGCGGCCGGACGGCGACCGGCACGTACACCGTGCCCCCGGGCAAGGCCTTCGGGATCACGGACATCGTCGTGGCCAACTTCCAGGGCGACGAGGGCGTCATGACCATCGGCTTCGGCGACCGCAAGATCACGACCATCGCACTGGAGACGTTCCGCAACCAGGACTACCACTGGGTCACCCCCATCAGGATCACCGAGAGCCAGACCGTGACCATCCAGGTGACCTGCGCGAAGCCGGGCACCCCGGCCACGGGCCGTCGAGCGCAGAAGTGCCACGAGGTCCTGAACGTGAGCGGGGTGCTCGACGACCTCAGGTGAACCAGGCGGCGCAGCCCCATCCTCGGGTATCCGCGCGCCCGCGCAACGTCGCCTTGTCCGCACTGTCCGGAAAATGCCTTCGCGACGCGGAGGACGCCTGTCCGGTTTGCGGACGTACGTTCGCAGCCCATCACCGTGCAAATCGGCGGACTTCGGTCCGCCGTCCCGCTTTCGGGGCGAAACACAGGAAGGCTGAATATGGAGCGCTCTCAGGAGAGCGCTCTCAGGAGAGCGCTCTCAGGCAGAGGCGGCAAGTCCCGCGGGCCCCACCGAGCCCCCGCGAAACCCGCCTGTCAGGACACGGGGACCGTCACCTGCTGACCCGATGCCAGCACCACCCTGGCCGCGTCGAGGGAGACCGTTCCCGGGAGCATCGCCTGCGGCCGCAGGAGGTCCTTGAGCAGGTACTGCATCAGCCGCTCGCCCGACATCGCCTTCAGCCCCGCCGCGAGCTGGGGATTCACCGCGTCGAGACGCTGGATCTCCACGATCGCCCGCTCCGCCAGACCCGGCACGATGTCCGCGCCCATCAGCGTGTTGGACCGCAGCCGCTCGGGGTGGACGCGGGCTCCGGCGCCGGAGCCGTACGTCATGGCGCTGTGCGGGTCCGCGAGGGCCTGGGTCATCGCGAAGGGGATCTGCCCGCGGCGCTCCGGGTCCGCCTCGGCCATCATCTCCTCCGTCATCTTCGCGTGGTCCATCGAGTCGGCGGCGGCTCCGGCCCCCACGTCGAACTTCCGCACGGGGACCGTGAACTCGGGAGAGAAGCTCTCCTCGCGCGTGCCCAGCCTGCTCTGGGCCTGCGCCGGGTCGTCCGGCCTGGCGCGCAGGGTGGGGTACTCGCGCTGGGCGAAGTCGCTGAGCATGAGCCAGCCCTGGGTCATCAGCGGCGAGGAGAGCAGCGGGATCTCGATGCGGACCGGCTCCGAGCCGCCGAACCGGGTCTCGCGGAAGGGGCTGCCGGGGACCTCCAGGAAGAAGAAGACGAAGCCCTCGTTGGCCAGCACGTGCTTGTCGTACGCCTCCGAGTTGTTCGGCGCGCCGGGGTCCGCCCTGAGCAGCTCGGTCTTGGACTTCATGTGCCCCGCGGCGAGCATCTGCTCGGCCCGCTCCCGCGACGTGTAGTGGCACAGCACGCTCTGCCGGAGCGCCGACGTCAGCCTGGTCCGCACCTCGGCGACCCAGCTCCGGTCGCCCTGCCCGGCGATCTCCTTGCCCATGCCGGCCCGGTTGAGCTCGGACAGCTCGCGGAAGTAGCCGGCGCCCTTCATGTGGAACGCGGCCGCGCTGTCGGCCCAGTCCTCGCGCTGCCAGAGCAGGCCGCCGTCGGTCATCGCCCGGAACGGCTGTCGGGCCTCTTCCGGGAGGCTGTCGTCGCGCGCGATCTGCCGCCGCACCAGGTCGAGTTCGTCCTCCACGGCCTTGCGGGCCGCGGACAGGAAGGGCTTCACGGCCGCGGTCGCGTCCTCCTCCGCGGGAGCGATCTCGAACTGCAGCCTGGTCAGCGCCATGAGGCAGTGCATGGGGTCGCGGTTGGGGTCGGCGTCGTAGGCGGCGATGCTCTCGCGCACGCGCGTCACCAGGCCCGCGGTGGGCTCCGGCTGCGTACGGGTCAGCGCCGCGAACCGTCCCAGCAGGCCGCCGGCGCGCGGGGGATCGGCCGGAAGCGAGGGCCCCAGCTCCTCGGGGCCCTTGCGCTGGACCACCGCCCGCCCGGCGGGCACCGCCGACGGTGCCGTGTCCGGCACCCCGGCGGACCGCTGGACCGGCGCGGACATGACCCGGCGCGCGTTGGCCTCGGCGGCCCGCTCGAAGCGGTCGCCCGGCTCGCTGACCCGCAGCCCGTCCCCGGTGTCCGTCCCGTCGACCGGACCCTGCCGCTGCTGGATGACATGGGTGAGCTCATGGGCGAGGGTGTGCTTGTCCCGCCCGCCGTCCGTGAGCACCACGTGGTTGCCCGAGGTGTACGCCCGGGCCCCGAGCTCGGTCGCGGAGCGCTGCGCGACGGGGTCGGTGTGCACCCGTACGTCGGCGAAGTCGGCACCGAGCCGCTGCTCCATCTCCGTGCGCAGGGCCCCGTCGAGCGGCTGCCCGGCCGACCTGAGCACCTCCCGCGCCGCCGCCCGCCGGTCCGCCGCCCGCCCGTCGCCGTCACCCGCGTCGCGGGCCTGGCCGAGCATCCGCGCCACCGCGGCGTTGCCGACGGCCCGTTGGAGCGCCGACAGCGTTCCCGGTGGCGGGGCAGAGGCGTCGGGCCGCTCGCGCCGGGGCCGGTCGGCCCGGTCCCTCGAAGCGGCGTCGGCGTCCTTGCGGCGGGGCCGGGCGGGGATGGGCATGTGCGGACTGCCTCTCGTCGGACGCGGGCGACTGTCTCCTGCCTACGCCGGGTGCGGGACCGGCACCAGGCCCCGAAGGGCACACCCGGGGGAACCTCGCCCCCTCACCTGTTGCCGGAACCGGTGCCGGTACGGCGCCGACTCGTCGCCCCGGCCCGGGCCCGCTCGTGCTGGTACGCCTCCTCGGCCCACTGGGCGAGGTCCCGCAGCTCGGCCTTCAGGTCGTCCCAGGTCTTCATCATGGCGCCCATCGTGCGGATCTCGAAGGGGACCATCATGGCGCCCTCCTCCTCGTGCGGTGCGATCTGGTTCATGCCGCCGAAGACGCTCTGCTGGTCCACCGGGGGATCGCCCTTGAGCGTCGACATGGCGAAGGAGAGCAGGGACACCTCGTCGCCGTCGATCTGCCGGGTGGCGTTCTCGCGGAACTCCAGCTGCGTTCCCTCCCCGGAGTCCTCCTGGTAGCCGGCGAGCACGTCGAGGACGTCCTCGCGCCGGTCGGAGAGGAAGCGCTGGAACCCGGGGTCGAGGAGAGCGCGCACGTCCGAGAGCCTGGAGCGGGACAGCACGGCCGTCAGGTTCTTGATCTGCCCGCGGTCGGTGTTCTCGGCGAGGTAGTCCGCCACCGCCGCGACCTGCATGAAGAACAGCTGGCAGTAGCCGTCGAGGGCGTCCGTGTCCAGCCGCTTGCGCTTCTTCGCGGCGCCCTGGCCCTGCTCGTACATCTCCACGACGTTCGCGGCGAAGTCCTTGGCCTGCGTGAACCGGAACCGGGCGCGGCGGTTCGGCGCCCCCGGCACGTTGGGCGCGGAGGCCCGCAGGTGGTCGAAGAACAAGGGCATGCCGGCCAGCGGCACGCCGACCGAGTAGTGCACGAAAAGGCCGTCGCCCAGCCCCGGTTGCCCGGCGTGCTCCGCGTATCCGAGGTCCGGGGCGACGCGGGCCCCGGTGCCCTCGGGCAGGATTTCGAGCTCCAGCGCCATGTCCGCGAGGGGCGTCTTGTCGGCCGCCCGGTAGAAGGCGTCGCGGACCGTCCTGATCTCGTCGACGAGCCGGTCGAGCCGCTCCGGTCCCGCCTCGCTCATCGAGCCGACCACCCTGACCGCCCCGGTGACGAACTCCAGGTTCGAGTACCCGCTCCCGTCGATCAGGGCGCGCTTGTCGGAGACGACCTTGAAGTCCTCCGCGGTGCTCTTCGCCAGGTCGGTGTCGCCCTCGTACTTCTCCCCCCGCGCGTCCTCCACGGGCAGGCTGACCTCCGTCTCGAAGCCCAGCATCCGCTGCACGGCCGCGGCCGGCCGCCCCGCAGGCGCTGCCCGCTCCAGGGGCCGGGCGTCGGGCGCCGGGCGGGCCATGACCCGTACGGCGTTGGCCTCGGCCGCCCGCTCGAACGCGTCCGACGGGTCGGAGAGCGACAGTCCGGAACCGTTGTCCGTGCCGGACACGGGGCCGCTCCGCTGCTGGATCACATGCGTCAACTCGTGGGCGAGGGTGTGCTTGTCACCGCCCCCCGCCCCGATCACCACGTCACGGCCTGAGGTGTACGCACGGGCCCCGATCTCGGCGGCGGACCGCTGGGCCGTCGCCCCCGTGTGCACCCGCACATCGGAGAAGTCCGCACCGAGGCGGGCCTCCATCTCCGCACGCAAGGGCTCGGCCAGGGGCCGGCCGGGACGCCGGAGCACGTCGTGGACGAGGGGACGCGCGGGGGAGCGGTCGGCGTCGTGCGGATGGGGCTCCCTTTCACGCTGGACCGCGCGCGCCACGGCGGAGTTCCCGACGGACGCCTGCAACTCCGCCGCCCGAGCGGGCGACATGGCTCCTGGCCGGGTCCCGGCCGAGCGGACGGCGCGGGCCGCGGCCGCGTCCGTACGGTCACCCTCGACGCCCCGACCCTCGGACGCACTGTCCCGTCCCCTGGCTTTCGCGCGCACGAGTCGCCTCCCGATCGACGATGCCGGCCCCTGCCCCGATGCTCCCGCGACCCCTGCCCACCTGCCCAGCCCCGAGAGGGCACACCCCGGCCCCTCGCCCGTGCCCCCGCCGCCCTTCGGGGGCGCCGGGTACGGTGCCCGTCGGCTCACGCCGTCGCCTGGCTGCGAGCGCGCCACGGCCTCGACCCTGACGGGACGCCATCGGCCCGGTGGTGGCCGAGGTTCCGAGCGATCTCCGCCCGCCCCGCGAACGCGATCACGTTCGCGGAGCGGGCGCCTGCGCCGTGGCTTCTAGCACGGGGCGTACACGGAGCTGATCTTGTCGTTCCAGGAACCCGGCGGTATCGGTTGAGGACACGACGCCATGGTCGAGACGGCGGTACGAGCCTGGAAAGCGGGTCTTCGGCCATGCCGGGGCCTCCGCCGGACCCGACGGGCACCGCCCGGTGGGGATCCCGTGGAAGGCGAGGTGCCGGGCCGTGTGGTGCGCTAGCGTCCTGTCCGTCGAACACGGTTACGGACGGGGTCGGTTGGATGTTGGCGGAGGGACTGGCCGCGCTGGCTGCGGCCGGCGGGGCTGCGGTCGTTCAGGCGGCCGGGACCAGCGCGTGGCAGGGGCTGCAGCAGGCGGTCGCGCAGTGGTTCGCCGGGGGTGACGGGGATCGGCGGCGCGTCGAGCTGGAACGGCTCGACCGGAGTGCGGCCGCCCTGGAAGCGGCACCGGACGACGAGCGGAGTGGTGTGCGCAGCAGGCAGCAAGGGGCCTGGCAGGCGCGCTTCGAGCAGGCGCTGGAGAATCTGAGCGACGCCGAGCGCGAGGAGGCCGCCGAGATCCTGCGGGACCTGTTGGCGACGCACGCCCCGACGGACGGAGCTCAGGCGCCCGCCGGCGGCCCGGTCATCCACGGCGACGTGGACGTCCGCGCCGATCACGGCTCCGCGGCAGCGGTGCAGATGGGGAACGTCACCGTCACGACCCCTCCGCAGCCGGGTCCGCAGCAGGGCTGAGCGGGCTCGGAGACGGTCAGGCCCCGCGCGTCACGGCAGACACGGTCATCTCGGCCACCACGGGGGGAATCGCGGTCGGGCACGCCGACCACTTCACGTACTACGCCTCCGGTCACTCCTCCGCGCCGGAGGCGGGGGACGGTCACCTCGCCACCCGAGCGGAGGGACCCGACCCGCGGCTCGGGCCGTATCTGCGAGCCGTCGGGGCGGCGGCGGACCAACTGCCGCACCCCGGGATGGCGCCGGCGCCCGACGCGCCGTCACTGGCCGACGTCTACGTGCCGCGGCGCGCCACCGTCCGGGCCGCGCGAGCCCCCGTGGCCGCCGACCACGTCTTCGCCGGCGGCGATCCGATCCGGGTCCTGCTGGCCGGGCCGGGCCAGGGCAAGTCGACGCTGCTGCGGCACCATCTGCTGTCCGCCTCCCGGCGCCTGCTCGCGGAGGCGGCCGACGGGGACGCCGCGGCCATCGGCTTTCCGGTGCTGATCCGGGCCGGCGAGCTGCTCGGCGCGCCCCTGCTGGCGCCCGCCCTGGCCCACGCGGTGACGGAGGAGTACGGACCGTACGGGCTGAGCGAGGCGTTGACCGAGGACTTCTTCCGCCGTCCCCCGCGTCCCGGCGCCCGGTGGGTGGTCATGGTCGACGGCGTGGACGAGCTGCCCGACCGGACGGCCCGGCTGTCCCTTCTCGACCGCCTCGCCCGCGAAGCCGGCAAGGCGGACACCCCGTACCGGTTCCTCGTCGCGACCCGCCCCCTTCCCGGCGGCGAACTCGACCGGCTGCCCCGCGCCGCCGGCCACTTCACGCTGGAGCCCTTCACGGACGCCGACGTGCGCAGCTACGTACGGAAGCGTCTGCACGCGCTTCCCGACGCCGACCGCCACGTCCGGGCGTTCCTGGACGGCATCCGCCGCACCCGGCTGGAGGAGCTGGCCCGCATCCCCCTGATGACCGCCATGCTGTGCCAGCTGTACGAGGCCGACACCGACCGCCCCCTGCCCGACGGCCGGGCGGGGGTGTTCCGCTCCTTCGTCGAACTGCTCTACGAGGAGAACGTCCACAAGGGCGTCGGCGACCTGCACGACCGTGCCATCCGCACCCTGGTCGACCGCTACCAGATCCCGGAGGACCGCCGCACCGTCGAGACGGCCGCCGAGCGCGCCCGGGGACACCTGCCCGTCCTCATCGACCACCTGGCCCACGAAAGGATCGGCGGGAACCGGGCTCCGGCCACCGCGATCCTCGCCGCGCACCCGGACGCCCGCCGCCCGGACAAGGTCAAAGCACCCCTGTGGGAGGCGCTGCTGGCCTCGCTGCTGCGAGCCAGCGGCCTGCTGGCCGGGCAGGGCGACGACGTCGAGTTCCTGCACCGCACGCTCCTGGAGTACCACGCCGCCCGTCACGCCACCCGCGACCCGCGGGCCCGCGCGCTGCTCTTCGACCGGCTGTTCCCCGGGCGCCGGCTGCGCGACAGACTGCGCCGGGCCGGTCGGCGTACGCCGACCGGCGAGTCCCTTGACCCGCTGGGCCTGGAACCGTCCTACCTGGGCTTCCTGCTCGACGCGCTGCTGTCGGCGGAACGGCCGACGGCAGCGGCCACGCTGCGCGCCCTGGAGGACCTGTTCGGGTCCGCCGACGCCGGCGGATACCACCTGCTCAAGGCCCAGATCCAGCTCGGCAGCAGCCTTCCGCGCGAGAAGGTCGCACGGTGGCTCACCGCATGCGCGAACAGCCCGGCTGTGGGCGACGGAAGCCGGGTGGAGGCCGCCTGGTACCTCGCGGAACTGGAGGGCCACTTCGACGACGGCGCGCGGCTGCTGGCGCGACTCGCCGGTGACCGCGCCCTGCAACCGGACCACCGCACCTGGGCCGCCGAGATCCTGGCCGGTCTCGACGGTCACGAGGGGGACGGGGCCACGCTGCTCCTCCACCTCCTCGAGGATGTGGCACCCGACACGTACCTCGTTCTCGGCGTCGCCCAGGGGCTGGCCCGGCTGGGCAGTCATGGCGACCTCGGGGTGCGGCTGCTCACCGAGTGCGCCATGGACCCGGGGACCCACGACGGCCTCCGCTGCACGGCCGCCCAGCGGCTCACCGAGCTGGACCGGCACCGCGAGTCCGGTGCCGCACTGCTGCTCCACCTCGCTCAGTACGGCTCCGTCACCGCTGCCCGGTACCTCTCCGAGATGGACGGGCGTCACCGGGAGGACGGAGTGGGGCTGCTCACCGCGTTGGCGGGAGCCCGCACCACGCCCCCCGACGACCGGGCGAAGGCTGCCGCGGCCCTCGCAAGGGTGGCCGGCCGGCAGGATCGAGCCGCCCGCTTGCTCAGGGAACTGGCCCGCGAGTCGCTGCCGGGAAGCCACTCCCACCTGACGGCCGCCGAGGTACTGGCCGAGGTGGACGAGGAGGCGGCCGCAGAGCTGGTCCTGCCCGTCGTGACCGGCCGGATCCATCCGAGCAACCGGCTGCGCGCGCTCCTCCTCCTGGCACGCTCCACCGCCCACCATGCCGAGGCCGCCCGTCCACTCGGCGCCTTCGCGGCCGACACCACCATGGAGGCGCACCACCGCATGGCCGCGGCCACGGCCCTGGCCGCGCTGGACGGGCACCGCGAGGACGGCGTCGGCCTGCTTCTGGACATCGCCCAGGACGGCGGAGTCCAGGTGTGGGACCGGGTCACCGCGGCCTGCAGGCTGGCGGAGTACGGCGCAGAAGGCTCGGCTGAACTCCTCTCGGCCTTTGCCGCGGACCCCACGGCCCACCCGGACTCCCGAGTCCTCGCCGCGCGTTCCCTGGCCATGCTGGACGGCCATCGGGCCGCCGGCTTGCGGTTCCTGGCCGCGTGGGGCAACAACCCCGGGGTCGACGAAAGGCTTCGCACGTACGCCGCCGACGCTCTGGGCGGTTTCGATATGAATCGCGTCCGCCGGTGACACGGGCCCGCCACGCGCCGGACCCGAGGAGCCCCGCCGGATCGTCCGACGGGGCCCTTCGCACAGCCGCACGTGCCCGTGCGGATGGGGGTGCGGTTGCTACTGGAGTTTCCACTGCATCGAGTCGAGGCCGTCGGCCGTGGTGCACGAGCCGACGGTCAGGCTCCCCTCGCCGTTCGGGGCGGTGAGGCAGTAGTCGCCCTGCTTGCTCCGGATCGTGAACCAGCCCGGGCGGCCGGGAGTGGCGCGGAAGCGCCAGAGCTGGTTGTCGGAGCCGGTGCCGTTGACCTGGTGGGACCAGGCGGTGCCGTTGGAGAAGTTGTAGTCCAGGACGCGGGCGTTCGCGAGGGTGAGACCGTGGGTCTCCGTGTAGCGGTTCTCGATCAGGAAGTAGCCGTTGCCCTTGTCCCACAGGTGCCACCGCTGGTTCTCGCCACCCGTGGCGTGGTACCCGTACACCGCCGCGCCGTTGGCGGTGTCGTAGCCGTAGAGGTCGGCGAGGTTCGCGTTCGCGTTGGTGAGCGTGGTGATCCGGTCGTGCGCCGGCGCACCGCCGTTGCCCTGGAGGGAGTCGAACACGGAGAAGGCCGCGTCCCGCCAGACCGCCGCCGCGGGGGCCGATCCGAGGCTGCCGGAGTAGTCGCCGATCTGCGTGGGGCCGCCGTCGAAGGTGTCGCCGTCGAGGAGCGGCCCGCCGCTCGCACCGCCGGACAGGTCGTCGGCACCGGTGCAGGGGCCGCCGCTGCCCAGGATCTGCGGCGGGGTGTCCGGGCCCCAGTAGGGCTGCTTCGCACAGGTGTGGAACTGGTTGTCGGCGGCCGGGATGCCCGCGATCACCACCCGGCCGGGCAGGGCGCTGATGCCGAACCGGTAGCCGGAGGAGCCGACGGCGTCCTGGACGTGGACGCCGCCCCGGGGGTTGAGCGCGAGGAACGCCGAGTCGTTGGTCTGCGTGCCGGTCGTGAAGTCGCCGACGACGCCGAGGGAGCGGAGCGTCCACTTGCCGTACGGGGCGTGCTCCGTGCCGTCGGCGTCCTTCCAGTACCCCGGCGTGAACTCGTACTCGGCCTGGGAGTTGATCCTGCCCTGGGCGTCGTGGGGTATGCAGTGCCGCGCGGTGGCGATCACGTCCTTGTTCGCGCTGGTGATGACGTTGCCGGTGCATGCGCTGATCCACCACGTACCCGGGTTGGCGGCGTCGGGCCAGGCGATGCGGATGCGCCCGGTGGTGGCCCGCAGGCGCTCCTCAGCCGGTGAGCCGGCCGCGAGCCGGCCTTCCCCCCGTGCCGTGGGCGCGGTGGGCGGCGCCTGGACCACGCGTCCGGTGCCGCGGGGCGCGGGGCGCTGGGCCTGGGGCTTCCAGTCCGGCAGCGCACCGCGGAACGGACGGAAGGTGCCGTCGTCGTCGTGCCGCTTCCAGAAGGCGCGCTGCTGGGCGTCCCCGGTCCTGGCGTCGGCGTAGGCGCCGCCGGCCCCGCCGGCGGCGCGCGGCTGGACGGAGGCCGGAGCGGTCGGGGGCTCCGCGGCGGATGCCTGCGAGGGCAGCGCGAGGGACAGGCTCACGGCTGCTACCGCGAGCGCGAGGGTGGTCGGGCGTGTTCTCAAGGGAGACTCCTTTTCCCGTTGCGTCCTTGGCCGGCGGTTGCCGGTGCCGGTACGCCCCGGCGGCGTCGCAGCCCGCGCTGCCGCCGCCCGTCGGCGTGCCGTGCGGATGCAGCGTCGCCCGGGGCGGTAGACAGCGGATCAACGCGCCGCGAGGGGCGGGAGCGGGGAACGCCGGTGACCAACCGGCGCACCGGGAAAGGGGGATGGGCAAAGGCGCGTCGATCGCCTGGCCGTCCTCGTCCGTGGGTCTGAAAGAATGATCACCCGTGCCGGGTCGGGGCCATGGGAACCGCCCGCGTGAGCGACGAAGACGACGGATGGCGTGGGGCGGGGGCATCGGTGGCGCGCGACAGGCTGCGGACCCGGTTTCGGTACTGGTTCGACGGGACGATGGACCGGGGAACGCCGGCGCTCATCAGCTGGCTGGCGCTGGCCTCGGTGCTGCTCATCGCGCTCGCCTCGACCCTGGTCGTGCTGTTCACCGACACAGACGCCGAGGACAACGGCGGCTGGTTCGGCGTGGCGTGGATGAGCCTGCTGCGCACGCTCGACGCCGGCACCATGGGCGGCGACACCGGAAGTCCGGTCTTCCTGGGCCTCATGCTGGCGGTGACGGTCGGCGGCATCTTCCTCGTCAGCGCCCTGATCGGTGTCCTGACGACCGGCCTGAACCAGCGGATCCACGAGCTCCGCAAGGGCCGGTCGCAGATCATGGAACGCGGCCACACCGTCGTCCTCGGCTGGTCGGACCAGGTCTTCACGGTCATCGCGGAGCTCGTGGAGGCGAACCAGAGCGAACGGCGCTCGTGCGTGGTGGTCCTCGCGGACCGCGACAAGGTGTCCATGGAGGACGCCATCCGGGCCAGGATCCCGGACACCAAGAGCACTCGCGTCATCTGCCGCTCCGGCAACCCGCTCGTGCGGACCGACCTGGAACTGGTCAGTCCCGACACGGCCAAGTCGATCATGGTGTTGCCGTCGGCCGGCGAGGAGAAGGACGTCGAGGTCATCAAGGTCCTGTTGCTGCTGAACTCCCGGCAGTGGCGGGGCGACCGGCCGGACATCGTCGCCGCCGTGCACGACTCGGACAACATCGCCGCGGCCCGACTGGCCGCGGGCGAGGGCGCGTTGGTCATCGACGCCGAGGACGTCGCCGTACGCCTCATCGCCCAGGCACACCGCCAGACCGGTCTGTCGGGCGTCTTCAACGAGCTGCTGAGCTTCGTCGGCAACGAGTTCTACCTCCGCCAGGAGCCCGCCCTCGTCGGTTCCACGTACGGGACGGCGCTGGGGGCCTACGAGGTCGGCGCCCCGGCCGGACTGCGGCGGGCGGACGGCACCGTACTCGTCAACCCGCCCATGGACACGCTCATCGAGCCGGGCGACGAGCTGCTCGTGATCGCCCAGGACGACCTGCTCATCCGGCTCGCCCGGACCCCTCCCCGGATCGTCGAGTCGGCCATCACCTCGGCGCCGGCCGAGCCGCCACGGCTCGACCGCACCCTCCTCATCGGCGAGAACTCCCGTACGGGCAGGCTCGTCACGCTCCTCGACAGCTTCGTCCGGCCCGGCTCCACCCTCGACGTCGCCGCGCCCCGCCGCCCGGACTCCGCGCTGGAGCAGCCGACGGTGAACCTCACCGTGGGCTACAAGTACTGCGAACCGACCCGCAGGTCCTCGCTGGAGACCCTGGACCTGGGCGCCTACCAGCACATCGTCGTGCTCTCCGACGACACGATCGCGCCCGGCCCGGCCGACGACCGGACGCTCGTGACCCTGCTCCACCTGCGGGACATCGAGGTGCGTCTCGGCGACCCGTACTCGATCGTCACGGAGATGAACGACGACGCCAACCGCGAGGTCGCCCAGGTGACCAAGGCCGACGACTTCATCGTCAGCACCAAGGTGATCAGCCTGCTGCTGACCCAGCTGAGCGAGAACCGGGACCTGTACGAGGTCTTCACCGACCTCTTCAACCCGGAGGGCTCGGAGATCTACCTCAAGCCGGCCTCGGACTACGTCGTCCTCGGCGCACAGGCCGACTTCGCGACCATCGTCGAGGCGGCCCGCCGGGAGGGCGAGACCGCGATCGGCTACCGCCTCGCCCGCCACGGCGAGACCCCGCCCCACTACGGGATCTTCCTCAACCCCTCGAAGACCGCCCCCGTCACCCTCGGGCCCGCGGACGCGATCGTCGTCCTCGCGGAGGGGTAGGGCCGCGAGAGCCGACCGGGGCGGACGTCCCGGATCCGCGCTGATGCGGCAGGCGCGGGACGGGCCGGCGGACCCGTCCTGAGGAAGCCCGTGCGCCCCGCGCGCCTACGATGGCGTCATGTCTCCAAGCGACGCGCCCTCCTCCGCGACCCGTGCGCACCAGCAGACGCCGGGGGCCCGCGAGCTGACGGCGGCGGCGCGGGTCTTCGCCATGCTCGCGGACCCCACGCGGCTGCACCTCGTGTGGTTGCTGTCGCGGGGGGAGGCGGACGTGACCGCCCTGGCGGAGGCGGTCGGCGCCGCCAGGCCCGCCGTGAGCCAGCACCTGGCCAAACTGCGCCTGGGGGGTCTGGTGGAGTCCCGCAAGGAGGGGCGCCGGGTGGTCTACTCCCTGCCGGACGGGCACATGAAGCGCATGGTCGTGGAGGCCATCAGCCACGCCGACCACCAGGTCACGGGGGAGCCCTGGCACGACTGACCGGGGGAGGGGGCGCGCGACAAGTCAATAGGTGCGCAATCATGCACGCGTCGGCTACGGTGAGAGGACCCGCAGCCGACCGAGGGATGCCGTGCATGCTGTCCGTCCTGAGGAACCGCACCTACCGCCACCTCTTCACCGCCCAGGTCGTGGCCCTGGTCGGCACCGGTCTGGCGACCGTGGCGCTGGGCCTGCTCGCCTACGACATCGCGGGCGGCGACGCGTCCGCGGTCCTCGGCACGGCCCTCGCGATCAAGATGGTGGCGTACGTGGGGATCGCACCGCTGATCAGTGCCTTCGCCGACCGCGTACCCAGGCGGGCGCTGCTGGTCTCCACGGACCTGGTCCGCGCCGGCGTCGCGCTGACCCTGCCGTTCGTGACCCAGGTCTGGCAGGTGTACGCGCTGATCCTGCTGCTCCAGGCCGCCTCCGCCGCCTTCACCCCGACCTTCCAGGCGACCGTCCCCGAGGTGCTGCCCCGGGAAGAGGACTACACCAGGGCGCTGTCGCTCTCCCGGCTCGCGTACGACCTGGAGAGCCTCTTCAGCCCCGCGCTCGCCGCGGCGCTCCTGTCCCTGATCTCCTACCGGTGGCTCTTCACCGGCACCGCCGCGGGCTTCGTCGCCTCCGGCGTCCTGGTCGTCTCCGTCCTGCTGCCCAGGCCCCGGCCGGTCGAGCGCACCGGCGGCGTCTACGCCAAGGCCGCCTTCGGCACGCGGCTGTTCCTCGCCACCCCGCGCCTGCGCGCCCTGCTCGCCCTCGACCTCGTCGTGGCCGCCGTGGGCGCCATGGTCCTCGTGAACACGGTGAGCCTCGTCCGCGGCCGCCTCGACGGCTCGGCCGGCGACGTGTCGCTCGCCCTCGGCGCGTACGGGGCCGGCTCCATGCTCGTGGCCCTGCTGCTGCCCCGTGTGCTCGGCCGGGTCGGGGACCGCGCCCTCATGCTGCCGGCCGCCTTCGCCCTGACCGGGGTGCTCGGACTCTTCGCGACCGCCCTGGCGGCCGGCCCCGCGCGGAGCGCCTGGGCGTGGCCCGCGCTCCTCGCGACCTGGCTGCTCATCGGGGCGGCGAGCTCGGCGGTCCTCACCCCCGGGGGCCGGCTGGTGCGCCGCTCGGCCTCGGCACCCGACCTGCCGGCCGCGTTCGCTGCCCGGTTCTCGCTGACCCACGCCTGCTGGCTCCTCACCTACCCGCTGGCCGGCTGGCTCGCCGCCCGGGCCGACCCGGCCGTCGCGGCCGGGGCCCTGACGCTGATCGCACTCGCCGGCACCGCGGTCGCCGTACGCCTGTGGCCCCGCACCGACCCGGCCGAACTGCCCCACGCCCATCCCGAGTTGCCCCGCGACCACCCGCACCTCGCGGGCGCCGGACAGCACCACACCCACGACTTCCACATCGACGTCCTGCACCGCCACTGGCCCGCCGGGGCGACCGCCGCCACCCGGTCCGCCGCCTGAACGAGCGTCCTATCCTGACGTGGTGAACCCGGGGGGAAGGGGCAGTACATGAACTGGGTCTGGTTGATTCTCATCCTGTTCTGGACGGGCGGCTTCGCATGGGCGGCCGACGGCATCCGCACCGCACTGCGGAACCGCCACGAACGCAAGATGGAGATCCTGGAAGCCGCGAAGCAGGAAAGACTGGCACTGGAGGCGTCCCACAAGACCCCCGAGCCGGTGTGCGGCTGCACGCACCACCTGGCCAAGCACGACAAGCAGGGCCGCTGCCACGAGCGGGTCGAGGTCCCGACGGCCTGGGACGAGAACAAGAAGCCCCTGCGGTACGAGCCCGGGCAGTGCAACTGCCAGCAGTACGTGGGCCCGCAACCGCTGTCGCAGGTCTTCGCGGACGAACTGACGGATCTCGCCTGAGCGCCGGGCGCGATCGGCCGGCCCCCGGCGAGGCCCGCCCCTTCGGCGGGGTCAGCGCCCGGCCGCGGCCACCGCGTGGACGAAGTCGCGCAGCCGCTCGACGTACAGGCGCATGTTCTTGTGGGCGATGTCGGTGTCGGGGTGCCGGGTCGCCAGGTGCAGTCCCTCGTGGAGCCGGTTGACCCAGACGCAGACCTCGGTGCCGTACGAGACCCGCACCAGGCCGTACGTCTTCCACTCCGCCCAGTGTTCGGAGCCCGTGATCCCCCGGGCGTCGACGAAGGAGAGGATCGAGTACAGGTCCGGCGAGGTCGCGCGGAAGTCGTCGCCGAGCAGGTCGAGCACACGGGGCAGCGGGACGCGGGCCAGCCGCCGGTTGGCCCGCAGCTGGTCGCGCACGATCCGCAGCGCGCCAGGGAAGTCGGACGCCGAGGTCACCGGCAGTTCGACCGGGGCTCCGCCGACGTACCAGCCCACGGACTGGGACCACTTGGACGTCGCCCGGGTGTGGAAGGGCACGACCGTGCGGTACACGGGCGCCCCGCCGAGCTCGTGGACCACGAGGCCCGTGGCGGCCAGCAGACCCACCAGACTGCCGCCGTAGGGACGGCAGTACGCCTCGAACGCGGCGGCCGGACCCGCGTCGACGAGCATCTCGCTCATCATCACCTGGGGGGTCAGGGCGTGCGGATCCTGCCCGAGCTCCACGGGGAAGCTCGGCAGCCGGCCGCCGCACCGGCGGATGAACTCCCGCCACCGGGCGACGATGTCGTGCTCCTCGTCGACCTGGTCCGCGTTCCCGCGCTCGACCTCGCAGAAGTCGACGTAACTGCCGTAGCTGGGCTCCTCCAGGGTGCGCCGCTCGACACCCGCCGCGTAGAGCTCGTGGACCTCGGCGGACACCCGCTGGAGGGAGTACGAGTCGACGTTGCTGTGGTCGAAGGCCATGTAGACGCTGGTGCCGTCGTCCCGGACGACCGCCGCGTACAGGAAGTTGGGCCAGCCCAGCGAGTCGGCGGCGACGTCGAAGCGGTCCTGGAGGTGCCGCGCCAGGATCGTCCCATCGGGGAAGTCGCCGATCGGCTCGCGGCGCAGGGTCACGTCCCGGGGGGCGAGCGTGAAGCGCCGCATCTCGTCGTCGGCGGTCCAGCGGAACCCGCTGCGCATCGTCTCGTGCCGCAAGGTCCAGCGGCGCAGGGCGTCTTCGAGGACGTCGAGGTCGACGCGCCCGGGGATGTCGAAGGCGACACCGATCCAGGTCGGCACGAACAGGCCGCCCGAACGGACCTTTCTGGACGTCCTCAGGTGGGCTTCCTGGAGGTACGCCGGGGGGCGGGAGTCCTCTGGCAGGCCGGAGGCCTTCTCGACGGTGGACGCCGAGAGCGTCCACTCGACGAGCCGGCCCGGCCGGACCTCACACCGCCGGATGTCTGTGACGCGCACGACGTGGCTCCGATCACGGGAAGGGGAGGCCACCACGTACGGCGCCCGGAGAGACAACGATCACCCCGGCGTCGGGGTCACGCGGGGTGCCCATGCGGGTTACCGTGGCGGGATGACCACCGGGACGGCCTCGGGCCACACACGGATCGGCGACCCGGTGCTCCGCTGAGCACCGCGCGGGCCGGATCGCGCCCACCGTCCGACCGCGGAGTCCGCGCCGCCGCGCGCGCTCCGCCCCTCTCGTGTCGACCACCGACTCCTCGCAGCAGCGACTCATCGACGCATCGACACCACGGAGACACGCATGCACGGCACGATGGTGCAGATCCCCACCCCCGACGGCCTCGCCGACGCCTTCGCCGCCTTCCCCGACGGCGGCGGCCGCCACCCGGCGGTGCTGATGTACCCGGACGCCTTCGGCCTCCGGCCCGTACTGAAGGACATGGCCCGCGAACTGGCCGGGCACGGGTACTGCGTACTCGTCCCCAACCTCTACTACCGGCACGCGCCGGCACCTGCCTTCCCCGTTCCCGAGTTCATCGACGAGGCGAACCGGCCGGCAGTCATCGCCGAGTTGATGCCCCTGCTCAAGGAACAGACCACCGCTGAACGGGTCCTGAGGGACGCCGGCGCCTACCTCGCCTTCCTCGGCGAGCGGCCCGAGGTCCGCGCCGGAGCGGTCGCCGTGACCGGCTACTGCATCGGCTCGCTGCTGGCGCTGCGCACGGCGGCGGCGCACCCGGAGCGGGTGGCCGCGGTCGCCGGGTTCCACCCGGGCTTCGTGGTCACCGACGCCCCCGACAGCCCGCACCGCCTCCTGCCCCGGCTCGCCGCCCAGGTCCATCTCGGCATCGCCGAGGGGGACATGACGCCCGAGATCGCCGAGGCGCTCGACCGGTCGCTCGGCGCCACGGGCCTCCGCGACGCCTGCGAGGTCTACCCTGGCACCGTCCACGGCTTCACCATGGCCGACACCGACGCCTTCAGCCCCACCGGGGCGAAGCTCCACTGGGACCGGCTGCTCGCCCTCCTGGACCGCACCCTGACCGCGGGCTGAGACCGGGCCGCCTCAGCCGCGCGGGTCCCGGGGCTCCACGCGGAAGTCGAAGGCCAGGGTGCCGGGATCCAGGGCCGTCGCTCCCCCGTCGATCGTCAGGGTCGCGCCGTTGACGAAGGAGGCGGCGGGGGAGAGGAGCCAGGCGACTGCCTCGGCGACCTCGCGCGGTTCGGCCGGACGGCCCGCCGGCAGGACGCGGGTGGCCTCCTCGTACGCCGCGTCGACGCCGCCCTCGCCGAGCCCCGCCTCCTCCGCGAAGCGGTTCATCCGCCGGTCCGCCATGTCGGTGCGCACCCAGCTCGGGCAGACCGTGTTGGCCCGCAGGCCGGCCGGGCCGTAGTCCACCGCGAGGGAGCGGCACAGCTGGAGGAGGGCCGCCTTCGAGGTGGCGTAGGCGGCGTTGCCGACGCCGTTGCGCAGGGCGGAGACCGAGGCGACCGCGACCACCGCGCCGCGGGCGTCGAGGAGGTGGGGCAGCGCGGCACGCAGGAGGTGGAAGGGGCCGGTGAGGTTGGTCAGCATGACCGACTCCCAGTCCTCCAGCGTCACCGAGCCCACGCTTCCGCCGCGCCCGACGCCCGCGTTCAGCACCAGCCCGTCCAGGCGGCCGTACGCCGCGACGGCCGTGGCGACCAGATCGCGCACCGCCTCGGGGTCGGCGATGTCGGACGGGACGGGCAGCGCCCCGGACTCCGCCGCCACGAGCCGCAGCGGCTCGGGGCGGCGCCCGGAGACCACCACCTGGTGACCCGCCTCGCGCAGCAGCCGGGCGGTGGCGGCGCCGATGCCCGTCCCGCCCCCGGTCACCAGGTACACCCGCTGCTCCGCCATGGGTCTCGGTCTCCTTCGTACGCGTGCCGCAGAGGCCTCGATCCTATGTGCGGAGCGGCGGGTGACCGCCCGTCAGGCGCCCAGGCCCGCGAGCCGGCGGCGGTCGAGCGGCGAGGCCCGGCGGTCCAGGCGCCGCTCCAGGAGGTCCCGGGCGGTGTCCCGGTGGCCGGCCTCCACCAGGGCGTACAGCAGGGTCTCCTCGACGACCTCGCGCTGCGCCGCGCTGCCGCCCACCCGCCGCAGCGAGGGCAGCAGCGCGCGCAGCCCCTGCGCGGCCGTCGTCCACTCCTCCTCGAGGACGGCCTCCAGCGCGCTGCACAACGGGACGACGACCTCCCGCTGCACCTGGTCCGCGCCCGCCGCGTGGGAGCGCAGCCGGCGCAGCCCGGGCAGGTCGCCGGCGGCGGTCAGGGCGACGGCGCCGTGCAGGGCGGTGAAGGCGGACGCGGGGCGCTCCACCAGTTCGCGGGCGACCGCGTCGAGGACACCGTCGACCGGCACCCGGCCGGTCCAGTTCTGGGACATCCGGGCCCGCCACAGCAGCGAACCGGAGTCCACGAGCGCCCGCACCCCGCTCACCTGCCCCGGAGCGAGCTGCGCGTACCAGCGGCGGCGCACCGCCGCGGCGTCGTCCAGGGCGAGCTCGTGCAGCGCCACGTGCCAGGAGAAGTGCGCCCGGTGCACGGCCCCGCGCCCCTGGGCGCCGATCCAGCCGTCGAGCCAGTCCCGGCCGGTGTGGTGCTCGCCCGACTCGTAGTGGACATGGGCCAGGGCGTGGACGGCGTGGCCGGAGGCCGGCTCCGCGGCCAGGGCCGCGCGGGCCAGCTCGCCCGCCTCGTCGATCCGCCCCTGCTCCTGGCGCACGAAGGAGAGGAGCGAGGTGTGGAACCAGTGCCCGTCGTAGGCGTGGGCGGTGCCCTCGACCAGGCGCCGGGCGAGTGAACCGTCGAGGTCCGCGACCCCGGAGAAGGCGATGGTGGGGACGGCGACGGCCAGGGCGAACGCGTCGCCGGGGAAGCGCTCCAGATGGGCGATGAGGGCCTGGTCACCGGGACTCGTGCCGTCCGCCCGGGACACGGGCGACTCGATCCGGCTCGTGACCATCTCCACGAACGAGCGCTCCCGCTCGTCCCCGCGCTCCCGGGCACTGCGCCGGGCGTCCGCGAGCTCCCGCGCCACGTCGACGTCCGCCCCGCACTCGTGGCCGAGCAGCGCCAGCGCGGCGTGGCCGAGGGCGAAGCCCGGGTCGAGCTCCGTCGCCCGGGCGAACGCCTCCGCCGCCTTCGCCCGTACGGTGATCACCCGGCCGAGTCCGCCCCGGAAGGACGCCGCCGCGGCGGCATGGGTCGACAGCGGGAGCCCGAACTGGTCGGTGGGCCGGCGGCGCGCCCGCCGCGGGCTCCCGGCCGGCGGGGCGAGGACCGCCTCGGCGACCTCCTTGGCCTGGGTGCGGATCTCGGGGATCGCCGTCGTCTCCCACAGCTCGCCCCGCCGGGGCGCGCCCAGCGTGAACAGCGCGCGCGCCGTCCGCCCCTGGGCGTCCAGGAGGCGCCCCCCGTCGGTGGCGACGCCGATGCCGAGCGGTCCCGGCACGGCGAGACCGTCCGCGAGGAGCCCGCTCCACAGCGGGTCGCCGCCGGCGTCGGCCCGCAGCCCGGGCCCCGTACAGTCCACCACCCAGGCCACGCCCAGCTCGCGGCCGTCGGCGAGGCGGACGGTCAGGCCGCCGTCCTCGCGCGCGGCGGCGGAGGCGATCCGGCCGGAGTGGACGCGCAGCCTGCGGGCGGAGCGCGCCCGGCTGATCGTCTCGGCGGTGGAGGGGGCCATCCGGTGCCGGTGCACGTTCCACGGGGTGGCGTCGCGCCCCAGGAACTCCGCCCGCTCGTCGTCCGTGAGGCCCTGCCAGAGCCGGCCGATCCACGGCCGCAGGCCGTCGAAGGCGGGCCGCCAGTCGCCGTGCGTGCGGCGGGTCTCGGCGACGTACCGCAGCACCTCCCTGCGCAGCCGGGGGAACGGGAGCGCGGCGAGCTCCTTCGGCGGCGGCACGGCCCGCAGCGGGGCGAGCGCGTGCGGCTGCGGCAGCAGGCCGGTGCGGGAGACCGCGTGCACGGTGCGGCCGGGCCGGTCGAGGACGAGGGCGAGGTCGACGGCGGTGAGCCCGGTGCCGACGAGGAGGACGTCGTCGGTGTCCGCCACGGCGTCGAGCGCGCCCGGCGCCCACGGGCGGGTGATGAACCGGTCGGAGCCGAGCAGGCCCCGCGGGGCCCACTCCGAGCGGCCCGCCGCCGGGCCGGTGGCGAGGACCACGCTGTCGGCCGCCACCGTCCCGCCGTCGGCGAGCCGGAGCTCCACCCGTCCGCCGGCGAGGTCGGCGCAGCCCGTCGCCCTGGTGCGCAGCCGCCGGACGGAGACCGTGCCGTGCGCGCTGATGATGGCCCGGCCGAGGGTGTCGGCGAGATACGAGCCGTAGCGGTGGCGGGAGGCGAAGTCCGCCGCGGTGACCGTGGACTCGCCGTGGCGGCAGAGCCAGCGGCGGAAGTGGCCGGGGTCGTCCGGATAGCAGCTCATCCCGCCGACCGGCACGTTGAGGCGGTGCTCGGGCACCTCGGTGGAGTACGCCACACCGCGGCCCGCCTCCGCCGCCGGATCGATCAGGACCAGGTCGAGCGGGGTGCGCCGGCGGGCCGCGGTCTCGCACAGCTGGACGGCGACGAGGGCGCCGGCCGCGCCCGCGCCCACGACCGCGACGGTCGGCCGGCTGCGCGCGGACGCGTCGGTCGCGGGGGCTGCGGCGGACTCGGTCGCGGGGGCGGACACCACGGAAACCACGGACTCCACGGACACTTCGGGTACCTCCGGGTCGAGCGGACAGAGCGCGGGCAATGTTCACTATCTCGATGAACAAAGTGGAGTAGCAACGCGCCTTCCGGACAACCGCGCTCCCCGGGCGTGTCGTTGACGGGCCGCCACGGCTCCGCGACCCCGGCGCAGGTCAGGCCCGGGCCGGTCGTGAGACATTGGGGCCGTGAGGATCTCAGCACGAACGGACTACGCCATCCGTGCCATGGCGGAGCTGGCCGGCGCCCCGGACCGGCCGCTCAAGGCGGAGGACATCGCCGGCCGCCAGGACATCCCCGTCCGATTTCTCTTCGTCGTGCTCAGCGAGCTGCGGCAGGCCCGTCTGGTCTCCAGCGTCCGGGGCCCCGACGGCGGCTACACGCTGGCCCGGCCGGCCGCGGAGATCACCGTCGCGGACGTCATCCGGGCCATGGACGGGCCGCTCGTCAGCGTCCGCGACCTGAAGTTGACGGGCCTGGAGTACCAGGGCGCCGCCGCCCCCATGCCGGACGTGTGGCGTGCCGTACGGGCGAGCCTCCGGCACGTCCTGGAGGGCACCACCCTCGCCGATCTGGCCCAGGGGACCCTGCCCCCGCTCGTACGGGAACGGGCGCGGGAGTACAACGACGACGTGCGCAGCTACCCGTAGCGGGCGGCGCGTTCACCTCGTGGCGGGCGGCGGCGCCTGCGCGTCGGACAGCAGGACCCGCGGGGTGCCCGACCCGTCGGCGGGAACCGTCCAGACGTCGTCGACGCCCGTGCGGCCCTCGGCGGGCAGCGCGTAGGCGAGGGTGCGGTCGTCGAGCCAGACCGCCTGGTCGTCGACGCTGCGGCGCTCGGCCAGCGGGGTCGACTTCAGGGTGCGCAGGTCCAGGACGTGCTCGCGCCACAGCGCCGCCTTCCCGAGCACCCGCTTCTTGTACGCGACGCGCGTGCCGTCCGGGGAGAGCGAGGGGCACTCGACGTTCTCCGCCAGGGCGGTGACGCTGCGGGCCGAGAGCGAGCCGCGGACGAGATGCGTCTGCTCACGGGTGCTGAGGGTGGCGTAGAAGGTGTCGTCGTCCTGGGCGAAGGTGACGCCCCAGAAGTTCACGTCGGTGCTGCGGTACGGCCGCCCGTCCAGGGTGATCGCGAACTCCTCCAGGTTCGGGGCGAGTTTCCAGCCGCGGGTGTCGAGGATCGAGGTGCGGGTGGAGAAGAACGAGGTGCCGTACGACTCGCCCTTCACGAACACGGTCCAGGCGGCGAGCCGTCCGCTGGGGGAGACCCGGGCGCGGCTGGGGATGCCCGCGAGGGGATAGTTCCGCACCGTGCGCAACGCGGAGTCGAGGATCTGCGCGCGGTAGGCGGGGCGGCCCAGGGAGGTGGTGGCCTGGAGGCAGACACCGGTGCCCGCGGCGGCGTGGAAGCGCAGACAGGACACGTCGGAGGTGGTGCGGGCGGCACCGGCGGCGGTCCCGGCCGGCACGGACACGAGCCGGTCGCGCTGCGGTCCCGTGGCCATGTTGCGGAAGACGAAGCGACCCGGGTCCGCCAGATCCACCTTCCCGTTCGTGAACGCCGGGCCGCCCGCGCGGGGCTTGTTCTCCTCGGCCGCCCGGTCGGCCGCCGAAAGCACCGACCAGGCGCCGAGGCCGGCGAGCAACAGCACCCCGGTGGCGAGGACCAGCAGGCGGCGCAGCGGGGTGAGGGTCATCGCGGATCTCCCGTCGGGCGCAGCGCGACACCGGCGACGGCCGCGCAGCAGGCGAGGCCGGCGGCGGCCGAGGCGAGCGCGGGGCCGTCGCCCCACGCGGCCCACGCGGCGCCGAAGGCCAGGGAACAGCAGAAGCGGGCCAGCGCCTGCCCGGTGCCGACCAGCGCGATCCCGCTGGCCCGCAGCCGTTCCGGCACCACGGCGGCGACGGCCGCGGGCAGCACCCCGTCGGTGGCGGCGTAGAACGCGCCGTGCAGGGCGAGCACCAGATACGGCAGCGCCGGCGTCGCGGGCGCCCACAGCAGCAGCGCGTACGCCAGGAGCAGTCCGGCGTGCCCGGCGAGGAACACCGTCCGCCGGCCGATCCGGTCCGCGAGCCGTCCGGCCGGGAGCGCGAGCAGCAGGAAGACGGCGGCCGTGCCGAGCGGAAGCAGCGGGAAGAGCTGCTCCGCCACCCCCGTACGCCGTTGCACGAGCAGATAGAGGAACGCGTCGCTCACCGTGGTCAGGCCGAGCAGCACCGCGCAGCCGAACAGCGCCCGCAGCCGCCGCCCCCGCAGCAGCGCGAACGCGGCCCGCAGATCCGCCCGCTCCTCGGGGCCGGGCCGCCGGGGTGCGGGCAGCTGGGGCGCGGGCAGCTGGGGGTTCTTTCCGCTCGGGGCGGAAGCAACCGCGGGGCCACCCGCGGCGCCGCTGGTTCCGCTCGGTACGAAAAGCAGCAGGACCAGCACCCCGAACGCCGCCACGCAGCCGCTGACCGCGAACACCGCGTCGTAACCGCCCGCCGCCACCCCCAGGATCAAGAACGCCGCGATCGGACCGAGCAGCGCCCCCGTGGTGTCCATCGCCCGGTGCAGGCCGAACGCCCGGCCCTGCCGCTCCGGCGGCACGGACAGCGAGATCAGCGCGTCGCGCGGCGCCGTGCGCAGCCCCTTGCCGGTGCGGTCGAGCGCCAGGGACACCCCGAGCGCGCCCATGTGGTGGACCAGGAGCAGCGGCTTCACCAGCGCCGACAGGCCGTAGCCGATCCCGGCGATCAGCTTGTGGTTGCGCACCCGGTCCGCGAGGTGCCCGCCGGTGAGCTGGACCAGGGCGCTCACGCCGTTCTGGACGCCGTCGAGCATGCCGAAGCCGAGCGGGCTCAGGCCGAGCCCCATCACCAGGTACAGCGGCAGCACCGCCGAGACCATCTCGCTGGAGACGTCGGTGACCAGGCTGACCGTGCCCAGCGCCAGGACGGTCGGCGAGGCCGCCCGGACCGTGCCCCGGAGGCGGTCCGGGGCGGAGGTCGGCGTCTGCGGTGTGGAGCGGTCGGCCAGATACACAGTCAAGGACCCCAACTGCCGTGAGCGGGTGATCGCGCGCCCACTGTAACCGCTGCGGGGCCGGGAGTTCGGCGCGATCGGTGCGGCTTAGCGACTGCTTGCGACCAATTCCTCGAAAGGCCTCATCGACACCGTGTTGTAGCCCTATCTTCCCGTTGTACGCTGCGAGTTGAGCACGGCGTTCGCGCCGTGCGCTGGGGGTGTCCGTGGGGGATCTCACCGGCAGGAGGCAGAAGCGGTCACGCTTCGCTGCCGCCTGTCCTCGTCGTCATGTCCGTCATCATCTTCGTCGCGGCTGGGGAGCCGCCGAGTAGAGGTCACACGCGTCGACGCGTCGCCGCGGCACTTCTGAGGAGGGTGCCGCCGATCCGTCGTGCGCGGGTGCCGGTCCGCCCACGCCACCACCGACCGCAGTCCCGCAACAGCTCCGCAAGCGTGCCGACAGCCAGCCGATCCGGATCAGCGTCCTGATCCGAACCGACCCGAGGGGGGTGGGTGTGTCCGATCGTCCTGCCAACACACCCGACATTCCACGCAGTTCACGGATGACCGAGCTCGCCGGAGCGGACCGCCCGCTCCACGACCTCGCCACCCGTCTGCTCGCCGTGGCCGAGCGGGGACTGCCCGCCATGCTCCTGCCCGGGGGCACCGGATTCGTCTTCACCCGCGCCGGCCACCGGGCCGCCGACGGGTCCTACCGACTGGAGCAGCGCGGCACCAGCATCCGCTACGCCGCCATCACCGCGCTCGGCGCCCGCTTCCTGCCCCTCGACCGGCAGCGCACGGTCCTCGGCGGCCACACCGCCGAGGAGTTCGCCGGCGAGCTGATCGAGCGGCTGCCCGGCGTCCGCAACCTCGGCGACGCCGCCCTGATCGCCTGGGCCGCGGCCGAGACCGGCCACCCCAAGCTCTCCGACGCCCTCGACCGGGTCACCGCCCTCGACGAGCCCGGCCGTCCGCAGTACACCGTCGAGGCCGCCTGGGTGCTCTCGGCGTACGCCGCCGCCCGCGGCACCGTCGACGTCGAGGACCGGCTGAAGAGCGCCCGGGACCGGCTGCTGCGCGCCCGGATCGGCGGCAGCCCGCTCTTCCCGCACGCCACCGGACCCGGCCTCAACCCCTGGTACCGCGCCCACATCGGCTGCTTCGCCGACCAGACCTACCCGCTGCAGGCACTGGCCCGCGCCCACGCGAGCGGCGACGACCCGGAGGCGTTGGCCGCCGCCGACGCCTGCGCCACCCGCATCTGCGCCCTCCAGGGCGAAGGCGGCCAGTGGTGGTGGCACTACGACGCCCGCCGCGGCAGCGTCGTCGAGGGCTACCCCGTGTACAGCGTCCACCAGCACGCCATGGCCCCCACCGCCCTCCTGGACCTGGCCGAGGCCGGCGGCACCGACTTCGGCGAGCCCATCCGCAAGGGCCTGCGCTGGATGACCGAGGTGCCCGAACTCGCCGCGGCCGGGGTCTTCGAGCCCATGATCCTGGACGAGCTCGGCGTGACCTGGCGCAAGGTCCACCGCGGCGACCCCAAGAAGGCCGTGCGCGCCGCCCGCGGCCTCACCACCCGGGTCGCCCCCGGCCTCCGGCTCGGCCCGCTCGACGGCGTGTTCCGGCCGACCGCCGTGGACCGCGAGTGCCGCCCGTACGAGTTCGGCTGGATGCTCTTCGCGTGGCTGGGAGGGATCGACAGATGATCCCCACCCCGCGCGCAGCTTCACCGTCGAAGCAGCAATCCCTGTTCGGGATACGGCTCGACGCGCTCACCATGGACGAGACCGTCGCCCGCTGCCTCGCCGCCGTACGCGCCGGCGAACGACTGGAGATCGGCGTGGTGAACGCCGCCAAGCTGGTCAACATGCGGCGCGACCCCGCCCTCGCCCAGGCCGTCTCCGGCTGCGACCTCGTCCTCGCCGACGGCCAGGCCGTCGTGTGGGCGGGCCGGCTGCTGCGCCGCCCGCTGCCCGAACGGGTCGCCGGCATCGACCTGTTCACCCGGCTCCTCGCCGAGGCCGAGGCCGCCGGGCATTCCGTCTACTTCCTCGGCGCCAAGCAGCACGTCCTGGACGAGATGCTGCGCCGCGTCGCGGTCCGCTTCCCCGGACTGCGCGTGGCCGGCAGCCGGCACGGCTACTTCGACGACGCCGACCAGCCGGCCATCGCCGACGCGATCGCCGAGAGCGGCGCCCACATGCTGTTCCTCGGCATGACCTCGCCCAAGAAGGAGATCTTCACCGCCGGTTACGGCGAGCGCAGCAAGGTGGCGCTCGTGCACGGCGTCGGCGGCTCCTTCGACATCCTCGCCGGCGTCACCCGCCGCGCCCCCGAACGCTGGCAGCGGCTCGGCTTCGAGTGGCTCTACCGCGCGCTCCAGGAGCCGCGCCGGCTCGGCCGCCGCTATCTCACCACCAATGTCTCCTTCGCCCTGATGACGGGCCGGGAGATGCTCCGCCGCAGCCCCTCGATCACGCACGTCACACCGGTCAGCACCGCGAGCAGGGAGTCATGATGCGCGTCGTCGTGGTTGGACAGGGCTATGTCGGACTGCCGCTCGCCATCCGGGCCGCCGAGACCGGTCACGAGGTGATCGGCTACGACGTGGACGCCGAGCGGGTCAAGAGCCTCGCCGCCGGCGAGTCCTACGTCGAGGACGTCTCCTCCGAGCGGCTGCGGGCCGCCCTCGACGCCGGCACCTACCGGGCGAGCGACGCCGTGCGCGACTGCGGCGGCTTCGACGTCGCCGTCGTCACCGTGCCGACCCCGCTGCACGAGGGCACCCCCGACCTGCGCTACATCGAGGAGTCGGCCCGCGACCTCGCCCGCTATCTGCGCCCCGGCGCGACCGTCATCCTGGAGTCGACCACCTACCCGGGCACCACCCAGGAGCTGTTCGGACCCCTGCTGGAGGAGGGCTCCGGACTCGTCGCGGGAGCCGACTTCCACCTCGGCTACAGCCCCGAGCGCATCGACCCCGGCAACCCCGTCTGGGGCTTCGAGCAGACCCCCAAGGTCGTCTCCGGCGTCGACAAGGCCTCCCTCAAGGCCGTACGGAAGTTCTACGACGGACTCGTCGACACCACCGTGCCGGTGAGCTCGCCCAAGGAGGCCGAGCTCGCCAAGCTCCTGGAGAACACCTTCCGGCACGTCAACATCGCCCTGGTCAACGAGATAGCGATGTTCGCCCGCCACCTCGACATCGACGTGTGGCAGGCCATCGACGCCGCCTCCAGCAAGCCCTTCGGCTTCATGCGCTTCACCCCCGGACCCGGCGTCGGCGGCCACTGCCTGCCCATCGACCCCTCGTACCTCTCCTGGCGCGTCCAGCGCGAACTCGGCCAGAGCTTCCGCTTCGTCGAGCTCGCCAACGACATCAACAACCACATGCCGGACTACGTGACCCGGCGCCTGGTCAGCGCCTTCAACTCCCGCAAGCGCGCGGTCAACGGCTCCCGGATCCTGCTCCTCGGCCTCGCCTACAAGAAGAACACCGGCGACGCCCGCGAGTCGCCCGCGCTGCGCATCTCCCAGCTCCTGCTCGACATGGGCGCCGAGGTCCGGGCGGCCGACCCGCACGTCGTCGAGGGACACCGGGTCGACAACCGGCTCGTCCGGGTCGACCTCACCAAGGAAGAGCTCGCCGCGGCCGACGCCGTGGTGCTCCTCACCGACCACGACGCCTTCGACTACGGGCTCGTCGAGGCCCACGCCGACTACGTACTCGACTGCCGGCGCCGGCTGAGCGGTCCCAGGATCGAGGTGCTCTAAACCGTATGCGCATCATCTGCGTCGCCGGCGCACGCCCCAACTACATGAAGATCAAACCGGTGATGGACGCCCTGGAGGCCAGGGGCGCCGAGGTGTTCCTGGTCCACACCGGCCAGCACTACGACCCGGCCATGAACGACGTCTTCTTCCGCGACCTCGGCCTGCGCCCGCCCGACCGCTTCCTCGGCGTGGGCTCCGGCAGCCACGCCGTCCAGACCGGGCGGGTGATGGCCGAGTTCGAGCCGCTCGTGGCGGAACTCGCGCCGGACGTCGTCGTCGTGGTCGGCGACGTCAACTCCACCCTGGCCTGCGCCCTGGTCACCGCCAAGGCGGGCCCGCTGCTCGCCCATGTCGAGGCCGGGCTGCGCAGCCGCGACTGGTCGATGCCGGAGGAGGTCAACCGGCTCGCCACCGACCGGATCAGCGACTACCTCCTCGCGCCCTCGGACGACGCGGCCGTGAACCTGCGCGCCGAGGGCTACCACGAGGACCAGATCCACGTCGTCGGCAACGTCATGATCGACACGCTGTTCGCCAACCGGGAGCGGGCCCTCGCGTCCGACGCCCTGGAACGGCACGGCGTCGCCCGCGGCGGGTACGGCCTCGTCACCCTGCACCGCCCCGCCAACGTCGACGACCCGGCGGTCCTCTCCGGACTCCTCAAGGGGCTCGGCGAGGTCGCCGCGCACTGTCCGCTCGTGCTGCCCGTCCATCCCAGGGCCGCCGAGAAGCTGAACGCGCTCGGCGTGCCGGGCGGCATCCGACTCGTCCCACCGGCCGGGTACCTCGACTTCATCGCCCTCCAGGCCGGTGCCCGGATCGTCCTCACCGACTCCGGGGGCGTCCAGGAGGAGACCACCGCCCTCGGGGTGCCCTGTGTGACCCTCCGGGACAACACCGAGCGCCCGATCACGGTCGACGAGGGCACCAACGTCCTCGCGGGCCGCGACCCGGAGCGGATTCAGGCCATCGCCGGGCGCCTCCTGGAGGACCCGCCTCCGCCGCGCCGCCCGGCCCTGTGGGACGGGCGCGCCGGGGACCGGATCGCCCGGGTCCTGCTGGACGGGGGGACCGCGGGTGAACGCCCGCGGCCGACCGACCACCGTTGACCGCAGACGTGGTGATCGCGAAGGGCTCACAACCTGACGCGATCCCACCTATCCTCATCTGCGGTACGGCAGTTGAGCAGCCGCCACACAGGGGGCGCAGGGGGGAACGCCATGGACCTCGCAGAGATCTTCCGGGTCATGTGCCGGCGGTGGTACGTCCTCGTGCCCGGGCTGCTGCTCACGGCCGGGCTCACCGTCGGGGCGTGGCTGTTCGTCCCCACCTCGTACGAGTCGCAGAGCACGGTCGCGCTGCTCAACTCCCGCAAGGGTGCGGCGGCCGACGGCAACCCCTTCCTGAGCATGGAGCCCTCGCTCACGGGCATGGCCGACAGCCTCGCCCGCAACGTCAACTCCGACGCCTCGGTCGCCGACCTCAAGGCCAAGGGGCTGACCGAGAAGTACGAGGCGAAGATCGCCGACAACGCGCAGGGCCCGCTGCTCTGGCTCACCGTGACCGGCGACGACCCGGACGCGGTGCTGCGGGCGAACAAGACGCTCATGGCCTACACCGCCGAGCGCCTCAAGGAGCTGCAGGCGGACCAGAAGGTCGAGCCGGACTCCATGATCCGGCTGACCACGATCGTCCCTCCGCAGGACCCCGAGGCCAAGCTGAAGTCCAAGGTCCAGTACCTGGTCATGGCCGCCGGACTGGGCTTCGTGCTGAGCCTCGTGGCCACCTTCTTCGTGGAGGCGCGCCGCCGTCACGCCGCCCAGGCGAAGCGGGCCGAGCCGGTAGGGGACGTAGAGCCGCCGGCGCCCGTGCAGCCGGCGGTGCCCGCCGAGCCGGCCGAGGCCGCCGAGCCCGCGGTCCAGCCCGCCGCGTACGAGCCCGCGGGGCCGGTCCAGCCCGCCGCGTACGAGCCCGCCCACGCCCAGCCCGTCGACCAGCCCGTCGACCAGCCCACCGTCCAGCTGCCCGTGCAGCCGGCCGACGGGCGCCGCCCCGCCAAGCGGCCACCGTCGTGGGTGAAGTGACCCCTGCCCCGAGGAGCAGTCCGTTGGATGCCACGCCCGCCGCCGGGCCGGCCGAGCCGAGCTCGCTCGGCAGCAAGGTCCGCTCGGCGACCCGGTGGAGCCTCGTCAACACGATGGTGATGCGGCTCGGCAACTTCGCCACCGGCATCGTCCTCGTGCGCTACGTCCTCGACCCGGCCGCCTGGGGCGTGTACGGCGTCGCCCAGACCGTCCTGATGGTCCTGCTCTCCGCCAACGAACTCGGCGTCTCGCTGGCCATCGTGCGCTGGGAGGGCGACGTACGCCGGTTCGCGCCGACCGTCCTCACCCTCAGCGCCGTCTCCAGCGGACTGCTCTACCTGAGCCTGTTCGCCGCCGCCCCCGCCATCGCCGCGCTGCTCGGCTCCACCGAGGCCACCGCGGTCCTGCGGGTGATGTGCGTCTGTCTCGTCCTCGACGGGCTCTCGCAGATCCCCGCGGGCGTGCTCACCCGAGAGTTCGCCCAGGGCCGGCGGATGGTCATCGACGCGCTCAACTTCGTCGTCAGCACCTCGGTGACCCTGGCCCTCGCCCTGCACGGCTGGGGCGCCATGAGCTTCGCCTGCGGGGCCGTCGCCGGGAACGTCGTGGCCCTCGCGGGCTGCGCGCTCGCCGCCCCCGGCATGCTGCGCTTCGGCTGGGACGCGGCCCAGGCACGGGCCCTGCTCCGCTTCGGCCTGCCGCTCGCCGGGGCGAGCATGCTGGCGCTCGCCGTGGTCAACGCCGACGCCATGATCGTCGGCGCGGTCCTCGGCAACGTCTCGCTCGGCTTCTACATGCTCGCCTTCAACATGGCCGGCTGGCCCGTGCGGGTCATCTCCGAGACCGCCCGCCGGGTCTCCTTCGCCGGGTTCTCCCGCCTCGCCGACGACCCCAAGGCCCTCTCCCGCGGCTTCGGCAGCGCGCTCGGTCTGCTGATGACCTGCACGGTCCCGGCCTGCGTCCTGCTCGGCGCGCTCGCCGGACCCGCCGTGGAGCTCGTCTACGGGGCGAAGTGGCTGCCCGCGGCGGAGGCGCTGCCCTGGCTGATGGCCCTCGGCCTCGCCCGGATCGCCGCCGAGCTCACGTACGACTGCCTCGTCGCGATCGGCCGCCGCCGCTCGCTCCTGCTCATCCAGGGGCTCTGGCTGGTCACCCTGGTCCCCGTCCTCGTGCTCGCCGCCCGCGCCGGCGGCATCGAGACGGTCGCCGCCGGCCATGTCCTGGTCGCGGGCGCGGTCGTGCTGCCCGCGTTCCTGGTGGCCCTGCGCCGCGG
This sequence comes from Streptomyces sp. NPDC020422, assembly GCF_044386705.1. Taxonomy (NCBI): domain Bacteria; kingdom Bacillati; phylum Actinomycetota; class Actinomycetes; order Kitasatosporales; family Streptomycetaceae; genus Streptomyces; species Streptomyces sp. NPDC020422. The sequence goes on along the minus strand of NZ_JBIRVJ010000006.1, from coordinate 290,275 downwards.
CGGGATCGCCACCCGCACCCTCGCACGGGTCTGCGCGCGCCCGGTCCTCGGCGGCGCCCTGATGGCCGCCGTGCTGCTGGTGCTGCGCCGGGAACTGGGGGAGGGACTCGGAGCCCTGTCCGCCACGAGTGTCATCGGGCTCGTGTGCTACGCGCTGTGCGTGCTGCCCGGGCGCAGACTGGTCCGCGGCGCGCTCGCGCGGTTCGGCCGCGGACCGGCGGAGCCGCCGCAGGACGACGCCCCCGTCGTTCCTGCCGACCCCACCGACCCTGCCGTACCCGCCGTTCCCGCGCAGAAGCAGCCGGCCGCCCCGGCACACGAGCGATGAGGTGAGTCCCCTGGCCCGAACCGGCCGCCGCAAGCTCCTCGGAGCGGTGCTGCTGACCGCCGTCCTGCTGTTCTCCCTGATCACCTTCACCGGATTCGGCGGCACCGCCGTCTGCCTGGGCGGTGCGGCGCTGTGCGACTCCCGCGCCATCACCGCCCCCGGCGCCGGGAGCCCCTCGGGGACCGCCGGCCCCTCCGACGCCAAGCCGCCCGTGCGCCGGGGCTGCGCGGGCCCGAAGGCCTGCGGCTACCCCGACGCGAGCACCACCGGGCCGCGGATCGCGACGCTGACCCCGCAGAGCACGGGGAACGCGAGCATCCGCACCGACGGCACGGTCATCAGCGGCTGGGACATCACCGGCTCGCTCGACATCTACGCCGACAACGTCACCGTGGTCGACAGCCGCATCACCTCCACCAACTGGTGGGGGATCAATCTGCGGCCCGGCTACTCCGGCCTGCGCATCCTGCACACCACCATCACCGCCGTCCCCGGCAAGGGGCCGAACAACGGCGGCTCGGACTACGCGGTGTCCAACATGAGCACGAGCTCGGTGGAGGTCGGCCACTGCGACATCTCGGTCTTCGGCGACGCCCTCTCCATGGGCCAGGGAAACCTGCACGACAACTACGTGCACGACATCGTCCCGTTCAAGAACCTCGACGGCGAGTGGCAGCACACCAACGCGGTCATCAGCAACGGCGGCGGCAAGGGCAAGCTGATCATCCGGCACAACACCCTGATCAACCCCACCCCCGTGGACAAGGGCGCCTCGGCCGCGATCGGTCTCTTCGCCGACAGCGCCCCGGTCACCCACACCGTCGTCGACAGGAACTGGCTGGCGGGCGGGGCCTACGCCCTGTACGCGGGCGGCAAGGACTCCAGCGGCATCGAGGTCACCGACAACGTCTTCTCGCCCGAGTTCTTTCCTTCCGGAGGGAAATACGGGGCCGTCGCCTACTGGAACGCCGCCGGCAAGGGCAACGTCTGGAGCGGCAACCGGATGGCGGACGGGACACCCGTCGTCCCCGAGCAGCAGCCCTGACCAAGGTCAGGAGATCGGCTGATAAATACCCACTCTCCGCCTAGAGTTGGGCGCGACCCCACCCCCTTCCGAACCCAGGTGGTTGATCCGATGTCGCGCACCCGTGCCCTCCGCAACCGATTCGTCGACGCGCCCGACTCCCTCGGCGAACGATTCCGCGCGGCCCGCTGGGAGCGATTCCGGAAGTGCTTCCCGCGCATCGAGGACATGCGGGTGGTGGACCTGGGCGGCACCGCGGAGAACTGGCAGCGCTCCCCGCTCCGCCCCAAGCACGTCCACCTGGTGAACCTGGAGGCGCACCCCGCCGAGCTGCCCGACTGGATCAGCGCCGAGATCGCCGACGTCACCGATCCCGGAATCCCCGCCAAACTGGGCGAGTTCGACCTGGTCGTCTCCAACTCCACGATCGAGCACGTCGGCGGCCCCAGCCAGCGCCGCCGCTTCGTCGCCGCCATCGAGCAACTCGCCCCGCTGCACTGGGTGCAGACCCCCTACCGCTACTTCCCGGTGGAGCCGCACTTCCTCGCCCCCGGCTTCCAGTTCCTGCCGCTGGCCGCCCAGGCCAAGCTCGTACGGCACTGGCCGCTCACCCACAGCCGCCCCGCCACGCCCGAGGAGGGCATGGACGCGGTCATCAACATCGAGCTGCTCACCCGGGCCGAGATGACCTACCTCTTCCCCCGCTCCGTGATCCTCAGCGAGCGGGTCGCCGGGCTCACCAAGTCGCTGACGGCCGTCCGCACCCGGGTCTGATGCGCCGCGTCCTCAGGGGGCCGTGGGAGCTGCTCAAGCGACGCTTCGGGTGGCTGGTCCTGTACGAGCTCCGCAACAAGGTCCTCCTCGCTCCCACCGCCCTGCGGCTGCGCCGCTTCGAGGACGCCGAGACCGCCCGGCTCGCCCGGACCCTGAACCGCCGGCCCACCGCCCGGGTCGCCACCGTCATCGCCACCCACCGGCGCCCCGAGGCGCTGCTGCGGGCGGTGCGCTCGGCCCTGGAGCAGACCGTGCGGGACCAGGTGGTGATCGTGGTGGACGACGGGGCCGGACTGCCCGAACTCCCCGCCGACCCGCGCCTCTTCGCCGTCTCGCTCCGCCGGAACACGGGCGTGGCCGGTGTCGTGCGCAATGTGGGGATCCGGCTGACCGCCTCGCGTTACGTCGCCTTCCTCGACGACGACAACCTCTGGGAGCCCGAACACCTGCAGGAGGCGCTCGCCGCCCTCGCCGCCCCGGGCGGCCCCGACGGCGTCTACACGGCGCTGCGCAGGGTACGGCCCGACGGCACCGACATGGACGTCCTGTCCGTGTCCTTCGACCGGCGCAGGGCCGCCCACGAGGCCTTCCTCGACACCAACGCGTTCGTCGCCCGGCGGACCCGGGCCCTGCGCTTCAGCAGACTGCGGCGCACCCCCGAGGTGCTGCCCCGCGAGGACTGGGAGCTGATCCGCCGCTACAGCCGCGGGCGCCGGGTGGCCCACCTCGCCCGGCCCACCGTGCGGTACCTGGTGAACCCGGGCAGCTTCTACACCTCCTGGTGAGGGGAGCGGGGCGCGCCCAGCAGGGCGCGCACCGCGGCCCGGGCCGGCTCCCGGCCCAGGGCGGCCCGCGACAGCTCCCGCAGCAGCACAGCGGAGCGGAACGCCACCGTGGCCGGCAGGCCGTGACGGCGCCGGTAGAGCCGCACCCGGTTCACCACGAGCAGCGACCACAGCCGGGGGGAGACCCGCGAGTCCCCGCCGAGGTGCACGGCGCGCGCCGCGGGCTCCAGGCAGGTGCGCAGGCCGAGGTCCCGGGCCCGCAGGCAGTACTCCGTCTCCTCCGAGTAGAGGAAGAAGGACTCGTCCCACGGGCCGCAGGCGTCCACGCACTCCCGGGACAGCGCCAGGAGCGCCCCGGTCGCCCAGTCGGCCACGGTCCGCCCGGCGTACGCGGACGGCGCCGTGACCAGCTCGCTCCAGCGGGGGAAGCGGCCGGCCCTGCGGTTGCCGAGGACGGCCTCGCCGAGCGCCCGGGTGACGCTGGACTCGCGGCGCAGCGAGTGGACGAGGCGGCCGTCCTCCTCGTACAGCAGGGGCACCGCGACGCCGACCCGGCCGCCGTCCGGCAGGGCGGCGCCCAGCCCCGCGAGCAGCCTCGCGGCGCAGCCCTCGTCCATCCGGACGTCCGGGTTGCAGATCAGCACCGCCCCGAAGCCGCCCTCCCAGGCGGACGCGGCACGCAGGGCCGCGTTGATCCCGAAGGCGTAGCCGCCGTTGCGGCCCGTCTCGACGACGGTGGCCTCCGGGGCGTGCTTGCGGACCACGGCGACGGTGTCGTCGGCGGAGTCGTTGTCGGCGACGACCAGGCGCCAGTCCAGGCCCGCCATGCCCGCCGGGAGCGAGTCGAGGAAGCCGGGCAGCACATCGGCGCTGTTCCAGGTGACGACCACGACGGCGACGGGGCCGGACGACGGCTGCTGGTCGGACATCAGATCTCCACGAGGTGCGAGGGGTCGGGGGTGCGCTGCCGCGGCACCCGGTCCGTGGACCGGGCCTCGGCGGCCTCGCGCCGGACGAATCCGAGGCAGCTGCCGCCCGCGCCGAGCAGCAGGAAGAAGACGCCGGCGAACATGGGGAAGCTGAGCGTGTCGAAGGTCGCGCTGATCACCAGGGCGACCAGGGCCGAGGCGAAGAAGGCCTGGCCGAGCTCCCGGTCCGGCTCGTGCCGGGCGAGGCGCCGGATCGCGCCTCCGTTGTGCACCCCGGTGAGACCCAGGACGAGCAGCACGGCGACACCGAGCGCGCCCAGCTCGGCCAGGGTCAGCAGGTACTGGTTGTCGGTGAAGAAGTAGCGCTCCGGGGTGAAGGTGCCGAAGCCGCGGCCGAAGACCGGGTCCTGCTGGAAGTACTCCGCGATCTTCGGGTACTTGATGGTGCGGGCCTGGGTGCTGCTGTCGGCGTTGTTCAGGCTGCCCGAGAAGAGCGTGGTGATGGTGCCGATCAGGCCCGGCACCAGGACCTTGAACACCGCGACGGCGCCGAACAGGATGCCGATCGCGGTCCAGCGCCGCTGCGGCTTCCAGCGGGGCACCATGATCAGGACGACCACCAGAAGGCCGATGATCGAGGTCCGGGACACCGTGAGGGGCAGCCCGCCACCGAGCAGCACCACCGGCGCCCAGCGCTTCCAGGCGCTCAGGCGCGCCCGTACCGGGTCGAAGGCCTGGGCGATGGCGAACGGGAGCAGGATGGCCAGCATCCCGCTGAACTCCAGCGGATGGGCGGTGAGCGAGCGCGGCCGGGTGAACGAGCCCCGGTCGAGGACGGCGACGTTCGCCACGCTGGAGTTGAGGCCCGGGATGCGCAGCGCGTCGGCGATGTTGGTGCCGGTGAAGAAGTCGTACAGGCCGAGCAGGGCGACGATCGAGCCCATCACGACCAGGCGTCGCAGCAGCACGTCGAGCCGCTCGCGGTCCTGGATCCCGGCCGTGGTCAGCACCACCAGGGACACCCAGACGAGCAGCACGATCAGCCCGCGGTCGGCCGCCAGGATCTCCTTCTGGGAGCTGATCCGGTCCTGGTTCGCGACGTACGACATCAGCACGGCGACGGACAGCAGCAGGACCACCGTCCGCATGGTCCGGGTCCCCGGCGCGGGCGCGATCCGGCCGCCGCACCAGGTCGCCAGGTACCAGAACAGGCCCAGCAGCGCGAAGACGTTCGCCGGTGTGCCCGCGCCGCCGAGCGCGGGCAGCGCCAGGTTCGACGGAAGGAACAAGGCCAGCGCCAGATAGCCGGTGAGCACGGCCGTGGCGTCCAGCGGCCGGGTCAGCAGGGTGCGCAGCCGTCCCGCGCCGGGGCGCGGCGCCGGGGGAGCGGGGCGGGCCTCCGGCAGCCCGCGGGTGCGGCGCCGGGCGGCCGCCCAGGTCTCGATCACGAAGGAGAGCAGGAAGGCCGCCGTGATGCCGAAGACGACGACGGCCGCGACCTTCTGATAGCGGGACTTGGGCTGCGAGACCGGCTTCTGCGGCGGCACGATCCGCGCGGACCGGACGTAGTAGCCGTCCGGCACCCGGGCCTCCTCCTGGAGGACCAGGAGCTGCTCGGCGGCGTAGTCGGTGATCTTCCGGGTCTCGTCCAGGACCTTGGCCCGGTCCTCGCCCTTGACCGTCAGGGTGAGCAGCGGCCCCTCCGCCTGGGCGGCGAAGTCGACGGCGTACTCGTCGGTGATCCCGCGGCCCTGCAGTAAACGGGCCGTCTCCGGGGACTGCAGCGCGCGGATCAGCACATCGGCCGTGCCGATCAGCGAACCGCTCGCGTACGCCAGCGGATTGCCGTAGCTCGGCGCCGGCTTGGCCACCCGGCTGGAGTTGAGCAGCGCCAGCTGGCTCTGCGACTCGTAGGTCACGGGGACGGTCGTGTACAGATAGCCGCCCGCGACCAGACTCAGCAGGGTCAGCGGCACCATCACGTACCAGCGCCCGGCCAGGACGCGGAAGATCTCGGCGATGCTCACGAACCCTCCCCCGGTTCCTCTTCGTGCTGCCAGTATCGATGCTGATGGAAAGAGACGTGCTGACTCCCGAGGGACTGGCCCGCGTGCTGCTGCGCCGCTGGTACGTCCTGCTCCTCGCCGTGCTCGTCACCGGCGCCGCCTGCTACCCGGCGCTGCGGCCCGCACCGCGCTACCAGAGCTCGGCGGTGCTGGTGGTGAAGCCGCCGCGCACCGACAACCAGCCCAACCAGCTGACCAACCTCCAGCCCTCGCTGGCGATGGTGTCGTACGCGGTCGTCCAGCAGCTCCAGTCGCCCGCCGGACGGGCCGAGTTGCGGGCGGCCGGGGTGCACGGCACCTACCGGCTCACCCCCCGCAACAGCGGCACGAGCGCCACCCCGTACTACTCGATCCCCACCCTGCAGATCGAGTCGGAGCAGACCCGGCCCGAAGAGGCGGACCGCCAGGTCCAGTTGATCATCGGGGTGTACGGACGGCACCTGAGCGCCCTGCAGGCCGCGCAGCGCGTGCCGGCCTCCACCCTGCTCACCGTCGACCTGGTGAACCGCCCCGGGACCGTCGCCCTGCCCCCGAACCGCACCCGCGCCGTCGCCGGCGTGGGCGCGCTCGGCACCCTCACCGGAGTGATGTCGGCGCTGTGGATCGAGCGGCTGGCGGCGGCGCGTCGCGGCCGGCGGGGACAGCGGCTCAGTGGGGCGCACCGTACTCCGTGAGCCGCCCGTCCCGCTCCTCGTAGCGCTCGCCCGTCTCCGGGCACACCCACACCCCCGGCCGGCCGTCCTCCTCGGCGAGCCGGACGCCCGCCTTCCCGACCCAGCCGGTCTGCCGGGCCGGGACCCCCATCACCAGGGCGAAGTCGGGGACGTCCGCGGTCACCACCGAACCGGCCGCGACCAGAGCCCAGCGTCCGATGCGCACCGGCGCCACGCACACCGAACGGGCGCCGACCGCGGCGCCGTCGCCGACCACGACGGCGACGGGATCCCAGTCGCCGCCCCGCTTGAGCGTGCCGTCGGGGGCGACGGCACGCGGGTTGTGGTCGTTGGTGAGGACCACCGCCGGTCCGATGAAGACGCCGTCGCCGAGCACGGCCGGCTCGTAGACCAGGGCGTGGTTCTGCAGCTTGCAGTTGTCGCCGATGGTCACGCCGGGGCCGACGTACGCGCCGCGCCCCACCACGCAGTTCTCGCCGAGGCGGGCGTCCTCGCGGATCTGGGCGAGCTCCCACACACTGCTGCCCGCGCCGACGACGGCCTTCTCGTCGACCTGGGCGGTGGGCTGGACCCGGTAGTTCACGAAGGGTGCCTTTCTGTCGTCTCTGTCGGAGCGGAAGCGGAGAGGAAGCGGAGAGGACGTGGAGAGGAATCGGTGGGGAGCCGGGTGGGAACGGAGGGGAGTCAGATCCCGCGGCGCTTCCACGACCGCCACCACAACCACTCACGCCCCCGGTCCACCACGGCCGACAGCACCAGCGGCTGGAGGTACGGCATGACCCGCGGCCCGATCCGCCGCCGCAGGCGCAGTGCCCGGAACTCCGGCAGCGTCTCGGCGTCCGGGCGCCACTGCCGCGCCAGCGCCACCAGCTCCTCGACCGGGACCACGTCGGTGCGCCCCCGGTCGTAGGCCCGGTAGGCCCGCCGCAGCGCCTGGCGGGCGAGCCGGGTGTCCACCAGGCCGGCGAGCCGCTCGGCCTGCGGGAGCAGGTCGGCGCACTTCTCCAGGACCGCGCTGAACGCGGCCCGGCGCTGCCGCAGGTCGTCCAGCTGGCCGCCGAAGTCGGTGGTGGACATGTTGTTGCCGTGGACCCGGTAGTACGCCTGGTCCGCCCCGCGGACGTACCCGACGTCCGCGTGCGCGGCCAGCCGCATCCACATCTCGATGTCCCCCGCGTGCGGCAGCGCCGGGTCGTAGCCGCCCACCTTCCGCTGGAGGCTGGTGCGGACCACGACCTCGGGCGAGGTGATGCACCCGGTGCCCTCGCGGAAGCGCCGCTCCAGCCACCAGTGGCCGGGGTAGACCACCGAACCGGTGGAACGGGTGCGGGCCGCCGGCAGCGGCCCGCCGTGCCGGAAGCGGAGCGGCCTGCCGTAGCAGAAGCCCGCCTCCGGGTGGGCGTCGAGCAGGGCCACGGCCCGCACCAGCGCCCCGGGGACCAGCCGGTCGTCGGCGGACAGCAGCACGACGTAGTCGCCGTCCGCCCACTCCAGCAGGCCCTCGTTGTAGGTGGCGATGTGCCCCTTGTTGGTCTCGTGGACCCGTACCTCGATCCTCGGGTCGGAGGCGGCCAGCTTGCGGGCCGCCTCCGCCGAGTCGTCCGGCGAGGCGTCGTCGATGATGAGCACCCGTACGTCGAGGCCGGGCTGTTCGTCGAGCACGCTGCGTACGCAGTCGGCCAGGAAGTGCCCGTACTTGTAGCACGGGATGACGACGCTGACTGAACTCATGCTGGTGCGGTCCCCGGTCTCAGTTCGTGCCGGTGGTGAACACCGGTCCGACCCAGTAGTTCGTCGAGTTGTACGAGCTGTTCGGGAAGGCGCTCGAAGCGCCGTACCGGTACAGCCCGTTCGGCTTGCCGCCGCTGTCCGCGGGCGCGGACAGCGGGTGGTTCAGATAGGTGCCGGCGAAGTAGCCGCCGTCCGAGGCGTAGTTGCCGTTGGGGGCGTGGTACGAGGCGACGTAGCCGGTGCCGGCGGTGATGGCGACCGGGGTGGCGAAGGTGAGCTGCTGCCAGCCGGAGGCCGTCTCACCGGTGAAGGTCCCGGTGGCCAGCAGGGTGCCGTCCTCGGACCACAGGCTTCCGGTGTGGGTGCCGGTGTTGCCGGCGCCCTTGTAGAAGGTGATGCCGGTGACCTTCCCGTCCAGCGAGGACGTGAAGCGGGTGCCCAGCTCCAGGGAGTTGGAGTCGCCGGTCTCCGAGGCCCGGGCGGGCACGGCGTCCGGCCCCCACAGGGTGCACGGGCAGGCGGCCGGCGGCGGGGTGGCTCCGGTCGTGAACGTCCAGGTGACCGGTGTGCCCATCGCGTTCCCCCACAGGTCGGCGGCCTGCACGGACGCCGTGTACGAGGTGCTGAGCGCGAGCTGGCTGGAGAGCGTGTACGCGGCCGTCTTGCCGTCGCTGCTCAGCGTGGCCCGGCCCGGGACGGTGGCGCCGCCGGGGCCCTTCAGGGTGAACAGCAGGCTGCTGCTGTCGACCGCCTGGTCGAAGGTGGCGGACAGCGGGGCGGTGATCGCCACGCCGGTCGCCCCGTTCGCGGGGGTGGTGGCGGTGACCTGCGGCGGTGCGGTGCTCGCCGAGCCGGTCTCCAGGACGGCGTCCACCCAGTAGTTGCTGCCCGAGGAGGCCTGGGACGGGAAGCCGCTCGAAGAGCCGTAGCGGTAGACGCCGTTGCCGCCGTCGGTGCCGTTGCGCAGCGCCGTCAGCGGGGCGAGGCCCGCGCCCTTGTCGCTGAAGAACCCGGCGTCGAAGGCGTAGCCGCCGTTCGGGGCGAAGTAGGAGGCGATGTAGGTGGTGTCCGCCTTCACCGGGACCGGCGAGGCGAAGTTCAGCTGCTGCCAGCCGGACGCGGTCTCACCCGTGAAGGTGCCGGTGGCCAGGAGCTGGCCGGAGGCCGACCACAGGCTGCCCTTGTGGGTGCCGGTGTTGGCGCTCGACTTGTAGAAGCGGACGCCGGTGATGGTGCCCGGCACCGAGCTGCGGACCTTCACGCCGAGCTCCACGGAGCTGCCGTCGCCGCCGTTGGCCTTGCCCGGGACGGCCGAGGACGGCCACACGGTGCACGGGCACTCCTGGGGGACGACGGTGAGCGGGACGGAGGTGACGGAGCCGATGTTGACGCTGTCGTCGACCGCGCGCACCTTCAGGCTCGCCGCGCCCTGGGTCATCGGGGTCCAGGTGTAGCTCCAGGACCCGGTGCCCTCGGCCGCGTGCCAGGTGGTCCCGCCGTCGGTGGAGACCTCCACCCGGGCGACCACGCCGCCGCCCGAGTCGGCGGCCGTACCGGTGACGGTGATCTGCCGCTGCGCGGGGACGGAGCTGTTCGCGGCCGGGCTCGTCACGGTGACGGACGGTCCCGTCAGGTCCGTGGAGGCGGTGGCCGCGACCAGGCCGGACTGCAGGGTCTTCGGCTGGAGCCCCATGTCGGCGAGGATGTTCACGGTCGCCTGCTGCATCCGCTTGTCCTCGGTCACCACACCGCCGCCCGGGTCCGCCGTCGGCACGTTCGTCAGACCCCAGGACCACTGCACGGTGCCGGTGCCGAACACCAGCGCCTTGGAGGTCTGGTCACGGAAGGCGACCAGGCTGTGCGTCGCGGTGCCGTTGCCGTAGTTGTTGCCCCAGTCCTGCAGGTACTTGCCGTCCTGGACGTCGACGGTGGTCTGGGAGAGGCGGATCTGGCCGGCCGGACGGGAGGCGTTCTCCACGTCGCTGTCCCACTCGTAGCCGAGGGTGCCGGTGGGGAAGGTGGCGACCTGGTTGCCGGTCAGGCCGGCCACGGAGGTGTTGCGCCACAGGCGCATCTTCGCGAAGGCCGCGGGCACCGTGATCGCGTCGCTGCGGTAGCCGTTCACCTGGAAGAGCGAGCCCGTCAGGATGTTCTGCGGCTGGTAGGCCGCGCCCTCCTTGGTGCTGTCCGGGTCCATCCAGGTCCCGGTCCACTCGGTGCTGGGGTCCGGCACCCCGTTGGGGGTCGGGAACTTCAGCTTGGTCTCCTTGTAGCTGACCAGCGTCCGGTCCGGGCCGTGGCCGGCGTCGATGCCCGGCTCGAGGCGGGTCTTCCAGAAGATCTCGTTGCCCGCGAAGTACGTCTGGTGCTGGCCCGCCTTGCGGGCGTTGAGCACGTTGGTGAACTGCTCCTGGGTCCAGTACTCGTCGTGGCCCTGGGACATGTACATCTTGTGCTTCGGCAGGATCGAGGCGCCGCGCGAGGCGATGTCCACGCCCGAGGCGTAGCTGACGTCGTAGCCGTTGCGCTCCAGCCAGGCGATCATCTCGAACTCGGAGCCGTACACCCCGTTGTCGCCGGAGATGTCCATCGGCCGGTTGTAACTGACCTTGTACGCACGCCCGTCGGGCGCGGGCCCGTTCCCGTCGTAGAGGTTGGTCCCGCCCCAGTCGTTGTACGCCTGCCAGGTCTGGTCCGAGGTCTGCACGAGGATGTCGGACGTGCTGGAGTCGTTGCGCACCACGAACGGGTACGGCATGAGGCCGTTGCCGTCCGCCTGGTCGAAGTTGGCGATGTAGAGACCGGAGACGGCGTCGCTCGGGACCGTCCAGGTCGCCGTGGTGGGCCAGTTGCCGCAGTCGAGTAGACCGGTCGACGCCTGCGAGAGGCAGTCGGCCCGCTTGAGCAGGTAGTTCGCGGGATAGGTCTGCTCCGACTGCGCCGGGGTGGACATCAGCCGGGCGCCGTCACCCCCGTACCAGCCGAGTCGGTAGATCCGGACGTGGTAGGCGGCCGGCGACTGCACCTTGAACTGGACCGTCTCGCCCGGCTGGACGCTCATCTTGGTGGTGAATCCCGCGATGTCGCCGTAGTTGTTGCCCGAGAACCACTCGGACATCGGCGTGCCCGGCTTGGAGTTCTCGCACACGACCGGGTTGCTGCCCGCGCCACACGGGTCGGCCAGCGCGCTGGCGCTCTCGACCGGTGGCAGGACGATCGATATCAACGCCGCGGCCAGGGCGAACACGGCGCCTCTGGCCCGACGGATGTGGTTGTGCATCGCTGTACCTTTCACGGGCAGTGCAGTCCAGGCCTACCGGCCGGGCATGGGGGAGAGGTGCCCTGCTAGGGCAGGGCGTTCACCAGCGCGTCCACGACCTGCTGCTGCTGGTCGGGGGAGATCTGCGGGAAGAGCGGCAGCGAGAGGATCTCGCCGGCGGCCCGCTCGGCGACGGGGAAGTCCCCGCGGCGGTGCCCGAGGTGGGCGTAGGCGGGCGTCAGGTGGACCGGGTCCGGGTAGTGCACCCCGGCCCCGACGCCGCCCGCGTTGAGCTTGCCGACCACGGCGTCGCGGTCCGCCCCGGGCACCCGCACCACATAGAGGTGCCACACGTGCGTGTTGCCCTCGGCCGTCACCGGGAGCACCAGGCGCCCGGCCGCGGCGAGCGGGGCGAGCAGCTCGTCGTAGCGGGCCGCGGCCGCCCGCCGGGCCGCGTTGCCGGCGGCCAGCCGGCGCAGCTTGGCCCGCAGGACCACGGCCTGCAGACCGTCGAGCCGGCTGTTGAAGCCGGGCACGTCGTGCCGGTACTTCTCGACCCCGCCGTGGTTGGCGATGGCCCGCACCAGCGCCGCGGCCTCGGGGTCGTCGGTGAGCACCGCCCCGGCGTCGCCGTAGGCGCCGAGGTTCTTGCCCGGGTAGAAGCTGGTGGCGGCGATGCCCCCGCTTCCCGGTGTACGGCCGTTCCGGACGGCGCCCTGGCTCTGGGCGGCGTCCTCGACGATCCGTACGCGCTCCGGCAGGGCCGCGGCGAGCGCCGCCACGTCCGCGCTCTGCCCGTACAGGTGGACCGGCACCACGGCCCGGGTGCCGGCGCCGACCGCGGCCACCGCTGCCGCCGGGTCGATGAGCAGGGTCTCCGGCTCGCAGTCCACCAGGACCGGCCGGGCCCCGGCCCGGGTGACCGCGCCCGCCGTGGCGATGAAGGTGTTCGCGGGCAGCACCACCTCGTCGCCGGGCCCGACGCCGCTCGCCCGCAGCGCCAGCTCCAGGGCGTCCGTGCCGTTGGCGACGCCCACGACGTGGGCGACCCCGCCGAACGCGGCGTACTCCCGCTCGAACTCCCGGACCTCCTCGCCGCCGATGAAGGCGGTGCCGGCCAGGACCCGGTCGAAGCCGGCGCGTATCTCCTCGGCGACCTCGGCGTGCGCCGCCTTCAGGTCGACCAGGGGAATCTGGGTCATCTGCCGTTCACTCCTCGTGCCGGGACCAGCGGGTCCCCCTGGGTGGTGTCGTGGTCGAGCTGTTCGAGGGCCGGGGGCGCCGCCGCGCGCAGCCGGCGGGCCGGGGAGCCCGCCCACACCTCGCCCGCGGGGACGTCGGCCAGGACCGTGCTGCCCATGCCGACCAGCGACCAGGCGCCGATCGCCGTGTCCTCGCGGACCAGCGCGCCCGCGCCGACGTAGGCGCCGCGGCCGATCCGGGCGGTGCCGCCGAGCCGTACGCCGGAGGCGAGGGTGGCGAAGTCGCCCACCTCGTCGTCGTGGGTGAGGACGGTGCCCGGCATCACCGCGACGTGCCGGCCGACCCGCACCGCGGCCGTCAGGACCGTGTGGGCGAGCAGCACCGTGCCGGGGCCGAGCACCGAGGTGGCCGAGACCGCCGCCGTCGGGTGCGCCACCGTGGTGTAGCGGTGCTCCGGCAGGCCGAGGCGACGGACGATCCGGGCCCGGGAGCCGTAGTCGCGGGGGCTGCCCACGCACACCACGAACGAGGCGTCCGTCAGCTCGGGCACCCGCTCGGTGCCGCCGAGGACGGGCACGCCGTCGACCGCGCGGCCGTGCAGAGCCGGGTCGTCGTCCAGATGGCCCGCGAGCGGCAGGCCGGCGGCGCGGGCGGCCTGCGCGGTCTCCCGCGCGAACCCGCCCGCACCGATGATCACGAGCCGTTCCGTCACCGACGCGCCGCCGCTTCCCGCAGGACGGCGACGACGCGGTCCTGCTGTTGCTCGGTCATGGTGTGGAACAGCGGCAGGATCAGCGAGTCGCGGCTGATCCGCTCGGTCACCGGCAGCGCCGCCGCCGGATGGCCCGCGTACGCCGGCTCCAGGTGGCTCGCCATGATGCCCCGGCGGGCCGAGATCCCCGCCTCGGCGAGCAGCGCGAGCAGCTCGTCGCGGCCCACCGGGAACTCCCCGTCGAGCAGCACCCAGTACGACTGGAAGTTGCCCTCGCCGTGCTCCGGGTCCCGCACCGGGACGAGCCCCGGCACGTCGGCGAGCAACCGCGTGTAGCGCGCGCCGAGTTCGCGGCGCCGGGCGACCAGGGCGTCGAGCCTGGCCAGCTGGGCGAGTCCGACCGCCGCCTGGATGTCGGTCATCCGGTAGTTGAACCCGGTCTCCAGATAGCTCTCCAGGACCGGCTTGCCGCTCGCGTGCCGCTCGGCGGCCGAGACGTTCATCCCGTGCTCGCGCAGCCGGCGCAGCCGCGCCGCCCACTCGGCGTCGTCGGTGGTGACCATCCCGCCCTCGCCGGTGGTGAGCAGCTTGCGCGGGTGGAAGGACCAGGCGGCGAGGAGAGCGCCCCGCCCGACGGACGCGCCGTCGACGGTGGATCCGATCGCGCAGGCCGCGTCCTCGACCAGCGGCAGCCCCCAGCCCTCGCAGGCGGCCCGCAGGGCGGCCACGTCGGCGGGGACCCCGGCCTGGTGGACGACGAGCACCGCCTTGGTGCGACCGGTGCGGACCGCGTCGACGGTGGCGGCGGTGAGGTTGCCGGTGGCGAGGTCGACGTCGGCGAAGACCGGCTCGGCGCCCACGTACCGTACGGCGTTGGCGGTGGCGATGAACGACAGCGAGGGGACGACCACCTCGTCGCCCGGGCCCAGGCCCAGCGCGACGAGGGCCAGGTGCAGCGCGGTGGTGCAGGAGCTGACGGCCACGGCGTGCGCGGCGCCGACCCGCTCCGCGAAGGCCTGCTCGAAGGCGGCGACCCGCGGCCCCTGGGCCACCCAGCCGGAGCGTACGGCGTCGGCCGCGGCCGCCGCCTCCTCCTCGCCGAGCCACGGCACCATGACCGGGATCCTCGTGACGGCCCGGTCGGCGTCCGTCGCGGTCGCCCCCTTCTCGGCACGCCACCAGTCGACCAGGTCCCGCAGTCCCGTCCGCAGGTCGATCTCGGCCTTGAAGCCGAGCCGCTCCTCGGCGAGCGAGGTGTCCGCGAGGCGCCTGGTCACCCCGTTGACCGCGCGGGCCGGGCCGTGCACCGGCTCCAGGTCCGAGCCCATGACGTCGAGGAGGCCGTCGGCGAGCTCGCGCAGCGAGGTCTCGGTGGCGCTCGCCACGTTGAACACCTCGTCGGTGAGGCCCTCGCGCGCCGCCAGGATGTTGGCGCGGGCGATGTCGCGGACGTCGACGAAGTCCATCGTCTGCGTGCCGTCGCCGAGGATCAGCGGCGGCTCGCCCGCCTCGATCCGCTCCATCCAGCGGATCAGCACCTCGGTGTACAGGCCGTGGATGTCCATCCGGGGCCCGTACACGTTGAAGTAGCGCAGGGCCACGTAGTCCAGGCCGTACATGGCGTGGAAGCTGCGCAGCATGCCCTCGTTGAAGGCCTTGGCGGCGCCGTAGAACGTGTCGTTGTTGTACGGGTGGTGGCGCTCGGTGGTCGGGAAGGACTCCGCCAGGCCGTAGACCGAGGCCGAGGAGGAGGCGATCACCTTGCCCACGCCGGCGGCCGCGGCGGCCTCCAGGACGTTGAACGTGCCGTTGACCATGACCTCGTTGGCGAGCCGGGGCTCCTCCGCGCACTGGGTGATGCGGATCGCCGCCAGGTGGTAGACGAGGTCGGCGCCCTCGGTCACCCGGTGGACGGTCGCCGCGTCGCGGATGTCGCCCTCGACGAGCTCGACCCGGCCGCTCGCCAGGGCCCGGGCGAGGTTCGCCCGCCGGCCGCGCACGAAGTTGTCCAGGACGACGACCTGGCTCGCACCGCCCTCCACCAGGAGGTCGGTCACATGGGAGCCGATCGTCCCGGCGCCGCCGGTGACCAGGATCCGCTTGCCCGCGATGTCGCTCAACGCCGTTCTCCCCGCACGTCGGTTCCGTTCTTGAGGGACCGGTCGGAACCGGTCCGCAGCCCGACGACCGCACCGCGGAACTGCAGGCTCCGCGACGCCGCCTCCAGGATGTCGAGCACCCGCAGCCCCGCCCGGCCGTCGGTCAGCGCCGGCCGGCCCTCGGTGATCGCCGCCGCGAACTCGTCGACCATGCTGCGCAGCGCCTCCTTCTCACCGATCGCCGGCGCCACCATGTCGCCGCTGCGGTACGAGATCAGGGCCTCCCGCCGTTCGTCGGCGCCCAGGTCCTGCGGCGTCGCCAGGTCCACCCCGCGGTCGAAGAGCGCGATGCGCTGCGCCGGGTTCAGGTCGTCCCAGACGAGGGTGCGCTTGGCGCCGCCGACCATCGTGGTGCGGACCTTGGTGGGGGAGAGCCAGTTGACGTGCACGTGGGCGATCGCGCCGGTGTTGAGCTGGAGGGTCAGATACGTGATGCAGTCCTGGCCCGCGCCGATCGGGTCGGCGCCGTGGGCGGCGACCGCGACCGGCTCCACGTGCTCGGGCAGGATGAAGTCGAGGATGGACAGGTCGTGCGGGGCGAGGTCCCACAGCACGTCGATGTCCTTCTGGACCAGGCCCAGGTTGATCCGCACCGAGTCCACGTAGTGGATGTCGCCGAGCGCGCCCTCGTGCACGAGCTCGCGGATCTTCGCCACGGCCGGGGTGTAGCAGTAGGTGTGGTCGCACATCAGCGTCAGGCCGCGTTCCTCGGCCTCGGCGACGAGCAGCGCCCCGTCGGCGTACGTGGTGGCCAGCGGCTTCTCGACCAGCACGTGCTTGCCGGCGCGCAGCGCCGCCAGCGCCACGTCCAGATGGGTGCCGGCCGGGGTGGCGACGGCGACGGCGCCCACCTCCGGGTCGGCGAGCACCGCCGCGTAGTCGTCGGTGGCCTGCACCGTGGAGTAGCCGCCGAGGACCCGCTGGGCGCGCGCGACGTCGAGGTCGCACAGCCAGCGCAGCCGGAAGCGGTCGCTGGCCTGGAAGTTGCGCACCAGGTTCGGGCCCCAGTAGCCGGCGCCGATGACGGCCACCCCGAGCCGCTCGTCCGGCCGGTCGGCGTCCTTCACGGAGCTCACGCCAGTCACGTCGTTTCCCTTCATCGTCAGTAGGCCCCCGTTCCGCGCAGGACGGCGGGGCCGGTGCGCAGCAGGATCACCGCGTCCAGGCCGAGCGACCAGTTGTCCACGTAGGCCAGGTCGAGGCGGACCGCCTCGTCCCACGGCAGGTCGGAGCGACCGCTGACCTGCCACAGCCCGGTCAGCCCCGGTTTCACCAGGAGCCGGCGCCGGACCTCGTGGCTGTAGCCGGCGACCTCCTCGGGCAGCGGAGGGCGCGGCCCGATGAGCGACATCCGCCCGTTCAGCACGTTCAGCAGCTGCGGCAGTTCGTCGATCGAGTAGCGGCGCAGGGTGGCGCCCACCCGGGTGACGCGCGGGTCGTCGCGGACCTTGAACAGCAGCCCGTCGCTGTTGTGGTTGGCGTGCGCGAGCTCCGCCCTGACCGCCTCGGCGTCGGGCCGCATCGTCCGGAACTTCAGCATCGTGAACTGCTTGCCGTGCAGGCCCACCCGGACCTGCCGGAACAGGGCGGGGCCGCGGCTGCCGAGCCGCACCGCGAGGGCGACGGCGCACATCAGCGGGGCGAGGACGAGGAGCAGCACCGCGGCGATCAGGCGCTCGGCCACCTCCTTGGGCAGCCGGGCCCAGCGGGACAGCCGGGGCGCCCGCAGATGGATCAGCGGGACCCCGCCGACCGGCCGGACCTCCAGGCGGGACGCGGACACGTCGCCGAGGGCGGGGGCGATCAGGAAGTCGCCGCCGGCGGCGGCCGTGCTCCAGGAGAGCGCGCGCAGCAGCGGCGCGTCGATCTCCGGGGAGGGCAGCACCACCACGGTGATGGAGCCGGCGAACCCCCTGATGGCGCCGGGTACTTCGTCGACGCCGCCGAGCACGGGCACGCCCAGCTTGTCGAGCACCGCGCGGCCCCGCGCGTTGTCCGGGTCGGTCAGGCACACCCCGGCGATGTCCAGGCCCTGGATCCCGGCCCCGGAGGCGGCGCGGTCCGGGCCGCCGTTCCACAGCGCCGAGAGGAGCTCGGCGACGCGCGCCGAGGGGCCGACCAGGATCGCGTGCGTCCGGTTCCGCCCCAGCGCCCAGTTGCGGCGCAGCCAGCGGCGCATCAGGAAGCGGGCGGCGAGACCGAGGGCGGCCGTGGCCGGGGTCGCCAGGATCATCTCGTGCAGCAGGTCGAGGTCGCCGAAGAGCCCCCAGCCGAGGACCGCGGCGAGTGCCGGCAGCACCAGGGCGCCGCGCAGCACCCGGCGGTATATCTCGCCTCCGCCGCCCAACGCGGCGCGCTCATAGGCGCGGTGGGCGTGCATCAGCGCGATCCAGACCGGCGGCAGGCCGAGCACGACGGGCCAGTGGCCCACCGTCCCGAGCACGCTCACCGCGGCGACGGCCGCCGCCGTGGTGTCCGCGGCCAGCAGGACTGTCTGGTGTCTCCTCCGCCACCAGAGGCGGTGGACGTCGAAATGTGTGGATTCGACTCGATGCCGCTCATGCGTGACCGGCAGGACGGTCATCCATTCCCCCCAAGGGCGCTTCCCGCGCACCCCGTCGAACCCCCGCACGCCGTCCCCGGGACCACCCGCGAGAGCGGCTCGCGGGCACGGGAAAGGCAGCGGTGATGGGACGAGGGTGCGCGGCTCTTCCGCCTGACTGAACGGTGCGGACCGCGGTCGCAAGTCTCCCCAGCCACGGCCGGTGTCCGCACATGACGCAGAATCCGCCCAGGACGAGTCGTGTTCGTGCCCCAGCGGATCCGGCAGCGCTCAATCTAGACCAACTAGGGCAGGCCAGCCAGGAGTTGTGTGAAACTCCTACCGATAGTTGAAGGAACTGTAAGAGTGGGACTCCTTGGTCATACTGTCCCCGTGCCCAGCATCGTGATCCCCGCCCACAACGAGGAACGCACGCTCGGACGCCTCCTGGACGCCCTCCTGGACGGCGCCCGCGACGAGGAGTTCGACATCGTCGTCGTGTGCAACGGCTGTACGGACGCCACCGCCCGCGTCGCCGCGGAACACGGACCGCGCGTCCGGGTCGTCGAGACCCCCGTCCCCTCCAAACACGAGGCCCTGCGCCTCGGCGACGCGCACGCCCGCGGCTTCCCCCGGATCTACGTCGACGCCGACGTCGTGCTCGGCTCCGGCGACGTCCGGGCCCTGACCGACGCGCTCTCCGGCCCCGGCGACCGCGGCGGCGAGGTGCTCGCCGCGGCGCCCGAGCGGGAGCTGCCGATGACCGGCTGCTCCTGGCGGGTACGCGCCTACTACCGCGTGTGGCAGCGCCTCCCCGCCGTCCGGGAGGGCCTGTTCGGGCGGGGCGTCATCGCCATGTCGGGCGAGGGCCACGCCCGGATCGCCGCGCTGCCCCCGCTGATGGCCGACGACCTGGCCGCCTCGCTCGCCTTCGCCCCGGCCGAGCGCCGTGTGGTCCGGGCCGCCCGGGTGGTCGTCCGGCCCCCGCGCACCTGGCGGGACCTGATCCGGCGCCGGGTACGGGCCGCCACCTCCACCGCCCAACTGGAGGACCACCAGGCCCGATCGGCGCCGGCCGCCGCCCCTTCGGCCCGCACCGGCATCGGCGACCTGCGGGCCCTGCTCCGCGCCGACCCCACCCTGCTGCCCGCCGTCCTCGTCTTCCTCTCGGCGGCGCTCGCGGCGCGCAGGGGCGCACGCAAGGCCATCCGGGCGGGCGACTTCGACACCTGGCTCAGGGACGAGAGCAGCCGACAGGACTGAACGGGTCCCGTGCGCCCCGGCGAGCCGCCGAACGAAAGGTTTCGGCCCGCCGGAAGATCACCGCGGCCTACGCTGCGAGTGATCGCACCACGGGAAGGGCCCCTCATGAAGTTCCGGATCCCCGGCAGACGTTGTCTCGCACTGGCAGCCGCACTCACGGCCTGCACCGCCTGGACCGGCGTCGCCTCGGCGGCCTCGGCTGCACCGGCGGCACCGGCTGCCGCGGCCGTCTCGGCGGCACCGGCAGTCACGGTGGCCCAGGGGGCCCGGGCGGCCTTGGGGGCTCCGGGCACCTCGGTCGCCGCGGCTACCCCGATCACCCCCGTCGCCCCGGTCGCCCCCGTCGCCTCGGCCACCTCGGGCGTCCCCATCGTCCCCGTCGCCTCGGCCACCTCGGGCGTCCCCATCGTCCCCGTCGCCTCGGCCACCTCGGGCGTCCCCATCGTCCCCGTGGTCCGGGCGGCCTCGGCGGCCCTGGTGGGCCCGGCCACCCCGGGAGCCCCGGCTGCCACAGGCGTCTCGGCGCCGACGGCGGACGTCCCACCCGCCCCGGGGCCGCTCACCACCGCCACCCGCTTCTACGTCGACCCCGACAACGCCGCCGCGCGCCAGGCCGTCGTCGACGCGGCGGCCGGTGACGCGGCCGAGGCCGAGAACATGCGGCGGCTCGCGGCGTTGCCGCAGGCCGCCTGGTTCACCGGCGGCACCCCCGCGCAGGCGCGCGCCTCCGCGAGCGCCCTGCTCGACCGGGCGCGCTCCGCCCACCAGGTCCCGGTGCTCGTCGCGTACGACATCCCCGGCCGCGACTGCGGCCTCTACTCCAGCGGCGGCGCCGCCTCCTCCGCCGCCTACCGCGAGTGGATCACGGCGCTCGCCGAGGGAGTCGGCCAAGGGCCCGCCGTGGTGCTCCTCGAACCCGACGGCCTGGCCAACCTGCCCAAGGACTGCGCGGGAGGCATCGACCCGACCGGCGAGCTCACCGCCGCCCGGCTCGCCGACCTCGACTTCGCCGTGACCACGCTCAAGCGGAGTCCCGGCACCGCCGTCTACCTCGACGCGGGCAACAGCCAGTGGAAGGCCGTCGGCGACATCGCCCGGCGGCTGATCGACGCCGGTGTCCGCAAAGCCGACGGCTTCGCCCTGAACGTCTCCAACTTCCAGCCGACCGACCAGCTCACCCGCTACGGCACCTGGGTCGCCAAGTGCGTCTGGTTCGCGGCCCAGGGCCCCGACTGGGCCCGCGGCCACACCGACTGGTGCGCGAGCCAGTACTACTCCGCGGCCGCCCCCAACGACGGTGCCCCCGGCAACGCGGTCTCCGCCGCCGACCCCTCCACCTGGCACTGGACGGACGCCTGGTACGACCGGTCCGTCGGCACCCCGCCCGCCGCCGAGCTGCTGCACTTCGTCGTCGACACCAGCCGCAACGGCCGCGGCCCCTGGACCCCCGCCCCCGGCACGTACGGCGATCCCGAGACCTGGTGCAACCCGCCCGGCCGCGGCATCGGCCCCCGCCCCACCGCCGACACCGGGGTGCCGCTGGCCGACGCCTATCTGTACGTGAAGACCATCGGCGAGTCCGACGGCAGCTGCACCCGCGGCACCACGGGCACCCTCGACCCCGAGTACGGCGTCGTCGACCCGCCCGCCGGAGCCTGGTGGCCGCGGCTCGCCCACGAGCTCGCCCGGAACGCGCAGCCCGCCCTCACGCCCTGACGACCCGGCGCTACGAAAACATTCCGCCCCGGGACGCCCGTGGCCGGAAACCCTCGACGCGGACCCCGTCTCTGCGCGATGATCACGCCCGCACCACGCCACCCCCCTCTTCACACATCCCCCAACGGGAGGACGTTGATGGCACGCCGCACAACCCGCGGCCTGATAGCCGCGGCCACCGCGACCCTGGCGCTGGTCGCCCCGGTCACGACGGCCACGGCCGCCGCGCCGGCGCCCGCCGCGGCCGGACCGCAGGCCCGCATCTTCATGGTCAACCCCGTGCAGTCCTCGGGCGACCAGACCCTCGTCGACGCCAAGGACGCCGCCGACGCGGTGCCCGCCTCGGCCTACGCCACCGCCGCGCTGCGCAACCTCGACGGCAGCGGCGGCCTCAGCGGGCGCTGGGCGTACGTCAGGTCCGACACGGGCAGCTCCGCGAAGACCGCCGACGCCGGCGCGTACAACCGGCACGACGACCAGTTCGAGCAGGTCATGGCGTACTTCTGGGTCAACGAGGCCCAGGAGTACCTGCAGGGCCTCGGCTTCGGCAGCGAACTGCCCGGCGCCAACGACCGCGCGCAGCCCGTGCGGATCAACCAGTGGGGCTCGGACAACTCCTTCTTCACCGACAAGAAGGACGAGATCCGCTTCGGCAAGGGCGGCGTCGACGACGCCGAGGACGCCGAGGTGATCGTGCACGAGTACGGGCACGCCGTGCACGAGGCCCAGGTCCACGGCTTCGGCTCCTCCCCGGAGGCCGGTGCCATCGGCGAGGCCTTCGGCGACTACCTGGCCGTCGAGGTCGGCGCGCACGCCGCCGGCCGCTACGGCTGGCCGGTCAGGACGGACCTGGCCTGCGTCGGCGACTGGGACTCCGTCTCCTACAGCACGGCCCCGCACTGCCTGCGCCGGGTCGACGGCACCAAGACCTACCAGGACCGGGTCGGCGAGGTGCACGCGGACGGCGAGATCTGGTCCCGCGCCCTGTGGGACATCCGCGGCGCGCTCGGTGCCCGGACCGCCGACCGGATCATCGTGAATGCCCAGTTCGGCTTCGCGCCCGACACCTCCTTCGCGGACGCGGCGACGAAGACGATCGCGACCGCCCAGAAGATGTACGGCACGGACGCGGCGAACGCCGTCCGCGCCGCGTTCCGGGCCCGCGCCATCCCCGGCGTCTGACACCCGTAGATCGGAAAGAAGAGGGGGCCGTGCCGGTCGGCACGGCCCCCTCACCGCATCGCCGCATCACGGCGCCACGGCATCACGGCGCCACGGCGTCAGGACGTCAGGGCGTCACGGTCAACGGCGGGCATGCCGGGTCGAGCCGCAGCCGCGCCAGCTCGCGGCCCACCAGCCCCCACGCCTTCCAGCCGGTCGGCTCGAAGGCGAGCTGGGGGTCGGTGTACCAGTCGTCACCGAGGCCGGTGGCGACCAGCTGGGGATCGGCGAGGCCGGGGCCGAGCAGATGCACGTTCCCGCCGCCGAAGTACGTCGAGGCGAACACCTTGCCCTCGTGCACCTCGATCTCTCCGTAGCCCGGCAGCGCGCCCTTGTCGAGGACCCGCCGGGTCGCCAGGTCCATGGTGAACCAGCCGGCGTTCCGCTTGAGGACGCCGTACAGGATCCCGTCGTGGACCCTGACGTCCTGGATGGTCTCGTTGCCGGCCACCGGGTCGAGCTCCCACTTCACCGTCCGGGTGGCCAGGTCGAAGGCGGCGACGCTCGCCGCGCTGTTCCAGGTCGCCGGGTCGCCTCCGCCGCCGCCGCGGACGTCACCGCCCAGATAGACGATGCCGTCCGGGCCGAGGCTGAGGCTCATCACGCTCTCGTTCGGGATGACGTTCACGTACACCTGCTTGTCGCCGGTGACGGGATCGACGACGGACAGCGACCCCCGGGTGCTGGTGCCGAGCGGCGCGCCGGCGATCAGCAGCCGGTCGGTGACCGGGTCGTACTCCATGTCCCACGGGCGGGCCTGGCCGTTGCCCACGTAGCCGAGGGAGCGCAGCGGCGCCCGCGGGTCCGCCAGGTCGAGCTCGATGACCTCGCTGCTCGGGTAGATCGCCGCGTACAGCTTGTCCCCGCGGCGGGCCAGGGCCTTGGGCTCGCCGGGCACCCAGATGTTGGTCCGCGCGCCGGTGGCGGGGTGGTGGACGGTGAAGGCGAAGTGGCCGCCGACCCAGACGTTGCCGCGGTCCGCGTCCAGCAGGATCGACTGGGGGCGCTCCGCGCCGCCGGTGAGCCCGGCCTCCAGCAGGTCGACGTAGTCGGACCGCTTGGTGGTGACGTCCAGGGTCCAGACGCCGCCGCTGCCGGAGAAGCCGGTCAGCGTCGTGCCGTCGAGGAACACCCCGCGGGTCTCCTCCTTGGCGCGCGGGACGCCGAGCGACTCCAGGGGCTCGGCGGTGCGGTAGCGGAAGACCTCGCCGTTCGGGCGGGTCGAGAGGTACGCCGTGTAGTCGGGCCCGAGGCCGATCGAGTCGATGGAGGCGCCGATGTCGACGGTGCGCAGGTCGGTGCCGTCGGTCTTCACGTCGTACAGGGTGTTGCCCGCGCCCGCGCGCACCCGGGTGCGGCCGACGGAGACGGTGGAGAAGCCGGCCGCGCTGGTCGCCAGGGTCTTGACGGCACCGGTGGACCGGTTGACCGAGACCAGCTTCTTGGTGTCCGACAGGGCCGCGTAGACGTGGGTGGAGTCGACGGCCACGCCCCGCGCGTACCGCTCGTTGGCGGAGAGCTGGCCGAAGCCGCGCTTGGCGCCGGTCGCCGGGTCGTACTCCCACACCGCGCCGTCGGGGTACGTGCCCGCGTAGACCTTGCCGTCGGGTGCGGTGGCGAGGCTCCAGATGAAGCCGCCGCTCTTGCCGAGCGAGGCCACCCTGGTGATCGCCCCGGTGGCGGGGTCGAATCGGTACAGGTCCGGCACTGGATAGGTGCCGACGTAGATCTTGCCGCCGGAGACGGTGGTGGCCCACGCGCCCTCCGGCTCGCCGGTCTCGGGGCCGTCGGGTATCGGGGTCTCGCGGACGACCTCGCGCGTGGCGAGGTCGTACTCGGCGAGCACCGGCGGCTTGAAGCCGCGGGTGACGACATAGGCACGGCCCTGGTGCACCGTGGCGCCGACGATCGCGCCGGTCAGCGAGGCGGAGCCGAAGCGCTCCACACCCGCGCCGCCGCAGTCGGCGGTGTCGGCGCGCGCGGGCGCCACGGGCGAGACGAGGGTCAGCAGAAGGGTGAACACCGCGGCGATCAGGGGCGCGAAACCCCTTGTGCGGCGCGGGAAGTGAGACATGGTCAGGTCCCGTCGTGATCGGCCCGATCGGCGTGATCGGCGTAAGCGAAACGGATACTGGGGGGACGATACCGATCATGGACGGACGGACGGACGGACGGACGGACGGACGGGCGGACGGGCGGACGGGTGGACGGGTGGACGGGTGGACGGGCGGACGGGCGGACGGACTCAGCTGTCGAAGCCGAGGCCGAAGCGGTCAAGGGTCCGCAGCCACAGGTTGCGGCGGCCCTCGTGCGCGTCGGCGCGGGCGAGGGCCCACTGGGTGATGCCGATGCCCACCGAGCGCACCGGCTCGGGCGGGAAGGGCAGCGGCTTGCGCCGTACGAGGTCGAGGGAGGTGCGCTCGGTGCGCTCCCCGGCCAGGAGGTCGAGCAGGACGTCCGCGCCGAAGCGGCTGGCGCCCACGCCCAGGCCCGTGTAGCCGGCGGCGTAGGCGACCTTGCCGCGGTGGCTGGTGTCGAAGAAGACGCAGAAGCGCGTGCTGGTGTCGATGGCGCCGCCCCACGCATGGCTGAAGCGCACCCCGGCGAGCTGCGGGAAGGTCTCGAAGAAGTGCCGGGCGAGGGTCGCGAAGGTCTCGTGCCGCTGGTCGCGTTCGGCCTGTACCCCGCCGCGGAAGCGGTGCACGGCGTCGAAGCCGCCCCACAGGATCCGGTTGTCGGCCGACAGGCGCACATAGTGGAAGCGGTTGGCGCAGTCGGCCCAGCCCTGGCGGTTCCGCCAGCCCACGGAGGCGAGTTGGGCGTCGGTCAGGGGCTCGGTCATCAGCGCGTAGTCGTAGACGGGGACGGTGTACGGGCGGTGCCGGCGCAGCAGGGAGGGGAAGGCGTTGGTGGCGAGCGCGACCCGGCGGGCGCGCACCCGGCCGTACGGGGTGGTGACGGCGACCCGGGGGCCGTCCTCGGCGAGTCGGGTGCCGGGGGTGTGCTCGTACACGCGGACGTCCAGCTCCTGGCACGCCCGCTTCAGTCCCCAGGCGAGCCGGGCGGGGTCGACCATGGCGACGCCGTCCCGGTTCCACAGGCCGCCGAGGAAGGTGGCGGAGTCGATCTCGGCACGGACGGCCGTCTCGTCGAGGAGGGTGACCCGGGCACCGTGACGGGTGGCGGCCTCGGCCTCCTCCTCGAGGCCGGCGAGCTGGTAGGGCTCGGTGGCCACGGCGAGTGAGCCGGTGCGTTCCCAGGCGCAGTCGATCCCGTAGCGCTCGATGGTGTCCTCGATGCCCTGCAGGTTCTCCCGGCCGAGGCGCTCCAGGCGCCCGATCTCGTGCGGCCAGCGCGCGATGCCGTTGCCCAGGCCGTGGGTGAGGCTCGACTCGACGAATCCGCCGTTGCGCCCGGACGCGGCTCCGCCGGCCTGGCCGGCCTCGATCACCACGACGTCGGCGGACGGGTCGCGCTCCTTGGCCAGGAGCGCGGTCCACAGGCCGGTGTAGCCGCCGCCCACGACGAGGAGGTCGCAGTCGGTGGCGCCGACCAGGGCCGGGGCGGCCTGCGGCCGGTTCGGGTCGTCCAGCCAGAACGGGACGGGAGCGGCGTCGCGGAGCGAGTGCACGGGGTCCATGGGGCGGAGCTCCTTCGGATCGCGGAGGTACGGGCCTCCGAAGTGCCGCCATGAGACCCGGCCGGCCGAAGTTGCGTCAATGGTGTTGTCGTAAGCGCCCGGGGCTCCTCGTGGGGGCGTCCCGCCCGCCGGATCCGCCGCCGCTACCCCTTGCCGAGCCTGGCGAGGCGTGCCCCCACCGCGTCCAGCATCAGTTCCAGCGCGAACGGGTGCCCGCTGTCCCGCATGTCCGCCGCCAGCAGCGGGTACGTCGCCGCGATGTGCGGGTGGGTGGCGGCGGAGAGCTTCCCGTAGGCCGCGTGCCAGACCTGCTCGTCGGCCTCACGGGCCCGCTCGGGCAGCGCCTGGGCGGCCGCGTCCAGGGCGGCGAAGGCGAGCGCCTGGTCGACGAAGGCGTGGTAGATCCGCACCGCCTCCGCGTCCGGGAAGCCCGCCCCGCGCAGCACCCCGAGGATCGACTCCACCGCCCGGGTCTCGTGCTCGCGCCCCGTCGTGCGGTGCGCGGCGAGCGCCGCCACCTGCGGGTTGGCGAGATACGCGGCGTGGATGCGCAGGGCGATCTCCCGCAGGTCGGCCCGCCAGTCACCGGTGGCCCGGAAGCCTCCCTGCGCCCTGCCGATCATCTCGTCGGCGAGGGCCAGGAGCAGGTCGTCGGTATTGCGGAAGTACCGGTAGAGCGCGCTCGGGTCGGCGCCCAGGGCGGCGCCGAGCCGCCGTACCGAGAGCGCCTCCGCGCCGTGCTGGGCGACCAGCCGCAGCGCGGTCTCGACGATGATCCGCTCGGAAAGGACGGTGCCCTGTTTGGTGGGGCGCCTGCGCTGTCGCCGGTTCTCCGGCACCACTCGTTCGGCCATGGCGCCGGACCTTATGACAACACCCTTGACGTGTAAACCACCGTACGGGTTGCATGACGCCCCTCGCACCGGCCCCCGCCTCGGGGCCGGTCCGGCGCCCGGGGCAGGCAGACCCCGGTCCCCTCACCTCCAGGAGTACGTACATGAGCACGGCCGACCTGGTCTTCACCGGTGGCCCCGTCTTCACCGGCGACCCCGCCCGCACCCGGGCCACCTCCCTCGCCGTGGTCGGCGAGCGGATCACCGCCGTCGGCCACGACGAGGTGCGCGAGCTCATCGGTCCGAAGACCGAAGTCGTCGACCTCACGGGCAAGTTGCTGATCCCCGGCTTCCACGACGCCCATATCCACGCCGTGTCCGGCGGGCGCGAGATGGCCGAGTGCGACCTCAGCGGCACCACGGGCGTCGACGACTACCTGCGCATCATCGGCGCGTTCGCGGCCGCCCACCCGGACCGCCCCTGGATCACCGGCGGTGGCTGGTCCATGGAGAGCTTCGAGGGCGGGCTGCCCTCCCGGCGGCTGCTCGACGGCGTGGTCGCCGACCGCCCCGTCATCCTGGTCAACCGCGACCACCACGGTGCCTGGGCCAACTCCCGCGCCCTGGAGCTCGCCGGGATCACCGCCGAGACGCCCGACCCGGCCGACGGCCGCATCGAGCGCGAGGCCGACGGGACCCCGAGCGGGGTGCTCCAGGAGGGCGCGGTCGCCCTGGTCCAGCGGCTGGTGCCGCCGAGCACCGCCGCCGACCGGCGTGCCGGACTGCTGCGCGCCCAGGAGCTGCTGCACTCGCTCGGCATCACCGGCTGGCAGGACGCCCTGCTCGGCGCCTTCAGCGGAATGCCGGACCCCACCGACGCCTATCTCGCCGCCGCCCAGGACGGCACCCTCACCGCCCGCGTCAGCGGTGCGCTGTGGTGGGACCGGGAGCGCGGGGCGGAGCAGATCCCCGAACTCGTCGAGCGGCGCGCGAAGTCGAGCCACGGGCGCTTCCGGGCCGGCTCGGTCAAGATCATGCAGGACGGCGTCGCCGAGAACTTCACCGCCGCCATGACCAGCCCCTACCTCGACGGCTGCGGCTGCGCCACGGCCAACACCGGGCTGAGCTTCGTCGACCCCGAGGCGCTGTGCGGTTACGTCACCGAGCTGGACGCCCTCGACTTCCAGGTGCACTTCCACGCACTCGGCGACCGCGCCGTGCGCGAGGCGCTGAACGCCGTCGAGGCCGCGATCCGGGCCAACGGCCGCCGCGGCAACCGCCACCACCTGGCCCACCTCCAGGTCGTGCACCCCGACGACATCGCCCGCTTCGCCCGGCTCGGAGCGCTCGCCAACATCCAGCCCCTGTGGGCCGCGCACGAGCCGCAGATGGACGAGCTGACCATCCCCTTCCTCGGCCCCGAACGCGCCGCGTGGCAGTACCCGTTCGGCGACCTGGTCCGGGCCGGCGCCACCCTGGTCGCCGGCAGCGACTGGCCGGTCAGCAGCCCCGACCCGCTCGCCGGGCTGCACGTCGCCGTCAACCGGGCCGAGCCGGAGGCCACCGACGGCCGGGTCTTCCTGCCCGAGCAGCGCCTCGACCTGACCACCGCCCTCGGCGCCTACACGGCGGGCTCCGCGCACGTCGGCGGTCACGACGAGGCCGGCAGCCTGCGCGCCGGATACCTCGCCGACCTCGTCGTCCTCGACCGGGACATCCTCACCGCGCCGGCCGAGGAGATCGCCGCGGCCCGCGTGGAACAGACCTTCGTCGGCGGCAGCCGCGTGTACGCGGGCTAGGAGGACGTCGTGTCGGTCAGGCCGGACCAGCGAGCGGCGCCGCGCGGGGTCGCGGGGCGCCGTCAGCCCGGCACGACCGCCGGGACCCCGGCCGGCGAAGGGGCCGGGCCGCCGGGACCGGGGGCGGTGTCCCGGCCCGGTTCCGCTCCCGGGTCGCCGGACCCCGCCGGACGGGGAGACCGGTCGGACCGCGCCGGACCGGCGACCCGGTCGGGCCGCGCCCGGCCGGGAGCCCCGTCACGACGAGGCCCGCACCTGAAGCCGGGCGGAGAGCAGCACGCCGGGGGGAGTGCTGTCTCCGCCCTCCAGGGCGGAGACCAGCAGCTTGATGCCCTCCTCCGCGACGTCCTCGGGGCGCAGGCTCAGCGTGGTGACCGCGGGATCGGCGTGTGCGGCGGTGCTGTCCTCGCTGACGCACACCACCCGTACGTCCCCCGGCACCGCGAGGCCCAGCCGCCGCGCGGCGTCCAGGACCAGCGGGGGGCTGGCCTCGGCCACGACGAACAGCGCGTCGGGCCGGGGCTCGGCACCCAGGGTCTCCTCGACCGCCCTGACCACCGGTCCGTTGCCGGGCTCGGGGACCAGGGTGACCAGCTTCTCGGCACCGTGCCGCGCGCACCACGCGCGGTACGCGGCGAGGACGTGGCGGTGGAAGCGGGTCGTGCTGTCGGGCAGGACGAGCGCGGTCCGCCGGGCTCCCCGCTCCCGCAGATGGTCGAGGGAGTCCGCCACCGCCGCCTCCGTGTCCAGGTCCACCCAGTACGCGCCGCTCCGGTCCGCCACCGACGCGTCGCTGAACACCGGGATCCGGGCGGCGAGGAAGTCCTCCACGAGAGGGTCGTCCTCGACGGGGTCGGCGACGATCACCGCCTCCAGGGGCAGATCGGCCCACTCCCGCTGCAGCGTCCCCGCGGGCAGCATCACCAGCGCGTAGCCGTGCCTCAGGGCCGCGGCCGCGGTCGCGCTCGTCAGCCGGGCGAAGTACGGCGAGTCCAGATACGCCCAGGGCTCGCCGGCGAACTCGCCGACTACGTAGCCGATCAGCCGGGCCCGCCCGGCGCGCAGCTGCCGGGCGGTGGCGTTGGGTCGGTAGCCCATGCGCCGCGCGGTCTCGCGCGCCCTCTCCCGCACCGCGGGGGAGAGCCGCCCGGTGCCGTTCAGCGCGGCGGAGACCGTCGTCTTCGACAGCCCCGCCTCGCGGGCCACGTCGACGAGCCTGACCCGCGGTCCGGGCGCTCGCGCGCCACGTCCGCCAGGCCTGTCCTCGGCATGCCCTCCGGTGTGTTCACGTGTGGTCACGGTCCGATGCTGCCACCTTCCTGACCTTTGCAAAACCGTTCCCGCAGAGGCTTGTGCGGGAACGTTCCCGCATCAATACTCGCTCCATCCCCCACCATCCCCAGTGCACCTCTACACCCGTAAAGGGGTGGGTCTCCTTGCGCACCTCCAGACTCCTCACCGCCGCCGTCTGTACCGCGGCCCTCGCCGCCACGGTGACCGGCTGCGCCGGCGCCAAGCAGCCGGGCGCCGGCTCCGCCGCGTACACCGTCACGCCGAACTCGCCCGCGGCGAAGGGCCCCCTGCCCTCCTTCACCTGGTCGCTGTACGCCGAGCCGTACACGCTCGACTACGCCCAGGCCTTCGACTACCCGCCGAACACCGTCCTCGCCAACGTCTGCGAGCAGCTCCTGCGGGTCACCCCCGACCTGAAGATCGAGCCCGGCCTCGCCGTCAAGTGGGAGAACCCCGACCCCCTGGTGTGGGTCTACACGCTGCGCTCCGGGGTGAAGTTCCACGACGGCAGCACCATGACCGCCGACGACGTCGTCGCCTCCCTCAAGCGCCAGATGGACCCGGCCACCGGCTCCCCCTGGGGATCCGCCTTCAAGAACGTCAAGACGATCGAGAAGACCGGCCCCCTCCAGGTCACCCTCCGGCTCACCAAGCCCGACGTCCTGCTCAACGAGCTCATGGCCGCCTCGCCCGGCACCATCGAGAGCGCCGCCTTCCTCGCCAAGGCCGGCAAGGAGTACGGAGTCCCCGGCGGCAAGGTCAACTGCACCGGCCCCTACGCCCTGGACACGTGGCAGCAGGGCGAGTCGATCACCCTCAGGAAGTACGCCGGGTACTGGGACAAGAAGCTCACGGCGAAGACCGACACGGTCCGCTTCACCTTCGTCGAGGACCCCTCCGCCCGCACGAACACCTTCCTCTCCGGCACCGCCGACGGCGGCTACATGGTCCCCTCCTCCTCCCTCGCCCAGCTGCGCGCCTCCAGCAAGGGCAAGGTGTACTTCGGCCCCAACACCGCCGCCGCCGACCTCGCCGTCCTCGACTTCAAGGGCACCCTCGGCGACCTGAAGGTCCGCCAGGCCCTGTCCATGGCCCTGGACCGGAAGAACATCATCAAGGCCGCCGCCGGCGGCATCGGGATCCCCGCCAAGGCCCCCACGGCCCGCAGCGCCTGGTCCCTCACCCCGGAGCGCACCGAGGGCTACTTCAAGGACCTGCCCGAGCCCGTCTACGACGTGGCCGGCGCCAAGGAGCTCGTGGACCAGGCCGGCGCCACCGGCAAGAAGGTCACCCTCGTGACCAGCACCCTCGCGCCCGAGATCAGCGTCGTCGCCAACGCCGTGCAGGCCGCCGGCCGCCAGATCGGCCTCGACGTCCAGCTCAAGTCCGTCTCGCCCGAGGCGTACAGCAGCATCTTCGTCGACCCCAACGCCCGCAAGGGACTCGACCTGGTCATCACCAACGGGTACGACAACACCCCCGACCCGCTGGAGTTCTACCAGTACCTGCGCACGGGCGACTTCGCGAACTACGGCAACTGGTCCGACCCGGTCTACGACGCCGCCTTCGACCGCGCCAACGCCGCCGCCGACCCCGGCGCCCGCTCCGACCTCACCGCCGAACTCCAGAGGATCGCGGTGCGCGAACTGCCCGTCATCCCGGTCTACGAGGCCCCGTACACCGTCTTCCTCGGCAACCGCATCACCGGCGCCCCCACCGGAATCTCCCAGCTCTACTACCCCTGGGCCGCGACGATCGGTGCCTCCTCCTGATGAACGGCATGCTCCGCTACCTGCTCGGTCGACTCGCGGGACTCCTCGGCGTCCTGTTCGTCACCTCCTTCGTGGTCTTCGCCGGCGTCCACCTCGCCCCCGGCGACCCGGTCTCCTTCCTGCTCCACGGCCGCCCGGCCACCCCCGAGACCGTCGCCGCGCTGCGCGCCGAGTACCACCTCGACGACCCGCTGGCCGTCCAGTACGCCAAGTGGCTCGGCGGCGTGCTCCACGGCGACTTCGGGCGCTCCGCCCAGTACCACCAGGACGTCTCCACGCTGCTCGGCTCCCGCCTCCCCGGCACCGCGCTGCTCGTCGGCTACTCCGCCGTCCTCGTCGCCGTCGGCGGCGTGACGGCGGGCATCCTCGCCGCCCTGCGCCCCGGCTTCCTCGACCGGGCCGTCCTCATCGCCACCGGCGTCGCCACCGCCACCCCCTCGTTCGTCAGCGCCATCGGTCTGGTCTCGCTCTTCTCCGTGAACCTCGGCTGGTTCCCCGGCCCCGGCGGCACCCCCGAGGGCCTCGGCGACCGCCTCTACCACCTCACGCTGCCGGCCTTCGCACTCGCCACCACCTTCGCCGGACTCCTGGCCCGGGTGACCCGATCCGCGATGCTCGACGAACTCGGCCGCGAACACGTGGACGTCTCCCGCGCCCGCGGCGTCGCCGGCCGCACCGTCGTCCGCCGGCACGTGCTGCGCAACAGCCTCGGACCCGTGGTCACCGTCGGCGGCACAATGCTCGCCGGTCTCCTCGTCACCACCTCCGTCGTCGAGACCGCCTTCGACGTCCCCGGACTCGGCTCCCTCCTCGTGCAGTCCGTCAGCGCCAAGGACTTCGCCGTCGTCCAGGCCGTCACCCTGCTCAGCGTCGCGGCCTTCGTCCTCGTCAACCTGGTCGTCGACCTCTGCGCCCCTCTCATCGACCCCCGGCTCACCCTCCACGGGGAAGGCACCTCATGACCCTCACCGCAAGCCCCGGGGCGGCCGAGCCCGCGGACGCGCTGCGTCGCCGCCCCGGCCTCCGCCGGCTCCGGGCACTCGGCCAGGGCCCGATGTTCAACGCCGCCGTGCTCCTCCTCACGGCCCTCGTGCTCGTCGCCGCCCTGGCCCCCGTCCTCGCCCCCTACGACCCCGAGGCGATGGACCTGACGTCGAGCCTCGTCGGCACCTCCGGCGACCACCTCCTCGGCACCGACCAGTCCGGCCGCGACATCCTGTCCCGGCTGATGTACGGCGCCCGCACCGGTCTCCTCGGCCCGCTCCTCGTCGTCGCCGTCTCCACCCTGCTCGGGACCGCCCTCGGTGTCGTCGCCGGCTGGCGCGGCGGCTGGGCGGACGCCTTCCTCTCCCGCTCCATGGACCTGGTCTTCGCCATCCCCGGCCTGCTCCTCGCGATCATGCTGGTGGCGATCGTCGGCTCCGGCATGACCGCCCCCGTCATCGCCATGTCCGTCGCCTACACCCCGTACGTCGGACGCCTGGTCCGCGGCATCGCCCGCCAGGAGAAGGCCCGCCCGTACATCGAGTCCTACCGCGTCCAGGGCTGGTCCGGCTGGACCATCAGCCTGCGCCACCTGCTCCCCAACATCACCCCCACCCTCCTCGCCCAGTCGGCGATGAACTTCGGCTACGCCCTGATGGACCTCGCCGCGCTTTCCTTCCTCGGCTTCGGCGTCCAGCCGCCGACCGCCGACTGGGGCGCCATGATCAACGAAGGCCAGTCGGCCCTCCAGCAGGGGGCGATGCTCCCCGCGCTCGCACCCTCCGTGTGCATCGTCCTCGCCGTCGTGGCGTTCGGCATCGTCGGCGAGGGCATCGCCGACCGGATCGCGAAGCGGGAGCGGTGACCCCCATGAGCAACCTTCCCCAGCAGACCCGGCCCGTCCTCGAGATCGACCGGCTCACCCTGCGCCTCCCCGAAGGCCAGGCCGCCCGCCCCCTCCTCGACGGCGTCTCCCTCACCGTCGCCCCCGGCGAGACCATCGGCCTCGTCGGCGAATCCGGCTCCGGAAAGTCCGTCGCCTGCCGCAGCGTCCTCGGCCTGCTGCCCCAGCACGCCCACACCACGGGCGAGGTCCGGGTCGGCGGCCGCGACGTGCTCACCCTGGACCGGGCCGGACTCGCCGCCGTGCGCGCCCGCGAGGTCGCCATGGTCTTCCAGGACCCCCGCGCCTCGGTCAACCCGCTGCGCCGCGTCGGCGACTTCGTCACCGAGGGCCTGCGCGCCGCCGGCACCCCCGCCGTCCAGGCCACCGCCCGCGCGGAGGAGCTCCTCGACGCCGTCGGCATCCGCGACCCGCGCGGCGCCCTGCGCCGCCGCCCCCACGAGTTCTCCGGCGGCATGCTCCAGCGCGTCGTCATCGCCGCCGCCCTCGCCGGCGACCCGGCGCTCATCGTCGCCGACGAGCCGACCACCGCCCTCGACGTCACCACCCAGGCCGAGATCATCGCGATCCTCACCCGCCTCCAGGCCGAACGCGGCACCGGACTGCTCTTCGTCACCCACGACCTCGAACTGGCCTCCGCCATCTGCGACCGCGTGTACGTGATGTACGCCGGCCGCATCGTCGAGACCCGTACCGCGGGCGAACTCTTCGACCGGCCCCGCCACCCGTACACCGCGGGCCTGCTCTCCTGCACCCCGCGCATCGACCCCGACGCCCCCGCCCCCCGGCCCATCGAGGGCCGCCCGGTCTCCGTGGCCGAAGCCCCGCCCGGCTGCGCCTTCGCCGCCCGCTGCGCCCACGCCCTGCCCCGCTGCGAGGAAGAGGCACCCGCGCTGACCGCCCACGGCGAGGGGCTCGCCGCCTGCCACCGCGCCGACGAAGGGATCCTGCTGTGACCACCACCGTGAAGGGAGAGGGCCTGGTCGTCACGGGGCTCCGCAAGGAGTACGGCGACCACACCGCCGTCGACGACGTGTCCTTCACCCTCGCCCCCGGCTCCTCCCTCGGCATCGTGGGCGAGTCCGGCAGCGGCAAGACCACGACCGTCCGCATGCTCGTCGGCCTCGAACGCGCCGACGCCGGCACCGTCACCCTCGACGGCCGCGACCGCTCCGCCCGCCCCCGCGGCCGGGCCGAACGACTGGCCAGGGCACGCGAGATCCAGATGGTCTTCCAGGACCCCTATCTCTCCCTCGACCCCCGGATCACCGCCGGCGGCTGTGTCGACGAGGTGCTCCGGCTGCACTTCCGGCTCGACCCGGCGGCGCGCCGCGCCCGAGTCGCCGAACTCCTGGACCAGGTCGGCCTCGGCCCCCGCGAGGCCGACGCCCTGCCCCGCCGCCTCTCCGGCGGCCAGCGCCAGCGCGTGGCCATCGCCCGTGCCCTGGCCGCCGAGCCGAGGGTCCTCGTCCTCGACGAGGCCGTGGCCGCGCTGGACGTCTCCATCCAGGCCCAGATCCTCGAACTCCTCGCCAGGATCAGGCGCGAGGCGGGTGTCGGCTTCCTCTTCGTCACCCACGACCTCGCGGTCGTGCGGCACATCACCGACGAACTGGTGGTGCTCCGCTCGGGCCGGATCGTGGAGTCGGGCCCCACCGCCCGCGTCCTCGCCGAACCGGAACACCCCTACACCCGACTCCTCCTGGACTCGGTCCCCCGGCGCGGCTGGGACCCGGCCCGTATCGCCGGGGCCCGCGCGGCGGTCGGCTGAGTCCGCGGGCCCCGGGGGAGGGGAGCAGCGGGCCCACGGACGTCAGTCGCCGAGCGCGGCGGTGACGATCGCCTGGATGTACGGGAGCGGCGAGCCGTTCCCCGTCGGGTTCAGCGAGTACACCACGCGGTGCCTGAGGTCCCTGGTGGCGAAGAACCCGCTGTCCCAGCCGGGACGCGAGCCCGTCTTGCCCCACACGTACGTGTGGTTCGGCAGCTCGTAGCGCATGAGTCCGCCGACGCTGAAACAGGCTTCCGGCCCGACGCAGTTGGTGTTGGTGGTGGCGCTGCTCACCTCGGGTATGTCGAACACGAGCCTCTGCTGGGCGGGCGGGAGCAGGCGTCCCCGGAACAGCGCCGTGAGGAAGCGGTCCAGGTCGGCTGCGGTGGAGATGACGCCGCCCTCGGCCCACGGGTACGGACTCTGCTCCGTCACGTCCTGCCCGTCGACGTACACCTGGGCGTGCGGCGCGGGTATGGCCGGGTCGTCGGCCGCGGGCAGGCTCGTGTGGCGCAGCTGCAGCGGCCGTATGATCCGCCGCTCCAGCTCATGGCCGAAGGAGTGGCCGGTGACCCGCTCGACCAGCAGTCCCAGGACCAGGGAGTTGAGCCCGTTGTACTGCTGCACCGAGCCCGGAGCGGGCGTAGTCCCCGCGGCCTGCTCGAACGAGGCGCGCAGGGCCTCCCTCGGCGTCACGGACCTGAGCCACCAGCCCGGCCCGTCGGCCGGGCCGGGGGCGGCCGCGGGCCGCGGGAGACCGCTCGTGTGGTCCAGGAGCCGACGCACCGTCACGCCCTCGTACGCTGCGGGCAGCAGGTCGGGGACGTAGCGCCGGGCCGGTGCGTCGAGGTCGAGGCGGTGCTCGGCGACGAGCTGGAGCACCACGGTGTTGGTGAACACCTTGGTGGCACTGCCGATCCGGAAGTACGCATCGGCGCTGACCGGGCCGACGGCGGCTCCCACGCCGTCCCGTCTCACCAGTGCGCCGGCCACGGTGCCGTTGGGGAGACGGCTGAGGACGTCCTGGACGGTGGGGGTCGCCGGGGCCGAGACGGACGTCGAGGCCGAAGCCGCCGTGGAATCCGCGGCACTCGCCGGCATGGTCGCGCCGGTGGTGACGACGGCGACGGCGGTGGCCAGAGCGAGGGCGGAGGCGGTGTTGCGGAGGCGCATCGGGGTTCCTTCGAGCGGTGTCGACGAGTCGTGCTGACAAGGTCAACTCTGCTGGAAGCGGACGCCGTTGCCCATCGGTGATCACCCGGATCAGAACCCTGGGCCGTCCCTGAGGTCTACCCCCGAGGCGCCCCCGAGGCGCCCCCGAGGCGCCCCCGAGGCGCCCCAGGGCACGTTCGCGGCGATCTCCGAGGCGACCTGCGAGGCGACCTGCGCGGCGATCTCCGCGGCGACCTCCGAAGCGATCTCCGAGGCGATCCAGGTGGCCTCCGGAGCGCTCCGCCTCGGTTCGGCCTGACGTCCGATCAGCCCGCCGCCGTCACCGGAAGCAGCGACGGCCGCTTGGCCGTTCGCCCGTCCCCCGACGAGCGGCCGCGGAGGCGGCGGGTGAGCCAGGGGGCCAGGAAGGACGCGGCCCAGGCCAGTTCGGCTACGGCGGCCCGCGGGCCGGTGGCCGGGCGGGCCTCGGGCCGGGGGAGCGGGTGGGACCAGGAACCGTCGCTGCCGGGCAGGTCGAGTGCCTCGGCCACGGCGGCGGCGATCCGGGCATGGCCGAGCGGTGCCGCGTGGAGCCGGTCGGGGCTCCACAGCCGCGGGTCGGTGACGACCGGGTGGTGGCCGGTCTCGACGACGGTGACGCCGTGGGTGCGGGCGACCTCGCGGATGCGCGCGTTGACGGCGGCGATGCGGGGCGCGACCGGGCGGGCCAGCGGGATCATCCGTGTGAGGTCGGGGAAGGTCAGGGTGGCCACCCTGGCTCCCTGGGCGGTGAGCGCGGCGAACATCGCCTCCAGGTGCCCCGCGACCTCGTCGGCGTCGAAGCGCGGCCGCAGCAGGTCGTTCACGCCGGCCACGACCGTCGCCAGGTCCGGGCGCAGTGCGAGGGCCGGGGCGAGTTGCTCCGCCCGCACCTGGCCGGAGAGACGTCCGCGTACGGCCAGGTTGGCGTACCGGAGTTCCGGGCTGTCCCGTGCGACCAGCTCCGCGAGCCGGTCGGCCCAGCCCCGCAGGCCCCGGGTGTCGTCGCCGTCCCCGACGCCTTCCGTCTGGCTGTCGCCGAGGGCGACGTACCGCAGGTAGCGGGTACCGGGGGGAACCGTCATGCGACCGACCGCCTTCATGTACTCAAGCGCCCAACTATTCGAGTAGTCGTATACTGGGCTACTCGTATTGTTGAGTATATGAGGTGTCCTGAGCGGCTCGGCCTCAGCCCACGTGGACGCGCGGCCGGTGTTCGCGGTCAGGCTCCGCCTCGCGCAGGATCTCCCGGGTGACCGGGGCGATCTCGCCCTGGCCGAAGAGGAAGAAGCGGAGGAAGTTGGCGAAGGGGTTGCCCTCGGTCCACTCGAAGTAGACGTGCGGGCGGACGCCGGTGAGGTCGCGGGCGTGGAGCAGCAGGGCCGCGAGCGCGTTGGGGACGGAGGAGCTCTCCACGGTCAGGACCCGGAAGCGCTCGTGCAGGACCTCGCCCTTCACCGTCAGGCCGGCCTCGAACTCGGACGGGTCGGTCACCGTCACCTCGACGAAGACGAAGTCCTCGGTGCCGGGGAGGTCGTTGTCCGCGCGGATCTGGTCCTTCTTGGACCGGTACTCCTCCGCGTCGCGGTTGTCCGGCTCGTTCGCGATGAAGCGGGGCGTGCGCTTCGAGATGTCGCGGATGAACCGCTCGGCCATGTCGTCGAGCTCGACATGGGTGACCCGGAGCTCGAAGGCGCGGCCGAGCCGGGAGAGGAGCGAGATCAGGATGATGCCGGCGATGAAGCAGGCGCCGATCTTCACACCGTCGGGCCGCTCGATGACGTTCACGACGGTCGTGTAGAGGAACACGGCCGAGATCACCGCGAAACCGATCGCCCAGCCGCGCTGGCCGGCCTTGCGCGCCGCGATCGTCACGGCGATGGCCGCCGAGCAGATCAGGACGAGGACACCGGTCGCGTACGCGCCGCCCTGCGCGTCGACGTCCGCGTCGAAGATCCACGTCACGAGGAAGGCGACCAGCGTGAAGACGATCACCATGGGACGCACGGCGCGGGCCCAGTGCGGCGCCATGCCGTAGCGGGGCAGATAGCGGGGCATCAGGTTGAGCAGGCCGGCCATCGCCGACGCGCCGGCGAACCAGAGGATCGCGATCGTGGAGACGTCGTAGACCGTGCCGAAGGTGTTGCCCAGGTACTCGTGCGCGAGATAGGCGAGGGCGCGGCCGTTGGCCTGGCCGCCCGACTCGAACTCCTTCTGCGGGATGAGGACCGTCGTGATGAAGCTGGTCGCGATCAGGA
This sequence comes from Streptomyces sp. NPDC020422, assembly GCF_044386705.1. NCBI lineage: Bacteria > Bacillati > Actinomycetota > Actinomycetes > Kitasatosporales > Streptomycetaceae > Streptomyces > Streptomyces sp. NPDC020422. The sequence goes on along the minus strand of NZ_JBIRVJ010000006.1, from coordinate 251,444 downwards.
ACACGCTCATGATCAGCGCGGCGGTCGTCAGCAGCTTCTTCGTGCCCCGGATCCGGCCGGTCGGCTTCTCCTCGGTGTCGTCCGGGTCGCCCTTGACGTGCGGCATGACCGCGACACCGGTCTCGAAGCCGGACAGGCCGAGCGCCAGCTTCGGGAAGACCAGGAGAGCCACGCCGACCATCGCGAAGACGTTGCCGTGTTCCGCCGTCAGGGCCGCCGACCAGTCGGTCACCACGTGCCCCTCGGTCAGCACGTGCCACAGGCCGGTGACGACGACCACCACGTTCAGGCCCAGGTAGACGCCGACGAGCGCGACCGCGACGCCGATCGCCTCCAGGAAGCCCTTGAGGAACACCGCGCCGAGCAGCGCGACGAGCACCAGCGTGATCACCATCTGCTTGTCGTGCAGGGTCTCGGCCAGATGGGGGTTCTCGACCAGGTGGGTCGAGGCGTCGGCGGCGGAGAGGGTGATGGTGATGAGGAAGTCGGTCGCCGCGAAGCCGAGCAGCGTCAGGACGAACAGCTTGCCCTTCCAGAAGGAGAGCAAACGTTCCAGCATGGCGATCGAACCCTCGCCGTGCGGGCTCTCCTCGGCCACCCGCCGGTAGACCGGCAGGGCGCCCGCGAGCGTCACGACGACGAGCACGACGGTGGCCACCGGGGAGAGCAGTCCGGCCGCGAGGGCGGCGATGCCCGGCTGGTAGCCGAGGGTCGAAAAGTAGTCGACACCGGTCAGACACATGACGCGCCACCAGGGCTGCCCCTTGTGCTCCAGCTTGGACGCGGGCGCTTCCGCCTCCGGCGGCGCCGGGGTGGCGGTCCGCCCCTTGCCCATGTCGGACAGGCCTTCCAGCATCCAGGCGCGCAGCCGACTGGTACGAGTGGTGGGCGACGTGGTGGCCATCGAAGGCTCCTGCTGTCCGGTGCGGTGTGCTGGTCGGTTTTCGGCCATCGCTCGGACGGCAGCCGAGTCAGCGTACGCATGGGATCCGTAGGGAAGACGGCGGTGGACGTCAGGAATGCGTCAAGATCCCTCCCGCGGGCGTTGCGCCTGTCACACACGACGCAGCCTGGAAGGCGTGGGCCGGGGCCGCAACTCGGCGGAGCCGGTCCCGTCGGGGACGGCTGTCGGGAGGGCGGTCGGGAGGGCGGTCGGGACGGCGGGCGGGAGGGTGGTCGGGACGGCGGTCGGGACGGCGGTCGTGACCACGCTCGCCGGCAGCCTGAGGCCCGCGGGGTAGCCTGGCGCCGATATCGGACAGGGGGAGCCGCGCGGTGGACGACGATCACGAGCCGGTCTTCCGGCGGAGCCGGTACGGCTGGCGCTACGAGTACAACCCGCGCAACCCCGTGGGGATGTTCCTCGTCATCGCCTCGCTCGTCGTCGTCGGCGTGATGATGGCCCTCATGGCCAACCGCGCGGGCCCCTTCGCGCCGCCCGCCGAACCGACCTGGAGCCCGCCGGCCGAGGACTGGCCGCAGTCCGCGTGGCCGTCGCCCGCCACCACGGCCGCGCCGACGCCGACCTCGACGCCCACGCCGTCACCGACCCCGACGCCCACGCCGTCACCGACGACTACGCCGTAGCGCGGCGGGGCGGCACCGCCGGAACCGTCACCGTCGGCCCCTCCGGCTCGTGGAACACCCAGTCCGGGGCGTAACGCGCCGTCACGAGCGGCCGCACCCCGGCCGCAGCGCCGGCAGGCGTTCGAGCGGCACCGCCAGACCCGCCTCCGCCCGGGCGAGCGCGGCGCCCACGCAGTAGTGGATGCCCAGGCCGAACCCGCGGTGGCGCGCGGAGTCCCTGCGCACGTCGAGCCGCTCGGGATCCGGGCCCGGGCGGTGGCCCAGGGGCCCGTCGGCGCGCGCGTTGCCCTGCACGACCTGCATGCCGGTCCCGCGCCGCCCCTCGAAGGCGATCCCGAGCCGGTCGCGGACCACACTCGCCGTGCCTTCGCCGTGCCTTCGCAGCCGACGATCCAGGAGGCGGTGGCGGACTCCGCGGAGGCGTCGGGGAGCCGGAGGGTGAACTCCGCACGGTCGTCGTGGTCCTTGACGTCCGTGACCTCCGTGTCCCACTCGACCTCGGTGCCGAGTCCGGCCGGCTGCTCGTACAACAGGCGCTCGATGTCGTGCTGTTCGATGTTGAGCGGGCGGCGGTGGGCGGAGCGGTGCCAGCCCGTGACCAGTTCGCCGGGCGGCCGGCCGCGCCCGTGGATGGTCACCTCCCCGAGCTCCACCGCCTGGCGGCCGAGCGGGCCCAGCACCCCGAGGGCCTCCGCCGCGCGCGGCCACACCACCAGGGCGCGCGCCTCGCGCTTGGCGGCCGGGGCGCGGTCCACCACCCGTACGCCGAGGCCGGGTCTGCGCAGGGCGATCGCCAGTGTCAGGCCGACCGGGCCCGCCCCCCGACCACGCACACGTCCGCACCCGGCATACGGCCCTCCCCGTCGATCCGCGCCGCCCGCCGGAACCAGCTGCTCCGGCATGTTCTTCAGGGTGCGCGCGGATGATCACCCCTCGCCAGGGCGCGCGAGACGGCGCGAGAAGCACTCGACCTGCCTATATGACTCCCTGTGCATCATCTCGCCGGTTTGGGTGACGAACGGTGCGGAAGTCTTGAAGATCATTTGGGTCGCCGTCGCCTTGTCCGCCCCCAGGACGGCGCCCTACGGTGCGAAAACCACACTGACCAGGCCATTCACCCAGGGGGAACCATGTCCGCACCACAGCCGCGTCCCGGCCCGCCCGCCCGCTCGGGCGCCGCCACCGCCATCGGCTGGACGCTCACCGTCGGGCTCAACATCATCGCGCCCATCCTCACCTACGGAGCGCTCACCGACCGCGGCTGGAGCGAGTTCACCGCCCTCCTGCTCAGTGGCGTCTGGCCGGTCCTCGACACCGTCGTCCATCTCGTCTGGCACCGCAAAATGGACGAGTTCGCCGTCGTCACCCTCTTCTTCCTCGCCCTCACCGCGGTCGTCTCGCTCGTCGGCGCCCACTCCACGCGCGCCCTGCTCGTCAAGGACTCGGTCGTGACGGGCCTGTTCGGCGCGCTCTGCCTGGCGACGCTGCTCGCCCCCAAGCCGCTGATGTTCTACTTCGGCCGCCGCTTCTCCACCGACGGCACCGCCGAGAGCCACGCCTGGTGGAACGGCCTCTGGCAGTTCGAGGGCTTCCGCAGCGTGATGCGCCGCATGACGGTCGTCTGGGGCCTCGCCTACCTCGTCGAGGCCACCGCCCGCGTCGCCCTCTCGTACACGCTGTCCGTCGACGCCATGGTCGTCGTCAACCCCTTCCTCATCTACGGGACCCTCGGCCTCCTCGTCCTGTGGACCATCCGCACCGCCAAGCGCGGCCGCGCCGAAGGAGCGGCCAGGGCCGAGGCCGCCGCCCTCGCGGCCGGTGCACAGGGCTGATCCGCGCAATCCCACGGCGCCGATCGGCAGTCCCGGCTCGGGGACCCTGCGGGGAGCATCGCCGCCCCCAGCGCCAGCGCGCCGGCCACCGCCACGAGGGATCCCCGCAGGGGGGCGGTTCGAGGCGATCCCCGCAGGGGGGCGGTTCGAGGCGATCCCCGCAGAGGGGGCGGTTCGACGTCTCGGCGCGTCGAACCGCCCCTGTCGCCCCTGTAACCCCCGCGCTCAGCCCCCGCCCGCCCCGCTGCGGGCCGCGCAGTCCAGGAGCGTCGGCAGCGCCGCCGCCAGGGCGTCGACCCCGTGCGCGTACGGCAGCCGAAGCCGGTCGCGGAAGCCGTCCACCGGCGAGAACGCCGAACCCGGCACCACCGAGACGCCCCGCCGCCGCGCCAGTTGGGCCGTCGCCTCCGTATCGGCACCCGGCACCCGCACCCACAGCGCGGGGCCGCCCGCCGGCCGCGCCCACTCCCACCGCGGCGCCTCCACCCGCAACAGCGCCTCCGCCGCCGCGAGACGCTCCCGCAGCAGCGCGCGCCGCCGCGCCCGCGCCCGCGGCAGCTCCGCGAGCAGCCGGACGGCCACCAGCTGGTCCACCACCGAACACGACAGGTCGACCGAGGTCTTGATCTTCGCCAGCCGGGCCACCACCTGCGGCGAGGACCGCACCCACCCCACCCGCAGCCCGCCCCAGAACAGCTTCGACAAGGTGCCCACGGTCACCGTCGACCCGCTCGGCAGCCCCGCCACGAGCGGCACCACCGCCTCGTCCCCGTCCAGCGTCAGCTCCGCGCACGCCGTGTCCTCCACCGCGAACAGCCCCAGCGCGCCGAGGACCTCGCGCCACTCCCGGCGCGCCGGGCCGTCCAGGCTCCGCCCCGTGGGGTTGTGCGCCGTCGGCTGCAGATAGACGAGCCGCGGCCGGACCGACCCGCACAGCCGTCGCAGCTCCGCCGCACCGGAACAGTCCGCCCCGGCGCCGCCCACCGGCACGAGCCGCGCCCCGCGCGCCCGCAGCGCCTCCAGGGCGCCCCGGTACGTCGGGTCCTCCACCACCACCGTGTCGCCCGGGTCCACCAGCGCCTGCGCCACCAGCCACACCGCCTGCTGGGAGCCCGCCGTCACCAGGATCTCCTCCGCGTCCGTCGGCACACCGGCCGCCCGGTAGTACGCGGCGACGCCCTCCCGCAGCTCCGGCAGGCCGTACGGGTGGTAGCCGTCCGCCCCGAGCAGCGGCGCCAACTCCCCGGCCGTGAGCGCGCCCACCGCCTCCGCCACGTCGGCGAGCCCCGGCAGCGCTCCGCTCGACAGATCCGCCGTCCCGGCGCGGGCGTCGAAACTCGCCAACCGCCCCTCCATCGGATGCCGGTCGAGCACCCCCGCGCCCCGCAGCCGCGAACCGCTGCCGCGCACGCTCTCCAGCCGCCCCTCGCCCTCCAGCAGGCCGTACGCCGCCGTCACCGTGGACCGGCTCACGCCCAGGACCAGCGCCAGCTCCCGCTGCGAGGGCAGCACCGAGCCCGCCGGCACGTCGCCCCGCTCCGCCAGCTCCCGCAGGGCGTCGGCGAGCCGCCGCGGCAACGGTCCCGGCCCCTCCGACGCCCAGCCGGTCAGCAGTCGGGACAAACGCGTCGAAGCAATCCTGGCCATGCGCCCCATCTTCGCCACGACCCGTCCGCGCAGGCCAATCGGGCCCGACTGGTCGTTGCCGCCACCGGACCCCCGACCGAGGATCGGTGACACCGCCACAGAAAGGGAGCGTGAGGGCATTGGCCACGGTGGTGCTGGTCGGGACACTCGACACCAAGGGGGAGGAGTACGCCTGGCTGCGCGAGCGGCTCCGCGAGTACGGGGCCGAGGTCCTGCTCGTCGACACCGGGGTGCTGCCCGCGCCCGCCCACACCCCCGTCCCCGACGTCCCCGCCGAGCTCGTCGCCCGCGCCGGCGGCCACGAACTGGCCGCCCTGCGCGCCGCGGGCGACCGGGGCGCCGCGGTCACCGCCATGGCCGACGGCCTCACCCGCGTCGTCCTCGACCTGCACCGCAAGGGCCGTGCCGACGCGGTGCTCGCCGCGGCCGGCAGCGGCGGCTCCTCCATCGCCGCCCAGGCGATGCGCGCCCTGCCCATCGGCGTACCCAAGATCCTGGTCAGCACCATGGCGGGCGGCGACGTCTCCCCCTACGTGGACAGCAGCGACCTCACGATGATGTACAGCGTCGTCGACATCGCCGGCCTCAACTCCGTCTCCCGACAGGTCCTCGGCAACGCCGCCGCGGCCGCCGCCGGCATGGCCCGCCGCCACGAACGCAACCAGGACACGGCCGCCGGCCGCGGCCGGGGGGTCGTCGCCGCCACCATGTTCGGCGTCACCACCCCCGCCGTGGACACCGCCCGCGCCCGGCTCGCCGAACACGGCTACGAGGTCCTCGTCTTCCACGCCACCGGCGCCGGTGGCCGCGCCGTCGAGAAGCTGGCCCGCGACGGCCTGCTCGACGGGGTCCTCGACCTCACCACCACCGAACTCGCCGACGAGCTCGTCGGCGGGGTGCTCAGCGCCGGACCCCGCCGCCTCACGGCCGCGGGCGCCGCGGGAATCCCGCAGGTCGTCGCGCCCGGCGCGCTCGACATGGTCAACTTCGGCCCCGAGGCGAGCGTCCCCGACCGCTTCGCGGGACGCAGGCTCCTCGTCCACAACGCGAACGTCACCCTCATGCGGACCACCGCGGAGGAGATGGCCGAACTCGGCGCCGGGATCGGCCGCAAGCTGCTCGCCGCCCGCGGCCCCGCCGAGGTGTTCTGGCCGCGCCGCGGAGTGTCCGCCGTCGACGTCGCCGGCGGCCCCTTCGCCGACCCGGACGCCGACGCAGCCGCACTCCACGCCCTGCGCGGCGCCGTCACCGGCAGCGCCGTACGCATCCACGAGCTCGACGCGCACGTCAACGACGCCTCCTTCGCCGTGGCCATGGCCGACCGCCTGCACCAGCTGATCAGCGAGCACGCCCGGCGCGCCGCCCCCGCCCACCGCCCGTGACCCGGAGGAACCCCATGAACCGTCAGGACGTACTCGCCCGGCTGCGCGCCCAGATCGCCCAGGGCCGCGCCCTCGTGGGCGCCGGCGCGGGCACCGGGCTCTCCGCCAAGTGCGCCGAGGCCGGCGGCGTCGACCTGCTCATCATCTACAACTCCGGCCGCTACCGGATGGCCGGGCGCGGCTCGCTCGCCGGTCTGCTGCCGTACGGGGACGCCAACGCCATCGTCAAGGACATGGCCCGCGAGGTCCTGCCCCTCGTCCGCGACACCCCCGTCCTCGCCGGGGTGTGCGGCACCGACCCCTTCCGCCGCATGGACCTCTTCCTCGACGAGCTCAAGGCCATGGGCTTCGCCGGCGTCCAGAACTTCCCCACCGTCGGCCTCTACGACGGCACCTTCCGGATCAACCTGGAAGAGACCGGCATGGGTTACGGCCTGGAGGTCGACATGGTCCGCGCGGCGCGCGAACGCGAGCTGCTCACCGCGCCGTACGTCTTCGACCCGGAGCAGGCCGCGGACATGGCCCGGGCCGGCGCGGACATCCTCGTCCCGCACGTGGGCCTCACCACCAAGGGCGCCATCGGCGCCGGCACCGCCCTCACCCTGGAGCGGGCGGCGGCCGTCGTGCAGGAGATGCACGACGCCGCGAAGCGGGTGAACCCCGATGTCCTGGTGCTCTGTCACGGCGGCCCCATCGCCGAACCCGAGGACGCCGCGTACGTCCTGGCGCACACCACCGGCGTCGTCGGCTTCTTCGGCGCCTCCTCCGTCGAGCGGCTGCCCACCGAGCGGGCGATCACCGAGCAGACCCGGGCCTTCAAGGCGCTCTCGCCCGGCCGTTGACGCGGGGCGACGGCGCGGCTGTCAGTGCGGTGCCGTACAACGGGTCGGGGAACGAGGTCCGTGGGGGACTGGTCATGAACACAATCACGAGGGAAGGGTGCGTCGACCGCGCACCCTTCGCCGGACGGCAGGCCGAGCTCGCCCGCCTGGAGGAGCTCCTGGACCTGTCGCGCCACGGCCGGTCGGAGGGCCCGCGGGCCGTCGACATCACCGGCGAGCCAGGCATGGGGAAGAGCCGCCTCCTGACCGAACTCGCCGCCAGGGCCCGCCGCGCCGGCGTCACCGTCCTGCACGGCCGGGCGTCGACCGGGGAACGGCCCGCACCCTTCGCGATGTTCGCGGACGCCTTCGCGGACCTCGGAGTGCCGGGACACACGACGCCCCCGACGGCCCCGCCGTGCGACCGCGTCCGACCGGCACCCCGCAGGGTGCGCAAGGGACGGGCGCCCTGGACCGTGCCCGACTTCACGCGCGGGGCCGCCGCTGCGGACTACGGCTTCTCGCCCTGGTCCGGCGCCACGACCGGCGCCGACTTCGCACCCGGGGCCGAGCCCGGGGCGGTGGAGGACGACGGGGCCGTGCCCTACCCGCCGTTCGCGGCGGCGGACGACGCCCCGCCGTACCCGGCGGAGCCCCCCGTCGGCGGTTCCGGCCGGGGTGCCTGGCCCGGGCCGCGGGTGTGGGGAGGGCCACCGCAGGTGTGGCCCGAACCGTACGGGATCTTCCGGCGGTGGGCGGAGGCCCTCGCGCGGGTCGCCGCGCCGGCCCTGCTGCTCGTCCTCGACGACGTGCACCGGGCCGACCGCGCCTCGCTCGACCTGCTGGACCATCTGCTGCGCCACCCCGTCGCCGCGCCCGTCCTGCTGGTGACCGCACGCCGCGAGCACGGCACCCCGCCGGCCCTCGCCACCGCCCTCGCGCGGGGGACAGAGAGCGGGACCCTCTGCCGGATGGTCCTCGGGCCGCTCGACCGGGAGGACTGCGCCGCCGAGCTCGTGCCGGGCCTCGCGCCCGACCGGGCGGCCGAACTGCACGCGGCCAGCGGCGGGAACCCGGCCTACTTCCTGGCGCTCGCCGGAGGCCGTGGCAGCGGCGGCGCCCTCGCGGTCCTCTTCGACGAGCTCGCCCCCCTCGGCGGCGTCGCGCGCGCGGTCGTCGACGCCGTGGCCCTGCTCGGCGAGGAGGCCCGCACGGACCTGCTGCCCGCCGTGACCGGCGCGGAGCGGGCCGAACTCGTCGAGGCCGTACGCGAGGTGGTAAGGCTCGGACTCGTCCGCTCACGTGCCGACGGACGCACCCTGGAGCTGCGGCACCCGGCGCTGGCCCGACTCGTGCAGCGGGCGATGGACCCGCTGCGGCGGCGGGAGTACCACCGCCGCGCGGCCGAGGGGCTCGCCGGCGCCGGTGCCCCCGAGACGGCGCGCGCGGAGCACATCGAGCGCTATCTGACCCGGTGGGAGCCCTCGGCGGCCGCCGCCCTGGTACGGGCCGCCGAGCTGACCGAGGCCACCGACCCGGCGCTCGCCGCCCGACGCCTCGGGGCCGTCCTCGACGTGCTGCCCGACACCCCCGAACACGCCCAGGCCCGGGTGGAGCTGAAGCTGCGCCGGGCCCGCGCACTCGGCGCCGCCGGCCGGGTCGAGGAAGGCCGCGACCTGCTGCACCGGGTGATCGGCCTGTGCCGCGAGGACGCCCAGCCCCGCCCCGGGGCCCGCTGCGAGGGGGCGGCGGGCGAACAGGAGCCGCGCACCGCGGCGGTGCTGCTGTGCGCCTTCATGGAGCGCCACCTCGGCCGCTACCGGGAGGCCGACGCGCTCGTCCGCCGCGAACTCCGGCGCGGCCCGGGCCCCCGGCCCCCGCTCCGCCTGCGGCTCGTCGTCGAATGGGGCTGCCGCGCCCTCTTCGAGGCCCGCTTCCCCGAAGTGCGCGCGGAACTCGCCGCCGTGCTCGCCGACGCCCGCGCCCGCGGCGACGAGGCCGGCATCGTGGAGGCGCTCACCCTCGGGGCGCTCGGGGAGGCGTACGAGGGGGAGACCGCCACCGCCCGGGCCCACGCCGAGGAGGCCGCGGCCCTCGTCGACGCGATGACCGACGGCGAGCTCATGGCGTGCTGCGAGCCCCTGGTCCGGCTCGGCTGGAGCGAGCTCTTCCTCGACGACCCCGTCGCGGCCGAACGCCACACCACCCGCGGCATCGCCCTCGCCCGCCGCACGGGCCGCCCCTTCGCCCTCTCCCAACTGCTGCTGTGCGCCGCGTACGTGCAGTCGCTCACCGGCCGTGTCGACACCTCGCTCCGGCTCGCCGAGGAGGCGCTGGAGCTCGCCGTCACCCTCGGCGGCAGCGAGGTCCTCGGCTTCACCCGGGCCATACGGGCCACCATCCTGCTCCAGGCCCGGCCCCTGGGCGACCCTGAGGCACTCGCCGCCGCGGAGGAGGCCGCCGCCACCGTCGGCACGGCGGGCGGCTGGTGGGGAACGCTCGCCCGGGCCCTGCTCGCCCACGCGATACCGGTGACCACCGACCCGTACCGGGTGCGAGACGTCCTGGTCACCGCGGGCGGCGGCCCCGCGCTGCCCCGGATCCAGCCCTCCGTGCGCCCCGGCTTCCTCGAACTGCTCGTCACGGCCTCGCTCGCCACCGGCGACGTCTCCGGCGCCCGCCGGGCGGCGTCCCTCGCGGCGACCGAGGCCGAGCGCCTGGACCTCCCCGCCCAGCGTGCCGCCGCCGCCCGCGCCCTCGGCCGGCTGCGGCTCCACGCGGGCGAACAGGCCGCTGCGGCCGTGCTGTTCGCGGACTCCGCGCACGAGTACGCCCGCGCGGGCCTCTGTCTCCGCGAGGCCCACACCCTGCTCCTCGGCGCCCCCGCGGCCCGGGCCTGCGGAGACCCGGCCGAGGCCGCCGCGATGTGGCGCCGCGCCCGGAGCCTGGCCACCGCGGGCGGCGCCCGCCTCCTCACCGACCTGGCCGACCGCACCCGCGCGGCCGCCCTGGGCCCCGAGCCCTCCGAACCCGCGACGGACGCGGACGGCCCGCTCGCCGCGCTCACTCCGCGCGAACGCGAGATCTCCGTCCTCGTGGCCGAGGGCCTCACCAACCAGGCCGTCGCCGACCGCCTGTCCCTCAGCCCCCGCACGGTCGAGAGCCACGTGGCCAGCGTCTACCGCAAGACGGGCGTCATGACCCGCGCGGGCCTCGCCTCCCTGGTGGCGAGGACGACGGGATAGACCACGCCAGGCACGAAGCCCTTCCCGACCCACACTGGCCCCGGCGCCCCGGCGCCCCGGCGCCCCGGCGCCCCGGCGCCCCGGCGCCCCGGCGCCCCGGCGCCCCGGCGTGTACGGCGTCCGGAGCCCGGCGCTCTGCGTCTGGCACTGCGCGCCTTGGGCTCGCGTCCGGCACACTGCGCGCCTTGGGCCCGCGTCCGGCACCTGGCGTTCGGCGCCCTGCGTCCGGCACCGCGCGCCTCGCGCCCGGCATTCCGGTGCCCGGCACCCCACGCCCTGCGTCCGGCGCATCGCTTCCGGTGCCCGGTGCCCGGCACCCGCGTCCGGAGCCCCGCACCGGCGCCCCGCACCCCTCACCCGCGCCCGCACCGGCGCCCCGCATCCCTCGCCCGCGCCCGCAGCTTCGCACCCGCGTCCCCGCGCCCCCGGCCCGTCAATACGCATCGGCCTCGCCGAGCAGCGCCGCGCACTCCGCGGCGATGTCGGCCAGGGTGCCGTCGGGGTCGGGCAGGTCCTGGACGCCGTCGTGGACCCGCCGGGCCCGCGCGGAGGCCGACTCCACCCGGCCGAGGGCGAACTCCAGGCGCACGGCCAGGAGTTCGCAGAGCCACAGGTCGGGGCGGTCCGGCTCGCCGCAGTCCCGCAGGGCCGCGATGGCCCGTCCGGCGTGGTCGAGCGCGCGGTCGAAGCCGCCCGCGAGCTCCGCGTACCGCTCGGCGGAGTCCTCCTCCCAGGGCATCGCGTCCGCCGCCTCCACCAGCAGGTGCGCGAACTGCTGGTGGGTGTGGCCGAGTTCGGCGGTGCGGCCGGCCCGCTCCTCGGCCGACCCGGCCGCGGCCAGCGCCCGCTCGTTCTCGCGCAGCGCCTCCTCCATGACCACCTCGGCCTCGGCCGGCCCCCACGCCCTCAGCGCCTCCCACGCGCGGCCGCGCAGAGCCCGCACCACCTCGGAGCGGTCGCCGAGCGCCCGCCACAGATCGGCGGCCCGCTCGTACGCCCGGGCCGACTCCTCCGGTAGCCCGGCCGCGGCCAGCGCCTCCGCCGTCTGCCGGGTGAGCAGCGCGTGCCGGCCCCGGTCCGGCCAGTCCCGGGTCCCGGCCGCCGCCAGCGCGTACTGCTCGGCGGCCTTCCCGGCCTCACCGAGCCCCGCCAGGGCATGGGCCAGCCACACCCGTGCCTGCACCACGTCCGCCGGGTCGTGCCCGCTGCGCAGCTCCGGCAGGACGGCCTCCAGGAGGGTGGCGGCCTCGTGGAAGCGCCCGAGCGCGCAGTAGTGCCCGCCCAGCCGCAGCCGCGCCAGCGCGCCGAGTCCGTCGGCCTCGGCGGCGGCCGCGGCGAACCGGTCGGCGTCCACCAGAAGCGTCTCCACCTCCGCCGCGGGCCCGTCCAGAGCGGTCACCGTCTCGGCGAGCGCCAGCGAGAACCGTGCCCGGTCGCCAGGCCCCAGCAGGCCCACCCGCTCGGCGTCCCCCAGCACGCCCCTGGCCACCGCGGCCGCCCGCTCGTGCTCCTGGACCTCCGACAGCAGGCTCACGAGCAGGAGCTCGGCGGGCGTGGCGAGCCAGGGCCGCCCGGCCTCGTGATGGTCGCCCACCGCGGCCGTCGCGAGGCGCACGGCGGCCCGCGGGTCCTCGGCCGCGGTGATCCGCGCCAACAGCTCCACGGCGGAGGCGATCCGGCTCAGCAACGCCGGATCCTCGCGCCGGTCCCGCCCCTCCCGCGCCTCCTCGGCGAAGGCCAGCAGCCGATGGACCTCCTCGCGCGCCCGAGCAGTGCCCGTGGGATCCGCACGGACTACGTCCCTGCCCTTATCCCCGTCCCTATCTCCGGCCACAGCCCCATCCCCGTCCCTATCTCCAGCCCTATCCCCAGCCTCATCCCCATCCCGGTCCCCGTTCCCCAGCCCCGCCACCAGCGCCCGGCACCGCAGCAGCAGCACCGTGGCCGTCTCCGCGGTCGTCGCCCGGCCGTCCGCATGCAGGGTCGTGGCCCGTGCGCACAGCTCGGCGAGTTCCGGCGCCGCCGCCCCCGGCTCCGCTGCGACGAGCACCGCCCGCGCCCGGGACACCAGGGCCCGCCCGTCCCGCCCCGCGCGCTCGTGCAGTTCCGCCGCGCGTGCGAAGAGGGCGGCCGCCTCGCCCGAGGCCGGGCCTCCGCCGCGGGTGCGCTGGAGGGCGAGGGCCTCGGCGTCGAGGGCGTCGGCGGTGTCGGCGGGCGTCAGGGAGGAGCCGCCGGCCTCGACGGCGGTGCGGGCGCGCCCCCAGGCGGCGGTGGCCGACGGGTGACCGGCCGCGGTCAACGACCGGGCACGGGCGAGCAGTTCCTCCGCCGACGTACCGCGCACGTCAGCGACGTGCGGCGGTCCGAGAGGCGCGCCGGGTGCGAACCCGGTCGTCTCGCCGCGCCCCAGGCCCAGCGGCAGTGCGGTGAGCAGGGGCTCGGCCGCCATGCGGGCCCGCAGCAGGGTGGATATGCGGTCGTTGCGGTTGCGCGCGTCGAAGCGGGCCGCCTGGGCGAGGGCCTCCTCCGTCGCGTACGCGTGGAGCCTGGCCGCGGTCCAAGGCCCGGGCCCCTGTGTGCCGGCGGGGCCGGGCACCGGTCGGTCGCCCTGGCCCAGGGCGACCAGGCGGCCCATCAGGAGGGCCGCGCAGGCCAGCCACTCCATGTACGGTCCGACGTCCCCGCGCAGGCCCCAGCGGGCCGACTGCTCGGCGAGGATCTCCACTCCGCGCGGCTCGTTCCCGGTCAGCGCGCAGAACTCCACGTGTGCGGCGACGGCGACGGTGAGTCCTTCCTCGGAGCGGGCCATGCGGTAGCCGCGCAGGTGGTGGGCACGGGCCTCGTCGAGGCGGCCGAGCCGGACGAGGGGGAGCAGCGAGAGCGCGAGGACGGCGTGCGGCTCGTGCATACAGGCCTCGTGCCCTTCGAGCACGGGCCGCCACACGGCGAGGGCGCGGGCGTCCTGGCCGCGCTCGGTCTCCCAGCGGCCCCGCTCGTGCAGCTCGCAGGCGTGGCAGTCGGCCATCTCGTCCCGCTCGGCGGCGAGCATCGCCGCCAGCGCGCGCTCGGCCCGCGGCAGGTCGCCCAGATGCCGGGCCACCTCGAACTCGCGTGAGTGCACGGCCCGCTCGGAGTGTCCGGCGAGCCGGTAGCGGCGCCGCATCTCCGTCAGCCACTGCTCGATGGAGTCGAGCGGGATGCCCGGCTGGTCGAGTGCGCTGCCGCTGACCCACTTGAACATCCAGAACAGTTCGTGGGTGTCGTCCTCGTCGAAGTCGGCCGGGTTCTGGTCCCACATCCGCAGCAGCCGCGAGAAGGGCACGAACATCTTGTCGCATTCGGCGCTGGACGTGTACGCGACCGTGAGCCCGGTCAGGGCCTCGACGAGCAGCGGGCGGTCACCGGTCGCCTCCGCCTCGGCGACCAGCCGCTCGGCGCGGGCGTTGCGGGCGGAGCCGTACGGCTCCGTGCCGTTGCGGTACACGTCGATGCGGATCTCGTCGCGCGAGCGGGTGCTCATCGGTCTTCTCCGAAGGGGCGGTCGGGCGCGGGTTCCGCCGGGGAGCCCGCCGGCCGCACGCTCCGGTCGAGGAGGCCGGGGAAGGCGCGGTCGAGGAGGGCGTTGCCGGCGGGGCGCAGCGGGCGTTGGGCCATGGGGAGGGCCTGTCCGTAGAGGGCTTCGACGGCGGTCGCGGCGAGCCGGCGGGCGTCGAGACCGGCGATGCGGCGGACCGGCGGGCCGTGGCGGTCGAGGACGAGGCGGGCGCGGGGCGCGCTGCCGGGCGGGGAGCCGTGTATCCCGGCCCGCGGGTCGTCGGCCCGCCGCCGCGCCACCGTCCGCGTCGGCTCCCGAGACCCCTGGCGGGCCGTGCCGGGCAGCACCGCGGGCAGCCGCTCCATCGGCACGCAGGCGTGGGCGTGGCCGCCGTTGACGACGCCGGTGCCCCGGGCGGCGGCGAGGGCGGCGACCTGGGGGAACTCCTCGGAGCGGCGGCCGGTGAGCGCGTCCACGGCGCTCTGCGGCAGCTCGCGCCGGCAGCCCCGGCGGCTGGAGAGGAGGTGGTCGGAGTGCGGATCCACCAGGCCAGGCGGACCGGCCTGGAACGTGGGGGAGTGGTGCGGGGCGATCTCGGTTTCCTCGGGGTTCCATGGATGCGCTGACATCGTTGCCGTTTCCGCGCAGACTCTTCCAGAGGGGCCCGCGTTCGTACATCCGTGGAACTACGGAACCGGGTTCCCCTGGGGGGTATCTTCTCCTGGGCTTACGTCGTCGCTCGGTGAAACTGCGCAGCGCCTGTGCGGAATGTCTCGGATAGGGTGATTCGGTAGAGATTGCGCCCCACGGGGCCCGGGCTGATGCGTAGGTAGATGCGTTGCACACTCACCAGTCGCCGAGCAGGGTTCCGCAGCCGCCCCGTGCGGCCGTCGGATACGCGGGCGTGCTCAACGACCTGCTGCCCATCGCGCTCTGGCGGGAGGACGCCAGGGGGCGCATCGTCGAGTGGTCCCTCGCCGCCCAGGACCTGCTCGGGCACCGCCCCGAGGACGTGCTCGGGCGCCTCGCCACCCCGCTGCTGGTCCCCGACACCAACCGTGAGCTCGCCGACCGGCTGACCCGCAAGGTCCAGGCCGGCGAGACCGTCGTCGGCACCCTGCCCGTACGCCACCGCGACGGCCACCAGGTCGTCATGGAGATGTGGATCGTGCCCGCCGTCGACCCCCAGGGCCACCCCGGGGCGATGCTGATCGCCTTCGAGACCTCGCAGGTCCTGCGGATGCGGGAGTCGCTCGCCACCCTGGAATCCCTCTTCACCCAGTCGCCCATCGGCCTCGCCACCCTCGGCCCGGACCTGCGCTTCCTGCGCGTCAACGACGCCCTCGCCCGGATGAACGGCGTGCCGCCCGCCGCCCACCTGGGCCGTCGGCTTACCGAGGTCGTCCCGGGCGTGAACGCCGGCGCGCTGGAGGCCCTGATGAGCCAGGTGCTCGACAGCGGCACCGCCGTCGTCGACGCCCGCCGGGTAGGCCGGACCCCCGCCGACCCCGACCACGACCACATCTGGTCCTGCTCCTACGCCCCGCTCCTCGACACCACCGGCCGGCCCCTCGGCGTCATCGCCTCCCTGATCGACATCACCGACAGCCAGCAGGCGCACATCGAGGTCGAACGCGCCCGGCACCGCTTCGCCCTGCTGGCCGAGGCGGGCGCCCGGATCGGCACCACCCTGGACCTGCGGCAGACCGCGGAGGAGGTCGTCTCCTTCCTCGTGCCGCAGCTCGCCGACTCCGCCGACGTCCAGCTCCTGGAGTCGGTCCTGGAGCCCGACGAGTCCACGGCGGCCACCCGGGGAGTGCTGCGCCGCCTGGCCGCCGCCTTCCCGGATCCGACCGCCCCGACCGCACTCCTCGGCGTCGGACGCACCTTCCAGATACCGCTCGACTCCGTGTACGAGTCGGTCATCACCGACGCGCGCGCCATGGACCTGTACGTCGGCGACATCCCGGCCCTCATCCGGGACCCCCGGATGGAGGCCCTGCGCAGCTATCTCGCCACCCGCATCGGCTCGGCCCGGCTGGTCCCCCTGGTCGCCCGCGGCAAGGTGCTCGGCACGGTCTCGGTCACCCGGCTGCGCAACCGGGAGCCCTTCGACGACGAGGACCGGGTCCTCATCGACGAGGTCGCCGCCCGCGCCGCGCTCAACATCGACAACGCCCGCCTCTACACCACGCAGCGGCAGGCGGCCCTGACCCTCCAGCGCAGCCTCACCAACAAGGCGCTGCCGGACGTCACGGGCCTCGAGCTCACCGGCCGCTACCTCCCGGCGAGCGAACACGACGTCGGCGGCGACTGGTTCGACGTCGTCGCGCTGCCCGGCGGGCGCACCGGCCTGGTCATCGGGGACGTCATGGGCCACGGCATCCACGCGGCCGCCGTCATGGGGCAGCTGCGCACCGCGGTGCGCACCCTGGCCCGCCACGACATCCCGCCCGCGCAGATGCTCAGCTCCCTCGACGCCGTCGTCGCCGACCTGGGCGAGGACGAGATGGCCACCTGTGTGTACGCCGTCCACGACCCCGCCACCCATGTCTGGACCATCGCCCGGGCCGGCCATCCGCCGCCGGCCGTGGTCACCCCGCAGGGGGGCGTCACCTTTCTCGACGGCCCGCCCGGCACTCCGCTGGGCACGGGTGCCCACGACTTCGGCACCGAGGAGGTCGCGCTGCCCGCGGGCGGCCTGCTGGTCCTCTACACGGACGGCCTGATCGAGGCCCGCGACCGCGACCTCGACCAGGGCATGGCCCAGCTCGCCGGGGCCCTGCGCGAGGTCGACCGTCCCCTCGACGAGCTGTGCGACGACGCCCTCGCCGGGCTGCTCGACGGCCAGGCGCAGGACGATGTCGCCATGCTGCTGGCCCGTACGACGAACTGAGCGGCGTACGACGCGCGGCTCCGGGTGTTCGGCTCCGGGGAGCTCCCGTGGCGGGCCCGAGCCGTCGGGCCGATGGCCGGCTCGTGGGGCCGGCCTGTCTGACCGGCTGACCCGGGTCGGCTCAGCTCATCGGCGCGCCGCGCTCCAGGATCTCCTTCAGGTGCTGCTCGTCCCGGGGCATCTCCTTGCGGACGGAAGGCTTGACGACCAGCGGGACGAGTGCCCGTCCTATGCCGTGGCCCTCGAAGTCGACGTCGAAGGTCACCCGCGAACGGGTCCCGTTGTCGAGGGGTTCGATGGTGCCCCGCACATCCGGGCGGACGGGCCCGTCGATGCCGTGGACGTGCCAACTCCGCGGTCGGTCCGTCGCGGTGAGCTCGACGTTGGTGTCGATGTCGCGGCGTCCCATGTGCCGCGTCACCCTGACCTGCTGGCCGCCGCCCGCGGTGGCGCCGATCCGGCTCGCCTTGACCGCGCTCTCCTGCCATTCCGGCAGGTGGGAGGGGTCGGTGACGTAGTCGTAGACGTCCTCGGGACGTCGGTCGATGTCGACGGAGGCCTTGATCCTGGACATGGTGCCTCCTTGCCTGCGCGAGGATGGATCTCTCCCCATCGTCCCACGCGAGGCCCCCTCCCGGCAGGCTCAGCGGCCCGCGAACCGGGCCCGGTACAGGTCCCTGAGCAGGGCGATCTCGGCGCCGTGGTGGAGGAGTTCCTGGTTCATCCACCAGATGACCTCCAGGAGGGGGTCCTCGGGGTCGCTGCCGTGCGGATAGGAGCTGTACCCGATCTTGTCGAGCACGCCGTCGTCGAGGGAGAGCAGCATCGTGTGCCAGGCCGCCGAGGCCGCGTCGAAGTCGGCGACCGCGGAAGAGGCCTCCCCGTGGCTGCGGAAGTCGTCGCGGGTCAGACGGTGGCTGCCGCAGATGTGGTCGGCGCGCAGGGTGAACATCTCGGCGAGATGGCTCAGCCGCCAGGCGATCGTGGTGAACGGTGCCGGCTCGGGGTGCGGGTAAGGGGCGGCGTCCCGGCCCCAGGGGCCGATCCCGGTCAGGAACGTGGCCCGCGGCCCGGGCCCGTCCTCGCGGCGGCGCACCGACCAGCAGTCCGGCACCGGCTCCCACAGCAGTTCGGCGTCGGTGATCGGGCCGACCGGCACCCCCGTACCGTCGCCGCTGTCCATCACCGGACCGTTGAGCCGGTCCACGAGCCGCTCACGGGCGAACTCGAACTGGTCGAGCAGGGGGGCGAGGCGGGGCGGGATCGCCATGGACGCTCCAGGTCTCTCGGGCCGCCCGGTCACCGGTCGACCGGATCACGGGCGGGTGGGGGCGTGCCGAACCCTGCCACAGAACTCCCGCCCCCGACCACGTGATTTCAGGCGCGGTCGATGTGCACGCTGGTCGACTTCACCCGGGCCGTGGCCTGCATGCCGACCTCCAGACCGAGCTCCTCGACCGCCTCCCGGGTGAGGAGCGAGACCAGGCGGTGCGGGCCCGCCTGGATTTCGACCTGGGCGGCGACGTCGCCGAGCTTGACGGCGGTCACGATCCCGGGGAACGCGTTGCGGGCCGAGGTGTACGTCTCGTCCTCGTCGCCCTGTCCGCTCTGCGCGACCTCGATCGAGAACGCGGCGAGGTCGGGGCCCTCGATGAGACGCCGGCCGCTCTCGTCGCGGTGGGTGGCGACCCGGCCGGCGTCGGCCCAGCGGCGCGCGGTGTCGGGGCTCACGCCGAGGAGGCGGGCCGCCTGCCCGATGGTGTACGTCTGCATGGGCGCAGCTTAGGCCGCTTCAGCTCCTATCTGCAAGCCTATATGCGCTGTGTGCCTCGCATGTGCCAGGCATGCCGAGGCTCTGGCGCCATTCGTCCAGCCAGGCCAGCGCGGCCCGCGCCGTGAACTCCCGCTGGCCGCCCGGGAAGACCAGATCGGCCGTGGCGAAGGCCGGATCGTCCGCCGTCCCCGGCACGTAGGGCAGCGCGAGGCAGCGCATCCCCGCCGCGTGCGCGGCGGCCGCGCCGGGCGCCGCGTCCTCCAGCACCAGGCAGTGTTCCGGGCGGGCGCCGAGCCGGCGGGCCGCTTCCAGGAAGACGTCCGGCGCCGGCTTGCCCCGGTCCACCTCCTCGGCCGAGACCAGCGGCGTCAGATACGCGTCGAGGCCGGTTCCCGCGAGTACGGCCCCGATCGCCGCCGGCGAGGAACCCGAGGCCACCGCCATGGGCACCCCCTGTCCGTACAGCCGCTCCACGAAGGCGCGCATCTCCGGGAAGACGGGGGTGCCGGCCCGCGCGAGCTCCAGGTAGTGCCGGTTGGTCGCGTCGAGCAGCGTCTCCACCGGTGCCGTGACGCCGTACTCGGCGGCCAGCGCCTGGAGCGACTCCAGGGTGCCGATCCCGATGAACTCGGTGTGACGCCGCCAGTCGAAGGCCGTCACGCCGTGGGCGGCGAGGGTGCGGCGGGTCGCCTCGAAGTAGTTCGGCTCGCTGTCCACCAGCGTGCCGTCGAGGTCGAAGATGACCGAAACGCGCGGGATGCTCATACGGCCAGCCTCGCAGAGCGGACCGCCCGCCCCGGAGGGTCTTTGGTCCCGGCCTGCCCGACGACCCCGCCGCCTCCCCGCCGGCCCCGGTCTCCCGCCGGTCCCCCGCCTCCCCGACGGCGCTGGCCTCCCGGCTGGTCCCCCCGCCTCCCCGACGGCTCCGGTCTCCCGGCCGGCCCGGGTTTCCCCGACGGCCCTAACCGCCCGGCCGTTCCCGCTTTCCCGGCCGGGCCCGCCGCCTCCCCGACGGCTCCGGTCTCCCGGCCGGTCCCGGAGCGCTCGACGGCCCGAACCGCCCGGCCGGTCCCGGACCGCCCGACGGCCCGAACCGCCCGGCCGGTCCCGGACCGCCCGACGGCCCCGACCGCCCGGGCGGTGGGACCCCGCGCGTGCCCCTGCCCCTACGCCCCTCGGCCGGCCCCGCGTCCCACCGCCTCCACCAGCGGCAGCAGCCGGTGCGGGACCCGCTCGCGCAGCGCGATCTCGGTGCGGGTGCGGACCACGCCGGGCAGCTGGATCAGCCGCTGGATCACGTCCTCCAGGTGTCCGGCGTCCCGGGCGACCACCCGGGTGAGCAGATCGCCGCCGCCGGTGATCGAGAAGGCCTCCACGATCTCCGGCACGGTCGCCAGCGCGTCGCCGACCTCGTCGAGGTGCCCCTGCGTCACCTCGATGTGCACGAACGCGAGCACCGGGTGCCCGAGTGCCGCCGGGGAGAGCACCGGGCCCGTCGCCGTGATCACCCCGTCCCGTTCGAGCCGGTCGATCCGGGCCTGCACCGTGCCTCGCGCCACCCCGAGGATCCGCGCGTACTCGCGCACGCTGGTCCGCGGCTGCTCGATGAGGAGCCGCAGGATGCGGGTGTCGAGTTCGTCCACCGCCATGGTCCGTTGGCCTCCCTCTGGCCGATGCTCCGATGCTTCGACTGTACCAATGGCCCACTCATATGCCCGCCGGTTGAGCCAGTGGGCGGAGGGGTGTTTTCCTTTTGTGAGAGTTGGACAGATGGCGCCGCGCACGCGCCGGACCGGCGAGGTGGCCGGCCCCGGACCCGCGGCGCCATCGCCATGTCCGAAGACCTCACGAGACATCTCGAACATTCACGAGCGCGACGACGAAGAGGGTGTGTGTACGGCAGCGGGGGCGGGACGACCGTCGTGAAGAAGGGCCTGGCGGCCGGGGGCCGGCTGTTCAGGCAGGTGTGCGTGGCGCCCGATCCGGGCAAGGTGCGGCTGCGGGTAGCCTCGCGGGCCGTGCTCGGCGTCGGCCTCTCCGTCGCCGTGGCCGAACTGGCCGGACTCTCCCTGACCGCCTCGATCACCGCCGGGCTCGCCGCGCTCCTGGCGCTCTTCACCGTGGGCGACCCCACCGTGCGCCGCCAGGCCGTCACCACGGCCCTGCTGCCGCTGGCCGGATTCCCGGTCCTCGCGCTGGCGACGGCGCTGCACGGGCTGCCCCTGCTGCGCGACTCCGCCTGGCTGCTGGTCGTCTTCGCCGGCGTGTACGCGCGCCGCTGGGGGCCGCGCGGGCACGCGCTCGGCATCTTCGCCTTCATGCAGTTCTTCGTGACGCAGTTCCTGCACGCCGTACCCGGGCAGCTGCCGGAGCTGTACGCCGCCGTGCTGCTCGCGCTCGGCACGGCGAGCGGCGTCCGCTTCGTCGCCTGGTGCATCGAGCGGCGGGTCCCGCCGCCCGCCGCGCCCGCCCCGCTGCCCGGTACCGGCCTCGCCCGGCCCACCACCCGGCAGGCCTTCCAGGCCACCGCCGCCTGCGCCGTCGCCCTCGCGGCGGGGCAGCTCCTGTCCCAGGAGCGCTGGTACTGGGCCGTCGGCACCGCCTGGTGGATCTTCGTCAACACCGCCTCGCGCGGCGAGACCCTCGTCCGCGGCTTCCGCCGGGTCGTGGGCACCGTCACCGGCATCGCGGCCGGACTGCTCATCGCCCTGCCGCTGGGCGGCGCCCCCGCGCCGACGGCCGCGCTGGTCGCCGTGTGCGTCTTCGGGATCTTCTACACGGCGCCCCTCTCGTACAGCTGGATGATGTTCTTCGTCACCGTCATGGCCGGCCTCCTGTACGGGCTCATGGGCGTGCTGCACCCCGGGCTGCTGCTGCTCCGCTTCGAGGAGACCGCGGTCGGCGCCCTCGGCGCCGCCGTCGGCGTCGCACTGCTGCCCGTCACCACGCACGCCGCCACCAACGCCTGGATCCAGCGGGCCGTGAGCGCCGTCCACGCCTGCACCACGGCCGCCGCCCGGCGCCTCGCGGGCGACCCCGAGGCCGACCCCGCCCCGCACGCCGCCGAGCTCGACCTGCTGCTCGGCCGCGCCCGCCTCACCCTGGCCCCCCTCGTCCATCCGCTGAGCCCGCTGCGCGCCCGCAAGGCCCGTGCCCGCCGGGTCCTGGCGCTGCTCGACGACTGCGCCCGGGAGTCCCGCGGGCTCGCCGCCGTCGCGGCCGACCCCGACGCCTCGCACGACGCCCGCCTCGTCGCCGCCGCCTGGCGCGTCGAGGCCGCCGTCCACGCCCTCGTCCCGTCCGCCGACGCGACGCGCCCCCGCCGGGCCACCGTGGCGGCCGCGCCGCCCCACCACCCCGGCGCCGAGGCGGCCCTCCACCACCTCCACGGCCTGGAGCGCGCCCTCGTCGACCTGGCGGCTCCCCTGAGCACCTCGCCCCGCGCCCCCCTGGTCCCGGCCGCCTGACCGGCCGGCGACCCGCGACTGACCCCGCTTGGTCTAGACCGCCTGCTAACGTCGGCCGGACGAAGGCCGGTCTGCCGTGACCGGCCGGCGAACAGCGGACAGGGGAGGCGCCGTGGGCGACACACGCGGGACGCGGGCGTACATCGGATCGTTCACCTCGGCCGGCGGCCGGGGCGTGCTCGTCGCGGAGGTGGACGCGGACACCGGCGCGCTGAGCCCGGTCGGAGCGAGCGAGGACGTCGCCGACCCGTCGTTCCTCGCCCTCGGCCCCGGCGGCCGGGTGCTGTACGCGGTCTCCGAGACCGCCGAGGGCGCCGCGGCGGCCTTCGACGTCACCGAGCCCACGCCCCGCCCGCTCGGCGCCGCCGTGCCGGTCCAGGCCTCCGGGCCCACCCATCTCGCCGTCGTCGCCGGACACGTCCTCACCGCGAACTACGGCTCCGGCAGCCTCACCTCCCTGCCCCTGGCCGCCGACGGAAGCCTGAAGCCCCCGGCGGACCAGGCGCGCCACGAGGGCTCGGGTCCCGTCGCCGGACGCCAGGACGGCCCGCACGCCCACCAGGTGCTGCCCGACCCGAGCGGCCGCTGGGTGCTCGCCGTGGACCTCGGCACCGACTCCGTCACGATCAGCGCCCTCGACCCCGCCACCGGCGCGCTGCGCCCGCACGGCACGACCGCGCTGCGCCCCGGCACCGGCCCCCGCCACCTCGCGTTCCACCCGGCCGGCGGCCACGCCTACGTGCTGAACGAGCTGGAGCCCACGCTCACCGTCTGCCGCTGGGACGCCGACGCCGGAGCCCTCGAACCGCTCGGCGAGACCCCCGTCGTCCCCGACGGGGCCGCGGGGCCCTGCTACCCCTCCGAGGTCGTGGTCGCCCCCGACGGGCGCTTCCTGTGGGCCGCCGTACGCGGCCACGACACCCTCGCGGTCCTCGCCCTCGACCGGTCGGGCGAGAGCACCCGCCTGGCCGCCTCCGTGCCCTGCGGCGGCCACTGGCCCCGCGACCTGGCCCTCGGCCCCTCCGGCCGCCACCTCTACGCGGCGAACGAGCGCTCCGGCGACGTCACCTGGTTCACCGTCGACCCGGAGACCGGCCTGCCGTCCCGTACGGGATCGGTGCCGGCCCCCGCGGCCTCCTGCGTCGTCTTCGGCTGAACCGCCGCACCGCCACGCACGGGAAGGGCCCGCACCGGAGATGTCCGGTGCGGGCCCTTCCCGTCACGGTCGTCCGTCCGAACCGGACCTCAGTGGACCGGCGAACCCTGCTGCGCGCTGATCCCCAGCGCCGACGCGTACTGCGACAGCACGAGCTTGCCGATCGCCGGGTAGGCGCCCAGCGCCTCCGCCGTCGCGCAGCCCGCCTCCTTGGCGGCCGCCTCCAGCAGACCCTCGGCCAGTTCCGGGCCGATCAGGTACGGGGCGAGCGCGAGCTGCTCCGAGCCGGCGCCGCGCAGCTGCTCGGCGATCGCGGCGATGGAGCCCTCCTCGTCGAGCGCGGCCGCCATCACGGGGACGGCGAGGCGCGCCGCGAGCAGCATGCCGGTGATCCCGGCGGCCTGGACCGCCTCCTCGCCGCCGACCGTCGCCAGGATGATGCCGTCGGCCGCCGTGGCGACCGTGAAGAGCCGGGCACGGTCGGCACGGGCCAGACCGGCCTCGGAGAGGCGTACGTGCAGGGCCTCGGCGAGCAGCGGGTGCGGACCGAGCACATCGGTCAGCTTCGCCGTGTTGCCGCCGTCCATCACGGCCTGGCGGATCTGCCGGAGCAGGGCGCTGTCCGGGCCGGCGAGCAGCGGGACCACGACCGCGGCCGGGCCCTCGGGGGCGGCGACCTCGCGGCCGGCCGCCACGGCCAGCTCGTACCGCTCGGTGCGCACCGCCTCGGCCCGCGCGAGGACCGAGGCCAGGGTCGGGAACTCGGTGGCGTCGTCGCCGTCCAGGTAGCCGATCACGGCCTCCAGGCCGGGCAGCTCCGAGCGCGCGATGCTCACGACCTCCTCGGCCAGCGAGCGTATGGCGGCCGACGGGACGCCGGGAACGGCGAGAACGAGCGCGGGCGCACCCTCGGGCGCCACCACGGGTTCGGGGCGCCGGTGCCGTCCGGGCTGGCGGGGACGCGGCATTCGTACAGGCAGGCCGGGAGTGGGCCCAGTGGGGGAGCTCATGGCGCCGCATGCTACTGGTTTTGCCTGCCGCGCAGTTCGGTGAGGTGCGGCTGGGCGACTTCTGCCCCTGTATGTCCGAACCGCCGGGAACCGCCGTTTACCTGGTGACTTCGAGCAGGCGTGGATCCTCGGGCAGCCGGAGCGTCCCGGTGGCCAGCGCGGCGGCGATCGTCACCGCGCCCGCGAGGGGATCGCCCGTGGCGGGCACCTCGCGCGCCCGCGGGAGCAGCGCGCCCAGCGCGCCGCGCAGCGGACCGAGCAGCGGCTCGCCCATCTTGAACAGCCCGCCCGTGAGGGCCACTTCGACCTCGTCCTCGGGCGGGCAGACGGCGGCCGCCGCCTCCGCGATGTGCGTCGCGGCCCGCTCCAGGATCGCCGCCGCGACCGGGTCGCCCGCGGCGGCGCGGTCGGCCACCGCCGGTGCGAAGGAGGCGAGGACGGCGGGCCGGTCGCTGCGCGGGTACAGCGAGCCCGGCAACCCGGCCACCGGACCGAAGAGTTCCGTGGCGCGGGCGAGGAGCTCGTCAGAGCCCCCGTGCCGCCCGTCGTACGCCCGCATCGCCGCTTCGAGCCCGGCGCGGCCGATCCAGGCGCCGCTGCCGCAGTCGCCGAGCAGATGCCCCCAGCCGTCCGCCCGCCGCCACCCCGTCAGGTCCGTGCCCATCGCGATCAGTCCGGTGCCGCCCGCGACGACGGCGCCCGGCCGCTGGCCGAGCGCGCCCGCGTACGCGGTGACGGCATCGGCCGCGAGCGCGAGCCGCCGCACGCCCCAGGCGCGCGCGAAGGCGCCCGGCAGCTCGGCCCGCAGGACGTCCCCGAGGGTCGCCATCCCGGCCGCCCCGACGGCGACCGCGACGACCCGCGCGGACCCGGCCGCGGCGGCCCTGGCCGTCATCGCCTCCACCGCGGGCAGCACCTGGGCGAGGAGATGGTCCGCGTCGATCCCGGCCCCGCCGGTGCGCACCGGCTCCCGGGACGCGACCGTGTCGAGGACCCGGCCGCCGTCGGCGCGGGCGAGCGCGATCCGCAGACCGGAGCCGCCCGAGTCGACGCCGACGACCAGCTCCTGCTCCGCGGCGCCGGTCACGGCAGCTGCCAGTCCACGGGCTGGGCGCCCTGGCGGAGCAGTAGTTCGTTGGTGCGGCTGAAGGGCCGCGAGCCGAAGAAGCCGCGGTCCGCCGACATCGGCGAGGGGTGCGAGGACTCGATCGCGGGCAGGTCGCCGAGGAGCGGGCGCAGATTGCGGGCGTCCCGGCCCCACAGCACCGACACCAGCGGCTTGCCGCGCGCGGCGAGCGCCCGGATG
The DNA here is from genome assembly GCF_044386705.1 of Streptomyces sp. NPDC020422. Taxonomy (NCBI): domain Bacteria; kingdom Bacillati; phylum Actinomycetota; class Actinomycetes; order Kitasatosporales; family Streptomycetaceae; genus Streptomyces; species Streptomyces sp. NPDC020422. The sequence continues at coordinate 225,786 of NZ_JBIRVJ010000006.1, read as the reverse complement.
GCCTGTTCGGTGACGGCCTCCCAGCCCTTGTCCCGGTGCGCGCCCGGCTTGCGCGGGGCCGTGGTGAGCGCCCTGTTGAGGAGCAGCACGCCCTGCCGGGTCCACGGGGTCAGATCGCCGTTCGAGGGGCGCGGGTGCCCGAGGTCGTGGTGCATCTCGCGGAAGATGTTGTCCAGGCTCGGCGGCACCGGACGCACGTCCGGCGCCACGGAGAAGCTCAGGCCCACCGCGTGCCCCGGCGTCGGGTAGGGGTCCTGGCCGACGATGAGGACCCGCACCTCGTCGAAGGGCTGCTGGAAGGCTCTGAGGACATTGGCTCCGGACGGCAGGTAGGTGCGCCCCGCGGCGACCTCCTGGCGGAGGAAGTCGCCCATCGCGGCGATGCGTTCGGCCACCGGTGCGAGCGCCTGCGCCCACCCGGCCTCGACGATTTCGTTCAACGGTCGTGCTGCCACGCCCGTCACTCTACTGGCGCAGTGGGACGCCCGGCCCCTCAGTCGATCACCGCCGCCCGCACGCACAGCACGTCCGGCAGGTGTTCGGCGAGCAGTTGCCAGCTGTCGCCGTCGTCGGCGCTCGCGTACACCTCGCCGTTGCGGTTGCCGAAGTAGACGCCCGCCGGGTCGCCGTCGTCCGTGCACAGGGCGTCGCGCAGCACCGTGCCGTAGTGGTCGCCCTCGGGCAGGCCCTTGGTGAGCGGCTCCCAGCTCTCGCCGGCGTCGGTCGTGCGGTAGACGCGGCAGCGGTGCCCGGCGGGGACGCGGTCGGAGTCGGCGTTGATGGGGAAGACGTAGGCGGTGTCGGGGCGGTGCGGATGGGCGGCCACGGCGAAGCCGAAGTCGGAGGGCAGCCCGGAGCCGATGTCGGTCCACCGGCCGCCCGCGTCGTCGCTGCGGAACACGCCCCAGTGGTTCTGGAGGTAGAGCCGGTCCAGGTCGCCCGCGTCCTGGGCGATCTTGTGCACGCACTGGCCGAACTCCGGGTGCGGGTCGGGCAGGAAGACCGCGGACACCCCGTCGTTGGACGGCGCCCAGCTCGCCCCGCCGTCGCGGGAGCGGAAGACGCCCGCCGTCGAGACGGCGACCGTCACGGCGTCCGGGTCGCGCGGATCGGTGACGACGGTGTGCACCGCCTCGCCTCCGCCGCCCGGCACCCAGCGGTCCCGGGTCGGGTGCTCCCACAGCGGGCGGACCAGTTCGAAGGACTCGCCGCCGTCGGCCGACCGGAACAGCGCGGCGGGCTCGGTCCCGGCGTACACGACGCCGGGGGAGTGGGCCGGAGCCGGGTGCAGCTGCCACACCCGCTCCAGTGAGGCGCCGGTGTCCTGGGGGAACTTGACCGCGGGCCGGGCGGGCTCGGTCCAGTGGGCGCCGAGGTCGTCGGAGTGGAAGACGGACGGGCCCCAGTGCGAACTGTCCCCGCCCACCAGGATCCTGGGGACCGGGCGGCGGGTGTCGATCCCGATCGAGTAGATCGCCTGGGCGTGGAAATGGGGTGGGTCGAACTCCCATCGGCCGTCGCGGCCGCGGCCGATGAACAGACCCTTGCGAGTGCCTACGGTCAGTAGCACGTCGGACATGCCGACACCTCCAGGACGCCGTTGTCACGGATACGGGCCAGTCTGCACCCGTGCACTGACAACGGCCCCCGGAGGCGGCTGCGCCCCAGGTGGGGGGCGTGTTGAGCGCTCAGATCGCCCAGGCGTACGGGGCCGGCGCATGGGTCTCGGCGCCGAGCTCGCGCGCGGCGCGACGGGCCCAGGAGGCGTCGCGGAGCAGCTCGCGGCCGATCAGGACGGCGTCCGCCTCCCCGTTGGCGACGATCTTCTCGGCCTGGCCGCTCTCGGTGATCAGTCCGACCGCGGCGACGGGGAGCCCGGTCTCCGCCTTGACCCGGGCGGCGAACGGCACCTGGTAGCCGGGGGAGACCGGGATCCGGGCCGGGCCGCCGTTGCCGCCGCTGGACACGTCGAGCAGGTCGACGCCGTGCTCGCGCAGCAGCGCGGCGAAGCGGACGGTGTCGTCGGCGGTCCAGCCCTGCTCGTCGAGCCAGTCGGTGGCGGAGATGCGGAAGAACAGCGGCAGCTCCTCGGGCCACTCGGCCCGGACCGCGTCCACGACCTCCAGGGCGAAGCGGGTGCGGTTCTCGAAGGAGCCGCCGTAGGCGTCGGTGCGGTGGTTGCTGTGCGGGGAGAGGAACTCGCCGATGAGGTAGCCGTGGGCGCCGTGCACCTCCACGACCTGGAAGCCGGCGGCGAGCGCGCGCCGGGCCGCCTCGGCGAACCGGCGGGCGACCTCGTGGATCTGCTCGGTGGTCAGCTCGGTCGGCACGGGGTGGTCCTCGGCGAAGGCGACCGGGCTGGGCCCGACGGGCTGCCAGGCGAGACCGGTGGCCGGGTCGACGGGACCACGGCCCTCCCAGGGGCGGTTGGTGGAGGCCTTGCGCCCGGCGTGGGCGAGCTGGATGCCCGCGACGGTGCCGTGCTCCTTCAGGAAGGTGCTGATCCGCCGCAGGCCCTCGATGTGGACGTCGTCCCAGATGCCGAGGTCGGCGGGGCTGATCCGGCCCTCGGGGGCGACGGCGGTCGCCTCGGTCAGGATCAGGCCGGTGCCGCCCGTGGCACGGGCCGCGTAGTGGGCGAAGTGCCAGTCGCCGGCGACGCCCGCGCGGGGGCCCGTCTGCTCCGCCGAGTACTGGCACATGGGGGCCATCCACACCCGGTTCGGGACGGTCAGGGACCTCAGGCTGAGGGGCTCGAAGAGGGCGGTGCTCATGACGGACTCCGTTTCGGCGTCTGCGGTACTGCCTGGAGGGGGGTTCGTACGATACTCATCGTAGTACGGCGCCTGTCAAACTACGAGGATGCTCGTACAATGACCGCACAGATTCCCGAGAGCCGCCCGGCAGCACGCACCCCGGACAGAAGTGGAGCCGCAGCCGTGACGACCGCGACCAACCCCAGAGTCCTGGAGCACCCCGCCCGCGAGGACATCCGGCTCGAAGCCGTGCTGCACGCCCTGTCGGACGCCGTCCGGCTGCGGATCGTGCGCTGCATGGCGCTCGCCGAGTCCGGCGCCGAGCTCAGCTGCTCGTACTTCGACCTGCCGGTCACCAAGTCCACCAGCACGCACCACTTCCGGGTGCTGCGCGAGAGCGGCGTCGTCCAGCAGATCTACCGCGGCACCGCCAAGCTCAACATGCTCCGCCGCGACGACCTCGACGCGCTCTTCCCCGGTCTCCTCGACAGCGTCCTGACGGCGGCCGGAGCCCAGGCGGCGCGCCTCGGGGGCGGCAGCACCGAGGGCGCTCCCTAGCGGGACCGCCCGGCGCGGAGGCCGGGTCTCGGTGCCCCCAGGCCCTCAGGCCTCGCGCGCCGCCGCCCGCAGTCCCTCCCAGTCGGGGATCTTCACGCGCTCGCGCCCCAGCGAGCGGCCCAGGGCGGCCTCCGCCCGCTCGATCGCCAGCCAGCCCGTCCACGGCACCGGCGTGTGCCCCAGCTCCCGCAGCCGGGCCCCCGGATCGGCGGCGACCCGGCGGCGGGCCAGGGCCGGGGCGTCGGCCAGGAGCGCTTCCACGGTCTCCTTGGCGCAGTGCCGGTTGGTGCCGATCACCCCCGTCGGGCCCCGCTTGATCCAGCCCGCCACGTACTCCCCGGGCGAGACCGCGCCGTCCCGCAGCACCCGCCCCTCCTCGTGCGGCACGGTGCCCCGCGCGGGGTCGAACGGCAGCCCGGGCAGCGCCCGGCCCCGGTAGCCGACGGCCCGCAGCACGAGGCCGGCCGCGATCTCCTCGTACCGGCCCGTGCCCCGCACACCGCCCTCGCCGTCCGGTTCGGTCCGCTCGAAGCGGACCGCGGTGACCCGGCCGTCCGCGCCGAGGATCTCCACCGGTCGCAGGAAGAACCGCAGCCGTATGTCCCGAGGGGCCGGGGCGCCGCCGTCCGCCGCCCAGCCGCGGACGACCTCCAGATTGCGCCGGTTGACCGCGGGCAGGGCCGCCGGGTCGCCGTACGCGGGGTCGAGGGCGAGCTCCGCCGGGTCGACCAAGACCCGGGTCTCGGGCAGCGCACCGAGCTCGCGCAGCTCCTTGGTGGTGAACTTCGCCTGCCCGGGCCCGCGCCTGGCCACCATGTGCACGTGCCGCACCCCGCTGGCGGCCAACGCCTCCAGCGCCCCCTGCGGCACGTCGGTCGGCGCCAGCTCCGCGGCCCGCCGCACCAGCAGGCGGGTCACGTCCACCGCCACGTTGCCCGCGCCGACGACCACCGCGGCGGGCCCGTCCAGGGCGAACGCGTCCCGCGCGGAGTCCGGGTGCGCGCTGTACCAGGAGACGAACTCCGTGGCGGAGAAGCAGCCCCGCAGCTCCTCGCCCGGCACCCCGAGCCGCCGGTCGCGCGCGGCGCCCACGCAGTACACCACCGCGTGGTAGAGCTCCAGGAGCGCGGCGGGGGTCAGTCCGCGCGCCCCCACCTCCACGTCGCCGAGGAAGGAGACGCGCTCGTCCTCCAGGACTGCCCGCAGATTGCCCTGGAGCGACTTGATCTTCTCGTGGTCGGGCGCGACCCCGTACCGCACCAGGCCGTACGGGCACGGCAGCCGGTCCAGGACGTGCACCCTCACCCCGGGCACCGCGGTCTGCTGGACCAGCGCCTGGGCGGTGTAGACCCCGCTGGGTCCCGAGCCGACGACGGCGACACGCAGCACGAGGGGCCCCCTTCCTGCCGGGAGGCTTCCAGCATGGCACCGTCGAGGCCTTCGGGCCGCCCTACAGCGAGCGCATCCGGTTGATCTCCGCCGTCTGCTGCGCGATCACGTCGTTCGCCATCTCCTCCACCAGCACGTTGTTGCCCTGGCTGAGCACCTCGCCCGCCATGGTCACCGCCCCCTCGTGGTGGGTGATCATCAACTTGACGAAGAGCGCGTCGAACGCCTTTCCCTTGGCCGCGCCCAGGGCGGCGAGCTGCTCCTCGCTCGCCATGCCCGGCATGGCGTGGTGGTCGTGGCCGGCCTGCGGACGCGGACCGCCGTTGTTCTTCAGCCAGCCCTCCATGGCACCGATCTCCGGACCCTGCGCCGCCGCGATCCGCTCGGCGATCTTCCGCACGTTCGCGGACCCGGCCCGCCCCGGCGCCAGCGCGGTCATCGTGAGCGCCTGCCGGTGGTGCTCGATCATCATCTGGACGTAGCGGAAGTCGGCGCCGTTGGGGCGTTCGTCGGGCATCAGCCGGGCCGCCTCCTCGGGGGTGAGCCTCTTCGCCGGCTCGCCCGGCTTGCCCGGGGCCACCACCACGGGGCCGCTCGACGTCCCGGCCCGGGGAGCGGCGGCTCCCGCGGCCGGGTCCGACTCGCAGGCGGCGAGCGCGAACAGGGCGGCGGCGGCGAGCACTCCGGCGGCTGCTCCACGGACACGGCGCTTCGACAACACGACCTCCACGGGCACTTCGACGACTTCGAGGGGCGGGAGCGGGTGTTTCTTCATTACGTCTCTGTTGCCATCTGTTGAGATGTGCACACCAAGGAAGATACTGCCGGGGTCCGACCGCCGTTCAACTGTGCGACATCAGACAGGACGGAGTGACTTCGTTGCGTACCACGAGTACCCCGCGTGCACGGACCAGAGGCCTGGGAGTGGCGACCGCCGCCGTCGGCCTGCTGGTCGGTCTGCTCGCCGCCGGACCCGCGGCCGCCACACCCGACCCAGGCGACGCCACGGCGCAGACAGCCGTCACCGCGGAGCAGGCGGCCGACGCCCGCGCCGCCATCGCCGCCGGTGAGATACCCGGCGTGGACGAGATCGTCCACAGCCCCAACATCGAACACCTCGTCAACATCCCGAAGGACGCCCTCAAGGGCATCAACTCCGACCTGGCGTTCCAGGGCAAGTACGCCTTCGCCGGCAACTACGACGGCTTCCGGATCTTCGACATCAGCGAACCGAGCTCGCCGAGGACCGTCGCCCAGGTGCTGTGCCCCGGCTCCCAGAACGACGTCTCCGTCTCCGGGAACCTGCTCTTCCTCTCCACCGACTCCTCGCGCAGCGACAACTCCTGCGCCAGCGTCCCGCAGCCCGCCTCGGTGAAGGAATCCTGGGAGGGCATGAAGATCTTCGACATCAGCGACATCGCCAACCCGAAGTACGTCGCCTCCGTCGAGACCAACTGCGGTTCGCACACCCACACGCTCGTGCCCAAGCGCAAGGACGTGTACATCTACGTCTCCTCGTACTCGCCCAACGCCGCCTTCCCCGACTGCCAGCCCCCGCACGACGGCATCTCGGTCATCAAGGTGCCGCGCAAGGCGCCGGAACAGGCCAAGGTCGTCAACTTCCCGGTCCTCTTCCCCGGCGAGGGCCCGGACGGCGGCGGCAACCCCGGTGCGCCCACCAACCCGGGCGTCTCCAAGACCACCGGCTGCCACGACCTGACCGTGCTGCCCGGCGAGGACCTGGCCGCCGGCGCCTGCATGGGCGACGGCATCCTCTTCGACATCAAGGACCCGGAGCACCCGCGGGTGATCGACCAGGTCCAGGACAACGTCAACTTCGCGTTCTGGCACTCCGCGACCTTCAACCAGCGGGCCGACAAGGTCGTCTTCACCGACGAGCTCGGCGGCGGCGGCGCGCCCACCTGCAACGCGACCGTCGGCCCCCACCGCGGCGCGGACGGCATCTACGACATCGTCGGCAAGGGCGACAAGCGCAGGCTCGTCTTCCGCAGCTACTTCAAGATCCCGCGCCACCAGGCCGACACCGAGAACTGCGTCGCCCACAACGGCTCGCTCATCCCGGTCAAGGGCAAGGACATCATGGTCCAGGCCTGGTACCAGGGCGGTGTCTCCGTCTGGGACTTCACCGACTCCAGCCGCCCGAAGGAGATCGCCTACTTCGAGCGCGGCCCGGTCTCCGCGACCACCCTGGCCACCGGCGGTTCCTGGTCGGCCTACTACTACAACGGCCACATCTACTCGAACGACATCGCCAAGGGCTTCGACGTCCTGAAGCTGCGCGACAAGCGCACCGACAAGGCCGCGCGCGTGCGGATGGACGAGCTCAACGTCCAGACGCAGCCCGACTACTTCGAGGACTTCGACGACTGACGCGGCACCCGGGCCGCCCGGTCCGGTAACCCCGTACGCAGGTCCCGCATGCCGTCGGGCGGCCCCCCGTCCGGCGGCATGCCCTGTTCCCAGCCGAGCCCGTACCGCTGGAAGAGCTCGGAGCGCAGCCGCGGCAGGGGCATCGGCGCCCCCGGCAGCAGCACCGCCACCACCGCTCCCATCAGCAGCGCCCGCAGCAGCGGATAGTCCGTGTCCACGTCCGCGGAGCCGTACCGGGCCACGGTGTCCCGCAGCAGCTCCGCGAGCCGCTGCTGCTCGGGGCACTGCACGAAGCCCTCCGCCTGCAGGATGCCCGCCATGTGCGTCCGCATCAGCACCGGGCGATCCCGGGCCAGGCCCAGGATCGCGTCGATGGCCCGGGCGAGGCGCTCCCGGCCGTCCTCCGTGCGCGGTTCGCGCTCCAGCGCGTCCGCAAGCGTCAGATGCATCAGCCGGTGCACGGCGGACTGCAGGAGCTGGCGTTTGCCGGGGAAGTAGTACGAGATGAGGCCGCGCGCCGAACCGGCCCGCTCGGCGATGTCCGCGAGGGTCGTGGCCTCGTAGCCACGCTCGGAGACCAGCTCCACGGCCGCCTGCAGGATCCGCTCGCGGGAGCGCCTCCGAAGCTCTTCATTGACCTGTGCGCTACGCGGGGACATGCTGGACTCCTGCGTTGACTGGCTCGCAGCCAATATACTCAGCGCGTCCTGCTGTCGCGCCCTCGTGGCCGGAAGCGGGATATGCCGTCTGTTCTGGGCGACGCGGGGGATCGTCCAGGACAGGCGGCTTCATCCCTTTTCTCCCATTCTGCTCCCGGGGTCCGTCTCCGGTGGCGGGGTCCGCCGCCGGTCCGCCGCACGGTACGAGACGATCGCCGCGGCCACGCAGGTCCAGCCCAGGAGCCAGCCGCCCACCACGTCCGAGGGCCAGTGCACGCCCAGGTACACCCGGGTCCAGCCCACTCCGAGGACCGACACCACGGCCGCGCCGGCGATGGTGCCCCACCCCCGCCACCCCTCGCGCCAGTGCAGCGCGAGCACCCACAGCAGCAGCCCGCAGGTGACCATCGCCGTCATGGCGTGCCCGGAGGGGAACGCCGAGTATCTCGCCGAGTCGACCGGATCCGTCCAGCTGGGCCGCTCCCGGCCGACCAGGGCCTTCAGCCCCTGCTGGAGGGCCGCTGCGAGGAGGCTGGTGCCCGCGACCCACAGGGCCATCAGCCGCTCGCGCCGCCACCACAGCAGGCCCGCGGCGACGGCGGCCAGGGCGCGCATGGTCCACGGGTCCCAGACCCAGTCGGACAGCACCCGGTTCAGGTGCGTGAACCCGGGCTCGGCCACCGCGCTGCGGTGCAGGGACTCCGCGACCTGCCGGTCGAGCGAGAGCAGCGGTGGCCATCCCACGGCCACCAGGACGAGCAGCAGCACGGCCAGGGCGCCGGAGACGGCGGCGGAGATGCGCATGGGCCCGATCCTGCCCGACGCCCTCGCGACCCCGTGCGTCCGGGCCCCCGGCCGGGGTGTCGACCGGCGGGCACCGAGCGGCAGGCCCGGCCGGCGGCAGGCCCTAGCCGAGCACCCGCAGCGCCGGCACGAACGCCACCAGGACCGGGACGACCGGGACCAGCGCCGCCGCGGCCGTCAGTCGGAGTCGGCGGGCCGCAGTGAGGCGGGGGGTGGCGGCCAGCAGGCGGTTCACCCGCTGGGGCAGGTCGGCGTCCGGGGTCGTGCCGGGACCGAACACCCCGCGGTCCTCGTTGAGTTCGACCAGGGCGAGGGCGACGGTCAGTCGGCCGAAGCGGCGCGAGGCCACGTCGTCCGCCGCCAGCTCCACCAGCCGGTGCATCTGCCCGCGGAAGGCCGCGAAGACCGGGACCCCGGGGAAGCCGTCGGCCAGCGCGGCCGAGCAGTGCAGCAGCCAGTCGTGCCGCGCCCGCGCGTGCCCCTGCTCGTGCGCCAGGACCGCGTCGAGCTGCCGGCCCTTCAGACGGCGCAGCGCCCCCGTGGTGATGACCAGCCGGGGCGTCCCGCCGGGCAGGAACCAGGCGTCCGCGCGCTCGCCCTCCAGGATCACCAGACGCTGGCTGTCGGCGGCCTCCTCGCCGGGCAACATCGGCGACCGCACCAGGAGTTCGCAGCGGCGCGACCTGCGGCGGGCCCGCGCCCGGCCGATCTCGCGGCCCAGCATCGCGCCGGTCCACAGCCCGCCCGCCGCGAGCAGCACGGCGAGCACCGCCGACCAGGGCCGGCTGGCGCCGAGCTCGTACGCCTCGATGACGGCCCGCGGGGCGGGCGCGAAGACCTGGCCGCGCACCGCCTGCCAGGCCGCGGCGGCGCTGAACGTCATCGACAGCGCGAAACTCAGCAGCACCGCGGCCACCACGCACTGCCACACCCAGAGCGCCACCACCGGCTCCCGTTCCGCCCAGTCGGCCCGCGACAGCAGCCGCGGGGCGACCGCGGCGGTCAGGACGCCGAGCGCGAGCAGCGCGAGGGAGACCAACATGGCGCCAGCCTATGAGTCCGGTACTCCGCGGGGGTATGGCCTTGCGGATCAAGTGACGCACGCCACGTTTACCTCAGAGCGTCAGGAGCATCGCCAGCATCGCGAGGGCCATCGAAAGGCGGCACGCCAGCGTCAGCTCGGCGCCGCCCCCCAGGCTCCCGCCCCCCGCCCCCGCCGCTCCGGGGGCGCGGGCCGGCCCCGCCGCCGGCACCAGCCGGGTGCCCGAGCGCAGCACGTACACCCCGAAGTAGGCGAGCAGCGCGCCGGTCACCAGGGGTATGCCCGCGCCGCCCGCCGCCCCGTGACCCGCGTGCGCCCCCGCCGCGCCCGGCGGGGACGCCATCGCCACCGCCATGTAGACCATGGCCAGCGAGCCGACCAGATGGTGCAGGTGGTGGGCGCCGCCCCGCACCGCACCCAGCAGGCCGAGCAGCGCCGCGAGCCCGAACACCGTCACGTACGGCCATGTCGCGTCGGGCGGCGAGACGGGCAGCGCCATCGCCGCCATCCCGAAGCCCATCACGGCCTCGCTTCCCGCCGTCCGGCGCTCGTCCCCGGCGCTGCGGCGCATGCGCAGCAGGCAGTACGCCCCGCTGGCCGCGCAGAGCGTCACGAGCAGCCAGCCGGACAGAGCAGGTCCATGCATGACGAAGCCCCCTCCCGACGCCCAGTGCATGCCCTGCCCCCGCCGCCCGTACGCGGGCGCACGGGCGCACACGGGTGTACGAGGGGGAGTGCGGGGCGCGCGTTAGGCTCGGGGCGATCGCGCACGCCGATCGTCAGCGCCCGAGGGGAGCCCCGCACACCATGGACACCGCCGCGTCGCAGCACACCGGCCGGATCACCTACCGCGACGCCGTGACGGAGGACGTCGCGGCGCTCGTCCCGCTCGTCGAGTCCGCCTACCGGGGTGACTCGAGCCGGGCCGGCTGGACCACCGAGGCGGACATCCTGCAGGGCCAGCGCACCGACGCGGAGGGCGTCGAGGCCGTCATCTCCACGCCGGGCAGCCGGCTGATGGTCGTGGAGCGCGACGGCGAGATCGTCGCCTGCTGCCAGCTCGAGCACCGTGGCGAGGCGGCCTACTTCGGGATGTTCGCGGTCCGCCCGGAGCTCCAGGGCGCGGGCCTCGGCCGGCAGATCATCGCCGAGGCGGAGCGGCGGGTGCGCGAGCTGTGGGACGTGCGCGAGATGCACATGACGGTGATCTCGGTGCGCGAGGAGCTGATCGCCTGGTACGAGCGGCGCGGCTACCGCCGTACCGGCCGGATGACGCCCTTCCCGTACGGCGACGAGCGCTTCGGTCTGCCGCAGCGCGACGACCTGCAGTTCGAGCTGCTCGTCAAGGAACTCGTCTGACCCGGCGGGTCGCCGCGGAGCCCGAGCGCGAGGCCGGGGGGCCGCTCACGCGGTGAAGCGCCCCGTGAGCCGGATCTCGGGCCGGTCGGTCGTCGCCCCGTCGAGCCCCAGGGCGCGCGCCAGGCGCAGATCGTCCTGGGTGTTCACCACCCAGCCGATGACCCGCAGCCCGGCCGCGTGCGCCCGCTCGACGGTGTCCTGGGTCAGGTGCCGGATGTTCAGGACGAGTGCCCGGGCGTCGACCGCGAGGGCGCGCGCCACCACGTCGGACTGGCGCCGGTCGGCCACCAGCGCGGTCCGCACCCCCGGCACGAGCGCGCGGACCTCGGCGAGCGCCTCGTCGTGGAAGGAGAGCACCTCCACCCGCCGGGTCAGATCGCGCGCGGTGAGCACCTCCGCGAGGGAGCGGGCCGCCGCCACGTCCTTGATCTCCGCCTGGAGCGGCGCCCGCACCGCGTCCAGGACCTCCTCGAAGACGGGGACCCGCTCGCCGTCGCCCGCGTCGAGCTCCCGCAGCTCGGAGAGGGTCTTCTCGGCGATCGGCCCGGTGCCGTCGGTGGTGCGGTCGACCTCGGCGTCGTGCATGACGACCAGGGCGCCGTCCTTGCTGAGGTGCAGGTCGAGCTCGATGACGTCCATGCCGGCCTGCTCGGCGCGGACGAAGGAGCGCAGGGTGTTCTCGGGCTCGACGCCCATGACTCCGCGATGGCCGATGGTGAGGAAACTCAAGATCTTCTCGCTTCCGTCGATGACCGGCCCCGGCTCCGCCGTGCCCGGGGCGGCTCGGGGCGAGCCTAATCGCTGGGGCCGAAACCGGAAGCATCCCCGCGCAACGCCGCATTTCTCGGCCTTCCACCCCACGAGACAGGAAAATACGCGGTTCGAAGGGGGGTCTGGCAGGAGAATTTATCTTCGCCCTCTTGTGGGGGAGATCCGTGGATGGTTACGGTGTCTTGACGCAAGGTTCTCCTGTGGAGGAAGAGGCATGACGGAAATTCTTGTGCAGGACGTGACCGGTGGGGGGATATCCGCCGACACTCCCGTGGTCGACCACCCTGCCTGGCCCGAGCTCAAGAATGCCGTGGAGGAGATCCGCCCCTGGCAGAGCGCGGACGGCTCCATCGACTTCGAGGCCGAGGGCGCGCCGAGCCGCGCGGCCGCCGAGGGGGCCGTCGGGCGTCTGATCGCCGCGGTCGAGCAGCTCTCGCCGCTGGTGCCGCACGACGCCGCCTACCACCGCGCGCTCGTCGCCGACCTGCGCAAGTGGGTCGAGGGCGGCTTCCAGGTGCCGGACTTCCTGGACTCCCTCATGGAGTTCCACCCGGCCGCGAGCCGTGCCGACCGGCTGCAGCACCTCGTGCTCTTCCCGATGTACACCCAGAACGGCAACCCGGACCGCAACTTCGAGGCTGTCGTGCTGCGCATGGTCTGGCCCGAGTGGCTCTCCGAGCTCGAGGCCACCCGCTACGACAACCCGGGCTTCTGCGGCATCACCTTCGAGGACTTCACCGCCGGCTACGACACCAACTCGGCGGTCCTCTTCCCCGAGACCGTCGCCGTCCGCGAGGTGCCCGAGCGCTTCACCTGGGGCGGCATCTTCTGCGACCGCGAGGCCGCCCGCTTCCGCAAGGTGACCGAGGCCGCCGTCGACACCCTGGGCCTGAAGCTGCCGGCGGACATCGCCGCCATGCTCGGCGACCAGAAGCGCTGCGAGCAGGCCTTCGTGCTCTGGGACCTGGTCCATGACCGCGCCCACAGCCGCGGTGACCTGCCCTTCGACCCCTTCATGATCAAGCAGCGCCAGCCGTTCTGGATGTACGGCCTCGAGGAGCTCCGCTGCGACCTCACCGCCTTCAAGGAGGCCGTGAAGCTGGAGGCCGAGGGCAACGAGCACGGCCGCGACGTGCAGTACGCGGTCCTCTTCGACCGGATGTTCCGCTTCCCGCTCACCGGCGACCGCACCCGCAACTACGACGGTCTGGGCGGCCAGCTGCTGTTCGCGTACCTCCACAAGAACGACGTGGTGCGCTGGACGGACAACGTCCTCACCATCGACTGGGAGCGCGCCCCCGAGGTCACCAACCGCCTCTGCGGCGAGATCGAGACCCTGTACCGCGACGGCATCGACCGTCCCAAGCTCGTGCACTGGTTCAAGGCGTACGAGTTCGTCTCCACCTACCTCGCCCCGCACCCGGGATCGAAGTGGGCCAAGGGCCCCGACGCCCTGGACACCTCCCTCCCGCCGCGCAAGCTCGTCGACGACGTGCTTCCGGACGAGTTTCCGCTCAGCATGTTCTTTGAGGCCCTCTCCAAGAAGATGAAGGGCGTGATCGCCGACACCAAGGGCATCACCGCTGCCGACATGCCCGAGCGGGCCGCCGCGTGACCGACGCTGCGCACACGGAGGAGACGCCCATGAACGCCAACGGAAACGGTGGCCCGCTGGACGGCGCCGTCATCGCGGTCGCCGGTGCGGCCGGCCCCGCGGGCCGCGCCACCCTGCTGCGGCTGGCCGAGGCCGGTGCGACCGTGGTCGCCTCCGACGCCGACCCGGCCCGTCTCGCGGAGGCCGTCGACGCCGCGCGTTACGCCCATGGCGGCGCCCGGGTCATCGGCGACACGGTCGACCTGCTCGACCTGGCCGCGACGAAGGAGTGGGCGGAGAAGACCGAGAAGGAGTTCGGCCGGATCGACGGCCTCGTCCACCTCGTGGGCGGCTGGCGCGGCAGCAAGTCCTTCGTCGAGACCGACCTCAAGGACTGGGACTTCCTGGAGAAGCTCCTCGTCCGCACCGTCCAGCATACGTCGCTCGCCTTCCACGACGGGCTGCTGCGCAGCGGCGGCCGTGGCCGCTACGCCCTGATCAGCCAGGTCGGCGCGCACAAGCCGGTCGCCAACAACGCCGCGTACAACGCCGGCAAGGCGGCCGCGGAGGCGTGGACCCTCGCCATGGCGGACTCCTTCCGCAAGGCGGGGGGTGACGAGGGCCCCCAGGCGGCGGCTGCGATCCTGGTGATCAAGGCACTGGTGCACGACGCCATGCGCGCCGAACGCCCCAGCGCGAAGTTCGCGGGCTTCACCGACGTCAAGGAACTGGCCGAGGCCATCGCCGGACTCTGGGACGAGCCCGCACAGGAAGTGAATGGACAGCGCCTGTGGCTGACCCCCAAGCCGTGACCGCGGCCCTGGGCCCCAAGACCGACGCCCGTCGTCACCACGACCCGTCGGTCCGGGGCTTCGCCAGTGACAACTACGCCGGCGCACACCCCGAGGTCCTCGCCGCCATCGCCCTCGCCAACGACGGCCACCAGGTCGCCTACGGCGAGGACCAGTACACCGAGCACCTCCAGCGCGTGATGCACAGCCACTTCGGCCCCTCGGCCGAAGCCTTCCCGGTCTTCAACGGGACCGGGGCGAACGTGACCGCGCTGCAGGCGCTCACCGACCGCTGGGGCGCGGTGATCTGCGCCGAGTCCGCGCACATCAACGTGGACGAGGGCGGTGCCCCCGAGCGGATGGGCGGCCTCAAGCTGCTCACCGTGGCCACGCCGGACGGCAAGCTCACCCCCGAGCTGATCGACCGGCAGGCCTGGGGCTGGGAGGACGAGCACCGGGCGATGCCCCAGGTCGTCTCGATCACCCAGAACACCGAACTCGGCACCGTCTACACGGTGGACGAGATCAAGGCCATCGTCGAGCACGCCCACTCCAAGGGCATGAAGGTCCACCTCGACGGTGCCCGCATAGCCAACGCGGCCGCCTCGCTCGACGTGCCCATGCGCGCGTTCACCAGCGCGGCGGGCGTGGACGTGATCTCGTACGGCGGCACGAAGAACGGCATGCTCTTCGGCGAGGCCGTGGTCGTCCTCAACCCGGACGCGGTCAGCCACATGAAGCACCTGCGCAAGCTGTCCATGCAGCTCGCGTCCAAGATGCGCTTCGTCTCCGTCCAGCTGGAGGCGCTGCTCGCCAAGGACCTGTGGCTGCGCAACGCCCGCCACGCCAACACGATGGCCCAGCGCCTCGCGGCCGGTGTGCGGGGGGTGGACGGGGTCGAGATCCTCTACCCGGTCCAGGCCAACGCGGTCTTCGCCCGGCTGCCGCACGAGGTCAGCCGCCGTCTCCAGGAGCGCTTCCGCTTCTACTTCTGGGACGAGGCGGCCGGCGACGTGCGCTGGATGTGCTCCTTCGACACCTCGGAGGACGACGTCGACGCGTTCCTCCAGGCGCTGAAGGAAGAGATGGCGCGGTAGCCCCACGGCGACGCCGATCGACGGCCGGCCGGAAGTCAACGACTTCCGGCCGGCCGTCTCGTCGTGGGCGCACCCGAGCGTCCGCGGTCCGGTGGGCCGGACCCGCGACCGGGCCGAGGCACTCGCGCCACGCGGCCTCGCGGACCGGGCGCTGCCGCGGATCGACCGGCGCGTGGACGCGTACGACGCGCTCGGCGCGGACCGTCTGATCCCGGTCGGCGGCCGGGGCCTGGAGCGGCGTCCGCGAGCCGGAGTGACGTTTCAGCGCGGCGGCGACGGCCGCCGCGGGACTACTTCTCGGCCGCCTTGACCTCTTCCGGCGTCGGCGCCGTGCCCCCGAGGTGGGCGGGCACCCACCAGGTGTCGCCCGCGTCCTTGGGGCGCACGGGGTAGGCGCGCTGCGCGGCCTCCAGGAGCTCCTGGACGCGCCCGCGCAGCCGCCGGGTGATGGCGCCCGCGTACTGGTCTGCCGGGGCCTCCACCGGCTCGCCGACGCGGATGGTGACCGGGATGTGGCTGCGCTTGAAGTTGCGCGGCCGGCCCTTGGTCCAGATCCGCTGGGTGCCCCACAGAGCCATCGGGATCAGCGGGACGCCCGCCTCCTGGGCGAGGCGCGCGGCGCCGGACTTGAAGCTCTTGAGCGTGAACGACTGCGAGATGGTCGCCTCGGGGAAGACGCCGACGATCTCGCCCGCCCGCAGCGCCTTCAGCGCGTGCTCATAGGCCTGCTCGCCCTGGGCGCGGTCCACCGGAATGTGCTTCATGGCCCGCATCAGGGGACCGGAGACCTTGTGCCGGAAGACCGACTCCTTCGCCATGAAGCGCACCAGGCGCTTCTGGGGCAGCGCGGCCAGGCCGGTGAAGATGAAGTCCAGATAGCTGATGTGGTTGCTCACGATCACCGCACCGCCCTCGCGGGGGATGTTCTGGGAACCCTGAGTGTCGATCTTCAGGTCGAGCGCCTTGAACATGGTGAGGGCGGCGCCGATGACCGGCCGATAGACGAGTTCTGCCATCTGGGACGAACCCCTTCGTCAGTGCCTGGGGAGGGTTCTCCCGGCGAAGTTACGCAGCCGTAGGTTTTCGGCTTTGGGCAGATCGTGCCCCATGTGGGCCCCCGTGACCAGTCCAGGCGGCTTCGTACAGGGAGATTCTCGTCACTCCGGGTGCACGTGGCGGGAATCGTTCGGTCGCGTGCGACGCTGCATCCTGTACGGACGACACGAGGAGGCAGCGGGATGACCGAGGTCCTGGGCGCGGCGGCGCTCGGCGCCGAGCTGGGGGAGCGGGCCACCCTGGTCCAGTTCTCCACGGCCTTCTGCCAGCCCTGCCGGGCCACCCGCCGCACGCTCGCCGAGGTGGCCGCCATGGTCGAGGGCGTCGGCCACGTGGAGATCGACGCCGAGGAGCGCCTCGATCTCGTACGGGAGCTGGGCATCGCCCGTACGCCCACGGTGCTCGTCCTCGACCGGACCGGACGGATCGTGCGCCGGGCCGCCGGGCAGCCCCGCAAGGCCGATGTCATCGCCGCGCTCGGACGGGCTGTCTGACGCGGTGTCCGGCACGCTCCCTGACGCGGTGACACATCTCCCACATCCCGGTACGCACTTGACTGCACGCGGCAACGATCGTCAGTCTGGCGTAGTGCCCACAGAACTCCTTCTCTACGGCCGGGCCCACGTGGACCTGGCCCGCAACGCGAGCGCGCGCTGTCCGGGTGTCTGACCGACCCGCGACCCCTTTCACGCCGCCCTCGCAGAAGGACAATTCCATGACGGTCTCGCCCGAGCTCCGCCCGCTCCCGACGATTCCCTCCCTCGGTGCACCCCGGCAGGCCTCTCCGGACCTGCTGCGTTCCGTCTTCCGGCAGCACGCCGCTGGTGTCGCGGTGATCACCGCGCACGGCGAGCGCCCGGTCGGCTTCACCGCCACCTCGCTCAACTCGGTCGCCGCCGAACCCCCGCTGATCTCCTTCGGCGTGGGCACCGGCTCCTCCAGCTGGCCCGTGGTGGCCGAGGCCGAGCACATCGGCGTCCACATACTCGGCGAGCACCAGCAGGAGCTGGCCGCCACCTTCGCCCGAAGCGGCGCCGACCGCTTCGGCGCTCCCACCCGGTGGAGCCTGGGGCCCGAGGGCGTTCCGGTGCTCGACGGGGTGCTGGCCTGGCTGGTGTGCCGGGTGGTGGCCCGGGTCCCGGCCGGTGACCACCGGATCGTCATAGCCGAGGTCGTCGCCGGCGACCCGGACGGCGTGGGCCGCCCGCTCCTGTACCACCAGGGTCGCTTCAACGCGCTGCGCGACTGAGAGTTCCCGCGCGGCCCGCTTCGCGCGCGTTGGCAAGGTCACACGTCTGAGCGCTTGCTTACCTGTAACGAACTGGGTGTACTGGCGAGTAATATTTCGGTCGGGGCGTCAGCCGCCCCGACCGGAAACCCGCCCTTCAGGCGCCTATGCTGCGAGCAACAAGGCAGCCCAGTTATGACGATGCAGTAGGAGAGCCGGCGTGAGCTTGAGGATCGTTGTCTGTGTGAAGTACGTGCCGGACGCCACCGGCGACCGGAAGTTCGCGGACGACCTGACCGTCGACCGCGACGACGTCGACGGCCTGCTGTCCGAGCTGGACGAGTACGCGGTCGAGCAGGCGCTCCAGATCGCGGAAGAGGCCGACGACGCCGAGGTCACCGTGCTGACCGTCGGCCCCGAGGACGCCAAGGACGCGCTGCGCAAGGCGCTGTCCATGGGCGCCGACAAGGCCGTCCACGTCGAGGACGACGACCTGCACGGCACCGACGTCATGGGCACCTCGCTGGTGCTCGCCAAGGCGATCGAGAAGACCGGCTACGACCTCGTCATCGCGGGCATGGCCTCCACCGACGGCACCATGGGTGTCCTCCCGGCCATCCTCGCCGAGCGCCTGGGCGTCCCGCAGGTCACGCTGCTCTCCGAGGTCTCCGTCGAGGACGGCACCGTGAAGGGCCGCCGCGACGGCGACACCGCCTCCGAGCAGCTGGAGGCCTCCCTGCCGGCCGTCGTCTCCGTGACGGACCAGTCGGGCGAGGCGCGCTACCCGTCCTTCAAGGGCATCATGGCCGCCAAGAAGAAGCCGGTGGAGTCCCTGGACCTGTCCGACCTGGACATCGAGGCGGACGAGGTCGGCCTGGAGGGCTCCTGGACCAAGGTCGACTCCGCCGACGAGCGTCCGGCGCGCACCGCGGGCACGATCGTCAAGGACGAGGGCGAGGGCGGCAAGCAGCTGGCCGAGTTCCTCGCGAGCCAGAAGTTCATCTAAGGCTCGCGCGAGCCGTCAGCCCCGCCCCCGTTTCTTCCGCAGGAGATTGAAGTCCCATGGCTGAGATTCTCGTCTACGTCGACCACGTCGACGGAGCCGTCCGCAAGCCCACCCTGGAGCTCCTCACGCTCGCCCGCCGTCTCGGCGAGCCCGTCGCCGTCGCGCTGGGCAACGGCGCCGCCGACACCGCCGCGGTCCTCGCCGAGCACGGCGCCGTCAAGGTCCTGACCGCCGACGCCGCCGAGTTCGCCGAGTATCTCGTCGTCCCGAAGGTGGAGGCCCTGCAGGCCGCCTACGAGGCCGTCTCCCCGGCCGCCGTGCTCGTCCCGTCCTCCGCCGAGGGCAAGGAGATCGCCGCCCGCCTCGCGGTGCGCATCGGCTCCGGCATCATCACCGACGCCGTGGACCTGGAGGCCGGTGCCGAGGGTCCGGTCGCGACGCAGTCCGCGTTCGCCGCCTCCTTCACCACCAAGTCCCGTGTCTCCAAGGGCACCCCGGTCATCACCGTCAAGCCGAACTCGGCCCCCGTCGAGGCCGCCCCGGCCGCCGGTGCCGTCGAGACCCTGGCCGTCTCCTTCTCGGAGAAGGCCACCGGCACCAAGGTCACCTCCCGCACCCCGCGCGAGTCGACCGGCCGCCCCGAGCTGACCGAGGCCGCGATCGTGGTCTCCGGCGGCCGCGGCGTCAACGGCGCCGAGAACTTCGCGATCATCGAGGCGCTCGCCGACTCGCTCGGTGCCGCCGTCGGCGCCTCCCGCGCCGCCGTCGACGCCGGCTGGTACCCGCACTCCAACCAGGTCGGCCAGACCGGCAAGTCGGTCTCGCCGCAGCTGTACATCGCCTCCGGCATCTCCGGTGCGATCCAGCACCGTGCGGGTATGCAGACCTCGAAGACCATCGTGGCCATCAACAAGGACGCCGAGGCCCCGATCTTCGACCTGGTCGACTACGGCGTCGTCGGCGACCTGTTCGACGTCGTCCCGCAGCTGACCGACGAGGTCAAGGCTCGCAAGGGCTAAGGCTGACCTGCGGTTCTGTCACGGTCCGGGGGCCGCGCGGTGATCTTCACCGCGCGGCCCCCGGCCGTTTCGGACACCCATTGACGCGGGTCCCGGCAGGCCATTAACTTCGCTATACGGATTGTTGATTCCGTGCAGCGGAAAACAGGAGGATGTGGGATGGGTCAGCAGGAGAAGGTGTCGACGAGCCTCGCGGGCGCGGTCAGCGAGGAGATCAGCGCCTCCCTCGCCGCCGTGGACGCCGAGCTGGACCGGCGCTACCCGGGGGATCCCGGCACCCGCCAGCCCGTCCACACCGTCTACGTGCCCGGCAACCTCTTCGACGCCGGAACCATCCGCTCCTGGGGCGACCAGGCCCTCGCCGCCCTCGACGAGCACGCCCCCGACGCCGCCACCTTCGCCGCCGTCCTCGGCCTCGCCGACGAGCTCGCCGAGGACGTCTACGGCCGTGTCCGGGCCAAGCTGGAGCGCGAGCCCATCGAGGACCTCCGGGTCGACTTCGAGGACGGCTACGCGGGGACCGACGAGGACCACGACGCGGCCCGCGCCGCCCGGATCGTCACCGAGGCCTACGCGGACCTCACCGCCGCCCCCTACATGGGCATCCGGATGAAGTGCATGGAGTCCGCCGTACGCGACCGCGGCATCCGCACCACCGACGTCTTCCTCACCGGCCTCATGGAGAACGGCGGCCTGCCCGACGGCCTCGTCCTGACCCTCCCCAAGGTCACCTACCCCGAGCAGGTCACCGCCTTCGTCCGCCTCCTGGAGGCCTTCGAGAAGGCCCACGGCCTCGACGCCGGCCGGCTCGGCTTCGAGATCCAGATCGAGACCAGCCAGTCCATCCTCGCCGCCGACGGCACCGCCGCCGTCGCCCGCATGATCGACGCCGCCGAGGGCCGCGCCACCGGCCTGCACTACGGCACCTTCGACTACAGCGCCTGCCTCGGCGTCTCCGCCGCCTACCAGGCCAGCGACCACCCCGCCGCCGACCACGCCAAGGCGATCATGCAGGTCGCCGCCGCCGGCACCGGCGTACGCGTCTCCGACGGCTCCACCAACGTCCTCCCGGTCGGCCCGACCGCCCACGTCCACGAGGCCTGGAGGCTCCACTACGGGCTGACCCGCCGTGCCCTGGCCCGGGCCTACTACCAGGGCTGGGACATGCACCCGGGACACATCCCCACCCGGTACGCCGCCGTCTTCGCCTTCTACCGCGAGGGCTTCGAGGCCGCCGCCAAGCGCCTCTCCGCCTACGCCAACCACGCGGGCGGCGACGTCATGGACGAGCCCGCCACCGCCAAGGCGCTCAGCTCCTACCTGCTGCGCGGCATCGACTGCGGCGCCCTGGACACCGCAGAGGTCGACGCCCTGACCGGGATGACCCGCGCCGACCTGGACCGCTTCGCGGCCCCGCGCCGCGGCGATCTGACCGCGACCGCCCAGTAGCCGGGCGGCCCGCACAAGGGCTGTCACCCAGCGCCCCGTACTCTGTACGCGTCCAACGCATCCCACAGAGAACGGGGCCTGGGTGTCTTCGGGGGAGTACGAGCGGCTCGCCGGCCGCTACAGAGTCGTGAGCCGGCTCGGGCGGGGCGGCATGGGAGTCGTCTGGCGCGCGTTCGACGAGGTGCTCGGCCGTGAGGTGGCCGTCAAGGAACTGCGCGCGTACAACGACGTGTCGGGCCCCGAGCTCGACGGCCTGCGGCTGCGGATGCAGCGCGAGGCGCGCGCGGCGGCACGGGTCCGGCACCCCGGAGTCGTCGCCGTCCACGACGTGACCGAACACGAGGGCCGCCCGGTCATCGTGATGGAGCTCGTCGACGGGCCCTCGCTCGACGGAGTCCTCCGCCAACGCGGCGCCCTGGAGCCGCGGGAGGCCGCCGCCATCGGCGCAGCCGTCCTTGAGGCGCTGGCCGCCGCGCACGACGCCGGGGTGCTCCACCGCGACGTGAAGCCGGGGAACATCCTGCTCGCCGGCGGGGAGCGAAGCGGGACGGGAGCCTCCCCGGCCGAGGGCTGGGGGAGGGTCGTCCTCACCGACTTCGGCATCGCCGCGATGGACGACCCCGACGACGGCTCCGCCACCCACCTCACCCGCAGCGGCGAGATCGTCGGCTCGCTCGACTACCTGGCGCCGGAACGCGCACAGGGCCACCAGCCCGGCCCGGCCTCGGACGTCTGGGCGCTCGGCGCCACCCTGTACGCGGCCGTCGAGGGCTCCTCGCCGTTCCGCCGCACCTCGACCTGGTCGACCCTCAACGCCATCGTCGTGGAGCCGCTGCCGGAGGCGCGCCGGGCGGGACCGCTCGGGCCGGTCCTCCGGCAGCTCCTGCACAAGGACCCGGCCGAGCGCCCCGACGCCCGCACGGCGGCGCGGCTGCTGGCCGCCGTGGCCGAGGGCCGGGACACTCCCGCGGCGGGTGCGCCGAGCGCGGCTCCGGCCGCGCCGCCCGTGGCTCCGACGGCCCCGTTCGCGCAGAGCACCTCGCAGAGCGCCTCGCCGACCGCGCAGGGCACTCCGCCCGTGGCTCCGGCCGCCCCCGCGCACCTGTGGGTGCCGACCGAGCCCAGCGCCGTACCGCACCGGGCCGAGGGATTCGGGCCGGCCGTTCCGCCGGCGCAGCCCGGGCCGGGTGTCCCGCCGTGGGGCGAGGCGCCCGCTCCGTACGCCGGTGCGGGGGCGCCCACCCGGCGGACCGAGCGCTCCGCACGGAAGCGCTCGACCGCCCTGGTCGCCGCGGCGGCCGCCGCCGTCCTGCTCATCGGCGGTGGCGTGACGTACGGGCTGATCGACCGCGGCGGCGCCGCGCAGCAGGACCAGGCCGCCGGTGGGCAGTCGCCGACGGGCCCCGGTGGCGAGGGCGACCAGGGCCGCGCCCTCGACCCCGGCAGTCCCGGAGCATCGGCCATCGCCACCGGAACCCCGTCCGCCTCCGGCACGCCCTCCAAGGAGGGCGCGAAGACGTCCGCCCCGCCGTCCCCGTCCCCGTCGCGGTCGACCGCGACGAAGGCGCCCGTCCCCGGCGGGGCCGGCGGCGGGACGGCCACGGGCGGCGGCTCCGGCGGCAGCACCGGCGGGACCGGCGCGACCTCCGGCGGGAGCGGCGGCACCGGCGGCGGCTCGACCACGACGGGCGGCGGCGGATCCGCGCCGCAGCCCGAGGCCGCCTGCTCTCCGCGGGGCGGCGGGGCATACGACTGCCAGGTGTGGCGCACCGGGAAGACGTACAGCCACGGCGGCAACGAGATGGGCGTCCTGAACGCCGGGACGAACTACTTCTACTGCCAGGTCGATCTGGGCCGCCGCGAGACGTACGGCCAGTGGACCAACGTCTGGTGGGCCAGGACCGACGACGACAGCGGCAACACCAACGTGTACTTCAGCGTCGTGTACATCAAGGGCGGTGACAACGACCGGCCGCTGCCGGGCCTGCCCGTCTGCTAGGCGCCTCTTCGGATCGGCTAGGGAGTGGTGACGGTCACCGTCGCGTCGACGATGCGGTGGTCGGAGCAGGGGATGTAGGCGGTCCTGGCGCTGTTGAGGCAGCGGTCCTGCGCGATGGGGTGGGCGTCCGCGTCGTAGCCGGCCAGGCGGCTCTCCGCCGCGAAGACCAGGTCCACCTTGGCGGGCTGCCCGCACGCGCCGGCCAGCGTGCCCTCGGTGGTCTGCTCGCCCCAGCCGGGACACAGCGGATCCAGGTCGTCGAGTTCGCGGAACAGGCCGGCGTTGTTCGCGTTCGCGGCGGTGGCGACGGACGGCGCGTACCAGGCGTCGAGCATCGGGTCGTGGGGCTGGACGTTGAAGTCCCCGGCGGTGATCACCGTGCCGCCGGCCGCCGTCCACTGCTCCATCTTCGCGCGCACGGCGTCGAGTTGGGCCTGCTTGTACGCGTTGTCGAAGGTGATGTGCGTGGTGCAGAACCGGGGGCCGCCGGGGAGGGTGGCGAGCGGCGTGCAGAGCAGCTTGCGCGCCTTGTCCCCGTCGTACGGCAGGGTGATCCGGTCGGTCCCGCTGGGCGGGAAGCGGCTGAACACGGCGACGCCGTACGGATCCTGGTCGGCCCCGGCGTCGTCCTTGCACAGGTCGGCGTCCGCGTCCGGCATGGCCTCGAACCGGGCGAAGTTGGTCGGGCTCTGCGGCCATCCGGCGTCCTGCAGACCCTTGAGGATGGCGCGGTACTGGTCGGGGCAGACCTCGTTGAGGGAGATGAAGTCGGGGTTCCGGTAGCTCACCGAGCCGAGGATCGCCGTCACCAGGCCGTTGTCGGTGGACCCGCGGTTGATCGCGTGGCCGGCGATGTTCCAGTGCCAGATCCGGTACGTCGCCGTTCCGCTCGCGGCGGCCGTCGCCCCGGAGCCGGCCGCCGTGCCGACGGGCGCCGACCACACCGTCAGGCCCAGCAGCGTGGCCGACAGCGCGAGGAAGGTGCGCAGCCTCGTCATCATCATCCCGTCACCTGTACCCGTCCCGTCGTCATGTCCCGGGCGATTCTTCGCGGAGATGATCACGAGGGTCAAGACCTGCCCGGTACCGCTCCGCGAGCGCGTCCCGAGCAGCAGGACGGGCCGCGCTCCGCGGGCGGCCGGTGCCACCCGGGGCACGCGCCCCAGGCCCGGGCCGGCCGGCCCCCGGGCAGGCGGGCCGTGGGCAGCTAGCCCCGGGCCGGTGTGATCTCGCCCGAGCCCCGGGCGATCAGCGTCGTCCCGATGACCACCGTCGACGGCGCCTCCTCGACCCCGTCGAGGCGGCGGAACAGGCGCTCCGCGGCCGTGCGGCCTAGGGCCGCCGCGTCCTGGGCGATGACGGTGATGCCGAGCAGATCGGCGAGCTCGATGTCGTCGAAGCCGACGAGGGCGACCGGCGTCTCGCGCCCGGCGAGGACGCGCACCGCCGTCACGGTCACCCGGTTGTTCCCCGCGAACAGGGCCGTGACCGGCTCGGGCCCGGACAGCATCGCCTCCGCCGCCCGGCTCACCCGGTCCGGGTCGGTCGGGCCGAGCGACACCCACGCCTCGGCGACCGGCAGGCCCGCGTCCTCCATGGCCGCCCGGTAGCCCCGCAGGCGTTCCGTGGCCGTGTGGATGCGGGGCCGGTCGCCGATGAAGCCGATCCGGCGGTGGCCGTGGGCGATCAGGTGCGCGACGCCCTCCCGCGCCCCGCCGAAGCTGTCGGAGAGGACGACGTCGGCGTCGATCCCGCCCGCCGGGCGGTCGACGAAGACGGTGGCGACGCCCGCACGGATCTCCGGCTCCAGGTAACGGTGGTCGGAGCCCGCCGGGATGACGATCAGTCCGTCGACCCGGCGGGCGCAGAGCGCGAGCGCCAGCTCCTGCTCGCGGTCCGGGTCCTCCGCGCTCGACCCGTTGATGAGCAGCGCTCCGTGGGCCCGGGCGACCTCCTCGACGGCCCTGCTGAGGGGACCGTAGAAGGGATCGGCCAGATCCTCCAGGACCAGGCCGACCGATGCCGTACGGCCCTTGCGCAGGACGCGGGCGCTGTCGTTGCGGCGGAAGCCGAGCGAGTCGATGGCCTCCTGGACCCGCCGCTCGGTGTCGGGGGTGACCCCCGGCTCGCCGTTGACCACCCGGGAGACCGTCTTGAGGCCGACACCGGCCCGGGCGGCGACGTCCTTCATCGTGGGCCGGTTGCCGTAGCGGTGCTCGGGGCGGCGGGCGGTGTCGGCCACGGTGTGCGGTTCCTCCGTCGTAGGCGGGCTCATCAGCTCTGGGTATCGATCTCGTTGCTGTCGAGTCGCTGTCGAGCATAAGGCCTGGACAACGTTGTCAGAGAGGGGGAAGCTGTACCTCGCACCCACCGTCCCACGGAGATCCGGAGCACATGAGCACTGACCTCGTCGTCGCCCTCGACTTCGGCGGCACCAAGATCGCCGGTGCGCTGGTCGACGGAGCCGGCCGGATCCTCGTACGGGCGCAGCGGCCCACGCCCGCGCAGGAGGACGGGGAGACGGTGATGCGCGCGGTGGAGGCGGTCCTGGAGGAGCTCGCCAGGTCCCCGCTCTGGGCCTCGGCGGGTGCCGTCGGCATCGGCAGCGCGGGTCCGGTCGACGCCTCGACGGGCACCGTCAGCCCGGTCAACGTGCCGGGCTGGCGCGACTTCCCGCTGGTCGAGCGGGTCCGGCGGGCGGCCGGCGGACGGCCCGTCACCCTGGTCGGCGACGGCGTCGCCATGACGGCCGCCGAGCACTGGCTGGGCGCCGCGCGCGGCCACGACAACGCGCTGTGCCTCGTCGTCTCCACCGGCGTCGGCGGGGGTCTGGTCCTCGACGGCCGCGTGCACCCGGGTCCCACCGGCAACGCCGGGCACATCGGTCACATCAGCGTGGACCTGGACGGCGAGCCGTGCGCGTGCGGCGGGCGCGGCTGCGTCGAACGCATCGCCAGCGGTCCGCAGCTCGCCCGCCGCGCCCTGGAGAACGGCTGGCGCCCCGGTCCCGACGGCGACACCTCCGCCGCGGCCGTGGCCGCCGCCGCCCGCGCGGGCGACCCGGTGGCCGTCGCCTCCTTCGAGCGGGCGGCCCGGGCCCTGGCGGCCGGCATCGCCGCGACCGCGACGCTGGTGGAGATCGACATCGCCGTGGTCGGCGGGGGAGTGGCCGGCGCGGGCGAGGTCCTGTTCGCCCCGCTCCGCCGCAGCCTCCGCGAGTACGCCACGCTCTCCTTCGTCCGGGACCTCGCCGTCGTCCCCGCCCGCACCGGCACCGACGCCGGCCTGCTGGGCGCCGCGGCCGCCGCCCGCCCCGGTGCGACGCAGGGGACGGCCGGGGCCTGAGCGGCGCCCGTTCCCACCTGGGGCACTCCCCGGGGGTTTCCGTGGCAGGGTGGTGCGGGCAAGCCACAGGGGGCCATACGAGGAGGGGGACCCGTGATCGTCTGGATCAACGGTGCGTTCGGCGCCGGGAAGACCGGCACCGCGCGCGAGCTGGTCGATCTGATCCCGAACAGCACCCTGTACGACCCGGAGTTCGTCGGCGGCTCGCTGAGCGCGCTGCTGCCGCAGAAACGTCTCGCCGAGGTCGGTGACTTCCAGGACCTGCCGATCTGGCGCCGACTCGTCGTCGACACCGCGGCCGCGCTGCTCGCCGAGGTCGGCGGAGTGCTGGTGGTGCCGATGACGCTGCTGCGGCAGGAGTACCGGGACGAGATCTTCGGCGGGCTCGCCGCCCGCAGGATCGAGGTGCGGCACATCGTGCTCACCCAGGACGAAACGATCCTGCGCAGCCGGATCGACCAGCGCGTCGAGCATCCCGGCGATCCCGACGCCGACGCCCGGGTCCGCCGCTGGTGCCACGACCACATCGAGCCGTACCGCACCGCCCTCGACGGCTGGCTCGGCGCCGACGCCTACGCCGTCGACAACTCCGCGCTCACCGCGGGCGCCACCGCCCGCGGCATCGCCGACGCCCTCGCCGCCGGCCTGGCCGCCCCCTGCGGCATCGTCCAGACCCCCGAACCCACCGGCGAGACCGTCGCCGCGGGCGTCCTGCTCTTCGACGAGCAGGACCGCTTCCTGCTCGTCGACCCCACGTACAAGCCCGGCTGGGAGTTCCCCGGAGGCGTCGTCGAACCCGGCGAACCGCCCGCCCGCGCCGGCATGCGCGAGGTCGCCGAGGAGATCGGCCTCGAACTGGACGCCGTACCGCGCCTGTTGCTCGTCGACTGGGAGCGCCCCAAGCCGCCCGGCTACGGCGGCCTCCGCCTCCTCTTCGACGGCGGCCTGCTGCCGGCGGCCGACGCCGACCGGCTGCTGCTGCCCGGCGCCGAACTCCGCGCCTGGCGTTTCGTCACCGAACAGGAGGCGGCCGAACTGCTGCCCCCGGTCCGCTACCACCGCCTGCGCTGGGCCCTGCGCGCCCGCGAACGCGGGACGGTCCTCAACCTGGAGGCGGGCGTCCCGGTCGGCTGAGCCCCCGGGCACTGCCCTCGCTCAGCGATGCCCGAACCGCGCCGCGATCCGCTCCGCCGTCCGGCAGAACTCCTCGGGCATGTCCGGCACCGAGTGCACACCCTCCACGAGGGCGATCTCCACCTCCCGGTGCAGCACCCGCAGCCGCGGCCCGTCCGCCTCGCACCGCACCTCGCTCCACGGGTGCGCCCACAACAGGGTCTCGCCCTCCCACAACCGGAGCCTGCGCGTGGTGGTGTGCAGCCGCAGCGGGGCGTACTCCGGCTTCGACGTCGCCCGCCCCGGCGGTGGAGCGGGCGACGGCCACACCCCGTAATCGTTCAGGACGGTCTCGTTCGGCTCCAGATCATCCTTCTGGGCACGGTCCTCACGCCCGAACCGCCATCCGCCCACCGCGCCGGACACGGTGCCGAACAGCGCGACCGGTAGCGCCACCCACCAGGGAAAACCGGAGCCCGCCCACTCGACCGCCATGACCACGGCCCCGATCGATCCCCCGGTCACACCGCCGACGATCCCGCCCCGCCGCACCCGCCGGGCCCGCTCCCCGGCGTCCACTCCGTCCCTCACACCAACCCCCCCGCACGCCTTCTCGCCCCCAGGCCCCCCAGGCCCCCCAGGCACCCCGGGCCCCGGGCCCCAGAGCCGAGGACGACACCCACCCAGCCCCCGGTTCCGGCGACCGGTGGCACCGGTCGAGACCCCTGCCCGCGAGGCCCGCCGTTTGCGCACGGCTGACGGCCGCCGTCGACCGGACCGTCCGCGGTGGCGCCGACTAGGCCGCCGCCTTCGCCAGCTGTTCCGCCGTGTCGAGCGTCACCGGCTCGCCGTGGCCGACGCACAGCACCGACGGCCGCAGTTCCGCGAGGCGCCGCATCGACTCCCTCGCCAGGGCCCGGTCGATGTGGAAGACGCCGAAGGTCACGCCCTGGACGGTGGCCACCGTGTCGCCGGCGAACAGCACGCCGTGGTGCGGCAGATGGACGGCGATCGAGCCGGGCGTGTGACCAGGGGTGTGGACGACGACCGCCCCGTCGCCGAAGCCGAGGTCGTCGCCGTCGGCGAGTTCGCGGTCCACCCGGGTGGGCGGGGCTTCCGGGGCCGTCAGGCCGTGCTCGAACAGCGGCACTTCCCAGTCGAGCAGATCCGGCGGGGCCACCGGGAGCTCGCCCCGGATCACCGCGGCGTCCGCCGCGTGCGCGAGGATCTCGGCGCCGAACCGGTCCGCGAGCTCCTGTGCCGCGCCGATGTGGTCGCGGTGGCCGTGGGTGATGACGATCCGGCGGATGCGGGCCGGGTCGAGACCCGCGCCCCGCAGCGCCGCCTCGATCTCGCCGGCCGCGCCCACCCAGCCGGCGTCCACGAGCGTCAGTTCCGTGCCGTCCCGCCAGACATACGCCTGTCCGATGGGCAGGCGCAGCATGTGCAACCGGGGGGTGACCTCTACGAGTTCCACGAGCCGTGCGTCTTCGACGTGATCCATGCGGCGAACGTACGCAAGGACGCACGTCCGCCGCATGCGACTACGCTCTGGGCGAGTTACGCGCAGAGCGTGACGCCCTCGCTCAAGCCTGCTTGGACGCCGCGTAGTTGAGCAGGAAGTGCGCCTCCGCCACCGACAGGCGCTCCAGCTCCTGCGGCGACACCGACTCGTTCACCGCGTGGATCTGCGCCTCCGGCTCGCTCAGCCCGATCAGCAGGATCTCGGACTCCGGGTAGAGCGCGGCGAGCGTGTTGCACAGCGGGATCGAGCCGCCCATCCCGGCCGTCTGCATCTCCTCGCCCGGGTACGCGATCCGCATCGCGTCCGCCATCGAGGTGTACGCCGGGCTCGACGTGTCCGCCTGGAAGGCCTGGCCCTGGCCGACCTGCTCCATGCTCACCCGGGCGTTCCACGGCGTGTGCTTCTCGATGTGCGCGTACAGCAGCTCCGTCGCCTTCACCGCGTCCTGACCGGGCGGCACCCGCAGGCTGAGCTGCGCGCGGGCGGTCGACGGGATCGACGGCGTCGCCCCGGCCACCGGGTGGCAGTCGATGCCGATGACGGTCACCGCGGGCCGCGCCCAGATCCGGTCGGCCACCGTGCCGGTGCCCGGCAGCGCCACCCCGTCCAGCACCTTGGCGTCCTTGCGGAAGTCGTCCTCCGGGTACTGCAGGCCCTCCCACACCGCGTCCGCCGGCAGCCCGTCGATGACGGTCGCGCCGGTCTCGTCGCGCAGCGAGTCCAGTACGCGGATCAGCGCGGCCAGCGCGTCCGGCGCGGCGCCGCCGAACTGGCCGGAGTGCAGATTGCCCTGCAGCGTGTCGATGGTGACCCGGATCATCGTCATGCCGCGCAGGGTCGCCGTCACGGTCGGCAGACCGACCCGGAAGTTGCCCGCGTCGCCGATGACGATCGCGTCGGCGGCCAGCAGCTCGGGGTGCGCCTCCGCGTACCGCTCCAGGCCGCCCGTGCCCTGCTCCTCCGAACCCTCCACGATCACCTTGACCGTCACCGGGACGCCGCCGATCGCCTTCAGGGCGCGCAGCGCGAGCAGGTGCATGATGAAGCCGCCCTTGCAGTCGGCCGCACCGCGCCCGTACCAGCGCCCGTCCTCGCGCTCGGTCAGCTCGAACGGCGGCGTCACCCAGGCGGACTCGACGAGCATCGGCTGCACGTCGTAGTGCGCGTACAGCAGGACGGTCGGCGCGTCCTCCGGGCCGGGCAGCAGGCCGTACACGGACTGCGAGCCGTCCGGGGTGTCGAGCAGGGCCACGTCCTGGAAGCCCTCGGCGCGCAGCGCGTCCGCCACCCAGTTCGCGGCGGCCTCGCACTCGCTGCGCGGGGCGACGGCCTCGTCCGCGACCGACTGGAAGGCCACCAGCTCCGCCAGCTCCGCCTTGGCGCGGGGCATCAGGGATGCGACGGTCTCGGCGATCGGATTCGCGGTCATGGGCACGCTCCTGGTGGGTGCGACGTTGTGACGTTCGTGAGCTTCTCGCCGTATGTCGGTGTACGGCGAACGCACGGCCGATCCTACGGCGCAGGTCGCCGCGGGGCGGCGCGGTACGGCGCCGCTACCGGGCCGTAGGATGCGGGAAGAGCAGAACCACCGGTCGGATCAGGAGCAGAAGCACATCGTGAGCAGCGAGAACGCAGACGCCGGA
The DNA here is from genome assembly GCF_044386705.1 of Streptomyces sp. NPDC020422. Taxonomy (NCBI): domain Bacteria; kingdom Bacillati; phylum Actinomycetota; class Actinomycetes; order Kitasatosporales; family Streptomycetaceae; genus Streptomyces; species Streptomyces sp. NPDC020422. The sequence continues at coordinate 195,192 of NZ_JBIRVJ010000006.1, read as the reverse complement.
GCGGCACAGGACGGCACGGCCCAAGCGGGGGAGGCGGGTCCTGACGAGGGACGCACCGTCTGGGACGTGGTCGTGGTGGGTGCCGGGCCCGCGGGAGCCTCGGCGGCGTACGCGGCGGCCGTGGCCGGCCGCCGGGTACTGCTCCTGGAGAAGGCGGAACTGCCCCGCTACAAGACCTGCGGGGGCGGCATCATCGGCCCCTCGCGCGACGCCCTGCCGCCCGGCTTCGAACTGCCCCTGCAGGACCGGGTCCAGGCCGTCACCTTCTCGCACAACGGGCGCTTCGCCCGCACCCGCCGTTCCCGCCGCATGCTGTTCGGCCTCATCAACCGGCCCGAGTTCGACGCCCAGCTCGTCGAGCACGCCCAGAAGGCCGGCGCCGAGCTGCGCACCGGAGCCACCGTCACCCGGGTCGAGCAGCACGGCCCGGGCGTCCCGGACCGCCGCACCGTCGCCGTCGTCCTCGCGGACGGCGAGACCGTCCTGGCCCGCGCCGTTGTCGGCGCCGACGGCAGCGCCAGCCGGATAGGGGCCCACGTCGGGGTGAAGCTCGGCCAGGTCGACCTCGGCCTGGAGGCGGAGATCCCGGTCCCGCCGTCGGTGGCGGAGGACTGGAAGGGGCGCGTTCTCATCGACTGGGGCCCGCTGCCGGGCAGTTACGGCTGGGTCTTCCCCAAGGGCGACACGCTGACCGTCGGCGTCATCTCGGCCCGAGGCGAGGGCGCGGCCACCAAGCGCTACATGGAGGACTTCGTCGCCCGGCTCGGCCTCGCGGGCTTCGAACCGGCGATCTCCTCCGGCCATCTGACCCGCTGCCGTACGGACGACTCGCCGCTCTCCCGCGGCCGGGTCCTGGTCTGCGGCGACGCGGCCGGACTCCTGGAGCCGTGGACCCGCGAGGGCATCTCCTTCGCCCTGCGCTCGGGCCGGCTCGCCGGCGAGTGGGCGGTGCGGATCGCCGAGGCGACCGACGCGGTGGACGCGCGCCGCCAGGCGCTGAACTACGCCTTCGCCATCAAGGCCGGTCTCGGCGTCGAGATGGCCGTGGGGCGGCGGATGCTGGCCCTGTTCGAGCGGAGCCCGGGCCTGCTGCACGCGACGATAACGGGCCTGCGGCCCGCGTGGAACGCCTTCGCGGACATCACGCGCGGTGCGACGACGCTGGGCGGACTGGTCCGCGGCAACGGGGTGGCGCGGCGCGCGCTCGACTTCCTCGACCGCCGGATGGACACCGCGGCGGGCGTGGGCCCGGCGGGCCGGGGCGTCCCCGCCCGCAAGGACGCGGCGGTGGACGACTCGGCGCACGAGGAGGCAGCCGAGGCGGAGGGCGGGGCGGAGGGCGGGGCGACGCCGGTGGAGCCGGGCGAGCGCGGCTCCGCGGGTGGGCCGCCGGTGTCCGGCGCTTCCTGAGGCGCCGCCGCCGATCGGTCGCCGGGTGGATGCCGATCGGACGCCGGGCGGCCGGCAGGGGTTTTCGAGGGCGGTACGGAGGGGATCCGTGCCGCCCTCACGCCGTGGTGGTGATGCGGAAGACGGGGTGGTCGGGGGCGGCGGCCGCGAGCTCGGCGTCGGAGGACTGCGCGGTCACGCCCTGGAAGTACTGGTTGACCTCCCAGCCCCAGCGCTCCAGATAGCCGCGCAGCACCTGCGGCTTCTCGGCGTCCGGGACCTCGACCGCCGTGAAGTGACGGACCTTCCGGCCGACCCGCAACTCGCCGCCGCCCGCCGCCCGCATGTTGCGGACCCACTGGGAGTGGCCGCGGGCCGAGACCAGGTACTGGGCGCCCTCGTGCTGGTACGGGTTGACCGGGATGCGCTGCATCCGGCCGCTCTTGCGGCCCCGTACGGAGAGCTCGGCCGAGCCGAGGAGGCTGACGCCATGGCGCGCGAGCCAGCCCACGATGTTGTTGAAGCGGATGGCGAGGGGGCTGCCCTGGAGGTAGTACGGCTGGGAGGGCCGAGAGGGCTGGGATGACTGGGGCGACCGGGGCGACTGGGACGGCTGCGACGACATGGCGGGCTCCTGTGTCCGGGATCCGAGAGGTGATTCTCCGGTGCTGGTGCTGGTGCTGGTGCTGGTGCTGGAGCGGCGCTCTGTTTTGTGAGCACTGCTCTCGCTTGAGATGAGTGTGCACCCATCGGCGCCCCCGTGCAAGAGCAGTGCTCTCGTTTCGGTGCGGTGATCCGAAACGTGGCAGACTGCTCTCCATGACCACCGTCCGAGGAGCCCGCGCCCGCGCGCGGATCGAGATCACCGCAGCCATCAAGGACGAGGCCCGCGCCCAGCTCGCCGCCGAGGGCGCCGCCAAGCTCTCCCTGCGGGCCGTCGCCCGCGAGCTCGGCATGGTGTCCTCCGCCCTCTACCGCTACTTCCCCAGCCGCGACGACCTCCTGACCGCCCTCATCGTCGACGCCTATGACGCGGTCGGCGCCGCCGCGGAGGAGGCCGACGCCGCCGCCGCGGCCGCTGCGCCCGCCGACCACCTCGCCCGCTGGACCGCCGTCTGCCGGGCCGTGCGCACCTGGGCCCTCGCCCACCCCCACGAGTACGCCCTCATCTACGGCTCCCCGGTCCCCGGCTACACCGCCCCCCAGGACACCATCGGCCCCGCCTCTCGCGTGGGCCTCGTCCTCGTCGCGCTGGCCCGCGGCGCCTACCAGGGCCGGGGCATCGCCCTCCCGCCCCTGCCGCCCGCCCTGCACCTGGAGGCCGAGCGGCTCGCCGCCGACCTCGCCCCCGACCTGCCGCCGGCCCTCGCCGCCGCCCTCGTCGCCGCCTGGGCCCAGCTCTTCGGGCTCGTCTCCTTCGAGCTCTTCGGTCAGTTCAACCGGGTCGTCGAGGACCGGGACGCCTTCTTCGCCGCCGCCGCCGAGCGCCTCGGCCGCGAAGTCGGTCTCCTCCCGGCCACCTGACGGCCCGGCAGCCGTCACCCGACCGCACCCCGCACTACCGCCCCCACCCCCGTACCCCGTACTCCCGCGGGAGTACGGATGACCACCCCGCCCGGCTGACGCCGCGCCGCCCCGGTCCCGTCTAGCGTGGCGGCATGGACGCACATCCGACGAGGAAACCCGGCCACGGCGGTCCGCCGTGGCCGCGCTCCTGGCAGTGGGCCCGGCACGGTCCCGGCGCCGGGCTGCCCTGGCGTTCGACGCTCCTCGTCACCGTCTTCGTCATGGTCGGTACGGGCTTCGCCGGGCGGAACCAGCCCGACCGGCTCGCCCTCGACGCCCTCGGCCGGGTGCTCCTGCTGCTCGGCTGCGCCCTGCTGCTCCTGCGTCACCGCCACCCCGTGCCGGTGGTCTTCGGGGTGTCGGCGGCGGCCCTCGCGTACCTGGCCGCGGGCTACGCGTACGGCCCGGTCTTCGCCACCGTCGCCCTCGCGTGCTTCGCCGCCGTCGTCCACGGCCACCGCCGGGCCGCCTGGTGGGCGCTCGGGCTGCTGTGGGCCGGGCACCTGCTGTGCGCGCACTGGCTCTACCACCGGCTGCCGCCCAGCGGCGACGGGCCCGCCCCCTGGGGCCAGGAGCTTCCGGTCGCGGCCTTCGTCGTCGCGATCCTCGCCGCCTCGGAGCTCGCCCGGGTCCGCCGCGAGCAGTGGGCGAAGGAGCGCGCCGAACGGGCCGCCGCCGAGCGCCGCAGGGCCGACGAGGAGCGACTGCGGATCGCCCGCGAGCTCCATGACGTCCTGGCCCACTCCCTCTCCGTGATCAACGTCCAGGCCGGAGTCGGGCTCGCCCTGCTCGACTCGGACCCCGGCCAGGCCCGTACCGCCCTCACCACCATCAAGGCGGCGAGCAAGGAGGCACTCGGCGAGGTGCGACAGGTGCTCGACACGCTGCGCGCCCCCGGGGACGCGCCCCGCGCGCCGGCCCCCGGCCTCGACCGCCTGCCCGAACTCGTCGAACAGGCCGCGGCCGCCGGCCTGACCGTGCGCACCCGGGTCGAGGGCCGGCGCAGACACGTGCCGCCCGGCACGGAGCTCGCCGCGTTCCGGATCGTGCAGGAGGCCCTGACCAACGTGGTCCGCCACTCCGGCTCGCGCACCGCCGAGGTCGTCGTGGCGTACGGCCCGGACGCGCTGCGCCTGCGGATCGACGACGAGGGTCCGGCGACCGGCGGCGACGCGGGCGGCAGCGGCAACGGCCTCGCGGGGATGCGGGAGCGGGCCGCCGCCCTCGGTGGCACGATCGAGGCGGGCCCCCGGCCGGACGGCGGCTTCCGGGTGGGCGCCACCCTCCCCGTACGAACCGAGGAGTCCCCGTGATCCGTGTCGTGCTCGCCGACGACCAGTCGCTCGTGCGGGCGGGCTTCCGGGCCCTCCTGGACGCCCAGCCGGACATCGAGGTCGCAGGGGAGGCCGCCGACGGCGAGGAGGCCGTGGCCCGGGTGCGCGAACTGCGCCCGGACGTCGTCCTGATGGACATCCGGATGCCCCACCTGGACGGCCTCGCGGCCACCCGCCTGATCACCGAGGACCCGGCCCCGGAGCTCGGGGCGGTGCGGGTGGTCATGCTGACGACCTTCGAGCTGGACGAGTACGTCTTCGAGGCGATCCGCTCCGGGGCCTCCGGCTTCCTGGTGAAGGACACCGAGCCGGAGGAACTGCTGCGTGCCGTGCGCGCGGTGGTGCACGGCGACGCGCTGCTCTCGCCGGGGGTGACGCGCCGGCTGATCGAGGAGTTCGCGGCCCGGTCCAAGCCGCCCGCGCGCGCCACCGGACTCGACGAACTCACCGAGCGCGAACGCGAGGTGATGGCCCTGGTGGGCATCGGCCTGTCCAACGACGAGATCGCCCGCCGCCTGGTGGTCAGCCCGCTCACCGCCAAGACCCACGTGAGCCGCACGATGGTCAAGCTGGGTGCCCGCGACCGGGCCCAGCTCGTCGTCCTGGCCTACGAGTCGGGCCTGGTCCGACCCGGCTGGCTCGGCTGAGGCGACTGCGACCAGACGATCGCCGAGTTCTCCCGCCACAGCCGGGCGAGGGAGCCGTCGCCGGTCACGGTCACCGCGTCCTGCGGCAGCCGGTTCCACAGCGTCAGATAGAGCCGGTCGGCGGGCCCGGCCAGCTCGCAGTCGGCCGGACCGGCCGCGCCGTGCTCCGTCCGAGGCGGCTCCTGGGACAGCCGTACGGTCCAGCTGTCGCCGGTGTCGGTGGCGCGGACCCGCAGGGTGCGCGGCCCGTCGGTGCGCACCCGGCTGCGGTCGCGGGCGTGGAAGCCGCGGAGCAGTTCGTCGATGCCGTCGGCCGCGATCACGGGGTCGACGGCGCCCGGGCCGGAGGTGAGCGCGGACTCGGCGTCGGCGCGGTGCACGGTCGTCTCGTGCGTCTGCCGGCGCGCCCAGAAGGCGAGCGGCGAGGGGGCCGGAAGGAACGCCCAGCACTCCAGGTCGGCGGGGGCGGCCCGCAGGGCCTCGACCAGCCTGGCGTGACCCTCACGGGTGTACGCGAGGAGCGCGTCGCCGTCGAGGTCGGTCTCCGGGCCGGCGGTGCGGTAGTCGGTGTGTCCCTCGACGACGAACGTCGTGGCCCAGCGGTGGACGGCCGTCGTGTGCCGCAGCAGGTCGCGGACCTGCCAGCCCGGGCAGGTGGCGACCCGGGCGTCGGGCCCGGCCTCGGCGGCGGCGTCGAGGAGTGCCTTGCCCGCGGCGTCGAGCGCGTCGATATGGGTGTCGGTGCTCAGGGTGTCCATGCGCGGATTATGGCGCGCGGGCGCGGGCGAGCGGGCGTCTTTTGCCGCCCGGCGGGCCCGCCCCGCCGCGGGGCCGGTCCCGGGGCGCGTCCCGCCCGTCGGCCTGCTCGGGCGCGGCGTGACCGCCCCCGAGCCCGGATGATCAACTGGCTTTGCTCGTGCGGTTGTTGCGCGTCGCGTAACCCATGGCGGCGGCGCCTGCCGCGAGTGCGGCGACGGTGGTCAGCGCGACGGGCAGCGTGAACCAGTCGGCGAGGAAGCCGATCGTGGGCGGACCGAGCAGCATCCCGCCGTAACCGAGCGTGGAGGCGGTCGCGACCCCGCTCGGGCCCGCGAGGGCGCCGGCGCGGGCGACCGCGACGGGGAAGATGTTGGCGAGGCCGAGGCCGGTGACGGCGAAGCCGAGCAGGGCGGCCCACGCGGTCGGGGCGAGCGCCCCGAGCAGCATGCCCGCGGCGGCGGTGAGACCGCCGGCGACCAGGGTGCGGGTCTGGCCGAGCCGTTCCAGCAGGGCGGTGCCGGAGAGGCGACCGGCGGTCATGGTCAGCGCGAAGAGGGAGTATCCGGCCGCGGCCACGCCCGGGTGCGCGTGCAGGTCCTGCGCGAGGTGCAGGGCGCCCCAGTCGGCCAGTGCGCCCTCCCCGTACGCCGTGCACAGCGCGATCACGCCGAAGACCAGCACGGCCCGGCGGGACCCTCCGGCGCGTACGGCGGACGCCTGCGCGGGGAGTGCCTCGGGCGGGGCGGGGGAGGGATGACGCAGCAGTACGGGACCGGCGGCGGCCGTCAGGAGCAGTCCGGCGACGGTGAGGCCGAGCAGGTGCGCGGTCGGCGAGAGGCTGCCGGCGACGAGGCCGCCGAGACCGGCGCCGAGCATGCCGCCGAGGCTGAAGGCCGCGTGGAAGCTCGGCATCACCGGCCTGCGGAGCGCGGCGACGAGGTCGACGGCGGCGCTGTTCATGGCGACGTTGATCCCGCCGTACGCGGCTCCGAAGACCAGCAGGACCAGGCCGAGGGAGAGCGGGGAGCGGGTGAGGGGCGGCAGGGCGAGGGAGAGGGAGAGCAGGACGGCGGTGGCCACGGTGACGGGGTGGCTGCCGTAGCGGCGGCAGAGGCGCCCGGTGAGCGTCATCGTGACGACGGCGCCCGCGGAGACGCCGAGCAGGGCGAGCCCGAGGTCGCCCGCGGAGGCGCCGGTCTGCTGCTTGATGGCCGGGATGCGGACGACCCAGCCGGCGAAGAGGAATCCGTCGAGGGCGAAGAAGAGGGTCAGGGCGGTGCGGAGGCGGGACAGGGGGAGGGAAGCGGTGTCTCCGCGGGATCCCCCCGATATGGCCGTCCGTACTTTGTTTAGTAGCGGCACAAACTCAGGATAGGGGTCTCCGGGCCCAGGATTCAAGGCCGGGCACCGTCGTCGGCCCGGGTGTTCCGCGCCGGACGGCGGGCGAGACCCGGCCAATGGCAGGGCAGCGGGGGCCCGGGACCGGCCGATCATGGGAGACTCGCCCCCATGAACGGCAAGGCGACGACGACCACGCGGACACGGCTGGACAGGGGACGCAGCGCGCTCGGACCCGCACTGGAACTGGTGCACACGGGCCGGGCGCCCACCCGGGCCGTCCTCACCGCCGAGCTCGGCGTGACCCGCGCCACGGCCGGAGCCGTAGCCGCCGAACTGGAGGCGCTCGGCCTCATCCGCGTCGACTCCAACCCGGGCGCCGCGGCCGGCTCCCAGGGCCGCCCCTCGCACCGGCTCGCCGTCGACGAGAAGGGCCCCGTCGCCCTCGCCGCCCAGGTCCACGCCGACGGCTTCCGCGCCGCCCTGGTCGGCCTCGGCGGCACCCTCGTCGCCACCGCCCCCGGCTGCGTCACCGTCTCCGCCGACCCCGCTCAGGTGCTCGGCGCCGTCGTCGAGGCCGGTGCCGGGCTGCTCCGCGAGACCGGCCGCCGCTGCGTCGGCGCCGGACTCGCCGCGCCCTCCGCCGTCGCCGAACCCGAGGGCACCGCCCTCAACCCGCTCCACCTCGCCTGGCCGGCCGGAGCGCCGGTCCGCGAGATCTTCGCCGAGCAGGTCCGCGCCGCCGGTATCGAGGGGCCCGCCTTCACGGGCAACGACGTCAACCTCGCCGCCCTCGCCGAGCACCGCCACGGCGCCGGGCGCGGCGCCAAGGACCTGCTCTGCGTTGCCACCGGCCACCGCGGCGTCGGCGGCGCGCTCGTCCTCGACGGGCGCCTGCACACCGGCAGTTCGGGGCTCGCCCTGGAGGTCGGCCACCTCACCGTCAACCCGGAGGGCCGCCCCTGCCACTGCGGTTCGCGCGGCTGCCTCGACGTCGAGACCGACCCCCTCGCCTTCCTCACCGTCGCGGGCCGCGCCCCGGGCCCCGAGGTCTCGCTGCTCCAGCAGGCCCGCGACCTGCTGCGCGACCAGCCCGACGACCCCGGCGTGCGGGCCGCCACCGAGGAGCTGATCGACCGCCTCGGCCTCGGCCTGGCCGGCCTGGTCAACATCCTCAACCCCGACCGCATCATCCTCGGCGGCCTGCACCGCGAGCTGCTCAACGCCGACCCGAGCCGGCTCCGGGCCGTGGTGGCCGACCGCAGCCTGTGGGGCCGCAGCGGCGGCGTCCCGATCCTGCCCTGCACCCTCGACCACAACAGCCTGGTCGGCGCGGCCGAACTCGCCTGGCAGCCGGTCCTGGACGACCCGCTGACGGCGCTGGGCGGGCCGGTGGAGGTGGAGTAGTGGAGTAGCGGGCGACGGCCCGTGTGACGGCCGGCGGGCGACTTCGGGGCGGCGTACGGACGGCGGCCCGAATACGGCGCCGGGACCGGCAGCCGCGTACGGCGCCGGGACCGGCGTGCGGCCGGCGGCCGCATACGGCTTCGGGGCCGGCATGTGGCCGGTGGCCCGCGTACGGCTTCGGGGCCGGCGTGTGACCGGTGGCCGCGTACGGCGCCGGGACCGGTGTACGGCCGGCGGCCGCATACGGCTTCGGGGCCGGCATGTGGCCGGTGGCCCGCGTACGGCTTTGGGGCCGGCGTGTGGCCGGTGGCCGCTTACGGCGCCGGGACCGGTGTACGGCCGGCGGCCTGCGTACGGCGCCGGGACCGGTGTACGGCCGGCGGCCTGCGTACGGCTTCGGGGCCGGCGGACGACCCGCGGAAAAGCGCTGGGCGTCGGCGGTGCGGCGGACTAGGGTCCGACCCCATGACCGAAGACGATCTTCCGCCGCGCCTCGGCAGCGGCCTCACCTTCCACGGCCCGCTCTCCGAGGCCCGGGCCGCACGACTGGTCCAGCGGCTCGCGGCGGCCTCGCCCGGCACGGTCCTCGACATCGGCTGCGGGCGGGGCGAGTTGCTGCTGCGCGTCCTGGACGCCGTACCCGGTGCCCGCGGGGCCGGCATCGACATCGACGGCGCCGAGCTGGCCCTGGGGCGGAAGCTCGCCGCCGAGCGCGGCCTCGACGACCGGGTGGTGTACGTCGAGGAGTCCGCGGTCGGCACGGCACACGGGCCCGCCGACGCGGTGCTGTGCCTCGGCGCGGGCCAGGCGCTGTGCGGCGAGCCCTACGACCTGGCCGTCGTGCTGCGCGAACTGCGCCGGCTCGTGCGGCCCGGCGGCCGGGTGGTCCTCGGGGAGGGGTTCTGGGAGCGCACCCCGACGGACGACGAGCTCGCCTCGATGTGGCCCGGCGCCCAGGCCGGCGACCACCTGTCGCTCGCGGGGCTCGTGGGGCTCGCGATCGAGGCGGGCTTCCGACCGTTGTGGACCGAGACGGCGAGCCGGGAGGAGTGGGAGGAGTTCGAGTCCGGCTACCGCCACGACGCCGAACTCTGGCTCGCCGCCCACCCCCACCACCCGGGGGCCGCCGATACCCGCGAGCGCCTCGACCGCCAGCGCTCCGCCTGGCTCGGCTACCGCTCGCTGCTCGGCATCGCGTATCTGACGCTGGTGCCGGTGGACTGAGGCGTCCCGGGGGTCACCAGAGGCGGCCCGCGCCGAGGTCCCGGCGGCCCGGGGCGGACAGATGCAGCACCTGGAAGCGCTCACCCGCTCCGGCCGGCGTCTCCGTGCCGGCCCACATGGTGAAGGACAACAGCTCCCAGTGGCGGGGGTCGATCGCGAGGGCGCCGGCCACCACGCCCTCCTCCGCCGCCTCGCGGGCGTGCCGTTCCACCGCCTCGGCGACCGCCTCGCCGGGGGCGGCCGCCTCCCCGAGGGGGGTCGCGCGGCGCGTCGCCGTCCGGGGCGCGGACGCGGTCGCCGGGCCCTCCCTGTACGCGAGGCCCGTCCAGTGCCGTACGACGGGCCGGCCGAAGTCGTTCACGATGCCCTGGAATCCGGGGCCCCAGAGGAAGGAGTTCATCCCCTCCGGTGCGGCCCAGAGGTAGAACGGCGCGTACTGGTTGACCGGCGAGCCGTCCTTCCGCTCCCGCATCAGATAGGCCTTCAGGCCCAGGCCCGGGAACCCGTCCAGGAGATGCCCCCGGGTCGCGACCCGCTCGCGGATGATCTCCATGTCGTAGTCCGCGGGCAGGGTGATGTCGTACTGCATCGCGTGCATGGTGAGACGTGCTCCTCGGATCAGCGGGTACGGTCGGGCGACAGCAGCGCGAGCAGTCCGCGCACCGCGGTGTCGAAGGCGGCGGGGGAGCCCGAGGCGCGGGCCAGGACGTAACCGCCCTGGACGGTCGCGACGATCGTCGCCGCCAGCTCCGCGGCCTCCCATGGGCCGGTCAACTCGCCTTTGTCCAGGCCCTCCTGGACGATTCCGGCGAGCCGTGAGCGCAGCCAGTCGATCGTCTCGTCGACCGGCGCCCGCAGCTCCTCGTCGGCGATCACGTCGGGATCCATCGTCAGGCGTCCCAGCGGGCAACCGCGCAGCACGTCACGCTCGCGCAGCAGGTACGCCTCGATCCGCTCGGCCGCCGAGCCCGCGCCGCCCAGGCTCCGCTCGGCCGCGGCCCGCAGCTCCTCGGCGCTGCGCCGGATCGCGGCGAGGGCGAGGTCGGGCTTGCCGGTGAAGTGGTGGTACATGCTGCCCTGGCCCGCGCCCGCGGCCTGCTGGATCGCCTTGGGGCTGGTGCCGACGTAGCCGCGCTCCCAGAGCAGCTCGCGGGTGGCCTCGATCAGTCGCTCGGACGCGCTCGCACTCATGGCCTCACTGTACATACCAGTAGGTACAGAGTCGAGAGGAGCTCCTGCCGCCCCCCCCGTACTCCCGGCGGCGTACCCGCGAAGCCGCTGGCGGTACGACGACTCGGAGGGGGCCGCGGGGCGAGTCTCGAAGCATCGACCACCTGAGGAGCTGATGACGATGAACACCCTCGCCCACGCGGGCCCCGGTCCGTGGGTCCTCTTCTTCCCGCTCGTCTGGGCGGCGGTGATCCTCACCGTGATCACCGTGCTGCGCCGCTCCGGCCGGCTCCGGCACCGGGGCTTCGGCGGCCCACGCGTCGACGAGCGGTCTCCGATCGCCCTGCTCGGGCACCGCTTCGCGGCCGGTGAGATCGACGAGGACGAGTACTGGCGCCGTCTGACCGTCCTGGAGGAGCAGTTCGGGCGTACGACCGGCGACAAGGGACGGCGGTCATGAGCGCCGAGGCCACCGGACGCCGGGCCGCCGCCGCCCGTGTCGTCGACGCGGTCAAGGTCTACGGCGGCGGGGAGACCGAGGTCAGGGCTCTGGACGGGGTGAGCGTCGACTTCCCGGCCGGACGCTTCACCGCGATCATGGGCCCCTCGGGCTCCGGCAAGTCCACCCTGATGCACTGTGCCGCGGGGCTCGACACCCTCACCTCGGGTTCCGCCCTGATCGGCGACACCGATCTGTCCGCCCTCGACGACCGGCGGCTCACCCTGCTGCGCAGGGAGCGGATCGGCTTCGTCTTCCAGGCGTTCAACCTGCTGCCGACGCTCACCGTCGCCGAGAACATCACCCTGCCGCTGGACCTGGCGGGTCGGTCCCCGGACCGGGACCGGCTCGACGCGCTGATCGACGCCGTGGGGCTCCGGGACCGGCTGCACCACCGGCCGAGCCGGCTCTCCGGCGGCCAGCAGCAGCGCGTGGCCGTCGCGCGGGCCTTCGCCGGGAGCCCGGACGTCGTCTTCGCCGACGAGCCCACCGGCAACCTCGACTCCCGCTCGGGGGAGGAGGTGCTGCGGCTGCTCGGCGACACCGTCCGGCGCACCGGGCGGACGGTCGTCATGGTCACCCACGATCCGGTGGCCGCCGCCCATGCAGACGAGGTCGTCTTCCTCGCCGACGGACGCCTTGTCGATCGGATCCAGAATCCGACATCCGAACTCGTCCTCGACCGGATGAAGTCCCTCGACGGCGGAACGGGCAGAGACGGTGGAGGCGGCGGGGACAGCGGAGACAGGAGAGATGCAAGAGACGGCAGAGTTGCTGTGAGGGGAGCGGTGACATGAGCACCCTGCGCCTGAGCCTCGTCTCCCTCCGCGCCCACCGGCGCCGCTTCCTGGGCACCTTCGCCGCCGTCCTGCTCGGCGTCGCCTTCCTCACCGGCACCCTGGTCATGGGCGACACCCTCCGCGCGAGCTTCGACACCCTGTTCACCGACGCCAACAGCGGCACGGACGCCGTCGTCCGCAGTACGAGCGTGGTGACCGTCGCCGGTGAGGCGCAGGGAACCCGGAGCCCCGTCGACGCCGGACTCGCCGACCGCGTCGCCCGGGTGCCGGGCGTCGCCGCCGCCGTCCCCCGCATCGAGGGGGCGGGGCAGCTCGTCGGCGCCGACGGCAAGCCGATCGGTGGTCAGGGACCGCCCACCCTGGCTGGATATTGGATTCAGGATCCGGAACTCAATCCGTACGCCCTCGCCGAGGGGCGCGCCCCGCAGAAGAGCGGCGAGGCCGTCGTCAACCGGGGCGCCGCGAAGGCCGGCGGGCTGACGCTCGGCTCCACCACGGTGCTGCGCACGCCCGACCCTGTGCGCGTCACCGTCGTCGGCCTCGCCACCTTCGGCGGCGCGGACGGCATGGGCCAGGTCACCTACACCGGCCTGACCCGCGCGGACGCCGAGAAGTACCTCGCCCCCAAGGCCGGGGACGCCTCCGCCATCCTCGTGCGGGCCGGTCCCGGCACGTCCCAGCGGGAACTGGTCGGCGCGCTCGCCCCCGTACTCCCCCGGGGAGTCGAGGCCGTCACCGGACAGCAGGCCACCGACGAGAGCAACGAGTCGGTCTCCGGACGCTTCCTCTCCCTGTTCACCACCTTCCTGCTGGTGTTCAGCGGGGTGGCCCTGCTCGTCTCGGTGTTCTCCATCCACAACACCTTCGCGATCGTGGTCGCCCAGCGGACCCGCGAGAACGCGCTGCTGCGCGCGGTCGGCGCGGCCCGCCGACAGGTCGTCACGATGACCCTGGCGGAGGCCGTCGCCGTCGCCGTCCTCGCCTCCGGGGCCGGCCTCCTCGGCGGCATCGGCGTGGCGGCCGGGCTCCAGGCGCTCTTCCCGGCCATCGGCTTCCCCTTCCCCGAGGGGGACCTGGTCGTCACCGGCCTCTCCCTCGCACTGCCCTTCGCGGTCGGGCTCGCCGTGTGCGTCGGCTCGGCCCTGCTGCCGGCCGTACGGGCCGGGCGCACCGCACCGCTCGCCGCGCTGCGCGAGACGGCCGTGGACGAGTCCGCCGCCTCCCGCACCCGTACCGCCGCCGGAGCGGGCCTCCTCGTCCTGGCCGTCGGACTGGTCCTCGCCGGGGTGCTCGGCCCGCCCTCACTGTGGCTCGCCGGGACCGGGGCGGTGCTGGCGCTCGCCGCCTTCGTCGTCCTGGGGCCGGTGGCCTCCTCGTACGCGGTACGGATCCTCGGCGGCCCGCTGCGCGGTGTCACCCGCGGCCTCGCGCGTCGCAACGCCCTGCGCAGCCCCCGGCGTACGGCCGCCACCGCCACCGCGCTCATGATCGGCGTCGCCGTGGTCTCGCTCTTCACGGTCTTCGGAGCCTCGCTCAAGGCCACGATGGACCAGACGGTCTCGCACTCCTTCGCGGGCGACGTGGCCGTCAGCGCGCCGTCCTTCGGTGCCGGCGGCAGCGGGCTGAGTCCGGGGCTCGCGCCCGCGGTCGCCGCGCTGCCCGAGGTCGAGACCGCCGTCGGGCTCGGCCGGGGCGTGGCGGAGGTCGACGGCCGCGGCCGCGCCCTCACCGTCACCGACCCCGGGGCGCTCGCCCGCACCTTCGACCTCGGGGCCGTACGGGGCTCCCTGGACGCCCTCGGCACGGACGGCCTCGCCGTCGCGTCCACCGAGGCCGACCGGTACGGGCTGGCCCCGGGACGCACGACCGAACTCGCCTTCGCCGACGGCAGCCACCGGACCTTCACCGTCAAGGCGGTGTACGAGCAGTCGGAGCTCGCCGGGGACTACGTCCTCACCCGTGCGGCCTGGGCTCCGCACCGCACCCAGGACGCCGACCGGCTGGTCGCCGTCACCTTCCGGGACGGCGTCTCCCCGCAGGCGGGCAAGGCGGCGGTGGAGCGGGTCGCGCAGCGGTACGGCGCGCCCGAGGTGCAGACGCGCGACGCCTACGCGGAGTCGTCGGCGGCCGGCATCGACATGATGCTGACCCTCGTCTACGCACTGCTCGCGCTGGCGGTGCTCATCGCCCTGCTCGGGATCGCCAACACCCTGACCCTCGCGGTCCACGAGCGCACCCGCGAACTCGGCCTGCTCCGGGCCGTCGGCCAGACCCGCTCCCAACTGCGGGCCATGGTCCGCTGGGAGTCCGTCCTGGTCGCCGCCTTCGGCACCCTCGGCGGACTGCTCCTCGGCGGCTTCCTCGGCTGGGTCCTGGTCCGCGCCTCGGACGGCGCGAGCGACAGCGCCTTCGTCTTCGCGCTCCCGCCGGCGCGCCTCACGACCGTCGCCCTCGTCGGCCTTGCCGCCGGAGCGACCGCCGCCTGGCGCCCGGCCCGGCGGGCCGCCCGCCTGGACGTACTGCGGGCGATCGCGACGGAGTGACGGGTCGTTGGATCCAGGGTCCGCCGGCCAGCGTTCAGGATCCCTTGTCGCACAGCGCACAGCGCACATCCGCGTACGGGATTTCGGATCCAGAACAATGGATCCAGAACAATGGATCCCGGACATGGGATCCCGGACATGGGATCCCGGACATGGGATCCCGGACATGGGATCCAGGACATGGGATCCCGGATTCAGCGCACCAGTGCCGGGCTGTTCAGCGGCCCGGCCGTCGTCGCGCCGTACACGACGTGGGAGTGCGGGGTCTCCGCCACCGGGGTGGGCGGGGCCTGGAGGGTGAACCAGACGACCTTCCCGGAGTCGCCGTGCGGGCGGACTCCCCAGCTCTCGCTCATCGCCTCGATGATGGCCAGGCCGCGGCCCGAGGTGGCGAAGTCGTCGTCATGGTCCGCGGGTTCGCCGAGGTCCGGTATCCGCGGATCGTGGTCGCGGACGGAGACGGTGAGGCGGTCGAGCAGCAGCTCGACCTCGACCGTGCACGTCTTGTCCGGCTCGGCGTGTCGGTGGACATTGGTCAGGAGCTCGGTGACTCCGAGCGCGGCAAGGTCGATCAAAGCGTCGAGTTGCCAGTGGCGCAGATGCGCCGAAACGATTCTGCGGACCTGTCCGATCCGCGACGGCAGGGCCTGGAGCTCCACCGTGCAGTACCTGCTGGGCTCGCTGATCACGGCTGCGACTCCCCGAAGTAGGTCCGGAAGAAGACGGAGGTTCGGATCTGTCATGCGGTGTAGCAGGACGGTGGGCCGGCTCGCAGCGTCACCGCCGGTAAACCCTCGGTGAGGTGGTTCCAGGGTGAACCAGTGGTGACCGGGTCGCAACTCGCGGCGACGCGTCGCAGGTCAGGGCCGCGAGCCGGATTTCCGCAGGGCCTCGATCAGCCGTCCCGAGCCGGCGATGCCGGAGATCCGGTAGCGCGTGCCGTTGACGGTGGCGACCGCCTCGTCCGGCTTCGCGAACCAGGGCCTGCCCGCTCGGACCTTGGCCACCGGCGCGCTGTCGATCTCGCTGCCGTAGCTGGTCAGCAGGGAGAGCCTGCCGTCCTCGATGCGGACCTCGCCCGCGCGGGTCAGCGACCTGGGCCAGCGGTCGATCCGTACCCCCGTGGCCGTGAACTCGGGTTCCGTCATCTCGCTCCGCCCCCTTCGCGCAGGCACTCTCACCCCAGTGTGCCGGGCGCTCGCGCCCCGCACCAGCACGTCTTGCCCAAGGGGTCCCCGAACCCCCTCCGGCCGGGGTCTGCAAGGCACTCCTATGGACTCTCAAAGGGAACGTTTGCCCAGGTGAGAGGGGTATTGTCGGTCAGTGGGGCAACGCCGTGTATCCCATCAGGAGAGGCGCACATGACCAGCACCGACGACATCGCGCAGAGTGCCATGACCACCATCGACGTCGACCGCAGCGACGCCGGCTACCGGTCCTGGCTCAAGGAAGCCGTGCGCAAGGTCCACGCCGACGCCAACCGCTCGGCCGACACCCACCTGCTGCGCTTCCCGCTGCCCGAGCGCTGGGGCATCGACCTCTACCTCAAGGACGAGTCGACCCACCCCACCGGCAGCCTCAAGCACCGGCTGGCCCGTTCGCTCTTCCTCTACGGCCTGTGCAACGGCTGGATCCGCCCCGGCGCGCCCGTCATCGAGGCCTCCAGCGGCTCGACCGCCGTCTCCGAGGCCTACTTCGCCAAGCTGATCGGCGTCCCCTTCATCGCCGTCATGCCGCGCACCACCAGCCCCGAGAAGTGCCGTCTGATCGAGTTCCACGGGGGGCAGTGCCACTTCGTCGACGACTCGCGCACGATGTACGACGAGGCCGCCGCCCTCGCCGAGCGCACCGGCGGCCACTACATGGACCAGTTCACGTACGCGGAGCGGGCCACCGACTGGCGCGGCAACAACAACATCGCCGAATCGATCTACCAGCAGCTCAAGCTGGAGCGTTACCCGGAGCCCGCGTGGATCGTCGCCACGGCCGGCACCGGCGGCACCTCGGCGACCATCGCCCGCTACGTGCACTACATGGGGCACGACACCCGGGTCTGTGTCGCCGACCCGGAGAACTCCTGTTTCTTCGACGGCTGGACCCGCCACGACCCGGACGCGAGCTCCGACTGCGGCTCGCGGATCGAGGGCATCGGCCGGCCCCGGATGGAGCCCAGTTTCGTGCCCGGCGCCATCGACCGCATGATGAAGGTGCCCGACGCGGCGAGCATCGCCGCCGTGCGCGCCCTGGAGAAGGCGATCGGACGCAAGGCCGGCGGCTCCACCGGCACCGGCCTGTGGAGCGCCCTGAAGATCATCGCCCAGATGGTCGCCGAGAAGCGCACCGGCAGCGTCGTCACCCTGATCTGCGACCCGGGCGAGCGCTATCTCGACAAGTACTACTCGGACGAGTGGGTGGCCGGGCAGGGACTCGACCTCGCGCCGTACGCGGCCGCTATCGAGCAGTTCCTGGCGACGGGTGTCTGGCCGGAGTGAGCCGCCGCTCCAGGTTGCGCATCGCGTCCCGGAAGGACTTGCCGACGCCCGGCCTGGCCAGCCGCATCACCATCCGGCAGGGGCCGTTCCCGTCGACGGCCATGGTCCAGCGGACCCGGGTGCCGCCCGCTGCGGGGGAGAGGACCCACTCCTCCAGGAGGGCGGACACCCCGGGGACGTTGGTCTCGTCGACCCGGTACGCGTAGCGCGCGGCCGGGTCGGTCGCCAGTATCGTCTCCCGGAACTCCACCCCGCCCCGCAGCCGGACGGTCCGGCCGGCGCCTCCGTCGACCGGCGTGGCGGAGGTGACCGCGGTGAACCAGGCGGGCGTGCTGGCCAGTTCCACCGCGAGCGACCGGTAGACCGCGGCGGGCGGCGCGGCCACCGCCGTGGTGAACACCAGGCGCAGCGGCGCGTGCTCGGCGAAGTCGAGCTCCACCGGCCTGAGTCGGCGTGCCATGGGCCGTACCTCCCGTCGGGCGGGGCTGGGCCCTCCACCGTAACTGACAACCCGTCAGTTCCGCAGCAGTGCGTCCAGGGCCCGACCGAACAACACCCGTCCCGCGCCCGCCAGTACGGGATCGAAGGCGGCCGGCACCCCGCGCAGGCGCAGCTCCTCCACCCACACCACCCGGCTGCCCGAACCCGCCCCGGACACCTCGAACGAGGCGGTGCCCCGCACCGCCCGCCCCAGCTTCACCAGCCGGCACACCCCCGTGCGGCCGGGCGCGGGCGGATCGAAGACCACGACCTCCATCGGGTCGTCGAAAGCGAGCCGTCCCACCCCGGTCCGGGCCGTGAAACGGGTGCCGACCGCGTTCGGCCCCGCCGTCAGCACCGTGGTCCGGGTGAACGGCACCTGAGCGCCGTGCGCCGGCCAGTCCGTGAGCCGTCGCCACACCTCCGCGGGCGGCAGCGGCACGGTCCGCTCGATCCGGAACCGTCTCACGCGCACCCCCGCAGCTCCGGTCGCCGCCTCATTCCGACTCCTCGCCCGCCACCAGGAGCCCCGGCAGGTGCTCGGCCATCTCCTCGCGCAGCCGCGCGGACAACCCCCGGTCCGTGACCAGGGTGTCGACCTCCTCCAGCGTGGCGAAGGAACTCAGCCCCACCGTCCCCCACTTGGTGTGGTCCGCGACGACCACCACCCGCCGGGCCGCGTGCACGAGCCGCCGGTTGGTCTCGGCCTCCGCCAGGTTCGGCGTCGACAGGCCGGCCTCCACCGAGACGCCGTGCACGCCGAGGAACAGCGCGTCGAAGTGGAGCGAGCGGATCGCCTGGTCGGCCACCGGCCCCACCAGCGCGTCCGAGGGCGTGCGCACCCCACCGGTCAGCACCACCGTCGCCGCCCCCGGCCGGGCCTCCCCGCCGGAGCCGGAGTGCTGCGCCTCGTAGAAGACGTCCGCGACCCGCACCGAGTTCGTCACCACCGTCAGGTCCGGCACGTCGAGCAGATGACGCGCCAGCGCATACGTGGTCGTTCCACCCGAAAGGGCGATCGCCGTCCCCGGCTGCACCATCGAGGCCGCCGTCCGGGCGATCTCCTCCTTCGCCCCCAGCTCCAGCGCCGACTTCGCCTCGAAGCCCGGCTCGTGACTGCTCGCCTCGACCACCGGCACCGCCCCGCCGTGCACCTTGGCGACCACGCCCTGCCGGGCCAGCGCGTCCAGGTCCCGGCGGACCGTCATGTCGGAGACGTTGAGACGGCGGGTCAGCTCGTTGACCCGGACGCCCCCGCGCCTCCGTACCTCGTCGAGAATCAGGGCGCGCCGCTGTTCCGCGAGGAGGTTCTGATTGTCACTCACCGCCGGGGCCGTTCCTTTCCGTAGGGGGGGGAGGGAGATGGGGAGAAGGGGAATACGTGGAAGGGGTGTGGGATTCCGTGAGTCCGGGCCGAGGGGCCCGGCCGTCCGCGATCCTGGTGCCTGCCGTCGAATCCTCCCACTCAGAGAGCGAGACACCGAAGTGTCCCCTGCCACACCCGACCCGAAGAGCGGGGGTGCGGCGCTCGAACTGCTCGTCCACGGCGTGGGCGGAGCCACCGCGGCCGACATGCTGGACGACCCGCGCACCGTACGGGTCACCGGCGACCGGACCGCCGCGATGCACCGCCGCAGGGACGACATCGACGCCGAGGACCACCCCGAGCGGTACGCGGAGCGCCCCGTACCCGAGGCCTACTGCTGGTCCAACCTCACCTCCGGCAACGGCGCGCGCGCCCTGTGGCTGCTCCTCCTGCCCTTCATGGTCGCCAACCTCGCCCACTGGATGCGCCCGCCCACCGAGGGCCGCGCCGGGCTCGTGCGGCTCTACGGCGTCCTCGTCCGGCTCGTCGCGCTCACCCTCACCGTGCTGCTCACCGCCGCCGCCTGCGAGGTCGCCCTGGACCTGACGGCCTGGCAGTGCGCCGGCTCCGGCGCCTGCGCCGGGCAGCACTCCTGGCTCGGCTTCCTCTCCGCCGAGCGCGCCGGCTGGTGGTCCCAGCCCGGCCGCAGGCTCGCCCTCGCCGCAGCCGTCCCCACCGCCCTGGTCGGACTGCTCTGGTACCTGTCCAACCGCACCTGGAGCGCCTACGAGGCCCAGCGCCCGCCCACCGGCTACGAGGCCGCCCCCGTCCCGACGCCCGCCTCCGACACCGAGGCCGCCGACGCCGCCACCCCCACCGAGCTGCGTCCGGCGCTCGGCCGCCCCGGCTTCTGGTACGGCCGCCGGCTCGTCGCCCGGCTGCGCGCCGCGCACACCGCCGCCGGTTTCCTCACCGTCGCCGCCGTCCTCGCCGGAGCCGCCGCCCGCCACGACCGCGGCGACTGGCCCGGGGCGCTCGGCCGGGTCCTGCAGGGCGCGCTGGTGCTCCTCGCGCTCGTCGTCGTCTGGGTGATCTGCCGCCGCGGCCGCAGCGAGAACCGCCTCGACCTGTGCATCGAACGCGCCCTGGTCTCCTGGCTGCCCGCCGGCGCCCTGCTGCTGCTCGCCCTCACCGCCGTCCACACCGGCTGGTCCCGCCCCGACTGGGTCTCCACCGGCACCCTGCCGGGCGACGTCGTCTTCGGCACCCTCACCCTCGCCCAGGGCGGCCTGGTCGTCGCCCTCGGCGCCGTCGCCCTGCTCCTGCGCCGCCCGCGCCGCGACCCGCGCACCGCCCTGCGGGGGCTCGGCGGCCCCGCCGTCGCCATGCTGGCCTGCGCCCTCGGCGGGGTCATGTCCGGCGGGGTGGCGCAGCGCGTCGCCGACTGGCTCGACGGCTCCGGCACCCCCGGCATGGGCGAGGGGCTCATCACCGGACCGCCCGTCCTGCTCAGCTGGCAGGCCTCCGTCATCCCCGTCCTGCTCCTGCTGCTCCTCGTCCCCGGCGCCGTCCTCGTCGCCCGCACCGCCCTCGCCGGCCGCGCTCTGCGCACCGCCGTCGAGGACGACTACGGCTCCGCGGACCCCGACGACGTCCGCACCGGCCAGATCGCCGCGAGCCGGGCCCGTGCCGGGCTCACCGACTCCGCGCCCGGCCTCGTCGGCGTCGTCTCCGGCGCCGCCCTGTTCCTCGGCGCCGCCTCCGTGGCCGGCGCCTGGGCCAGCGGCAACGTCCCCGGCCGCGCCTTCGACGGGGCCCACCCGGCGATCGCCTCCGCCGCCACCGCCGCCCAGGCCCTCGGCTCCTGGATGATCGGCTTCGGCTTCCTCCTCTTCGTCACCTGGGGCAGACGGGCCTACAAGGACCCCTCCGCCCGGCGCACGATCGGCATCCTGTGGGACGTCGGCACCTTCTGGCCGCGCGCCGCCCACCCCTTCGCGCCGCCCTGCTACGCCGAACGGGCGGTGCCCGACCTCACCTGGCGGATGAGCTCCTGGACCCGCGCCACCGGCGGCCGGCTCGTCATATCGGGCCACTCCCAGGGCAGCGTCCTCGCGGCCGCCGCCGTCTGGCAGCTGCCGCCCGCCACCCGGAGCCGGGTCGCCCTGCTGACCTACGGCTCCCCGCTGGAGCGCCTCTACGGGCGCTGGTTCCCGGCCTACTTCGGCCCCGAAGCCCTGCGCGGGCTGCACCGAACGGTGCACTGCTGGAGCAACCTGTACCGGGCGACGGACCCGATCGGCGGGCCCGTGCGGGTCCCCGAGGAGGGCGGCCGGCCGGCCGTCGACCGCCCGGCGCTGCTCGACCCCGTCGCGTACGGGCGCACCCGCGAACACCCGCTGCCCGAACCGATCCTGGGGCACTCCGACTACCAGGCCGACCCCGAGTTCGCCGTCGTCCGCGCCGCGCTCCTGGACCGGCTGCCGCCCGCCCTGCCCCGGCAGCGCGACAACGAGGAGGCTGCTCAGGGGAGTTCCGGAAGGTCCTCCGGGTAGAGCAGGGTGAGGTCGTCCGTGCTCGTCTCGGCGAACGCGGCGACCCGCCCCGCGTGCCGCTCCACCATGGACTCGAAGGTCTGCCGCGCGGTGCGCCCGTTGCCGAAGGCGGGACCCTTCGGCAGCGCGGTGAAGTACTTCACCAGCGCCTCGCCCGTGCCGGCGGCGAGCCGGTACTCGTGCTCCTCGGCCTGCTGCTCCACGATCCGCAGCAGCTCCTGCGGGTCGTAGTCGCTGAAGGTGATGGTCCGTGAGAAACGGCTGGCCACACCGGGGTTGACGGTCAGGAAGCGCTCCATCTCCGCGGTGTAGCCGGCGACGATCACCACGACCGCGTCCCGGTGGTCCTCCATCAGCTTCACCAGGGTGTCGATCGCCTCGCGCCCGAAGTCCCGCCCCGAGTCCTCGGGGGAGAGCGCGTACGCCTCGTCGACGAAGAGCACGCCGCCGCGGGCCCGGTCGAAGGCCTCCTGGGTGCGGATGGCCGTCGAGCCGATGTGCTCGCCGACCAGGTCGACCCGGGACACCTCGACGAGGTGGCCGCGTTCGAGCACGCCGAGGGAGGCGAGGATCTCGCCGTAGAGCCGGGCCACGGTCGTCTTGCCCGTGCCGGGGTTGCCCGTGAAGACGAGGTGGCGGCGCGCGGAGACCGCCTTCAGGCCGGCCTCCTGACGCCTGCGGCCCACCTCGATCATGTTGGTGAGGGTGCGCACCTCGTGCTTGACGCTCTCCAGGCCGACCAGCGCGTCCAGTTCGCCGAGCACCTCGTGCGAGGAGCGCGCGTCCACCGGCGCGGCGGGCGACACCACGGGAGCGGGGGAGCGGGGGGTCGGCACGGTGCCGAGCAGCCCGCCGGCCTGGGTGGCGGTCAGCACGCTGCCGGCGTCCGCCGCGGGGGCCGTGCGCAGCTGGCTCTCGTCGCTGGTGCAGTCCTCGGCGACCGGCCCCTCCTCGGGGAACTCGTAACCGCCGCGCGCACACCGCTCCGTACGGCACTTGCGCAGGGTGGTGCGGCAGCCGTCCATGACGTGGAAGCCGTAGCCTCCGCTGCCGGTCACCCGGCAGCCGTGGAAGGAGCCGCGGCCCTCCGCGGAGACGTAGAAGCCGGCCTCGGCGGGGGAGGTGACCGTGCACCGCTCGATCGTCGGGTCGGCGCCCTTGGTGACGATGACCCCGGTCTGCACGGCGTCGATGGTGCAGCCGCCGAGCGTGCCGCCGCTGCCGTGGTCACGGAACCAGGCACCCGTGGAGGCCTCGCGGATCCGGCAGTCGTCGAGCTGCGCGGTGGCCCCGTCGCTCACCGACACGGCCGTGTTGCGGACCTGGGACAGGTCGCTGTCGACGACGTCGGCGCGCGAGCCGCGGTCGAGGACGAAGAGGGCGTCGGGCACGTCGTGCACCCGGCAGGAGTCGAGCACGGCGGTCGCCCCGTCGCTCACCCACACCGCCGGGTAGTCGCCCGTACTGTCGTGGATCTCGCACTGGTTGGCGTCCACGCGGGTCCCCGGGTCCCACACCGACAGTCCGTTGCGGCCGAACCGGCGCACCGTCGAGCGGGTCAGCGTCAGGACCGAACGCGAGCGCAGGTCCACGGCGTTCTCCGGGATGTCGTGGATGTCGCAGTCCGAGAGCGTCAGCACGGCGTCGGTGTCGAGGGTGATGCCGTCGGCGGAGGTCCGGTGCACGGTCGAGTCGCTGAGGTGCGCGGTGGCGCGGGACGCGATCTGCAGGCCCGCGCCCTTGATCTCGTAGACCTCGCAGCCGATGCCCTCCAGGGCGGTGCCCTCGCCGTTGACGGCGATCCCGGCGCCCGAGGCGTGGTGCACCCGGCAGCGTTCGAGCCGGGGGTGGGCGCCGCCGCGCACGGAGACGCCGGACTGTCCCGCGGAGACGATCTCGCACTCCTCGAAGACCCCGCCCGCCCCGTCGAGCACGGCGATGCCGACGCCCGCCGGGTTGTCCACCGTGCAGCGGCGGACCGTGGGCCGGGCCGCGCCGCGCACCTCGATGCCCGACGCGGAGCGGGTGCTGATCCGCAGGTCGAGCAGCTCGGGGGTGCCGTCCTCCACGAGCAGCGCGGGCGCCGCCGCGTCCTGGCCCTCGATGTGCAGGTCCTGCAGGGTCGCCGAGGCCCGTACGGTCAGCGGCACGCCGTCGGCGGGCGCGATCCGCACCGAGCCGATGGCGCCGTCGCCGCCGCGCAGGGTGACGGCCCGCTGGACCACGAGGTTCTCCCGGTAGGTGCCGGGAGCCACGGTGAGGACGTCGCCGTCGCCCGCGGCCTCCAGGGCGGCGGCGAGGGAGGCGTACTCGCCCGTGCGGCGCCGCCACCGCGACGTGCCGGTGTGCGTCACCTGGACCGTGCCCTGTGCCATGGGTGTGCTCTGCCCCCGCCTCGTGCGCCGACGCTGATCCGATGCCCCACCGTAGCGCGCGCGGCGCCGCGGAGTTGACGGGTCAGCTGCCCGTCCCCGTCCGGCCCCAGTCGGGACCGGCCTGGGCCCAGGCGCGGTCGAGACGGGCGTACCGCCGCTGTACCAGGCGGTGTACGACAAGCCGCCTGACGCTCTCCACGACCAGGGCCGCGAGGGCGGCCACGGTCAGTCCCGCGATGAGGGCGTGCGCCCGCGCGGTCTCGGGGTGCATGGGCGGGGTGACGGCCCGCCCCGACCGGTCGGTCCAGAGCGGGAACGAGTCGCCGGGATGCGCGTGCTGACGGGTGGTGGTCACGGTGCCGGTGTGCCGGCTGCCGTCCGGCGCGGTCCAGTCGGCCACCACGGCGGGCCTGAGCCGCTGTTCCCCGGCCGCCTCGTCGGCGCGCTGTCCCGTGGCCTCGTCGGCGACGCGGACGACGCGGGCGACGGTCGGCACGCGCTCCGCGTACTGGGCGCGCACCGAGCGCTGCAGCGAGGCGTTCGCCGAAAGGCCCGCGGCCACCCCGGCCGCGGGCACCGCGAGGCACAGCAGCAGGGCAGCGGTGAAGGCGACCCAGGCCTCGACCAGATCCGTGGTCCGGCGCAGGGGATTGCGCCGCCAGCGCCAGAGTCCGATGGCTGTACGCACGCTCCGTCACCCCCTCGTTCTCGGCTCCTCCAACGAGTGTGCCCCGGGGGAGGGTTCCCCGCCTGTCGAGCACGGGAGGGTGACGTCCGGGACGAAGGCGGGTGTCCGGGGCGAGGGCGGGTGTGCGGGGCCGAGGGGCGGTCAGTCCAGGATCTCGACCGGGTCGCCGACCTTGACGACGCCCCGGCGCTCGGGGACCAGGTTCTGGCCGAAGATCAGCTGGCTGCCCTGCCTGCGGTGCAGCGCCAGGGTGCGCAGCGGCTCCTTGCCCCGCTCGGCGGAGTCCTGGTCGGTGGTGGTGACCACGCAGCGGGCGCAGGACCTGGCGACCCGGAAGGTGACCTCGCCGACGGAGAGGCGGTGCCAGCCGTCCTCGGCCCACGGCGCGGTCCCGTCGATGACCAGGTTCGGCCGGAACCGGTTCATCGGCAGGGGTCCCTCGTCGGGGTGGTCGCCCTGGGCGATCAGGGAGTTCAGCGCGTCGAGGGAGGCGGTGGTGGTGACGAGCAGCGGATAGCCGTCGGCGAAGCTGACGGTCTCGCCGGGCAGCGCGTAATCGGGGTCGACGGGGCGCCGACGGGCCGGGTCGTCCATGTGGACGAGACGGACCTCGCTCGACAGATAGGTGCTGAACCAGGCGTCCGCCGCGGGGTCCGCGGGGATCGTCTCCACGATGGCGCCGAAGACGTCCACGGCGATCGTCCCGGTAGCCCGTCGGGAGTCCGGAACCTCGACGGTGAGCGGCTCGAGCCCGGGAGCGGACAGCGTGACGCCGCCGTCCGGCAGCAGTGCGGCCGAGGCCAACGCCAGCCGCGCGTGCTGGCGTTGGGTCACGACCTTGCCCGCGGTGTCCACCAGGGCCCAGCGGCGGTCGCCGGCCAGTCCCCATGGCTCGACCTCCGCCTGCGCGGGCGCGAACCCGCGCAGTGCCTTGACCGGGTGGACGTGGACGGAACGCAAGACAGGAATCGACATGCGGTCATCCTGCCAGTCGCTCCGTCCGCCGCTGCGATCAGTACCCGCGGCCCTGGTAGGGGCGGTTGTACGGGTCCTCGTAGGCGGCGGGCGTCGGCACCGGCCGGGGGGCGGCCGGACGCATCGCCTCGTACCCGCCGGCCATGGGGCGCGGCTGCTGCGGCGCCTGGGGGGCCGGGTAGCCGCGCGGGGCGGCGGGCTGCTGCGGGATGTACGGCGCGGGGGCGTGCTGCAGCGGCACGGGTCCCGTCTGCGGGGCCGGCTGGGGGTAGCCGTAGGCGCCGCCGTGACCGCCGTAGGACGGGGTGGGCTGCGGGGTGGGTGCCGCCGGGAGGGCGGGCAGGGCCGCGGGCAGCGCCGGCAGGTAGCTGCTGCTTCCGGAGAAGCCGCTGCCGGTGTCGTACGCGGAGGGCACTCGGATCGGGGCGATCTGAGGCGTGCCCCGCTCTGCGACGAGGGAGTCGTAGATCGGGGTGTCGGGGAACGACGGCGCGGTGTAGTAACCGCCTCCGTAGGTGGAGCGCGGGGAGGTCATGGCTCATAAGGTAAGCCCACGATGTGCCCTATGGGGAGTCCGAAAAGACGGTTGGTTGACGGGTTCTGAGTGGTTGTCGATCCCCAATGCGAAGGAACGTGGCAAAAACGGGCAGCCGTCGGCGTATTGATCTTGTAAACCCCAAGCTCGGGAGGGGTTACCGGCGGGTCCGGTGTCAGGTTGACGTAAAGAAAACCGGCGGCCACAAAGGGGTTCCCGTGCCCCCTCCCCGATGCGGCATGTGCATGTTTAATGACGGCTGTGTTGCGGCGGGGTTCACCCATTACTCCGCGTGTCGGGAAAAGCGCGCTGCGGCGCGGATTTCGTCGGCCGGTCGTAAGTCCGCCCCTTCCATGCCGCGCCCCGCCCCCGGTAGTGCTGCACCGCCGAGTCCACCGTCATCAACAAGTAGAGGAACGCGGTGAAGGGGAGCAGCGGCGCGAGCGAGAGCGGCTGCCGGTAGTAGCGGAGCATCGGCAGGTACGTGCCGGCCATCACCGCCCAGGCCGCCCCGCCGGCCCAGGCCGCGGCCCCGTCCCCGGTCAGCAGCCCCGCCACCAGGGTCGCCGGCGGCGCCAGATACACCAGGGCGAGCCCCAGGACCGTCCCCGCCAGCAGCGGCGGGCTGTGGCGCAGCTGCGCGTAGGCGCTGCGCGAGACCATCCGCCACAGATCGCCCAGGCGTCGATACGGACGGATGCTGTCCACCCGGTCCGCGAGCCCCAGCCAGATCCGCCCGCCCGCGCCGCGCACCGCGCGCGCCAGCGACACGTCGTCGATGACCGCCTGCCGGATCGACTCCGGCACCCCGGCCCGCTTGGCCGTCTCCGTCCGCAGCAGCACACAGCCGCCCGCGGCCGCCGTCGCCAGGGGGCGGCGCCGGTTGATCCACCGGAACGGATAGAGCTGACAGAAGAAGTAGACGAAGGCCGGGACGATCAGACGCTCCCAGATGCTCGCCACCCGCAGCCGGGCCATCTGCGACACCAGGTCGAGGTCGTGCCCCGTCGCCGCCGTCACGAGCAGCCGCAGACTGTCCGGCTCGTGCGCGATGTCGGCGTCCGTCAGGAGCAGGAACTCCGGCCCGCGCGCCTGCGCGAGCGCCGTCCCGTGGCGCAGCGCCCACAGCTTCCCCGTCCAGCCCGGCTCGGGCTCGCCCGGCGAGACGACGGTCAGCGGCAGGCCCCCGTGGCGCGCGGCCAGCTCCGTGGCCAGCCGCCCGGTGCCGTCGGTGCTCCCGTCGTCCACCAGGATCACCTCCGCGGTCCCCGGGTAGTCCTGGGCGAGCAGCGACGGCAGGCTCAGCGGCAGCACCTCCGCCTCGTCGCGGGCCGGCACGACCACCACCACCCGGGGCCAGGCCGTGGGGGCGCGCCGGGGCGCCGGCAGGCGCTGGTCCGTGCGCCAGAAGAAGCCCTGGCCCAGGAGCAGCCAGCCCCAGACGGCCAGGGAAACGGTCGCGATCCAGGCAAGCGCGCTCATTCGCCGCAGTCTGCCCCAGATCGGTGGGGATGCAAGGGTGGTCGGCTAGGGTGACCGGGTGAAGATCGCGCTCATGGACTCCGGAATCGGCCTGCTCCCGGCAGCGGCCGCGGTTCGCCGTATGCGGCCCGACGCGGACCTGGTGATCTCCAGCGACCCCGACGGCATGCCCTGGGGCCCGCGCACCCCCGAGGACCTCACCGAGCGGGCGCTCGCCGTCGCCCGGGCCGCAGCCGCCCACGAGCCCGACGCGCTCATCGTCGGCTGCAACACC
The DNA here is from genome assembly GCF_044386705.1 of Streptomyces sp. NPDC020422. Taxonomy (NCBI): domain Bacteria; kingdom Bacillati; phylum Actinomycetota; class Actinomycetes; order Kitasatosporales; family Streptomycetaceae; genus Streptomyces; species Streptomyces sp. NPDC020422. The sequence goes on along the minus strand of NZ_JBIRVJ010000006.1, from coordinate 167,354 downwards.
GCGACCGTGCACGCCCTGCCCGCGCTGCGCGCCGCGCTGGAACCCCGTATCCCCGTGATCGGCACCGTCCCCGCGATCAAGCCCGCCGCCGTCGGCGGCGGCAAGGTCGCGATCTGGGCCACCCCCGCCACCACCGGCAGCCCCTACCAGCGCGGGCTGATCCGCGACTTCGCCGACGGCGCCGAGGTCACCGAGGTGCCCTGCCCGGGCCTCGCCGACGCCGTCGAGCACGACGACACCGAGGGCGTACGGCGTGCCGTCGCCGCCGCGGCCGCGCTGACCCCCCGGGACGTCCGGGCCGTCGTGCTCGGCTGCACCCACTACGAGCTCGTCGACGAGCAGATCCTGGCGGCCCTGCACCGCACCGACCTGCCGCCGGTTGTTTTGCACGGTTCCGCCGGGGCAGTCGCCGCACAGGCGCTCCGGCGCATCGGGGCCGAGGCCGACCCCGGCGCTGCCCCCACCGGCACCCTGACCGTGCTTCTGAGCGGCCGCGTCGGCGGCCTGCCGAGCGCCGCGCTCCGCTACCCGCAGGGGCGCGAGCTCCGGACGGCGGCCGCCGCGCACTGAGCGTGCCCGGACGACTCCGCCGGGGCGCCGAGACAACGGAACGCGCTTAGGCTGTCACCATGAGGGAGCACTCCTCGCACCAGGGTCCCGAGGGACCCGCGCCCGCGGTCTGGACCGGCCGGGCGACCAACCGGCTCCAGTGGCTGCCGGCGGTCGCCGGTGTGGCCTGCATGGCGCTCGGCATCACCCTCGCCGTCGAGTCCCCCTGGACCTCCGGCATCGCCCCGCTGCTCATGGCCGTCGTCGGCTGCGTCGCGGCGGGCGTGCTCGTGCTCTTCGGCACCCTCGCCTTCGTGCACGTCGCGGTCCGCGTCGACGACCGCGGCATGGAGGTGCGCTGCGGCCACATGGGCGTGCCCCGCCGCCGCATCCCGCTCTCCCATGTGGTCGGCGCCGACTTCGAGCCGTCCGTCACCCCGCGCCAGTGGGGCGGCTGGGGCTACCGGTGGCGCCCCGAGAAGGGCACCGCCGTCGTCGTCCGGCGCGGCGAGGGCCTCGTGCTGCGGCTCGGCGACGGGCGGACCTTCACCGTGACCGTGGACGACGCGGAGTCGGCCGTGCGGGCGATCCGGGCCCTGCTGCCGCGGGCGACCCCGCCGATCGCTCACAACGGCCGGAGTTAGACTCCGGCACGTGAGTGCCACCATCACCCCCGTCGACGTGCCCGAACCCGCCGCCGCTCCGGAGCGGGCCCGCGGAATCCGACGGCTGCTGCGCCCCGGCGCGGCCGTGCTGTCGGGGGTGCTGCTCTTCCTGAGCTTCCCGCCCCGGCCCCTGTGGTGGCTCGCGCTGCCCGCCTTCGGGCTGCTCGGCTGGACCCTGCGCGGGCGACGCCTGCGCGCCGGCTTCGGCCTCGGTTACCTCGCCGGGCTCGGCTTCCTCCTGCCGCTCCTCGTCTGGACGGGCGCCGAGGTGGGCGCCGTGCCGTGGCTGGCGCTCGCCGCCGTCGAGGCGCTGTTCGTCGCCGCCGTGGGCCTCGGCATCGCCGCGGTCTCCCGGCTGCCCGCCTGGCCGGTCTTCGCCGCCGCCGTGTGGATCCTCGGCGAGGCGGCACGCGCGCGGGTGCCGTTCGGCGGCTTCCCGTGGGGCAAGGTCGCCTTCGGGCAGGCCGACGGCGTCTTCCTGCCGCTCGCGGCCGTCGGCGGCACCCCGGTGCTCGGCTTCGCCGTCGCCCTGTGCGGCTTCGGTCTGTACGAGCTGCTGCGCCAGGTGCTGAAGCGCCGCGCCGCGCGGACCGCCGACGGGGAGCTCCCGGCCGTGGAGGGGGACGCGCCGGCCGCCGCCCCGAAGCCGTCGGGACCGGGGCGTGCCCCGCTCGTGGCCGCCGCGCTCGCCGTGCTCGTCCCCGTGACCGGCGCGCTCGCCGCGCTGCCGCTCGTGGACGACTCCGCCGAGGACGGCACCGCCACCGTCGCCGCGGTGCAGGGCAACGTGCCGCGACTCGGCCTCGACTTCAACTCCCAGCGCCGCGCGGTGCTCGACAACCACGCCAACCGCACCAAGGAGCTCGCCGCCGCGGTGAAGGCGGGCCGCGAGCCGCAGCCCGACCTGGTGCTGTGGCCGGAGAACTCCTCCGACATCGACCCGTACGCCAACCCCGACGCCTACGAGGTGATCGACGAGGCGGTACGGACGATCGGCGCGCCCACCGTGATCGGCGCGGTCATCGCCCCGCCGACCGGCAAGCTGCGCAACACGCTCATCCAGTGGGACCCCGCCAAGGGTCCGGTCGCCGAGTACGACAAGCGGCACGTCCAGCCCTTCGGCGAGTACATCCCGATGCGGTCCTTCGTCCGCATCTTCAACAGCGACGTCGACCGGGTCCGCCGTGACTTCGGCCCGGGGCACAAGGTCGGTGTCTTCGACCTCGCCGGCACCAGGGTCGGCCTCGCCACCTGCTACGAGGCCGCCTTCGACTGGGCGGTGCGGGACACCGTCACCCACGGGGCGCAGCTGATCACCGTGCCCAGCAACAACGCCACCTTCGGCCGCAGCGAGATGACCTACCAGCAGCTCGCCATGTCCCGGGTGCGCGCCGTCGAGCACAGCCGCAGCGTGGTCGTGCCGGTCACCAGCGGCGTCAGCGCGATCATCCGGCCGGACGGGAAGATCGTGGCGCAGACCGAGCTGTTCACCCCGGACGTGCTCGTCGAGAAGGTGCCGCTCCGCTCCTCGCTGACCCCCGCGACCCGCATGGGCACGCTGCCCGAGGGGCTGCTCGTCGCCGTCGCCCTGGCCGGTCTCGGCTGGTCGGCGGCCCGGTCCGTACGGGCCGGGCGAGGCCGCGCGGCCACCGGCGCCTGACCGGGGGCGACACCGGCCGGGGCCGGGAAGATGATCTAGGGTCGCCCCATGGGCACCCCTGACTTCATCCGTGACATCCGGGCCTCCGCGGGCCACCAGCTGCTCTTCCTGCCGGGCGTGAGCGCGGTCGTCTTCGACGACCGGGGGCGGGTGCTGCTGGGGCGTCGCGTGGACACCGGGATGTGGGCCGTCATCGGCGGGATCGTCGAGCCCGGCGAGCAGCCCGCGGACTGCGCCGTGCGCGAGGTGTACGAGGAGACGGGCGTGCACTGCGTGGCCGAGCGGGTCGTGATCGTCCAGACCCTGCGCAAGCCGGTCGTGTACCCCAACGGCGACCGGTGCCAGTTCATGGACGTCTCCTTCCGCTGCCGGGCGACCGGCGGCGAGGCCCGGGTCAACGACGACGAGTCGCTGGAGGTGGGCTGGTTCGAGACCGACAAGCTCCCCGAGATGAAGCGGTTCTCCTACTTCCGGATCGAGCAGGCGCTCGCCGACGCGCCCACCTGGTTCGACACCGGCTCCCAGGGCTGAACCACGGGCGTGGACCGCTCGGCGCCCGGCCGGTTCTCCCCGGGCGGTTGTCCACAGGCGGTTCTCCACAGGGCTGGTGCGACGCCCGGTACGGCAGGTATCCCTGTGACCATGACCCACGAACAGGCCGTCTACCTGGAGCTCCTCGCCCGCGGCGCCGCCACCGAGGCGTACGACCGGCCCGTGTTGCTCGCCCGAGCGAGCGGCGCGGGTCCCGAGGAGCTGGCCGAGCTGGAGCAGGCCAAGCAGCTCGCGCTGCGGGTCCGGGCCGAGCTGGAGGGCCGGCGGCGGCGCGAGGCGGAGCTGTCCGCGCTCTTCGAGACGGCCCACGACCTCGCCGGCCTGCGCGACCTCGACGACGTGCTGCGCGCCATCGTCCAGCGCGCCCGCTCCCTGCTCGGCACCGAGGTCGCCTACCTCAGCCTCAACGACCCGGCCCAGGGCGACACCTACATGCGCGTCACCGAGGGCTCCGTCTCCGCCCGCTTCCAGCAGGTCAGGCTCGGCATGGGGGAGGGCCTCGGCGGGCTCGTCGCACAGACCGCCCGGCCGTACGTGACCGAGGACTACTTCCGCGACGAGCGCTTCCAGCACACCGAGTCCATCGACAGCGCCGTCGGCGACGAGGGCCTGGTCGCGATCCTCGGGGTGCCGCTGACCCTCGGCAGCCAGGTCATCGGCGTCCTCTTCGCCGCCGACCGGCGGGCCAGGGTCTTCGAGCGCGAGCAGGTCGCCCTGCTCGGCTCCTTCGCCGCCCACGCGGCCGTCGCCATCGACACCGCCCACCTGCTCGCGGAGACCCGCTCCGCCCTCACCGAGCTGGAGCGGGCCAACGGCATCATCCGCGAGCACAGCGGTGTCATCGAGCGGGCCTCCGAGGTCCACGACCGGCTCACCGAGCTGGTGCTGCGCGGCGGCGGGGTGCACGACGTGGCCGCCGCCGTCTCCGAGGTGCTCGGCGGCACCGTCGAGTTCACCGAGCAGCCCCCGGGCCCCGGCAGGATCGCCGAGGGCCACGCCACCCGCGACGGCGACGACTGGATCGCCGCCGTCGCGGCGGGCGGCGAGACCTTCGGCGCCCTCGTCCTGCGCGCGAGACCCGACCTCGACCCGGTCGACCTGCGCACCCTGGAGCGGGCCGCCCTGGTGACCTCGCTGCTGCTGCTCGCCCGCCGCTCCGCGGGCGAGGCCGAGCAGCGCGTGCGCGGCGAACTCCTCGACGACCTGCTCGACGCGCCCGACCGCGATCCCCGGCTGCTGCGCGAGCGCGCGGCCCGGCTGCGTGCCGACACCGACGCGCCCCACGTGGTGCTGGCGGCCCGGATCGACCGGGCCGGCGCCGGCGCCGAGGTCGAGGCGGCCGGGCGCGAGGGCGCCGACCGCCAGCGGCTGCGCTCGGCCGCCTCGCACCTGGCCGCCACCCGGCACGGCCTCGCCTCGGCCCGCGACGGCGGCACGGTGCTGCTGCTGCCCCTCGGTCCCGGCGAGAGCGCCGCCGAGCTGGCCCGGACGGCGGCCAAGCAGTTGGGCACCGCGCTCCACGAGCCGGTCACCGTCGGCGCCTCCGCCCCGCTCACCGAGCCCCTGGCCCATCCCGAGCGGGTCGCCCCGGCCTATGACGAGGCCCGCCGCTGCCTCGACGCGCTGCGGCTGCTGCACCGGCAGGGCCAGGGCGCGGCGGCCGAGGACCTCGGCTTCCTCGGCCTGCTGCTCGCCGACACCCGGGACATCGAGGGCTTCGTCGACCGCACGATCGGCCAGGTCGTCGCGTACGACCGGCGCCGGGGCACCGACCTGGTGCGCACGATGGACGCCTACTTCGCCTGCGGGATGAGCCCCGCCCGCACCAAGGACGAGCTGCACGTGCACGTGAACACCGTGGCCCAGCGCATCGAGCGGATCGGGCGGCTGCTCGGCCCCGACTGGCAGAGCCCGGCCCGCGCCCTGGAGATCCAGCTGGCGCTGCGCCTGCACGCGCTGGCCGAGGCGGTGGTCCGCTGACGCGGCCGGCCGCCGCGTAATGTCATGACTGCGCCAGGACCGCACCCCCAGGAGACCACTCCATGACCGCACCCCCCGAAGGACTCCCGCTCTCCGGCATCACCGTCGTCAGCCTCGAACAGGCCGTGGCCGCCCCCTTCGCCACCCGCCAGCTCGCCGACCTCGGGGCCCGGGTGATCAAGGTGGAGCGCCCCGGAGAGGGCGACTTCGCCCGCCGCTACGACACGACCGTGCACGGCGAGTCCAGCTATTTCGTGTGGCTCAACCGCTCGAAGGAGTCCCTCACCCTCGACCTCAAGAGCGAGCCCGGCCGCGAGGTCCTGGAGCGACTGCTCGCCGAGGCCGACGTGTTCGTGCAGAACCTGGCGCCCGGCGCCGCCGCCAGGCTCGGGCTCGGCGCCGAGGCGCTCGCCGAGCGCTTCCCCTCGTTGATCGCCTGCACCGTCTCCGGCTACGGGACCAGCGGCCCCTGGGCCGAGCGCAAGGCGTACGACCTGCTCGTCCAGTGCCAGACTGGCCTGGTCTCGCTGACCGGCAACGAGCACGGCGCGGCCCGCGCCGGGGTGTCCGTCGCCGACATCGCCGCCGGGATGTACGCCTACAGCGGCATCCTCACCGCCCTCTTCACCCGCGCCACCACCGGCGTCGCCCGCGCCGTCGAGGTCTCGCTCTTCGAGGCGCTCGCCGAATGGATGGGCCAGCCCGCCTACTACACCCGCTTCGGCGGCACCCAGCCCCCGCGCGTCGGCACCCGGCACGCCACCATCGCCCCCTACGGCGCCTTCACCGCGGCCGACGGCAAGGACGTGCTGTTCTCCATCCAGAACGAGCGCGAATGGGCCGCCCTGTGCGAGCGGTTCCTCGGCCGGCCCGCGCTCGCCGACGACCCCCGGTTCGCGACCGGCTCCCGGCGCGTCGCCCACCGCGAGGAGCTGGACGCGATCGTGGCCGACCGCTTCGCCGAGCTCGACAGCGCGACGGCGGGCAAGCTCCTCGACGAGGCCGGCGTCGCCAACGCCGGCGTCAACGACATCGCCGAGTTCCTCGACCACCCCGTGCTCAGCGCCCGGGACCGCTGGCGGGAGGTGGGCATCCCCGGCGGCGCCCGGGTGCCCGCGCTGCTGCCCCCGGCCGATCTCGCGGGCGTCGACGCGCACATGGGCGCCGTGCCGGCCGTCGGCGAGCACACCGACCGCATCCTGGCGGAGCTGGGGTACACGCCCGCGGACATCGAGCGGATGAGGTCCTCGCATGCCGTCTGAGCCGACGTCACCTGCCGGGCCCCACCCGGACGTCACGCTCGTCCACGCCTGTCTGCGCGACGGCGACGGAGGCAGCCCCACCGCCGTCGTGACGGAGACGGACGCGCCCCTGAGCGACGAGGACCGGCGCAGACTGCCCGGGGAGTGGGGCGCCTCGCACGCCGTGTACGTCCGCGTGCGCGACGAGCACGCCCCCGAACCCATCGTGGACCTGCGCTTCTTCACCGCCGAGGGGGAGCTGCCCGGCTGCGGGCACGGCACCGTCGCCGCGCTCGTCCTGCTCGCCTCGCGCGCGGCGCCCGGGAGCCCGTACCGCGCCACCCTCCGCACCGCGCAGCGCACCTTCCAAGGCCGTGCCCGGGCGGAAGGGGGCCGCGGCACCGGCCTGTTCGATCCCGGCCCCGTCGACCTCCGCGATCCGACCGCCGCCGAACGCGCCCTGGTGCTGCCCGCCCTGGGCCTCGCGCCCGACGAGGCGGGCCCGGACCTGCGGGTGGCCGGCGTCGGCCGCGAACGGATCCTGGTCCCCGTGGCCTCCCGCGCCGCCCTCGCCGCGCTCGCACCGGACCCCGACCGGCTGCGTGCGGCCTGCGACCGGCTGGGGTTCCTCGGCGCCTACGTCCACTCCCCGCCCTCGCCCTCGGGGGCCCTCGCGGCCCGGATGTTCGCGCCCTCGATCGGCGTCCCGGAGGACATCGCCAACGCCAACAGCACCGCCTGCCTCGCCGCCCATCTGGCCGGCCGGGGCATCACGGACCTCGCCGTCGACATGGGGGACGCGCTCGGCAGCCCCGCGAGGATCACGGCCACGGTCCTGGCACCCGCCGCAGGAACCCCCCGGACCGGCCCTGGTACCGGCCCGCGGATCCTGCTCGGCGGCACCGCCCTCGTCGTCCCCGGGGACGGGGACGCGCCCCACACCGCGCGGAGCGCCGCCCCTCACACCTCGCGGTAGAGCGCGGTGAGCAGCTCGATCACGGCCGGGGCCGCCGGATGCGGATCGTCGCGCCACCAGGCGAGCCGCACCGCGACCGGCTCGGCGTCCCGCACCGGGCGGTACACCACACCCGGGCGCCGGTACTGGCTGGCGGTCGCCTCCGCGCTCATGCCGATCCGGCGGCCGGTCGAGATCGCGGTGAGCCAGTCGTCCACGTCGTACGTCTCCTCGGTCGCCGGCCGGGAGTCCGGCGGCCACAGCTCCGGCGTGGTGGTGCCGGTGCGCCGGTCGATGAGGAGCGTGTGCCCGGTGAGGTCCGCGAGGCGCACCGAACGGCGCCTGGCCAGCGGGTCGTCGGCGGCCATCACGCACAGCCGCCGCTCCAGGCCCACGATCGCCGAGTCGAAGCGCCGGTCCTCCAGCGGCCGGCGCAGCACGGCGAGGTCGCACGAGCCCTCCGCGAGACCGGCGGTCGCCGTGTTGACCCGCACCATCTGGAGCTCGGCGTCCGGGTGCGCCGCCGCCCAGCGGCGCTGGAAGGCCGGGGTGTGCCGGCCCAGGGCGGACCAGGCGTAGCCGATCCGCAGCACCCGCTGCCCCGACGTGGCCTCCCGCACCAGCTCGTCCGCCTCGGCGAGCACCCGGCGCGCGTGCGACACCACCCGCATCCCGGTGGCCGTGGGGGTCACCGAGCGGGAGGTGCGGCGCAGCAGGCGGACGCCGAGGGCGCGTTCCAGGGAGGCGAGCGTACGGGAGACGGCGGCCTGCGAGACCCCGAGCGCGAGCGCCGCGTCCGTGAAGGTGCCCTCGTCGACGATCGCGACCAGACAGCGCAGCTGCCGCAGTTCCACATCCCTCGCATCCATGATTCCAGCGTATAGATCCGACTCGTTCATGCATTTTGCGCAAGGAGCCGCTGCGCCGACGATCTGGTCATGCCCACTGCTCCTGCCGGACCCGCCCCGGCGACGCGCACCGAGCCGGCCCGCAGCGCCACCCCCGCGGGCGTGGCCGCGATGCTCGGCAGCGGCCTGTCCAACCAGATAGGCGCCGCCACCGGCTCCCTCGCCTTTCCCGTCCTCGGACCCGTCGGGGTGGTCGCGGTCCGCCAGTACGTGGCGGCCGCCGTACTGCTCGCCGTCGGGCGGCCCGCGCTGCGGAGCTTCACCTGGGCGCAGTGGCGCCCGGTGATCCTGCTCGGGCTCGTCTTCGGGACCATGAACCTGTCCCTCTACACCGCCATCGACCGGGTGGGCCTCGGGCTCGGCGTGACCCTGGAGTTCCTCGGCCCGCTCGCCATCGCGCTGGCCGCCACCCGCCGCCGGGTCGACGCCTTCTGCGCCGTCGTGGCGGCGGCCGGTGTCGTCACCCTGATGCGCCCGCAGCCCTCCACGGACTACGTCGGGATGGGCTTCGGCCTGCTCGGGGCGGTGTGCTGGGCGGCGTACATCCTGCTCAACCGCACGGTCGGCAGCCGGATCCCCGGGGCCCAGGGCACCGCGGCGGCCGCCCTGCTGTCCGCCCTGACGTTCCTGCCGATCGGTCTGTACGTCGTCCTGCACCACCCGCCGACGGCCGCGTCCCTCGGGTACGCCGTCGCCGCCGGAGTCCTCGCCTCGGCCGTGCCGTACCTGGTGGACCTGTTCACCCTGCGGCACGTGCCGGCCGCCGCCTTCGGCCTGTTCATGAGCGTCAACCCGGTCCTCGCCGCCCTGGTGGGATGGATCGGGCTCGGCCAGGGCCTCGGCTGGATCGAGGGAGCGGCCATCGGGGCCGTCGTCGGCGCCAACGTGCTCAGCCTCGCCACCTCGGGGCCCCGCGCAGCCGCCTGATCACGCCGGCGGGCCCTCGTCCGCCGGCCCCGCCTCCGCCTCCGCCGTGCGCGCGTCGCGCAGCGCCGTGTACACCGACCACACCACCGACACCAGCGGCACCGCCACCACCGCCCCGACGATGCCGGCCGCGATCGAGCCCGCGATCACCGAGACGGCCACCACCAGCGGATGCAGCCGAACGGCCCAGCTCATGACGAGCGGGTGCAGCAGATGCCCCTCGATCTGACCGATGACCACGATCAGGGCGACCACGAGGGCCGCCACCCACGGTCCCTTCGACGCCAGCGCCACGATGGACGCCACCGCCAGCGCGACCGGCGAGCCGACCAGCGGGATGAACGCGGCCATGAACTCCAGCAGGGCCAGCGGCACCGCGAGCGGCACGCCGAGCAGCCACAGCGCGAGGCCGACGAGGACCGCGTTCGTCGCCGCCACCAGCACGATGCCGTGCGTGTACCCGGTGAACGTGCGCCAGGCGGCCCGCCCGCCGACCGCCACCCGCCCCCGCACCGTGGACGGCAACTGGTCCTGGAACCACGTCCACTGGCGGTCGCCCGAGTGGATGAAGAACACCGAGGAGAACAGCGCCAGGGCCAGCGTCGTCAGCACCGCCACCACCTGGTGCGCCCCGCTCACCGCCCGGCTGAGCAGCGTCGAGCGGTGACTCGACAGGAACTCCCCGATCCTGGACTGGACGTCGGAGAGAGCCCGCGGGTTCAGCCGGAACGGCGGCCGCTCCAGCCAGTCCTCGATCCGGCCGACGCCGTCCCGGAACTCCCGCGCCAGCGTGGTGCTCTCGCCCGCGACCGCCTCGCCGACCAGCGCGAGGACGCCCAGGACGAGCGCGATGCCGCCGAGCAGGGTGACGGCCACCGCCAGCGGGCGGGGGAGCAGCCGGGCGACCAGGTCGGCCACCGGGCGCAGCAGAGCGGTGATCACCAGTCCCAGGAACACCGCCACCCCGACCTCGTGGAAGCGCCCGAGCACGGCGAAGAGGGCGTAGACGAGGGCGCCGACCACCAGCAGCCGCCACGCGTAGGCGGCGGCCGTGCGGAGGAACGGGACCACCGTGGGCGGTGTGACTGGCTGCATGACCGACGACGTACCACCGCGGCCGCACCGCGCCACGGCACGGCCCGGACATTCCCCCGACCGGGTCGGCACCGGACCCGCCCGCCGACCACCGGAAGCCGCTGGTTAGAGTGAGGGTCGAGGCGCCGCCGCACCGGGGCCGGAACGCGGCAGCAGCCCGCCTGACCCGGAAAAGTCTTCATGAGAACCACCGCCCCCGCGCGCCCCCGGACCGCTCACACGGCGCACACGGCACAGAGCCCGTCAGCGGACCCGGCCGCCGCCGGCCGTCCTCCGGCCCGTCCCGCACCCGCGACCGCCCTGCTCAGCGTCAGCGGCGCCACCGCCGTCCTGCTCGGACTCGTGGGAATCGGCGCCGTCCTGCACGAACCGGTGCTCATCCCGCCGCTCGCGGCGAGCGCCGCGCTCGTGCACAGCGCCCCCACCCTGCCCCTCGCACAGCCCCGCAGCGTGCTCGTCGGGCATCTGATGGGCGTCGTCGCCGGTTACGCCGCGCTGCTGCTCGCCGGCAGCAGCGCCTGGGTCGCCGCGCTCGCCGCGGGCGCCACCATGGGGCTGAACGCGCTCGCCCGTACCCCGCACTCCCCGGCCGTCGCCACCGCCGTCGTCATCGTCCTCCAGACGCCCGCGCAGGCCCGCTTCGTCCCGCTGCTCGTCGGCTCCACCGTCCTGCTGGTCCTCACCGGCTACGCGGTCTCCCGGGTCCGCCGCCAGGGATCCCGGTACCCCGTCTACTGGTGGTAGGGACGCGGAAACGCCCGCTTCCCCGGGGGAGGGGAGAAGCGGGCGTTCCTGGTCGGTGCGGCGCCGGTCAGCGCTTGGTGCCCTTGATGACGATGTCGCCGATGCCGACGTGGAGACGGCCGGCCGCCTCGAAGCCGAACTCGGCGGCCCACTCCTCGTACTCCTTGGGCGTGTAGACCATGCCCTCGCCGGAGGCGATCGTCAGGAAGTAGGCGGAGAGCGCGGCCGCCACGTCCGGACCGGTCTCGTCGTCGTGGGCCAGCGGCGTGGCCACGAAGAGGCCGGCACCGGGCTCGACGGCACGGGCCGCCTTCGCGATCAGCTCCTTGTTGCGCTCCGCCGACCAGATCTCCAGGAAGTGACCGAACAGGACGGCGTCGCAGCCCTTCGGGAACTCGTCCTTGAAGACGTCGAGGCCGACCGCGCGGACCCGGTCGCTCAGGCCGAGCGAGGCGATCTTCTGGTTGGCCCGCTCCGCCACGGTGGGCAGGTCGGCGATGGTGATCTGCAGGTGCGGCCAGCGGCGCGCCAGGTGCGTCGCGTTGACCGCCGTGCCGCCGCCGATGTCCAGCAGGTGGGTGTAGCCGGACAGGTCGAGCTCCTGCACCAGCTCCTCGGCCATGACGCGGCTCACGGAGCCCATCATGTTGTGGAAGACGGTCTCCTTCGCCGGGTCGAGGGCGAGACGGCCGTACAGCGTCGGGGAGTCGCCCGGGACCTCCTTCTGGAGGCCGATGTTGCTGTACTCCTTGAGCGACTCGTAGAACCAGAACATGGGGCGGTAGTTGATCTGCTGCTCCCACGGCACGAACGCGGCCGGGATGTCGTCCAGCTTGCCGGCGAGCGGCTCGGAGACGGCCGTGTTGTAGTAGCGGTCGTCCTCCTTGCGCAGCAGGCCGGCACTGGTGCAACCGAGCAGCAGGATGCGGGCGGGCTGCTCCGCGATGCCCAGGCGCTCCGCGACGTCCTTCCGGGTGAGTCCGGGCTCGCGGCCCAGCACCTCGAAGAGCCCGAACTGGCAGGCGGCGCTCAGGTACTGGAACCGGTAGTGCCCGTAGAAGAGCTCACGCAGCGGCTCGATGGAACTCGTCGAGGGGTCGATCGAAGTGTCCGACATTGTATTTTCGCTCCCAGATTCAGTGCGTGGTGAATACCCGGTCGGGCGTGGTGTTTCCGGCCGGCCCGCTCAGCGGAGGGCGTGAATACAGATTGTCGTACGGGGGGTGGGCGGAGCATCACGTATTCATGCGATCTACGAAAGGGCCGGGGTAATGCGTTCTCGTGAGGTCCGGGGGCGGGTGAATTTCGACAGCACGCGTACTCGGGGATCCCGTTGTTTCCCCTGATGTGGTAGTGCGGGGCGCTTCCCCGGGCGGATGGCGGATCGGGGACAAGGGACCGCGGACACACGACAGCGCGCCCCCTGGGCGACGGCGGGAAGCCGTCGGCAGGGGGCGCGCCGGGAGGGCCGGAACGGGTCAGGCGTTCTCCTTCTTGGGCACCAGCAGGCTGACCAGCGCGATGCCCACGGCGATCCCGGCCGCGGTGACGAAGACCAGGTCGTAGCCGGATGCGACGGCCTCCACCTTGGAGGTGCCCTCCGCCGCGTCGGCGACCTTGGCGCCCGCGGCCGTGGCGAGCACGGCGAGGCCGATCGAACCGCCCACCTGGCTGGCGGTGTTGGCGAGACCGCCGACGATTCCGGCGTACTCCTCGGGCGCGCCGGCGGTCGACGCGGCCATGAGCGTCGGGAAGGTCAGACCGATGCCGATCGAGATGAGCAGCGTCGGGCCGAGCACGCTCGCGGCGTAGCCGCTGCCGGGTCCCGCCGCCGACAGCCACAGGAAGCCCGCGACGAAGAAGGCGCTGCCGGACAGGATCAGCGGGCGCACGCCGAACTTCGGCAGCCAGGCCGAGGCGTAGCGGGCGACCACCATGAACCCGACCGCGGCCGGGGTCTGGCCGAGACCGGCCTGCAGGGCGCTGAAGCCGAGGACGTTCTGCAGGAAGAGCGCCGTGAAGTACCACATCGCGATGGCGATCCCGCCGAACAGCAGCAGCATCGCGTTGCCGGTGGCGATGCCCCGGTTGCCGAACAGCTTCAGCGGAACCATCGGGTTGGCGACCTTCGTCTCCACCACCAGGAAAGCGATGAGCAGGACGATGCCCACCAGGATCGGTCCGACGACCAGGCTGGAGCCCCAGCCGTGGTCGGCGATGTGCATGACGCCGAAGACCACCGCGGCCAGGCCGAGGGTGCCGGTGAGGGCGCCCAGGACGTCGAGCGACTCCCGGCGGGTGGCCCGCGCGGCGGTCAGCTGCGTGAGCGCCACGGTGATCAGGACCGCGCCGATCGGGACGTTGATCAGGAAGACCCAGCGCCAGGACAGACCGGTCGTGAACGCACCGCCGACGATCGCGCCGGCCAGGCCGCCGACGCCGCCGGAGGAGGCCCAGGCGCCGAACGCCTTGGCCCGCTCGCCCGGATCGGTGAAGACGGTGTTGATGACCGCCAGCGTCGAGGGCGCCATCATCGCGGCGCCGACACCCTGCACCACACGGGCCGCGACGAGGACCTCCGCGGCGGACGCGAGGCCGCCGACGAGGCTCGACACGGAGAACACGAGCAGACCGGCGGTCAGCATCCGGCGCGGACCGAACAGGTCGGCCGCGCGTCCGCCGAGCAGCATGATGCCGGCGAAGGTGAGCAGATAACCGTTCACCACCCAGGCGAGACCGGTGTCCGTGAAGCCGAGGTCCTCGCGGACCGAGGGCAGGGCGACATTCACGATCGACGAATCCAGGATCACCATGAACTGGCAGGCACACACGAGTGCCAGAATCAGCCAGGATTTTCCGTTCGCCGTTCCCGCGTCGCCGCGGGTGCTGCTTTTCTCAAACTGTTCGGTCGCCACTGACGCCTCCATAAAACGAATCTGCAATGCCCGTCACGAGTTCGCCGCCTGCCTGGACGGCGCGGCGTTGCCCGCCGCGCCCCTCACCAGGTCGACGACCGCGGCCGGGTCGGCGGGGGAGCGGTCCCCGCGCCAGGCGATGTGCTGGTCCGGCCGGACCAGCGCCAGGTCGCAGTCCCACACGTCGTGCACGCGGCTTTCCTTGACCACGACATGGGTGACCGGCAGACCGGCCTCGTCGGCGGCGGCCAGCAGGGCGTCGGCCCTGCCGTCCCCCACCAGGTCGATCAGCGTGAACTCGCGGCCGAACCGGTCGAAGAGCTGATCGCCGTCGTCCAGCACCAGGCTCGGCGGGCGCGAACCCGGCCAGGTGCTCGGGATGTAGCGCAGCGGGTCGGCGGGCGGCTCCGGCGTCCCGTCGGCCCAGACGATGGGCGATCCGCCGTAGCGGTAGTCGAGGTAGATGCCCTCGTACGTGTTCTCGCCCGGCTGCGCGGACAGGAACCTGCCCTGTTCGGCGGGCGTCGCGCCCTCCCCGCCGAGCCGCATGAACTGGAAGTGCACATCGAGGTGGCGGCGCGACTGGGCCATGTTGCGCAGCCCGACCGGGCGCCGCTCGGCCTCGTAGCTGTCGAGCAGCCCGGGCCCGCCGTAGCCGTTGATCACCGCGGCCAGCTTCCAGCCCAGGTCGACCGCGTCCCCGGCACCGGTGTTCATGCCGTGGCTGCCGGAGGGGAACATCTGGTGCGCGGCGTCGCCGGCGAGGAACACCCGGCCGGCCCGGTAGCCGTCGGCGATCAGGTACTTCGGCGTCCAGCGCGAGCTGACGTGGACCTCTTCGATGTCCAGGTCGAGGTTGAGCTGGGCCCGGATCCAGGCGGCCGGATCGGTGGGCGGCGGATCGAAGTCCTCCCCGCGCATCGAGTGGAGGGCCCAGGTACCCGCCTCGTCCAGCGAGATGACCACATAGCGGTTGGTGAAGTAGTGCCAGAAGTAGCCGTGGCGGAACAGCTTCTCGCTGTCGGAGCTGCGGAACGTCACGGAGTACGCGGCCGGCAGGTCGTGGACCTCGCCGCCCTCGCCGTCCGCGATGCCGCCGTTGGTGAGCGGGATCCCGACGGCACGCCGGATGGCGCTGCCGGCGCCGTCACAGGCCGCGACGTATCCGGAGCGCACCGTGCGGACCGTGTCGTCCGACAGGTCGCGGAAGGTGCTGGTGACACCCTCGGCGTCCTGGTCGAGCGACTCGAAGCGCCAGAGGTTGCGCACGTCGATCAGGGGGTGGCGACGGCAGTGGTCGAGGAGGACCGGCTCCAGGTCGGCCTGGGAGACGCGCTGGTACGGCTGGCTGGGCTGCCCGCCGTCCTTGTCCTCCCGGATCTCCCGCCACTTCTGCTCGACCGAGGGCTGGCGCCAGACGGCGAGCTTCTCGCCGTCGAGGCCGGTCGACCAGAGCACGTCGAAGGGATACTCGGCGGGCACGCCCGCCCTGCGGATGTCGTCGGCCACCCCGAGCCTGGCGTGGTGCTCCATGGTCCTGGGGTTGGTGAACTCCATCTTGGGATGCACGGTGGGGCCGGCGTTCTGCTCGGCGAGCACGCAGGCCACACCGTGGTGGGCCAGCTCCAGTGCCGTCATCATCCCGACCGGCCCGGCACCGACCACGACTACGGGGACGTTGTCCATACGCTCCTAACCTCCGCTGCCCGAGGTGACGTACGCAGCATCTCTGTCCTGCCGCGCCGGCACATCACGTGTTCGAGGGATCTTGATCAGCGACGGAAACCGGCCGGTAGGCCATGCGGAATCCCGTCAACGGCCGGCCGCGTGGGGGGCCGGAACCATGCGGTTCAGTCCTTGACGCCGAGGAGGTCCGCCGCCCAGTCGCGGCTGTACTCCTCCAGGACCGGGAAGCCGCCCTCCGGCGGCGGGACGTCCTTGGACCAGTGGTAGCGCGCGCCGGGGTTGTGCACGGGCTTCCCGTCGTCGCCGAACAGGGTGGGGCTGCCCTGCACCGAGGTGCGCTTGGCCTCCTCCCAGTCCCGGTAGACCTCGGCCCGCCCCCGGCCCGCGGCGATGGCGGCCGCGAGGGCGTCGGTGTCCACGAGCGGGCAGGTGCCGGCGACCTCCAGGATCACCGCGGGGATGCTGACGCAGCGGCTTTCCACCAGGAAGGCGCGGCGCAGCGCGGTGTCGAGCTGGTCGCTTGCCGCCAGACCGCCCACGGCCGGGTCCTTGGCCGCCTGCACGGCTTCCATGGCCGGGAGCATCGTCACCGGGTACGTGGACTCCGGGGCGTGCCACAGGCGCCAGCCCAGCTCCGGCAGCCGCCCGGCGATGGCGACGATCTCGCTGTCGATGATGTGCTTCGGCGTGGCCATGCTGTTGAAGAGCTCCAGCGGGAACGCCCGGTGGTCGACCAGTAACTCCACGCCCAGGCGCTCGGCCTCGGCGTGCAGCGTGTCCAGCGCGAGGGTGGCCCAGGGACAGCTCAGGTCCGACCACAGGGTGAGGGTGACGGCTCGGTCAGGCATGGAACAGGACTCCTGTGTCGGTACGGGACCTCGAAATGAGGTCATGGGTACAGGTACGGGGTAGAGGTACCCATTACGGGCCAAGGCACGGGCTCCCGGCATAGCGTGAACACGGCATTCCGCCGGCGCCGGCCCTGCCTCCGTGCGGGCAGCACCGCGGGCCGGCCCCCCCGGAAGGGGACCGGCCCGCGGTGCCGCGCGGCCGGGTCACATGTCCGAGGGTGCCCGGACCGCCGGCGTCAGCTGCTCGGTGTGGTTCCGGCGGCGGATCTCCTCCACCGCGCGCCGCAGGTCCTCCTCGTCCTTCGGGGGCGAGGCGAGCAGGTCGGCGATCTCCTGCTGGTACTTCTCGTGCCCGGCCGGTGTGCCGACCAGCAGGAAGCGCATCTTCACGTCGCCCGGGTTGCGGAAGCCGTGCGGGGTGCCCTTGGGCACGTACAGCACGGTCCCGGGCGTCGCCCGGGTCACCTTCTGGCCGGTCTTGGACTCCCACTGGGTCCACGAGCCGGGCTCGGACGTGATCACCTTGGGCTGGAATGCGAAGAACTCCACCTCGCCCTCGAGGACGTAGAAGATCTCCTCGTGGGTGGAGTGGCTGTGCGCGCCGACGTCGAAGCCCGGCGCGAACTCGCACTCCACGGCCAGCAGGTTCGGGGTGTGCTCGCTGCCCACCTTGAGGTTCACCTGGTGGCCGATCGGCCGCCCCTCACCGGGACTCAGGGTGAACCCGTCGGTGATCCCGTCGGTGATGAAGGTCATGACTGCTTTCCTTTCGTTCCTGGGAACCTGATCGCCTCGACCGCCTGGGCCGTGGTCAGCACCGCGGCACACCGGTCCGCGGCCTGGTCCAGCGCCTGCCGGTGCTCCGCCGGGCCGAAGTCGCCCAGCGCGTCCGCGATCAGGAAGGGCTGGATGTCGTGGGCGAAGGCGTCGTACGCGGTGGCCAGGCACCCGATGTGGGCGTAGACCCCCACGACGATCAGCTGGTCCCGCCGCCGCTCCCGCATCAGCTCGGCGAGCGGGGTGCGGTGGAAGGCGCTGTAGCGCCACTTCGTCAGCACCGTGTCGTCGCCGGTCGGCGCGATCTCCGGCAGCAGCTCGCGGTCCTCGGGGGCACTGCTCATGCCCGGCCCCCAGAAGTCCTGGAGCAGTCCGCGCTGGGCGGGGTCCATGTCACCGGGCTGCGCCGTGTACGCGATCGGCATGCCCAGCGACCGGGCCGTGTCCAGGAGCAGCCGCACATGGGTGAGCAGCGGGCCCGCCGGCTCGGCCGTGCGGTCGAAGGGGGCCAGGAAGTAGCGCTGCATGTCGTGCACCAGCACCGCCGCCCGGTCGGCCGACGGCAGCCAGGAAACCCGGTTCCGCGGCAGCTCGCTCTCGGTGGGCAGCGGATAGGGCGCAATGGGCGCTATCGCCATCTCGATTCTCCTTCGTGGGCGGACGCGGCGGTCGTGACGGACGCGGGGGCCGCGTACGGTCAGCCGAGCGCGGCGCCGCCGTCGACGTACAGGTCCTGCAGGGTGATGTGGGAGGCCTGGTCGGAGAGCAGGAACAGCACGGCCTGCGCGACCTGTTCGGGGGTCCCGACCCGCCCCAGCGGTATCCCGACCCGGAACGCGTCCAGCGAGCCGCGCACGGTGGCGTCCGTCGCCCCGTCGCCCGCCGCCTCCCACATGTCCCGCAGCATCGGGGTGTCGGTGGAGCCGGGGGAGACCACGTTGCAGCGCACGCCCCGGCCGGCCAGTTCGAGCCCGAGGCACTTGGTGAGCATCGACGAGGCGGCCTTGGACGCGGCGTACGCGCCCATGCCCATGCGCGGCACGCCGCCCGCGTTGGACGCGACGGTGACGACGGCCCCCCTGCCGCGGCCGGCCATCCGGCCGGCGACGGAACGGGAGACCGCGAACACCCCGCGCACGTTGACGCCGAAGACCTCGTCCCACGCCTCGTCGGCGAGATCGAGGACGGCGCCGGTACGGAGCACCCCGGCGACGTTCACCAGGAGCTCCACCGGGCCGAGTTCACGCTCCACCCGCTCCGCCGCCGCCTCGACCGCGGCGCTGTCGCGGACGTCCACGCACATCGCCGTGTTCTTGACGCCGGCGGCGTCGAGTTCGGCGGCCACACCGGTCACCGGCTCCGGCGCCGCGTCCCACAGCGCAACCTGGGCCCCGTGCTCGCCCAGGAGCCGGGCGACGGCCGCGCCGATCCCCTGGCCCGCGCCCGTGACGACGGCGACGCGTCCGCTGATTCCCTCCGTACCGGTGGACAACACCGTGCTCATTGGCTCCCCCTGCCTCGTTGGTGGTGGTGCGGTGATGGTGGTTCGCTCACTCCCGGCCCGTGGCCTCGGCCACGGCGTCGTACCCGAACAGCCAGGCCCGCTGACGCAGCCCGAAGTCCGTGTCCAGGGCGGCGTCCCGCTCGCGCTGCCGGTCGCCGTCCTCGACGTGGTGGTGGCGCTCGTTCTCGCGGATGAAGCGGTGGACCTGCTCGGCGCGGGGCCGGCGCAGCTCCTCGTAGCGGCGCAGCGCGTCGGGGACCGTCTTGGCGGTGGCGTCCTTCAGGCACACGGCCAGTGCCAGCGCGTCCTCCAGGCCCAGCGCCGCCCCCTGCGCCCCGAAGGGCAGCATCGGGTGCGCGGCGTCGCCGATCAGGGTCACCCGCTCGCTGCTCCAGCGGTCCACCGGGTCACGGTCGTACAGCGCCCACCGCGTCACGTGCGTCGCGGCGGACAGCAGCGACACCAGCTCCGGCGCCCAGCCCTCGTAGGCGTCGAGCAGTTCCCGGGGCGAGCCCTCCGCCGACCAGGACTCCTCCCGCCAGTCGCCCGCCGGAGCGGTGGCGGCGATGCTCACCGAGCCGCCGCCCGAGATCGGGTAGGCCACGCAGTGCTGGCCCGGACCCATCCAGATGGACACGTGCGGCCGTTCGGCCACCGCCGGCCAGGCCGACGCGGGCACCACGGCCCGGTAGATCGACTGCCCGGAGAACCGGGGCTCGTCGCCGATCATCCGCCCGCGGATGGTCGACCGGATGCCGTCCGCGCCGATGACCACGTCCGCCCGGAACTCGAAGCCGTCCGCGAACCGCAGCACCACCTCGTCGTCGAGCTCGTCCACCTCGACGCACTCCATGCCGAGGTGCAGGGCGGACTCGGGCAGCTGCTCCACGAGCGCGCTGTGCAGCCCGGCACGGTGCAGGGCCAGGTAGGGCGCCCCGTACATCTCGGTACACGCGTCGCCGAGGACGGTCCGCGCCAGCGTGCCGCCGTCGGCCCAGTTGCGTACGTCGATCGACTCCGGCCGCACCCCGGCACGGTCCAGACTGCGGCCGATGCCGAGGGCCAGCAGCAGTCGAGAACCGTTGGGCGAGATCTGGATCCCGGCTCCGATCTCGCGCAGGTGCCGGGTGCGCTCGAACACGTCGCAGGTGAGACCGCGCTTGGACAGGGCCACGGCGAGCGCGACCCCGGCGATACCGGCGCCGACGATCGCGATTCTTGGGGGTACCTCCGCCATGCGCTGCTCTCCTTTCATGCCTCCCGCGCCGCCCGCGACAGCCGGGACTCGTTGGTGGACGGACCTTCGGAAGTGGATCAGTAGTAGAGGAGCGCCTTGCTCCAGTCCTCGTCGGGACCGAACAGGCTGCGCGGCTTCACCACGTCGTGCACGCCGGTGAGCGCCTCCTGCGGCACCAGCGAGCCGAGCGGCACACCGTCGATCCGGGCCGGAACGGCCCCGTACTCGGCCTCGATCGCCGCCGCGAGGGCGGTCCGCGCGGCCTCCCGGTGCGGGGTGTCGACCTCGATCTCCAGCTCCAGGAGATCGGCCCCGGCCCGGGCCCGCCAGAACATGACGCCGTACTCCACCGGCAGCCCGAAGACCAGTTCCTCCAGGCGGGCCTGGGTGACCTTCGCGGAGCCGACCCGGTAGCCGAAGGAGGAACGCCCGAGCACCCGGACGGTCGGCAGCTGCCAGCCGCACGGGCAGGGCTCGTTCGAGACCTCGACGTTGTCCTCCAGGTTGTACCGCAGCAGCGGCATGGCCTGGCGGTACAGCGGGGTGACCACGAGCTGGCCCGAGCCGTCGGCCGAGAGCGCCCCGGTCTCCGGGTCGTACACCTCGAAGACCGCCCGGTCCGCCCACAGGTGCAGGTGCCCCTCGGGGCACTCGCCGGCCAGGCTGCCGGTCTCCGTGGAGCCGTACTCCTCGACCACCGGAACGCCCCAGATCTCGCTGATCCGGGCCCGGCGCGCCGGGCTGAGCGGCTCACCGCCCACGAACACCGCGCGCAGGGACGGGAAGTCGCGGTCCGGGACGAGCCCCGCGGCGCGGGCCGCCGCCGCCCACAGCAGGATCTCCGTCGGCATCGACCAGGTCAGGCTGACCCCGAGGTCGTGCAGCACCCGCAGCACCCGCGAATACGGCATCGCCAGCGAACGGTTGTCGCCGGGGACCACCGTGGCGCCCTTGAGCCGGGCCGCCGCCTGGGCCAGATGACCGGTGATCATCAGCGCGTACGGGGTGCGGACCAGGAAGGTGTCGTCCGGCCCGATCCCCACCCACTTGCGGGCGTACCGCTCCGCCAGATCGACCCAGTCGGCCTCGGTGTAGTACGAGGGGGTCGGGCTGCCCGCGGTACCGCTGGACTCGTGGTACGTCGCCAGTTCGGCCTTCGGCACGGCCAGCATGCCGAACGGATAGGCGTCCCGGAGGTCCTGCTTGCCCGTCAGGGCGAGCGCCTCGAAGTCGGCGCGCGAGGCCGGCGCCGGGCCGGACCCGAAACGCCGCTGGTAGAAGGGCGAGTTCCGCGCCCAGACCAGCAGCTCGCGCAGCTGCTCGTCCTGCATCTTGCGGAGCTGCTCCTGGTCGCGCCAGTCGCCCAGCTGGGGGAGGCGCTCCGAGAACTGCCGGCTCATGGTGTCTCCAGTCCGAGAATCCGGTGGGCGTTGTGCCACAGCACCTGGTCGAGCAGCGGCCGGGGAAGCCCGAGGGCCTGGTACTTGGCCAGCTCCACCGAGGGATGCTGGAGCGGGTGCTCGGCGGAGAAGAGCACCCGCTCGGCCCCGAGCCGCTCGATCGCGACCCGGACGGTGAAGCCGAACGCCCCGGAGGTCTCGACCACCACGTTCGGGACGGGCTCCACCAGGTCGATCCCGTAGGTGTCGATGAGACCGATGCCGAGATGGCCGAGGACGAACACCGTCTCCGGCCGCTTCGCCGCCTGCGCGGCGAGGTCCGACACCCGGCAGCCGGCCCGGTCGATGCACACCACGTAGACGGGGTGCCCGAACTCCGCCGCGAGGTCCAGGAAGGCGGCGGTGCGCGGATCGTCCAGGGGGACGCCGTGCACCGCCGGGGACAGCTCGAGGGCGGCGAATCCGCCGCCGTGCGCACGGTAGTCGGCCGCCCCGCGGTGCGGGTTGCCGAACCAGAACGGCGTCAGCCGTCCGCCGGCGGCCGAGGCGGCGTCCCGTACCCCGGCGTTGTCGGGGTCCGCGGTCACGTGCCCGCCCTCGATCAACTGCCGGGCCAGCACGTCCAGGTCGACCACACCGCCCGCCGCGACCCCGGCGCGCGCGATCCCGCTGCCGTCCATCACGGACAGCAGCCGGTCGAGCGCGCCGGGGACGCCGGGCAGCCTGGCGTGGAAATCGAATACAGGCTGCCGCTCCATCAGGTCGCGCCCCTACTTCTCGATGCAGAACTCGTCGATCGCGTAGCCGACGTGCCGGTCGGCGGTCGGCAGGTAGCCGAGCACCTTGTCGCCGGGCTTCAGCTCGGTGCTGTTGAGCACCACGCCACCGGGGCCGAGGACCCGGACGTGCCAGTCGTCCTGCAGGATCAGGTTGGCGCTCCGCCCGTCGGGCGCGACCGCGTCGATGGAGATCAGCGGACGGGACTCGATCTTGACCCGGCCGACCGTCACCACCCGGGTCTGGCCCTTGACGTCGACCGCCAGGACCTTGCTGCCGGCCTTCAGCTCGCTCAGGTAGTTGGTGCGGTCGTTCTCACCGGAGATGGTGTACGACATGATCGCGCCCGCGTTCACGCGGAACGGGCGGGTCGGCATGTAGGGCAGCGGGTGCGTCTCGCTGACGCACAGGATCATGCCCTTGGAGTGCGAACCGACCAGGATGCCCTCGTCCTCGCGGAAGTGCGAGCAGGTGTCGACGCAGGCGCGCTCGCCCATGCCGATGTGCTCGGTGCGCACCACCTCCAGCTCGGTGAGCTGGAGTTCGGCGGGCTGGGCCTCGGCGGCGGCCTTCAGGGCGGTGGCGTCGCCGACCGTCTTCGGCGCCATCATCACACCGTCCGAGCCGTGCTCGAGGACACCGAAGATGATGGTGGCCTCCTCCACGTCCTCGGCCACGGTGATGATGCTGCCGTCGGCCTTGGCCGCGGCGGCCAGCACGATCTCCAGCGGAATCTTGGTGGGGTCGCGGAAGAGCAGCAGCGCCCACTTCTCCTCGCGGGAGGCCTCGCAGGCGTGCTCCAGCGTCTCGGCGTCGACGATCTCCACGAAACGTCCGAACTCGACCGTCGGGTGGGCCTTGGCAAGCTCGGCGGCGTCTCCCTGACGGTCCGAGAGGATCACCACGTCGGCCGGCCCGAACTCGGCGGGGAGTTCCTTCCCCTGCGGGAAGAAGACCTTCTTCACGGTCGGCGGCAGGCCCTTGAGATCCGAGAGGCTGGAGCTGACGACTCCGTCGATCCGCTGGTGCACGGCCTCTTCGATGACGGCCTTCTTGGCGTTCTTCAGCGAGCGGACGTCGATCCAGGTGAGCTTCACGGGTACGGCTCCTTATATGTGGCACGTAAACGGGTTGCGGTCATGTCCGGTGGGACGGGCTCGGCTAGACGGCGCCGGCTGCGAGCGCCTCCCGGCGCGGGGACGACACACCGGGTCCCTCGCTCGGGCTGTGCACGATCTGCGCGATCTTGCGCGCCATCGCGCCCGGGTCGGGGGCCTGGAAGACGTTGCGGCCCATGGCGACGCCGGCGGCTCCGCCGCGCACGGCGTCGCTCACGAAGTCCAGGACCTGGTCCTCGGCGTCCACCCGGACACCGCCCGCCACGATCACGGGGATCGGGCAGGCCGCGACGATGTCGGCCATGTCATCGGGCGAGCCGGTGTAGAGGGTCTTGACGATGTCCGCGCCGAGGTCGGCGGCGAGCGTGGCGGTGTGCACGACGAGCCCGGGGTCACGCGGATTGCTGATCCGCGGGCCCCGCGGGTACATCATCGCGAGCAGCGGCACGTTCCAGCGGTCGCACACATCGGCCACCGCGCCGAGGTCGGCGATCTGCTGCCGCTCGTCCTGGGAGCCCAGGTTGACGTGCACGCTGACCGCGTCGGCGCCGTGCCGCAGGGCCTCCTCGACGCCCGTGACCAGGTACTTGGCATCCGGGTCCGGGGCGTGCGCGGTGCTGGCGCTCAGATGCATGATCAGCGACATCCCGGCGAACCGGTCGGTGTGGACGTGGCGCAGGCTGCCCTTGTGCAGCACCACCGCGTCCACCCCGTTGCCGACCAGCTGCCCGACCAGGCCGTCGAGGCCGCCTCGGGCGATGAGCGGGCCGTCCGCGATCGAATGGTCCAGCGGGACGACCATCAGCCGCTGGTCGCGGTGACGGAACAGACGCTTCAGGCGCAGACTGCGCGCGGAATAGTTGACGGACACGCTTGACCTCCCCAATTCGGTGGCTCAGAGCGCCACGGTCTGCTCGGTGCCGGCTCCGGACAGGTCGAACTCCTCGTGCAGCAGGCACAGCGCCTGCACGCGACGGTCCGCGGGCACGGTGACCGAGGCACGTAACTGGGAGGAGGACACCCAGCTGGTCGCGATGCCGGCGGCGGCGAGCACCGCGGTCATCCGGGCGACGTACTCGGGACGGTTGAGCAGCCCCATGCCGATCAGCGAGACCTTGGCGACGTCCGAGTCCACCCGGACCTCCCCGCCGTGCACGGCGACCGCCTTCTCCAGCGCCGGCTCCACCTCGGGCACATGGCTCCTGCGGATGGTGAACCCCATCCGGAACTCTTCCTCGTGGGGACCGGACCGGGCCACCAGATCCATCGGCACGGCGTGCCGGGCGAGGATCGACAGCACCTCGGCCGCGAGATCGCTCCGCCCCCTGGCGTGCACCAGGACCCTGGCCACGTCGGGGTCCGACGTGACGGCGACGACCGCGCCCCCCGTTTCCAGCGAGGTCATCTCGCCTCCCTCTTCCTCTCCGTGTCCGACAACGGTTCCCTCCTGAGTTCCGAGCGAGGTGCGGACGTGCAGCTCGACCCCGTGCAGCGCGGCCAGCTCCACCGCCCGCGGATGGAGGACCTTCGCTCCCGCGAACGCCATCTCCGCCATCATCGAGGCGTGGACGAACGGGAGTTTGCGGGCGCCGGGAACGTGGGTCGGGTCCGCGCTGTAGACCCCGTCGACGTCGGTGTAGATCTCGCAGCGCCGCGCCTTCAGCGCGGCCGCCACGGCCACGGCGCTGGTGTCCGAGCCGCCCCGGCCCAGCGTGACCGTGTCCCCGTGGTCGTTGCGGCCCTGGAAGCCCGTGACCACGGTGACGCTGCCCTGGTCCAGATGCCCGCTGATCCGGCTGGTGTCGATCCGGTCGACGATCCCGGAGCCCGGCTTCCCGACCACCGAGATGCCCGCCTGGGCCCCGGTCAGCGAGACCGCCGGCACCCCGAGGCGCAGCAGCGTCAGCGCCAGCAGCGCGGCCGAGGCACACTCCCCGGTCGCCAGCAGCTGGTCGGTCTCGCGCAGGTGCTCCGAACCGAGCTCGGAGCCGCCGGCGGCGGCGGCCTGCGCGAGGAGGTCGTCGGTGGCGCCGCCTCTGGCGGACACGACGACGACGGTGGACGCTCCGGCCCGGTGCGTCGCGGCGATTCTCGCGGCCACCGCGTCAAGGCGCTCGGCGGTGGCCAAGGAGCTGCCACCGTATTTCTGAACCAGCACGTCCATGTCAGAAGTCCCCGTCGGCTGTGTCTGTCTGCTGTCAGATGCCTTCCGGTCGCTGTGACCCGAAGACGGCCTCACCCATCTGTTCGAACGGCGACGCCAAGCCTGGTCCAGCACACGGTTTCGGTCATCGCCGTTTCACGGGATATCCGGCAACCCGCGTCCGGGGCGGGAGATCACGGGGATCACGCGAAGTCGTGATCCCCGGGCACCGGGCACCCGGTGAGGATGGGGTCAACGTCGCGTGTCCAAGGGGGCCGTGCAGGAGCCGAAGGAGCCGTCCGACGTGGGTGTGCAAGAGCTGCGGAGCCGCACGCGGGACGAGGCTCCCGTGCTGGTGGCCGGCGCCGGTCCGGCGGGTGCGATCCTCTCGCTGGAGCTGGCCCGGCAGGGCGTACGGAGCATCGTGGCCGACCGGGCCGCCGCGCCGCCGCTGTTCCCGAAGATGGACTACATCAACGCCCGCAGTATGGAGTTGCTGCGCAGGCTCGGTCTCGCGGACCGGATCAGGCAGGGGGCGGTGCCCGCGGAGCACGACTCGGACTTCGTGTTCCTGACGGGCCTCGACGAGCCGCCGGTGGCGGTGTGGCGTCAGCCCTCGCCGCGGGCGCAGGCCGAGCGCTACGCCGCCGCGGAGGACGGCACCGGGGCGACCGAGCCCTATCTGCGGATCACGGGCTCGCTGCTGGAGGACGTGCTCCGCCAGGCGCTGCGGGAACACCCGCTCGTCGACTTCCGCGAGAGCGTCGAGGTCACCGCCCTGCGGCAGGACGCCGACGGGGTCACCGTCACCCTGGCCGACCGCGCCCAGGGCCCGGCGGACCGCGGCGGCGAGCTGCGGGTGGCGTATCTGGCGGGCTGCGACGGCGGGGGCAGCGCGGTCCGCCGCGCGCTCGGCGTCGAGCAGCCCGTCAGCGGCCCCTCCAGCAGCCGTTGCTCGGTCTACTTCCGCAGCTCCGACCCGCTGCTGCGGCGGCACGGGCGCGCGTTCATCACGACCAGCGCCCGGGGCATCACCCTGGTCTCCCGGGACGAGGGCGAACTCTGGACCGCCTCGTTCCAGATACCCGACGGCACCCGCTTCGAGGGCGATCCGGTGGCCGCGATGTGCGAGAAGCTCGGTGAGGACTTCACCGTGGACGAGGTGCTGACGGTCAGCCACTGGACCGGCACCCTCGCCGTCACCGACCGCTACCGCGTCGGCCGGGTCTTCCTGGCGGGCGACTCGGCCCACCAGTTCTATCCCTTCGGCGGCCACGGCGCGAACACCGGCATCGCGGACGCCGTGGATCTCGGCTGGAAGCTCGCCGCCCGCGTCGGCGGCTGGGGCGGCGAGACGCTCCTCGACAGCTACGAGGCCGAGCGGCGCCCGGTCGCCCTGTTCAACAAGGAGATGTCGAGCAACCTCCTGGAGGTCTGGCGGCGCTTCGGGCAGCTCGCCCGCGACGGCGCCTCCCGCGAGCAGCTGGCCGGCTTCCTGGAGCGCGAGTCGTACCAGGTCGACAACTCCGGCATCCACTTCGGGCACCGCTACCACCGCTCCCCGGTGATCGCGCCCGAACCGGGACCCGCCCCGCGCTGGGACTGGACGGGCATCACGCCCCGGGTGTGGCCCGGCGGCCGGGTGCCCGCCGTACGACTCGCCGACGGGACCCCCCTCTTCGACCGCTTCGGACCGGGGCTCACCCTGGTCGACCTCTCCGGCTCGGGCGCCGGCGCTCCGCTCGCCAAGCAGGCCGCCGAGCAGGGCGTGCCGCTGGAGCACCTCGCCGTCGACGGCGCTGACCGCGCCCGCGTCCGCACGGTCTGGGGTGCCGACCTGGTCCTCGTCCGCCCCGACCAGCACGCCGCCTGGCGCGGCGACCGCCTCCCCGAGGACGCCTCGGCCCTCCTCGACCTGGTGCTCGGCCGGACGCGGGAGGTCGGGGCATGAGCGAGCTCCTCGACCTGCTCCTCGGCACGGACGCCGACGGGACCGGCACGGACGCGCCCCCCGCGCCCGAGGCCTTCGCGCTGCTGTACCGGCCGGAACGGACCGGCGACCGGGTGGAGATCCTGCTGGGCGAGCCGGGAACGGCCGACCTGCTCTCCGAGCTCCCGCTGACCGACCCCGCGCCCGGCGTGCCGGGGCCCCGCGGGGCGGAAGGCGACGCCGGGCCGGGCGAACCCCGGCACCAGCTGCTCGCCCTCATCCCGTACCGCCAGATCACCGAACGCGGCTTCGTGTGCCAGGACGACCACGCGCCGATCCGCACCCTGACCGTCCGCCGCCAGGGCACCGTCGCCGTCGACGAGCTGCTGCGCCGGCTGCCGCACACCCCGGTCGAGCTGCGCGAGGGCCGCTTCGACCTGGACGACCAGCAGTACGAGTCGGTCGTCCGCGACGTGATCAAGCAGGAGATCGGCACCGGCGAGGGCGCCAACTTCGTCATCCACCGCACGTTCACGGCCCAGCTGCCCGGCTTCGGCCGGGAGCAGGCCCTGTCGGTCTACCGCCGGCTGCTCGCCCAGAGCCAGGGCGCGTACTGGGTGTTCCTGGTGCACACGGGCGACCACATGCTGCTCGGGGCCACCCCGGAACGGCACATCAGCGTGGACGCGGGCACCGCCGTCATGAACCCCATCAGCGGCACCTACCGCTATCCGCCCACGGGTCCCGAGCTGACCGACCTCACCGAGTTCCTCTCCGACCGGAAGGAATCCGACGAGCTCCTGATGGTCGTCGACGAGGAACTGAAGATGATCGCCGGCTTCTGCCCGGACGGCGGCATCGCCAAGGGCCCCTATCTCAAGGAGATGGCCCGGCTCGCGCACACCGAGTACCTGATCGAGGGCCGCACCCGCGCGGGCGCCGACGAGATCCTGCGGGGCAGCATGTTCGCCCCGACGGTCACCGGCAGCCCGCTGGAGAACGCCTGCCGGGTCATCGCCCGGCACGAGCACGGCGGCCGCGGCTACTACAGCGGCGTGGCCGCGCTGATCGGCCGGGACTCCGCCGGCGAGGCGGCGCTGGACTCCGCCATCGTCATCCGCACCGCCGAGGTCGCCGACGAGCGGCTGCGCCTGGGCGTCGGCGCCACCCTGGTCCGCCTCTCCGACCCGGCCGCCGAGGCCGCCGAGACCCGCGCCAAGGCGGCGGGGCTGCTGGCGGCCTTCGGGGTGGGGGAGACAGCGGCGCCGGCCGATCCCGCCGAGTCGGGCACCCCCGAACCGGCGCCCGCCGCCACCCCGGCCGCCCGCCCGGCCCCCGCCCGCCTCGGCGACCACCCCCTCGTCCGCGACCTGCTGCGCGAGCGCAACCGTTCGCTCGCCCGCTTCTGGCTCGAACCGGGGCGCGGCGAGCCGGACCGTCCGCCGGAGCTCGCGGAGCGCCGGGGGCTGGTGATCGAGGCCGAGGACACCTTCACCGCCATGCTGGCCCGGCAGATGGAGGCGCTCGGCTGCCGTGTCGAGGTGCGCTCCTGGCGGGACCACCCCGACCCCTCGGCGTACGACTTCGCCGTGGTCGGCCCCGGCCCCGGCGACCCGCGCGACCTCGCCGACCCGAAGATCGCCGCCCTGCGCCGGGCGGTCCGCGGGCTGCTCGCCAAGGACGTGCCCTTCCTCGGGGTCTGCCTCGGCCACCAGGTGGTGTCCGGGGTGCTCGGTCTCGACCTGGTGCGCAGGGACCGGCCCAACCAGGGCGTCCAGCTGCCGGTGCGGCTGCCCTGGGGCGAGGAGCTGGTCGGCTTCTACAACACCTTCGCCGCGGTCAGCGCCGCGGACGCGTTCCGGCTGCCCGGCCTGCCGTGCCCGGTCGAGGTGTCCCGCGATCCCGCCACCGGCCAGGTCCACGCGCTGCGCGGCCCGGGCTTCGCCAGCGTCCAGTTCCACCCCGAGTCGGTGCTCACCGAGCACGGCCCCAGGATCCTCGGGGAGCTGCTGCGCGGGGTCCTCGGCCCGGTCCGGATCACGGCCGGGGCCCCGGCGCCCGCCGCCGGGATCCGGTCCGCCGCCGGAGCGGCCCAGTAGCCCCGACCGCCACACGATGCGCACACCACACCCCCGGAACCTCTTGCCACCGGACGAGGACGACGAGGAAACCCCCATGCCCCACACCCGGCCCGACCGGCCCGACCGTTCCCGACGCGACGGACCGCCCGGCAGCGCGCCCCCGGGCGACGTGCCGGACGGCCACCGGCCCACCCAGCCGGAACTCCTGCGCCACTCCGCCATGCGCTGGCTCGCCCGCCACCTCCTCGACCGCAGGGAGGGCGGGGTGCACCGAGCCGCCCCCGCGGCCGGCGGCAGCCCGATCACCGGCGACAAGCACCTCGCCGACCAGTCCGCCGCGGTGCTCGCGCTGGCCGGCAACGCGCCCGAGGAGCTGCCGATCGCCCTCCAGGGCCTGCAGGCGCTGCTCGACCGCGACGGCCGGCCCGGCTTCTCCGAGGTGGCCGACCGGTCCTGGCGGGTGCGCCCCGAGGGCCGGGCGCGGACCCTGCGCCACCAGTTCCACGCGGCCACCGCGCTGCTCGTCGGCAGCCGGTACACCGCCGACCCGGTCGCCCGGGTCAGGGCGGTCGACCTGCTCAACCGCTGCCTGAGCACCTGCCGGGACGGCGCCTTCCCCGGCGCGCTCAGCGAGGACTGGAAGCGCACCGAGGACGCCACCCCCTCGCCGCTCACCGCGGCCGCCGCCCTGCGCGCGCTGGCCATCGCGGACGCGCTCGGCGAGCCCGACGTCGACACGGAACAACTCCCGCGGATGGCGGAGACCCTGGGCCGCGCCGCCCATGAACTGCCCACCCCCGGCGGCGATCCGCGGATCGCCCTCGCCCTGGCCCACGCCGCCCGCATGCTCGACTCGGCGGAGCACGTCGACACCGCGAACCGGACGATGGCCCTGACGGTCCGTCACTTCAGCGCCCGGGGAGCCAGGGTGGGGATCAGTGGCGGCGAGGCCGCGCATCTGCTGCTCGCCGGCGCGGTGCTCCGCTCCCGCGGACACGACGACCACGGGGCGACGGCCGTCTCCCGGGCGGCGATCGACCGGCTGGCCGACCGCAGACACGGCGGTTTCCACACCGTTCCCGGGCAGGCCGGTGACGCGTCCGCCGTCAAGTACGCCCAGGTCCAGTCCGCCCTGGCCGGTGCCCTGTGCGCCGCGTCCGCCCTTCCGGCCTCCTCCCGGGGATGGCCCGCCGATGCCGCCCATGACCCCGACGACGCCGATGAGTGAGTCAGCCATGGTCCCCGCGACACCCGCCGCCTCCACCGCCCTCTCCCCGTCCGGTCCGCACCGCTGGACCGGCGTCCCCGCGGCGCAGAACCCGCAGTGGCGCGACCACCCGGCGTACGCCGCCTCGATGGAGGCCCTGACGGCGGCGCCCGCCCTGGTCGAACCGGACGACCTGGTCCGACTGCGGAACGCGCTCGCGCGGGTCGCGCTCGGCGAGTCGGTGGTGGTGCAGGCCGGCGACTGCGCCGAGAGTTTCTACGAGTGCACGCCCGAGGCGATCGGCGCACGCCTGGAGATGCTGGACCGGTTCGCCGAGGCGCTCGGGAGCCGCACCGGCCGCCCCGTCCTGCGCATCGGCCGCATCGGCGGCCAGTACGCCAAGCCCCGGTCGAAGCCGGTCGAGCGGCACGAGGACCGGCTGCTGCCCTCGTTCCGCGGACACCTGGTCAACTCCGAGGTGCCGAGCCGGGCCGCCCGGCAGCCCGACCCCCGCCGCATGCTGTGGGCCTACCGGGCCGCCTCCCAGGTGCTCGCCCGGGTGGACGAGCACCGCTCCGCGCGGGCGGCGAAGGACGCGGCCGCGGGCCACCGGGGACCGTCCCTCGGACCGTGGTCCAGCCACGAGGCCCTCGTGGTCGACTACGAGGCGGGGCTGCTGCGCGAGGACCCGAGACTCGGGACGTATCTCGCCTCGACCCACCTGCCCTGGATCGGCGAGCGCACCCGAGACCCCGACTCCGTCCACGTGCAGCTGCTCGCCACCCTCGCCAACCCGGTCGGCTGCAAGGTCGGACCGACCGCCGACCCCGCCGGACTGCGGCGGCTGTGCGCGCTCCTCGACCCGGAGCGCACCCCCGGCCGGCTTGTGCTGATCGCGCGCATGGGCCGGGACCGGGCGGCCGAGGCGCTGCCCGGGCTCGTCGCCGCGGTACGGGACGCGGGGCACCCCGCGGTCTGGCTCTGCGACCCGATGCACGGCAACACGGTCACCGCGGCCAACGGCCTGAAGACCCGGCACCTCGACACCCTCGTCGAGGAGGTGCGGATCTTCCTGCGGACCCTCGCCGAGCAGGGCGTGCCGGCGGGCGGCATCCATCTGGAGGCCGCGGGCGAGCAGGTCACCGAGTGCGTCGGCGGCCCCGTCGCGAGCGAGGACGACCTGACCCGGCGCTACACGACGCTGTGCGACCCGCGGCTCAGCCCGGAGCAGGGACTGCAGCTGATCGACAGCTGCTTCTGACCGCCCCCCGGCGGCCCGGTCGAGTCCGCCGGGGCAGCGGGGCGCGGGCGGTCGAGTCCGCCGGGACGGGATGCGGGCCGGTCGAGTCCGCCGGGACGGGATGCGGGCCGGTCGAGTCCGCCGGGGCAGGGCGCGGGCCGGGAACGGCGGGCCGGAGCCGCCCCGCCCGCCGTTCCCGGCACCGTCGCGCCGGAGCCGTACGGCGTGAAACGGCGGGGGACCTGATGGATTTCGCGCCTCGTCGGCGCGATTCCGGCGCTGTCCGGACCGGTGTCCGCCGCGCCCTTCCGCCGTGCCGTCATGCCTCCGGCGTGCGGCGCGGCCTCCCCGGGTCGCCGTCAGGGCGCCGCGTCGATCCGTCGCGCCCTCGCACCGGTGGGAAATGCGGGCGATCCGATCACGCCACAGGTGCGAGGATCGGTCATGTGCCCACCATGCCGTGGTATCCAGTTGATCAAGCCCGATCCGCCCGGTCGCCGTCCGGGAGTTCGAACAGTAGCCTGGCGCCCTGTGCGACGATGGCGGCGCCGGACGCGTGACGGACATCACGGAGCGCCAGGGGCGCACCAGTTGAGAAGCAGCGTGTGAATTGGGGGAGGACACGCATATGCCAGTGGGACGCATGGTCGGCAGAGACGCCGAACTGGCCCGCATCCGCACAGCGCTCGACAACGCGACGGCCGGCACCGGTGCGTGTCTGGTCATCGAGGGATCGCCCGGCATCGGCAAGAGCCGCCTGCTCGCCGCCGCCAGTGAGTACGCGACCGGTCTCGGCGTGGCCACGGCCGAGGGCCGCGCCACCAAGCTCGACCACGTCGCCCCCCTGAGCACCCTGCTCGGTGCCCTCAGGAACAGCGCCCCGCTGGTCGTCGACAACTTCGACCAACTGGGCGACCCGGCCGCCAACCGCTTCTGGCTGATCGACCAGCTGGGCGAGCGCCTCGAGCGCTATGTCGCCGAGCGCCCGCTCCTGATCACCCTCGACAACGTCCAGTGGGCCGACGAACTGACCGCGTTGGCGCTGCGCCTGCTCGTCCCCTCCCTCACCTCCTCGCCCGTGCTGTGGCTGCTCGCCTGCCGCACCGCGCCGTCCCGTTCCCCCGGGCGCAGCGCCGTGGAGCTGCTGCTCCAGGAGGGCGTCGAGCGCATGGAGCTGCGGCCCCTCGACGACGAGGCCGTGCACGCCCTGTGCGCGGAGATCCTCGGCACCGAACCCGACCAGCACCTCCTGGGCCTGGCCCGCCGCAGCGGCGGCAACCCCTTCCTCCTGGAGGAGCTGCTCAGCGGGCAGCACGGCGGCAGGGCGCTGCCCGGGGTGGACGGCCTGCCCGGCGGCTTCGGCGACCGGTCGGTCGCCGACCTCTCGGCCGGCTTCGTCGACGCGGTCCAGCGGCACCTGCAGAGCCTCTCGCAGGACGCCCACCGATTACTGGAAGCCGGAGCCGTACTCGGCCGCCCCTTCACCGTCCACGAGGCCGCGGGCCTCTGGGGCCGCAGGGCCGTCGAACTGGTGGCCGCCGCCGAAGAGGCGATGCAGCAGGACGCGCTCATGGAGACCGGCACGGAGCTGGCCTTCCGGCACGACCTGATCCGCGAGTCCGTCCTCAGCGCCATCCCCGGTCCCGTACGCAAGGTGCTGCACCGCGAGGCGGTCACCGTGCTGCGCGCGGAGAACCGCCCGGCCAGCGAGATCGCCGAACACCTCATCCGCGGCAGCTCCCACTGGAACAGCCAGACCGTGGACGCGCTGCACACCACCATCACCGAACTCGCGCGCACGTCGCCCAGCACCGCCGCCGACCTCGCGCTGCGCACCCTGAAGGCGATCGGCGAGGACCACCCGGTGCGACCGCGGCTCGCCGCCGAGGCGGTCGGGCTGCTGTCCACCGTCGGCCGGCTCGCCGAGGCGCAGGAGCTGGGCGAGTCCGCCCTCAAGACCGGCATGCACCCCGAGACCGAGGCCATGCTGCTGTACGGCCTCGCCTCCGCGCTCAAGCACGCGGGCCAGGACGTCGCCGCCGTCCGCTACACCGAGCGCGCCCTGGCGCTGCCGAGCGTGGCCGACTCCGTCCGCGCCAGGGTCCTGGCCATCCAGGCCCACGCCCTGCTCAACGCGGGCGGACTCACCGACGCGGCCGTCTCCGCCGACCAGGCGGTGCTGCTCGCCCGCAGTTCCGCCGAGTACCCCTCGATGGCGCTCGGCATCGCCGCCCAGAGCATCGCCGCCCAGTCCTCCGGCGACATCGCCGGCGCCATCACGCTGGCCGGCGAGGCCGTCCAGATCGCCGACGAGTACGGGGGCGCCGCCGCCCAGCTCCACCCGCGCCTGTGGCTGGGCTCCGCCATGGCGGCGGCCGACCGCTTCACCGAGGCGGCCGCGGTCTACGAGTACGGCCAGCGCGAGGCCCACCGCTTCGGCACCGCCTGGTCGCAGCCCCTGTGGCACTACCACCGGGCCGAACTGTGGCTGGCCCGCGGCCTGATCGACGACGCCGTGGCCGAGGCCGAGGCCGGACTGCGCATGGCCGAACAGCTCACCACCATGGCCATGGGCGTGCCCCTGCTCGCCACCCTCTCCCGGCTGGCGCTGTGCTCGGGCGACCTGGAGACCGCCCGCACCCGGCTGGAGTGCGCCCGGCAGCTCTCCGCGGAGGGCATCGGCTCGCGGGTCGAGGACTTGGCCTGGTGTACGGCACTGCTCCTGGAGGCCGAGGGCCGTCCGGAGCAGGCGATGGAGGCGCTGAAGCCGCTGCTGGACAGCCTGCCCGGCCGGGTGCTGCTGTTCACCCAGGAGCCCGGCGCGGCCCCGAGGGTGGTGCGGCTCGCCCTGAGGACCGGCGCCCGGGACATCGCGAGCGTCGTGGCGGACGCCATCAGCGGACTGGCCCGCCGCAACCCCGGCTATGTGTCGCTCGCCGCCGCGGACACCCACACCCGCGGGCTGCTGGAAGGGGACCCGGCGATGCTGCGGGCCGCCGTCGAGGCCTACCAGGACAGCCCCAGGACGCCGCTGCGCGCCGAGGCCCTGGAGGACCTGGGCGCGGCGATGCAGCACACCGGCCACCGGCACGAGGCGACCGACCTGATCCGCGAGGCCCTGGACCTGTTCACCACCGCGGGGCTCCGGATGGACGCCGACCGGGTCTCCGAACGGCTCGGCCGGCCCCCCGAGGTGCGCACGGCGGCGGGCCCGCCGCAGCTCGCGTCCCTCGCCTGGAGCCAGCTGACCCGCTCCGAGATCAAGGTCGCCCGGCTGGTCGCCGAGGGGCTCACCAACCGCGAGGTGGCGGCCCGGCTCTTCCTGTCGCCGCACACCGTCGACAGCCATCTGCGCCACATCTTCTCCAAGCTCGGCCTGTCCAGCCGGGTCGCCCTGACCCGCTGGGTGCT
Organism: Streptomyces sp. NPDC020422; assembly: GCF_044386705.1. Classification (NCBI taxonomy): domain Bacteria; kingdom Bacillati; phylum Actinomycetota; class Actinomycetes; order Kitasatosporales; family Streptomycetaceae; genus Streptomyces; species Streptomyces sp. NPDC020422. Next base: position 131,801 of record NZ_JBIRVJ010000006.1, on the reverse strand, counting down.
CAAGCAGGACGCGGCGGCGCAGGCGGAGGGCTGATCGGGGCGCGGATCACAGCCAGCCGGACCGCTGCGCCTGCAGGGCCATCTGGAAGCGGTTCGCCGCGCCCAGCCGGGCCATCAGGATCTGCAGGCGGCGGAAGAGCGTCCGGCGGCTGATCCCCAGCTCACGGGCGATCACCTCGTCGCTCGCGCCGCCCGCCAGGAGCCGCAGCAGGCGCCGGTCGCCGGGGGCCAGGCCACCCGGGCGGGCGGCGCCGCCGTGCAGCGGCAGCGCGTTCTGCCAGGACTGCTCGAACAGCGCCACCAGCGCGGAGAGCAGCCCGCACGGCTGGACGACCAGCATCGTGTTGACGACGTCGGCCTCCTTGATGGACAGCGACACCAGCGCGTACGCCTCGTCGATGATCAGCAGCTTCACCGGCACCGAGGGGAGCACCCTGGCCTGCTCGCCGGCCTCGACGCACGGCTCGATGACGTCCTTGAGGTGCCCCGGGTGCTCCAGCGACTCCCGCGAGTACACCACCCGCTGACGTACGCCCCGCGCGAGCGTGGCCAGCGAGTCCTCCATCGCGCCGACCACCGGCACGTACGGGGGCGACTCGAACTGCCGGATCTGCTCGCGGGCGCTCGCCCACGCGTGCCGCATCCGGCGACCGATGGCGTCCCCGGTGACGACCTCGACCAGATCGTCGTTGTACGCGGCCAGCCGGTGCCGCCGGAACGACTCGAACGCGCCACCGACGGCGATCCGCGACTCCTCCAGCTCCGCCGCCCGGTGCCGGGCCAGGATCTCCAGACCCGCGGCCGGCGGCACCGGCGCCACCACGTCCCCGGGCGCCGCCGCCGTGCTCGCCAGACCGGCGTCGACCAGCGCGTCGTACGCCGCGGCGAGCTCCGCGCCGCCGAGCCCGGCCGCGCCGCCTATCTCCTGCAGCGGGGCGGGCGCCCGCTCCAGGAGGGCCAGATAGACCCGGACGGCCGCCTCGTCGATGCCGAGCAGCCGCAGTGCCTCGCCGAGTCTCGCGTTCGTCATGCCCCGCATTATCGGCGTTCCGCGGCCCGGGTGGCCGATCAGTGCCACTGACACTTCCTGGCCCCCGGCGGGCCCGCCGAGGACTAGCGTCCGGGACGGCGCCGGGCAACGGCGGCAGTGGGCGCGTCCCGGGCACGGGGGTGGGACGCGCCCTGCCCGGCGACGCATCACGATCCATCACGACGAAGGGACACATCGTGGCCAAGGGGCGGAAGAACGGCCTGTACGACGGGATCTCCGAGGAACTCTCCGCGCTGATGCGGACCGGCTGGGCGGACACCGAGCGGCACGACCTGGAGCCGGCCGAGCAGGCGCCCTACGCGGCCCGCCGCCGCGAGGCGCTCTCCGCGCGCTTCCCCGGCGAGCGGCTCGTGATCCCCTCGGGCAACCTCAAGGTCCGGTCCAACGACGACACCTACCCCTTCCGGCCGTACACCGGCTACGTCCACATGACCGGCGACCAGGCCCGCGACTGCGCCCTCGTCCTGGAACCCCGCGCGGACGGCGGCCACGACGCCGCCCTGTACGTCCTGCCGCGCGACGGCAGGGACACCGACGAGTTCTGGATCGGCTACACCGCGGAGCTGTGGATGGGCCGCCGCCGCTCCCTCGCCGAGTCCGAGCGCGTCCTCGGCCTGCCCTGCCGCGACGTCCGGACGCTCACCGAGGACCTGACCGCCGGCGCGGACGTCCCCACCCGCATCGTCCGCGGCATCGACCCGGCCCTGGAGGCCGCCGTCACCACCGACGAGGACCGCGACGACGACCTCGAAGAGGTCCTCAGCGACCTGCGGCTCGTCAAGGACGAGTGGGAACTCGGCGAGATGCGCAAGGCCGTCGACTCCACGGTCCGCGGCTTCGACGACGCCATCCGCGAGCTCTCCAAGGCGATCGCCACCTCCGAGCGCTGGATCGAGGGCACCTTCTACCGCCGCGCCCGCCTGGAGGGCAACCACGTCGGCTACGGCACGATCGCCGCGGCCGGCGAGCACGCCACGATCATGCACTGGACCTCCAACGACGGCCCGGTCCGCCCCGGCGAGCTGCTCCTCCTGGACGCCGGTGTGGAGACCCACTCCCTCTACACCGCCGACGTCACCCGCACCCTCCCCATCAGCGGCACCTTCACCGAGGTGCAGCGCACGGTCTACGACGCGGTGTACGAGGCCCAGCAGGCGGGCTTCGACGCCGTGAAGCCGGGCGCCGCCTACCGCGACTTCCACGTGGCCTCGCAGCGCTACCTGGCGGAGAAGCTCGTCGAGTGGGGCTTCATCGAGGGCCCCGCCGACCGCGCCTACGAACTCGGCCTCCAGCGCCGCTTCACCATGGCCGGCACCGGCCACATGCTGGGTCTCGACGTCCACGACTGCGCCCACGCGCGCAACGAGGAGTACGTCGACGGCGTCCTGGAGCCGGGCATGGTGCTCACCGTCGAGCCCGGCCTCTACTTCCAGCCCGACGACCTCACCGTGCCGGAGGAGTGGCGCGGCATCGGCGTGCGCATCGAGGACGACCTGGTCGTGACGGCCGACGGCCACGAGAACCTGTCGGCGGGGCTGCCGCGCACGGCCGACGAGGTCGAGGCGTGGATGGCCCGCACGGCGGGCTGAGGCGCCTCCCCGGCCCCCCCGGCCCTCCCCGGTGCGGTGGGGAGGGCCGGGGACGCGGGCCGGCCGGGGTCAGTGGAACGCGACCGTCGCCCGGATCAGCCGGTGGTCCGAGAGGCCGGTGTCCGTGACGGAGCAGGAGTAGTCCGCGGACGTCGGACCGAGGACGTAGTCCAGCTTGAGGCTTGAGCCGGAGCTCACATGGGTGGGCGCACCGGTGCGCAGCCCGCCGTTGGCCGACTGGTCGCACTCCTCGAAGCCCGCGTCCGCCGTGCCGGCCTGGAAGTAGAGCGGCTCCAGGACCCAGGCGGGCGCCGTCCCCGGGCCCTGTGGGGCGTCCGGCGGGGAGGCGTTCAGATCGCCGCCGAGGACGACCTGGTACCCGCGGCCGCGCAGCATCGTGGCCTGCTCGACGGCGGTACGGGCCTGGAGGTTGCGGTAGTAGCCGGTGGGGTGCTCGTTGGCCCCCGCCTGGTACACGTCGTCACCGGCGATGCCGGCGCTGAAGTGCCCGCCGCAGTAGGCGGTGCCCTGGGAGGGCACCGTCGCGCACAGCAGCGGGCGCTGCTCGGCGGTGTCCCGTGACGGCAGGGTCCAGGAGCGGTACCAGACGTTCTCGCCGGGAACGGCGACGGCCGTGCCGTACGCGCCCCGGTCGGCGCCCGTCGCCGAGTTCGCGCAGTGCTTCTGGGCGGGGAACCCGGTGGCCTTGAGCTTGCGGTAGATCGGGGCGAAGCGCACGCTCCAGCTCGACGAGCCGCCGACGGCCCGCTGTTCGAGCCCGCTCTCCAGGGGCGCGGCCGCCTTCTCGCAGAACTCCTGGACGAACATCACGTCCGCCGCCGCGTTGCGCGCCCGGTCGCCGACTGTGTCCGCGACGGTGCCGACCTCGGCGTTGTCGAGCGGGCAGGCGCTGTTGTCGTTGGAGCAGGCGTTCCACGACACGACGTCGCGGACGGTGCCGGCCGGTCCCGCGGCGGCGGCCGGAGGCTCCGCGCCGTACCCGTACTCCCCGGTCGCGGGGAGCGGTACGGGGACGAGCCTGATCCGCTCCCACGAACCCGCGGGGGAGGCGGCGTTCGCGAGCAGCAGGCCCGGGTCCCCGCTATGGCTGAACTTGGCCCGCACATAGGCGTTCGCGGCCACGGACCGCAGGTTGAAGGCGTCGGGCTCCTCCCTGTCGGCCGTGAGGACGAACTTCTCCCACGCCGAGGCACTGGTGCCGATCCTCGCCGAGCGGGCGCGCAGCATGTACTGCTGCGGGTCGGCGTAGTCGATCTCGGTCGCGACGTACAGCCCGTTCCGCTCGTTGCGCAACGAAACCGTCGTCCCGTCGTCGGCGGTGTGCAGCGTGAACGTCTCCCAGCTGCCGACGGGAAGCGTCGGCGACGCCGGATCGTACGGAGTCCGCGCCCGCAGCTTGCCCTTCTGCGCCGAGCTGAGCGAGTCGCTCAACTCGGCGGCGACGAAGTACCACTTGTTCTCGACCGCGTCCTTCACCTTCAGCGCCCAGCGCTGTCCCGTGGAGGACCTCGGCGCCGTCGCGTCGGTGTCGGCGGCCGCGGCCGGCGAGCCACCGAGCAGGGACACGGCCGCCGAGAGCACCAGCATCAGGGCGGCCGCGCCTGTCCGAAGGCGTCTCATCGTTGTTGTCGTCATCGTCCGTTCCTGGGGATTCCGGGTTCGGGCGGCGACGGTACCGCACCCACCGACGAGCCGCGCCCGCCGTCACAGCCGGGCGCCGAGCACCTCCCCGAGGAGGCCGCCCACCAGGCGCACGCCGTCCTGGGTGAGGAGGGATTCGGGGTGGAACTGCATCGAGGCGAAGTGCGGGCCGCGCAGGGCGTGGACCTCCGAGGTGTGCGGGTCGCGGCTCACCTCGACCGGGCCCACGCCCTCGCAGTCGACCTTGTCCTCGGGGCTGCGGGCCGCGAACGTGTTGTAGAAGCCGACGCGTTCGGGGGCGCCGAAGAAGTCGATCTCCTGCTGGACGCCCTGGTTGGGCACGTCCCGGCGGACCAGGGGGAGGCCCAGGCGCAGGCTGAGGACCTGGTGGCTGAGGCAGACCGCGAGGAACGGGCGGCGCTCTGCGAGCAGGGTGTCGACCGACTCCCGCAGGTGGGCGATCTTCGGGTGGTCCGTGTCCCGCGGGTCGCCCGGGCCCGGGCCCATGACGACGAGGTCGTGACCGTCGAAGGCGTACGGCTCGTCGAAGCGGCGCACCGTCACCTCAAGCCCCAGCGAGCGGAGTTGGTGCGCGATCATCGAGGTGAAGGTGTCCTCGGCGTCCACCACCAGGACGCGCCGGCCCGCCAGCTCCGGCACGGGCCGCGCCCGCTCGGTCGCTCCGGCGAACCAGAACCCGGCGAGCGCGGTGTTACGGCCCTCCAGCGAGGCCCGGACGTCCGGATGGTCCGCGAGGGACGTGGCGGACAGGGGCGGGCCTGCCGGGGCGTCCGCCTGGAGGGCCGAGAGCAGTCCGGCCGCCTTGGCTCGGGTCTCGGCGACCTCGGACCGCGGGTCCGAGTGGCGGACCAGGGTGGCGCCCACGCCGATCCGCACCCGGCCGGCGGCGTCGATGTCGGCGGTGCGGATGAGGATGGACGAGTCCAGGGCGCGTTCCCCCCGGGCGTCGCGCCCGATGAGCGCCACCACCCCGCTGTAGTAGCCGCGGCCCTCGGGCTCGTACCGCTCGACGACCCGGCAGGCGCTCTCCAGCGGGCTGCCCGTGACCGTCGGGGCGAACATCGACTCGCGCAGGATCTCGCGCGGGTCCAGGGAGGTGTGGCCCTCGATGAAGTACTCCGTGTGCGCGAGCCGGGCCATCTCCTTCAGATACGGCCCCACCACCCGGCCGCCGCCCTCGCAGATCCGGGCCATCATCTTGAGCTCTTCGTCGACGACCATGTACAGCTCGTCGGCTTCCTTCCGGTCGGAGAGGAAGTCCATCACCTCGGGCAGCGAGGGCCCGGCGGGCGGATAGCGGTACGTGCCGCTGATCGGGTTCATCACGGCCGTGCCGCCCGCCACGCTGATGTGCCGCTCGGGCGTCGCCCCGACGAACGTCCGCTCGCCGGTGTGCACGACGAACGTCCAGTACGCGCCCGACTCGCCGTGCAGCAGCCGGCGGAAGAACGACAGCGCGCTGTGCGGGCTGTAGTCCGTGATGTCGGCGACGAAGGAGCGCTTGATGACGAAGTTCGCGCCCTCGCCGGTGCCGATCTCGTCCGCGATGACCCGCCGGACCGTGTCCGCGTAGACGTCGTCGGGCACGTCGAAGTGGCCGCCGACGAGATCGATGGACCGGTCCGGCAGGCCGCGCAGCACCTCGTCGAGCGGGACGGCGGCCTGCTCGGTGACGCGCATCGCGATCAGCGGCTCGCCGTCGTCCGGCGCGGCGAACCCGCGCTCGGCGATCTGCCGGTACGGGACGAGCGTCAGCAGCTCGTGCCGGGGGCCGCCGACCGCGGGCGCCTCCCCGTCGGGGAGCGGGAGGTCGGCCAGCGTCCCCGGGGTGGAGATGTCGCCGAGCAGCACGTCCACGGTCCCTGCCCCCGCTGCTTCGGGGCGGTACAGCAGGGCGAAGGCCGGCGGGTGCGGGGCCAGCACCCGGGCGAGGAGGTCGGCGGGCGCGGTCATACGGCGGCCCCGGCGGCGGTCGCGTCGGCGGTCGTGCCGGCGGGGGTCGTCAGCTGGGAGAGCACGGTGCCGGTGGTCGTGACGACGGCGCAGCGCTCGGCGGCGTACTCCAGGGCCTGCCGGTGGTACGCGGCGGTGAAGTCGGCGACGGCGTCGGCGACGAGGAACGGCTGGATGTCATGGGTGAACGCCTCGACCGCCGTCATCAGCACGCCCACATGGGCGTACACGCCGCACACCACCAGCTGGTCGCGGCCCTGCTCCCGCATCCAGTCGAGCAGCCCCGAGCGGAAGAACGCGCTGTAGCGCCACTTGGTGAACACCTGGTCGTCCGGCCCGGGCGCCAGCGGCTCGACCACCTCGCGGTCCGCGGGGTCGACCCGCATGCCCGGACCCCAGAAGTCCTTCAGCAGCCCGCGCTGCTCGTCGGTCATCCCGCCGGGCTGCGCCGTGTACGCCACCGGCATCCCCGAGGCGACGGCCTGCTCGCGCAGCAGGGCGGCGTTGTGCACCAGCCGCTCGCGCAGGGGTGCCGGGAACGGGCGCAGGAAGTAGCGCTGCATGTCGTGGACGAGCAGCACCGCGCGGTCCGGGTCGGCGGACCACCGGGCGGTGTTGGGCGGCAGTTCGTCCGCCGACGGCAGGGCGTAGGGCTCGATGAGGGGTATGCCCGCCATGGGTCATCTCTCCTTGGGCGAGGGGTGTGGTGGGGTGCCGAGGGGGCGGGAGGCGCCCGGGCCGTCCGCGCTACGCGGCCGTCGGCCGGGCGGTGCGGCCGGCCAGCCACCAGGCCGAGACCACGGACTGCGCCTGGCCGGGGTTGAGCCGCGGGTCGCAGCAGCTCGTGTAGCGGGTGCCGACGAGGTCGACCTCGGAGGCGTTCAGGACGCACTCGGTGACGTCCTCGGGCGTGGTCTCCAGGTGGAGCCCGCCCGCGACACCGCCCGCGGCGTCGACCGCGTGCTGGAACTCGTCGACCTCCCGCACGACCGTCTCCAGGAAGCGGGACTTGAGGCCCGCCGGGGTGGTGACCGTGTTGCCGTGCATCGGGTCGGTCAGCCAGATCACCGGGTGACCGGCGGCGCGCACGGCGGCCACCAGGGCCGGCAGGCGCTCGGCGAGGGTCCCGGCGCCCATCCGGGCGATGAGGGTGAGCCGGCCCGGCTCGCGCCGGGGATCGAGCCGTTCGCACAGGGCCAGCAACTCGTCGGGCGTCATATCGGGGCCGACCTTGCAGGCCACCGGGTTGACGACGTCGGCGAGCAGGGCGACATGGGCACCGTCGAGCTGTCGGGTGCGGTCGCCGATCCACGGCCAGTGGGTGGAGGTGAGGAGCAGCCGCCCGTCCGCCTGGCGGCGCAGCATCGGGACCTCGTAGTCCAGCAGCAGCGCCTCGTGGCTGGTCCAGATCGGGGCGCCGATGCGGGGTCGGCCGGGGGAGTCGTGCCAGCCCAGGTGGGCCATGACGGAGCGGGCCGCCTCGTAGCCCGAGAGCAGGCGCAGGGGGTCGGGGCGCCGGGACTCGGGGTCGGGCTCGGGGCTGTTGACCATATGGCCCCGGTAGACGGGGAGTTCGAGGTCGCCGACCCGTTCGGTGGGCCGGGAGCGGGGCTTGCCGAACTGGCCGGCCATCCGGCCGACCCGGACGACCGGTCTGCAGGTGTCCATCTCGAGGCGGCCGGCGAGGATGTTCAACAGGCCGGCCTTGCGCGCGACATGGACGGGGGTGGACTCGGCGGTGTCCTCCGCGCAGTCACCCGCCTGCACCACATGCGCCTCGCCGGCGGCGACCCGCGCGAGCATGGAGCTCAGGGTGCGCACGTCCTCGGCGGTCACGAGCGGCGGCAGGGCGGCGAGTTCCTTTCGCACGCGCAGCACCTGGGTCTCGTCTTCCCACGGGGGCTGCTGTAACGCGTTCTCATATCGAATGTCGAGCAGTGCGTCGTCCACGGGATTCTCCAATTCGCGAAGCGGGAGAGAAGCGGAAGAGAAGGAGGAGGGAAGGATGAGGGAAGCAGGAGGGAAGGGGAGGGGAGAGAGGGGGGGAGGGCGAGGGGAATATGGCAGGGGATCATTCCTGCGGCCCGACTAGATCGTCCGATGGATTCCGCGGTGCCACCACCAACGTGTTCGGTATCCGTCAGGTGACGCGCGATCCGTCAAGTGGCGGCCGATCCGTCAAGTTGCCCAGCCTTATGGGTTTTTGACGAATGCAAAACGACCGGCGGGCCGACGGCGGGAAAACCGTCGGCCCGCCGGTCGCGGGGGCGTGGAAAAGCGCTGGGAAATCAGGCGGGGGCTTGCGTATCGCTTCGGGTGAGTGCCACGACCGCGTGTGCGGCCGAGGCGAGGGTGATGTGGCGGTGCCAGCCGCCGAAGGAGCGCCCGGAGAAGTCCCGGATGCCGACCCGGTCGGCGATCTCCGTGAAGTCCCGGTCGACGCGGTCGGCCAGCCTGGTCAGCCGGACCAGGGAGGCCGGCGGGGTGGTGGAGAGGTTGGTCAGCCACAGCTTGGCCGGCCACCGGCCGCCCTCCTCGCCGACGCCCAGGAGCAGCACCTCGCCCTGGGCCGAGGGCTGTCCGGGCAGGTTCGGCCCGCTGACCCGGACGGTCGCGGCCCAGCGGGTCGGGGAAGGGGAGCCCGGCACGTGGGACGGGATCGTGACGGGACGGCGGAGGTCCTTGGCCATGATCATGATCTGTTCGGCGGTGAGCGGGCCGCGTCCGGCGGCGGGCAGGGCGGGATCCGTGACCGTCAGCGGCTGGTCCTCGCAGACGCTCACGAGGAGGGGCATGCCGGTGGCGTGCAGCTTCTCGAAGATGGGCAGGGCGTGCACCTCGCAGGAGTCGAGGACGAACGGCCGCACGGGTAACTGCCAGCGGTTCACCGCTTCCAGGCAGGCCTCGACGACGGACTCGGTCATGGTCTCGACCGGCACGTCGTCCGGGATCGCCACCTGGCTGCGGCGGTGGTCGTCCTTGAGCCACGCCTGGGGAAGGTGCAGACGCCAGTTGACGGGGGTGCTGGTGGTGTCCGAAGCGGCCCACACGCCGATGGCGCGCTGGGCGTTGACCATCTGGCCCAGGGTCGGGAAGAAGTGCTTGTCGACGCCGACCGAGTGCCGTCCGGTCTTCGGGATGATGACGGGCTGCACCACCCATGCCTGCGGCGGGCGCGCGTCGATCCAGTGGTCGGCGAGGGCCCGGCGGATGGGGATCCAGTCCCAGGTGGACGCCGAGATGAAGTGGTGGAGGTTCTGCTCCGAGGCCTGTTCGCCGAGGAGGGCGGCGATGTTGCGGACGGACTTGCGGCCCGGCGTCTCCAGGAGGCCCCGCAGATACTGCACGGCCTTGCGGCACTGGTCGTTCCGGGACAGCGAGGTGAAGAGCGTCGAGGAGAACTCGGACAGGACGGCGTCGTGGGAGCCGGACCTGAAGGGGGTGGAGGTCGGTGTGGGGGTGGGGTGCGTCCCTCGGGCTGTCGTCGTGGGACGGGGGTCGAGGCTGAGCATGATTCTCCTCACTACTGATCCAACCCGTGCCTTGAGAATCGGCTGCGTTCGAACAGGGGCACGGGGTGAGCCCGGCCCGACAGTAAGGGGCGGAAAGGGGGTTGATCCATCACGAGCAGCTGGAGAGTGTCAGGTTACCGAACGGTAGTCCCGTTGGTGTGGCTGACGTCACCGCCGCCGTCCCGCGCCGCGACCGCTCGCGCGCCGTCGCCACCGCCAGATGCGCGACGGAGGCGAGCGTGATGTGCCGGTGCCAGCCGGGGAACGAGCGCCCCGCGAAGTCCCGTAACCCCACGCCGTCCGCTATCTCGGCGGAGTCGCGCGCCACGGTGCCCGGCAGGCGGGTCAGGCGCAGCGCGGGCGCGAGCAGGGACGGGCTCGTGTTGGTCAGCCACAGGCGGCGGTCGACCCGGCCGTGCCCGGAGGTGTGCCACTCGCCCATCAGGGTCAGGGACGACCGCTCCGACGCCGCCGTCAGCACCGGGACCGCCACCGCCGTCGTGCGCCCGTCGCCGGGGTTCACCTGTCGGCGCAGATGCGGCAAGGACTCGGCCAACTCGCCCGCCGTGCGCTGGAGATCCCCGTACCGGGGCAGCGAGGAACGGTCGAGCCGTACGGGTGCCCCCGGGTCGATCCGTACCAGGAAGGGCACCCCCAGGGCGCCCAGGGAGCGCGCGACCGTCGTGCCGTCCGCCTCCTCGACGTCCACGACCACGGGCAGCCGCGCCGTGCACCTGATCTCCGCCAGGCCGGCGACGGCCTGCCGTACGCACTCCTCGACGGAGCCCGCCACGGCGTCCGCCGGGACGCTCGCCCGCTCCCGCAGGGGTTCGGCGGTCCAGCGCGGGGACAGGCACAGCTGCCAGTCGACCGGCACCGCCGCCCGCTCGGACGCGAGCCAGGTCCCCACCGCCCGCTGGCCGTTGACCGTCCCGAGCGGGGTGCGCTGGGGGTCGGTGCCGACGGAGTGCGGGCCGGCCTTGGGGATCAGCGTCGAGCGGATCACCCAGGCCTCGGGTGCCAGGACGCGTTGGGTCTGCCGGGCCAGCGCGTGCCGGATCGGCATCCACTCCCAGGGGGAGGTGGTGATGAAGTGATGCACGCTCTGCTGTGCCGACGCGCCCTCGAACTGCTCCGCGAGACTGCGCAGCGTCTTGCGCCCCGCCACCGAGAGCAGTCCCCGGACGTACTGTTCGGCCTTCACCCGTTGCCCGTTGCGGTGCAGTGAGCCGAACAGCCGGCGACAGGACTCCTGGTCGAGCCCCGCAGTCCGCCGCCAACCGCCCGCCGTGCTCCCGTGGTTCCGCAGGTTCCCCATCGCGCGTCGTGTCCCCCTGCCCTGAGAAAAAGGACTTACGTCCTGTTTCTTTATACGACGCGCGTACGAAACGACCGCACATTTGCGCCATAGGGCGACATGGGGTCCGGGCGGGCGTCGGCGGCCCCCTCGGTCGTCCCGCCCGACCCAACCGGCGTCACTTTACTGTTGCTTGGGCTTACATTTACCCATGGACAAAATCGAACGTACATCCCGTAGCTCGGCCCTGCTCGGCGCGTACGCCCATCTGCGGCGGCCGGAGCACCTGCTCGTGACCGGCTGGGAATCGCCCTCGCCGCGGCGTGTCGACCTGGACGTCCGGTGGCCCGCCGTGCAGGGCGGCTTACCGTACGACCCGCGCGTGCTCGCCCAGACCGTGCGGCAGTCCGGGCTCGTCGTCGCGCACGCCGTGTACGGCGTGCCGTTGACCCGCCAGACGATGCTGAACACCCTCGACTTCGCCATCGACCCCCGGCTCCGCGTCCCCCGCGACCGGCCTTCGGCACTGCGGGTGCAGGTGTCCGTGGCGGGCGGCGAGGACTGCCGGCGCACCGCGAGCGCGCTCCGCATGGCCTTCCGGGTGCAGAGAGGCGGGGCCACGGTGGCCCGCGCGGAGAGCGAGTTCAGCTGGATATCGGAGCGCGTGTACGCGCGCATCCGCGGCGCCCGGCGCGCGGTGGAGTGGGGGGCCTGGCGGGTCCCGCCGCCGGTGGACGCCCGGCTGGTCGGCCGCGCCTCCCCGGGGGAGGTGATGCTGGCCCCGGGGGACCGGCCCGGCCGCTGGCTGCTGCGCAACGACCCCGGCAACCACCTGCTCTTCGACCATCCCGTCGACCATGTGCCCGGCCTGGCGCTCCTGGAGGCCGCCGACCAGGCGGCTCGCGCGCTGCGGGCCCCGAGTCCCTTCGTGCCCACCGCGATCGGGGCGGTCTACACGCGGTACGTCGAGTTCGACCTGCCCTGCTGGGTCGAGGCGGAGCCGCTGCCGGAGCCCGGAGCGCTGCGGGTCGTCGGTACGCAGGAGGGGCGGCCCGCCTTCCGCGTCGACTTCCGCACGGGAGGCTGAGGCCGGGCCGGCGGAGCCCCGCCGTACGCACGACACGGCCCTGCGACCCGCCCCGTGCTCGGGGTCGGTCCGCAGGGCCGGGAGTGTCCGCGCGTGGGTCCTGGCGCGCGTCCGTGCGTTACGGCGCGGCCGCCAGCGACTCCGCCTCCGTCTCGTCCTTCTGCTCCTTGGGCACCCAGCGCAGGGCCAGCACGCCGAGCGCCAGGCAGAGCAGGCTCGCGACGCCGACGGCCACGTGCAGGCCGGTGAGGAAGGCGTCCTCCGCCTTCGCGACCACGGCGGGGGACAGGCCCGGCGTGTCCAGCGTCTCGTCGAGCGTGCCCGCGACATCCGGGCCGAACAGGCGGAAGCAGACCGCCGCGAGCGAGCCGAGCAGCGAGATGCCGAGGGCGTTGCCCAGCTCGTTGCTGGTCTCGGCGAGCGAGGCCGCCGATCCCGCGCGGGCGGGCGGCACCGCGGCGACGGCGGTGTCGGCGACCAGGCTGAAGGAGAGGCCGTAGCCGACGCCGGCGACGATCGTGGAGGCGATGAAGGCCGCCACGCCGTGCTCGGTGGTCGTCGCCAGGAGGAGCAGCAGGCCGACGCCCATGAAGAAGTGGGAGGCGATCAGCGCCGACCGGGTGCCGATCCGGTCGGCGATGCTGCTGGTCTTGATGCACACCACGGTCAGGACCGCGGCGCCGGGCAGGGCGAGCAGGGCCGCCGTGAGGACGCTGTAGCCGAGGACCGACTGCAGGTAGATGCCGCTGAGGTAGCCGGCGGCCGCCCAGGCGACGAGCGTCAGCAGGCCGGTCAGGATGGCTACGGTGAACACCCGGTCGCCGAACAGGCGCAGGTCGAGCAGCGGATGCTCCAGGCCGAACTGGCGGCGCACGAACCACACGAGCAGGACGAGGCCGACGGCGCCGGTGACGGCCTGCACGGTGGAGAAGCCCTCCGCCGCCGCGGTCTTGACGGAGTAGACCGCCAGCAGGATGCCGACCGCGGACAGCACCACGCTGAGCGCGTCGACGCGCCCCGGGTTCGTGGTGCGGACCTCGCGCAGCAGCACCGGCGCGAAGACGACGAACAGCACGACGACCGGCAGGTTGATGAGGAAGACCGAGCCCCAGGAGAAGCGGCTGAGGAGCAGTCCGCCGATGACCGGACCGGCCGCGAAACCGGCGGCGAACGTCGCGGCGAAGATGCCGATGGCCTGGGAGCGCTGCTTGGCGTCGTGGAAGAGGTTGCTGATGATGGCGAGGCCGGCGGGCAGCAGGGTGGCGCCGCCGAGGCCCATCAGCGCGCGGCAGGCGATGAGGACCTCGGGGCTGGGCGCGAGGGCGGCGCCCGCGGAGCCGATGCCGAAGACGATCGCGCCGGTGACCAGGAACTTGAGCCGGCCGTAGCGGTCGCCGAGGTTGCCGAAGGCGATGAGCAGGGACGAGACCACGAAGCCGTAGATGTCCAGGATCCACAGCGCCTGGTCGGTACTGGGTGTGATCGCGGACGTGATGCTCGGCATCGCGAGGTAGAGGACGGAGCCGTCCATCGCGACGAGTGCGACCGGGCCGAGCACGATGACGAGGCCCAGCCAGGCCCGTCGGTCGGCACGCTCCGCGACTAAGTCGGGGGAAGTCACGGGGGCAACCTTTCAGGAGAAGGTGCGAGAAGTTCAGAACCGCTGCATACGGCGTACGCGAAAGGGTGGCGTGCGTCCTATGCCCACGGCGTGCGTACAGTGTACGCGAATTTTGTGCGTACGTCGTACGCAAGCTGCTGGGTATAATAACGCATGGCCATCAAGACACAAGGCAGGCAAGTGAGTTCACCGAGCCTGTCGCGGGGCGCGATCGTGGCGGCCGCGGTCCGCATCGCCGACGCCGAGGGTGTCGCCGCGCTCTCCATGCGCCGCCTGGCGACCGAGCTGGACTCGGGCGTCATGTCGCTCTACCGGCACGTGGCGAACAAGGACGCGCTGCTCACCCTGATCACCCAGGCGGCGTGCGACGAACACCCCTACCCCGAGCCCGCGCCCAGTGACTGGCGCGAGGCGATGAGACTCGCCGCCCGGCTCGACTGGGAGGTCTACTGCAGCCACCCCTGGGCCCTGGTGACCTCCAGCTCCGCCCGGCACTTCTCGGACACGTCCTGCCTCGACTGGATGGTGGACGCCCTGGCGGACCTCACCGACGACCCCGACCTGGCGCGGACCTGCTCCATCGCCCTGTGGTCGTACGTCCAGGGCGTGTGCATCCAGCACGTGGCGCAGCAGCTGCTGCCCGGCGGCGAGAAGCCCGAGCAGTCCCCGCTGCGGGCCACCGAGGAGGACTTCGAGACGGGCCTCGAGATCTTCCTCGACGGGATGGAGATGCGTGCCGCGCGCGGCGGTTCGCACCGCGCCGCCCCGTCCCGCCCGCGGACCTTCTCGGCCGCCCGGGGCTGAGACCCCGTTCACCCGCGGGGCTGAGCGACCGTCCGCTCCCGGGGTCCGTGGTGTCCGCTCGGGAGCGGGGTCGTTTGACCCGGTATGACGACCACCTCCGCCACGATGACCAGGCGCAACGACCACGAGGCCGGCGCGCCGGAACTCGCGCCGCTCGCCTTCTCCGGATACGCCCACTTCACCGCGATGCAGGTGCGCGACGGCCGGATCCGCGGCCTCGATCTGCACCTCGCGCGCCTGCGCCACGGCTCGCTCGAGCTCTTCGGGCGGGCCCTGCCCGACGACCGGGTGCGGTCCTGGCTGCGCGACGCCCTCGCGGACGCCCCGGCCGACCTGTCGCTGACGGCGACGGTCTACCCGCCGTCCGGTGAGTTCACCGTCGCCGCGCCGGACGAGGCGCCCGAGCTCCTGATCCGCACCGCACCCCCCGCCACCGGCCCCGAAGGCCCGTTGTCGCTCGCGGTGGTGGAACACGAGCGGTTCCTGCCGTCGGTGAAGCACGTCGGCGAACCCGCCAAGACCTACTTCCTGCGGCAGGCCGCCGCCCAGGGCCACGACGACGTCGCGTTCGTCGACCGGCGCGGCCGGCTGAGCGAGGGGTCCATCTGGAACCTGGCCTTCTGGGACGGCAGCGCCGTGGTGTGGCCGGACGCCGGGATGCTGACCGGGGTGACGATGGGCATCGTCCGCCGCCAGCTCGACCGGCTCGGCGTCGCCCAGCGGGTCAGGGAGGTGACGGAGGCCGATCTGCCCGCCCTCGCGGGCGCGGTGGTGATGAACTCGTGGACGCCGGGCGTCGCCGTCCGCCGCATCGGCGCGGTGCCCCTGCCCGAGGCACCCGCCTTCCTCGCACTGCTGCACCGGGCCTACGAGGCCGAACCGCTCAGCTCCCTGTAGGGGACGCCGCACAGCTCCGCGTCCAGCGGCGCGGCACACGCATGGGGCACCGGCCGGCCGACGGCCCGCCGGTGCCCCGGCGCCGGCTCGGCGCCGGGCCGGACCGCGGCGCCCGCCGGGTCGGTCCGGCCGCGCACCGCCGCCGCGGCGAGCTGGGGCAGTACGAGGCGCCAGAACGGCGTCAGGGACGGAACGGGCCGGGCGGCGGCCGGATCGCGCTCCAGGCCCTCCACCCCCACCATCACCGCCGTGACGGCGGCGACCGCGTCGTCGAGCTCCACACCGGGCGCGAGAGCGCCCTGCCGCCGGGCGAGCAGGAGCACCTCGCGGACCCACTCGCGCCAGTGCTGCCAGGGACTGGGCCCGCCCCGCCAGCCGGGGTCGCGGGAAAGGCCGAATCCCGCTCTCAGCACCAGGTCTCCGCCGACCCGCTCCGCGAGGGCGTGCGAGGTGTCGACGAGCAGCTGGAGCGGCGCCGGATGCCACACCGGCACCGGCCCCGTGACACACAGCAGGATCTCGACGGCGGCCGCCTGGACCGCCTCACCGAGGGCCTGCTTGTTTCGGAAATGAAAGTGCAGTGCGCCCTGGCTGACTTCCGCCAGGGCGCAGATCCGCCCGATGGGAGATCCCGCGAAACCGCCCCGGTCGAAGACCTCGGCGGCCGAACGGATCAATAGGCGACGTGTTTTCGCGGCACGGTCCTGCATGACGATGCGCACTCCGGGAGAAGGAGAGGGAGCGAAGAGCGACCCGCCCCCCTCCACCGGGCCCGAGCCGGGCGCCGGTAAGCGGCGGAATCGCGGGCGCACTTCCCGTGCGCCGCTCCACTCTTACCACGCCGACAATGCGCCGGGAGTGGGCCGTCGGCCATAGCCCGGGGAACCTGACAGATAGTCGGCCGATTCTCGGGAAGGCCGTACGGCTGTGCCTAGCATCGAGTGACGGAGCGGACCGGAACGACGCCATTCGCGCAACGGTCCACAGGCCCACGGCATTTCACGCCGGGCCGCCGTTCCCATGCCCCTTCCCTGAATCTTCCCTGAATTCGGCCACATCACGTGACGCGGAGACCCAGAATGCGACTTGCGCAAGTGGTGGCATCTGTCATGCAGAGCCACGCGGACCGGCCCGCCATCGGCGAACGCGCAAAGGAATTCGCCCAGGACGCCACGACGGGACGGGTCTCGATCCGGCTGCTGCCCCGCTACGAGACGACCAGCTACCGAGAGCTGTGGGCACGGGTCCGCGCGGTCGCGAGCGAGTGGCACCACGACCCCGAGCGCCCGCTGGCCGCCGGGGAGCGGGTCGCCCTGCTCGGCTTCACCAGCCGCGACTACACGACGATCGACCTCGCCTGCATCCACCTCGGGGCCGTCGCCGTCCCGCTGCAGACCAGCTCCGCCCGCCCCCAGTTGCAGGCGATCCTGGCGGAGACCGAGCCCTTCACCCTGGCCGCGAGCCTGGAGCGGCTGCCCACCGCGGTCGAGCTGGTGCGCGACAGCGACTCGGTGCGACGGCTCGTCGTCTTCGACTTCCACCCCCAGGTCGACGCCCACCGCGAGGCCCTCGCCGCGGCCCGCGAGCGCCTGGCCGAGACCCGGCCGGCCGTGGCGGTGGACGTCCTGTCCGAGCTCGTCGAGCGGGGCACGGCCCTGCCCGACGCGCCGTTGTTCACCGCCCCCGACGGCGAGGACCCCCTCGCGATGCTCATCTACACCTCCGGGAGCACGGGCACGCCCAAGGGCGCCATGTACACCGAGCGGCTGGCCGCGGCGATGTGGGGCGGCGCCTGGTCGAAGCTGTTCGACGAGACGTACGCCGTCACCTTCCACTACGCGCCGATGAGCCATGTGGCCGGACACTCCTCGCTGAAGGCCACCATGGCGCGCGGCGGCACGAGCTACTTCACGGCCAGCAGCGACCTGTCGACCTTCTTCGAGGACATCGCCCTGGCGCGACCCACGGAGCTCTCCCTGGTGCCCCGGGTGTGCGAGATGCTCCACCAGCGGTTCCGCGCCGACGTCGACCGGAGGACGGCCGCCGGCCTCGACCGCGAGACCGCCGAGGCCGAGGTGCTCACCCACCTGAGGGAGAACGTCCTCGGCGGCCGGGTCACCTGGGCCAGCAGCAGCTCCGCCCCGCTCTCCGCCGAACTGACCGCGTTCACCGAGTCCCTGCTCGGCCTGGAACTGCACAACGTGTACGGCTCCACCGAGGCGGCAGGCGTCTCCGTCGACGGGATGCTGCTGCGCCCGCCGGTGCGCGACTACAAGCTCGTCGACGTGCCCGAACTCGGCTACTTCCGCACCGACTCGCCCCACCCGCGCGGCGAACTCCTGCTGAAGACCGACGTCATCATCCCCGGCTACTACAAGCAGCCCGAGCTGACCGCCGAACTCTTCGACGAGGACGGCTACTACCGGACCGGCGACATAGCCGCCGAACTCGGACCCGACCGGATCGCGATCGTCGACCGCCGCAAGAGCGTCCTGAAGCTGTCCCAGGGCGAGTTCGTGGCCACCTCCCGACTGGAGGCCATATTCGCCGCGAGCCCCCTCGTGCGGCAGATCTTCGTCTACGGGAACAGTGAGCGCTCCTATCTGCTCGCCGTGGTCGTCCCTACCCCCGAGGCCCTGGCCGAGCTCGGCGCCGACCAGCCGGCCCTCAAGCAGCGCCTGAGCGAGGCCTTCCAGGAGCTGGCCAAGGAGGCCGGCCTCAACTCGTACGAGATCCCCCGCGACGTCCTGATCGAGACGGAGCCCTTCAGCCAGGCCAACGGTCTGCTGTCGGACCACCGCAAGCTGCTCTGGCCCCGCCTGGTGGAGCGGTACGGGGAGCGCCTCGAAGAGCTCTACGCCGACACCGCCGCCCGCGAGGACGCCGAACTGGCAGACATCCGCGCCGCCGGCGCCGACCGGCCCGTCCTGGAGACCGTCCAGCGCGCCGTGCGGGCGCTGCTGGCCGGCTCCATGGCCGAGGTCAGCCCCGACGCGCACTTCCGCGACCTCGGCGGGGACTCGCTGACCGCCGTCCAGTTCGCCACCCTCCTCCAGGACACCTTCGGCGTCCGGGTGCCCGTCGACATGCTCATCAGCCCCGCTTACGACCTGCGGCACCTGGCCGAGCACATCGAGGCCCGGCGCGGGGCGGCCGGCGAGCGGCCCACCTTCGCGTCGGTGCACGGCGAGGGCAGCACCGAGGTGCACGCCAAGGACCTCACCCTGGACGCCTTCATCGACGCCCGCACCCTCGCCGACGCCCGGTCGCTGCCCCGTGCCGAGGGGGAGCCCCGCACCGTGCTCCTCACCGGTGCCAGCGGCTACCTCGGGCGCTTCCTCGCCCTCGAATGGCTGGAGAAGCTGGCGCCGGTCGGCGGCCGGCTGATCGCCCTGGTGCGCGGCAAGGACGCCGCCGCGGCCCGGCAGCGCCTCGACGCGGCCCTCGACAGCGGCGACCCGGAGCTGCTGCGGACGTACCGGGAGCTGGCCGCGGACCACCTGGAGGTGGTGGCGGGCGACATGGCCGAGCCGCGCCTCGGCCTGGACGAGGAGACCTGGAACCGGCTCGCCGACGAGGTCGACCTCATCGTCCACGCCGGCGCGCTGGTCAACCACGTGCTGCCCTACCCGCACCTGTTCGACGCGAACGTCGTCGGCACCGCCGAGCTCGTACAGCTGGCACTCACCCGCCGGATGAAGCCCTTCACGTACATCTCCAGCGTCGCGGTCGCCACCGCGCGGCCCGAGGAGCCGGTCCTCGACGAGTACGCCGACGTGCGCCAGGCCCTGCCCGTGATGGAGGTCGACGGGGGCTACGCCGGCGGCTACGCGACCAGCAAGTGGGCCGGCGAGGTGCTGCTGCGGGAGGCGCACGACCTGTGCGGACTGCCCGTCACCACCTTCCGCTCCAACATGATCCTCGCGCACAGCCGGTACGGCGGACAGCTCAACGTCCCCGACATGTTCAGCCGCCTGCTCCTCAGCGTCCTCGCCACCGGGATCGCGCCGCGCAGCTTCTACCGCGCGGACGGGGACCGGGCCCACTACGACGGGCTGCCCGTCGACTTCACGGCCGCGGCCGTCGTCGCCCTGGGCGGGCGAACGGGCCGGTCGGCCGCGCCCCAGTACCGGACGTTCAGCCTGGTCAACCCGAACGACGACGGCGTCTCCCTCGACCGGATCGTGGACTGGCTGACGGAGGAGGGACACCGCATCGAGCGGGTCGAGGACCACGCGGACTGGTACGTCCGCTTCGAGTCGGCCATGCGGGCCCTGCCCGAGTCGCTGCGGGCGTACACGGCGCTGCCCATCCTGCACGGCTTCGAGCACCCTGAGGAGTCGGTACCGGGCTCCGTCATCCCCTCCGACCGCTTCCGCGCCGTCGTCCAAGCCGGCCGAGTGGACGGCCACGAGGACATACCGAGCCTCGGCCGCGGCCTCGTCGCCAAGTACGCGAAGGACCTGAAGGGCCTGATGGACGCCTCGACCGGGGTAGGCACGCGGGCATGACCACCATCACGAAGAACACGCACGGCGATCTCCTCGCGGGGAAGGTCGCCCTCGTCACCGGAGCGAGCAGCGGCATAGGCGCCGCAGCGGCGCGGCTGTTCTCCCAGGAGGGCGCCACCGTGGTGCTCGCCGCGCGCCGCGAGGAGCGCCTCGCGGAACTGACCGAGGAGATACGCGCCAAGGGCGCCGAGGCCGCGTACGTCGTCTGCGACGTGACGCGACCCGAGGACGCCGCGCGCGCCGTGGAGTTCACCGAGGAACGGTACGGACGGCTCGACGCGGCCTTCAACAACGCCGGCATCGGCGGCGACCGGACCCCGCTGCACCTGATGCCCGACGACGTCTACGAGACCGTCATGGACGTCAACGTGCGGGGCGTCTGGAACTGCCTGCGCCCCGAGATCGCCGCCATGCTGCGGCACGGCGGGGGAGCGATCGTCAACAACAGCAGCGTGGCCGGGCTCGTCGCCATCCCGGCCGCCGCGCCCTACATCGCCGCCAAGCACGCCGTGGTCGGGCTGACCAGGGCGGCGGCGGACGAGTACGCCAAGGAGGGCATCCGGGTCAACGCCCTCGCCCCGGGCACCACCCGGAGCGAGATCACCGAGGACTGGTTCCGGCGCAACCCGGGTCTCGAGCGGACCGTCAACTCCATGACTCCGCAGGGCCGTACGGCGGCACCGGAGGAGATCGCGGCCGCGGCCGCCTGGCTCCTCAGCGACCGCTGCCCGTTCCTCACCGGGACGGTGCTGCCCGTCGACGGCGGTTTCGTCAACCAGTAGGCGAGCCGCCCCCGGTCGCGGGGCGGAGGGACCCCCGCCCTCCGCCCCGCGTCCCCCAACAGGCCCTTGGGAACGCTTGGTAACATACCGAGCCTTCGTCAGCCCGCCGCCGGCGGCCACGGTGCCGTCGGGGCGTGGGGGAGAGCCGAGGAGAGTCCGAGGGGGCGGCCGAGTGGCGCGGCAGGAGCGGGCCATCCGCACGCGGGATTCCATCCTCGAGTCCATGGCGAGCCTCTTCATCGAGGTCGGCTACGAAGCCGCCACCATCGCCGCCCTCGTCGAACGGACCGGCCTGACCCGCGGCGCCCTGTACTTCCACTTCCCGACCAAGGAGTCGATGGCCCACGGGGTGCTCACCCGGGCGGTGACCCGCGAGGGCCTCCAGCCGCAGACCTACAAGCTCCAGGAATGGGTCGACCTGGGCCTCCTCCTCGCCCACCGGCTGCCCCGCGAGCCGATGCTGCGCGCCGCCGTCCAGCTCTCCGTCGACCCCAAGGCCCGCAGCCTGTTCGGCACCCGCTGGCCGGACTGGATAGCCCTGGGCGAGGACCTCCTCGCCGAGGCCGGCCGACGCGGCGAACTCCTCCCGCACGCCGTGCCCGCCGAGATCGCCCGCCTGGCCGTCGGCGCCTGGACCGGCGTCCAACTGGTCACCGAGGCCCTGCCGGACGAGCGGACCCTGTCCGAGGAGATCGCCCGGCTCTACCAGCTGATCCTCCCCAACATCGCCAGCATCGGCGTCCTCGCCAAGCTGGACACCTCGGCCTACCGCGCGGAACGCCTGCTCCGCTCGGCGGAGGAGTTCACGGGCTGACCATCCGGCCTGCGCGGGCGCGACGCCGAGCGCCCCGTGCCCTCCCGGGGCGGCCCGGCCGAAGGAGCGGATCCGCGTCCCGGCGACCGCCTCGCTCGTCCGGCGCAGCCCCGCCTCCACCCCCTCCCGCGCGTCCCGGGCCGCCGGCGGACGCGTTTCCCGTGCGTGGAGGGGTTGGCGCTGCTGAGTGAGCGTCAGTGCGCCCTTCTGCGCCGGTAGCGCCACAAGGTGGCACAACGGAGCCGTGCGCTCGCCGAATCAAGTGAATCCAGCGGGGTGTGTGTTGGTATGACAATGCCCCCGGGCACCTTCCCGCCAGCGGTACTCGCCGTTGAGAGGGATGGGGCATGACGAGCCAAGCCACCGAGTCCGAGCTGGAGACCTTTCTCCACCGCGCGCTGGATGCCACGGGCACCGGCACGCGGTGGACGACCGAGTCCGACGAGATGTGGTGCCGTCTCGCGCCCCGGTCCGGGTCCCCGCTCGAGCAGGGCTGGAAGCTGCACGTGTCGGCGACGGTCGCCTCCGCGCCGACGGTGCTCGCACGGGCCCTCGACGTGCTGCTGCGCGACGAGTCGGCGTTCAAGTTCGCCCGCTCCCTCGAGCAGGTGAGCGCGCTCAACTCCCGGGCCACCCCCCGCGGAAGCTCGGGCAAGTTCCTCACGGTCTACCCGCGCTCCGACGCCGACGCCGCCCGGCTCGCCGAGGCACTCCACACGGCGACGGCCGGTCTCGCCGGCCCCCGGATCCTGTCCGACCAGCCGTACGCGGCCGGCAGCCTGGTGCACTACCGCTACGGCGCCTTCGTCGGGCGACGGCGGCTCTCCGACCAGGGCCTGATGGTCTGGTACATCGTGGACCCCGACGGCAACCCGGTGGAGGACAAGCGCACCGGCCACTACTCCCCGCCCCCCTGGGCGGTCAGCCCCTTCCCCGCCTCGGTGCCCGTCACCCCGCGCAAGGCGGAGGCTCCCAAGGGCCCGGTGCTGCTCGGCGGCCGCTTCTCCGTACGGGAGGCCATCCGGCACACCAACAAGGGCGGTGTCTACCGGGGCAACGACGTCAGCACCGGCGCCCCCGTGGTGATCAAGGAGACCCGGCCCCATGTGGAGGCCGACAGCTCCGGCTCCGACGTCCGCGACTGGCTGCGCGCCGAGGCCCGCACCCTGGAGAAGCTGAAGGGCACGGGGCTCGCCCCCGAGCCGCTGGCGATGTTCGAGCACGCGGGGCACCTGTTCCTGGCCCAGGAGGAGGTGCCGGGCATTCCGCTGCGCACCTGGGTCGCCGAGCACTTCCGCGACGTCGGCGCCGTGCGCTACCGCGCCGACGCGCTGGCCCAGGCCGAGCGCCTGGTGGAGCTCGTCGAGGCCGCGCACGCCCGCGGGTGCGTGCTGCGCGACTTCACCCCCGCCAACGTGATGGTGCGCCCCGACGGCCGGCTCCGTCTCATCGACCTGGAGCTCGC
Organism: Streptomyces sp. NPDC020422; assembly: GCF_044386705.1. Classification (NCBI taxonomy): domain Bacteria; kingdom Bacillati; phylum Actinomycetota; class Actinomycetes; order Kitasatosporales; family Streptomycetaceae; genus Streptomyces; species Streptomyces sp. NPDC020422. The sequence continues at coordinate 108,735 of NZ_JBIRVJ010000006.1, read as the reverse complement.
CGTCCTGGAGGACGACGTGGCCCTGCCGACCCGGGTCGGGACCCCGGGCTTCAGCGCCCCCGAGCGCCTGGAAGACGCGCCGGTCTCCCCGACGGGCGACTACTACAGCCTCGGCGCCAGCGTGTGCTTCGTCCTCACCGGGAAGGTGCCGAACCTGCTGGACGAGGAGCCGGCCGACCGGCCGGCGCAGGAGCGGCTCGCCGAGTGGCTGGACGCCTGCGCCGCCTCGCTCGACCTGCCCGACGGCCTGCGGGAGATGATCCTCGGACTGATGAGGGACGACCCCGCCGAGCGCTGGGATCCCGCCCGGGCCCGCGAGGCCCTCCGGGCGAGCACGACCGGGGCGCCCGCGCGGGAGGGTGCGCCGCTCGCGGCGAGGCACTCCGGCACGGCCGGCACCGATGCCGCCGCTCGGGCGGACTCCGACGCCGAGGTGACGGAGATGGTCGTGGCCGGGATCGTCGACCACCTCGTCGACTCGATGACACCGGACGACGAGCGACGGCTGTGGCCCGTCTCCACCAAGGCGGGCGAGACCGACTCCTGCACGGTGCAACAGGGCGCCGCCGGGGTCCTGGCCGTCCTGACGCGGTACTTCGAGCTCACCGGCGACACCCGGCTGCCGAAGCTGATCTCCACGGCCGGCCGCTGGATCGTGGAGCGCACCGACACCCGCTCCGTCCGTCCCGGCCTGCACTTCGGCGGCCGCGGCACCGCCTGGGCGCTGTACGACGCGGGCCGCGCCGTCGACGACCGGACGCTCATGGACCACGCCCTGGCGCTGGCCCTCGCACCCCAGGAGGCGACGCCCAGCCACGACATCACCCACGGCTCCGCGGGCAGCGGCCTCGCGGCGGTCCACCTGTGGCACCGCACCGGCGACCCGCGCCTCGCCGAGCTCGTCGTCGACGCGGCCGACCGGCTGGCCGCCGCGGCACGGCGCGAGCCGTCCGGGGTGAGCTGGCCGGTGCCCGCGGAGGGCGTGGTCGAGGAGGCCGGGAAGCGCTATCTCGGCTTCGCGCACGGCACCGCGGGCGTCGGCTGCTTCCTCCTGGAGGCCGCTGCCGTCTCGAAGAACCCCGAGCACCGGGAGCTGGCCGTGGCGGCGGGCGAACACATGGTGGCGCACGCCGTGACGGTCGGCGACGCCGCCCACTGGCCGGCCCAGGAGACCGACCCGCCGACCGCCCCCTACTGGTGCCACGGCTCGGCCGGTATCGGTTCCTTCCTCGTACGGCTGTGGCGGGCGACCGGTGACGAGCGGTACGCCGAACTCGCCCGGGGGAGCGCGCGGGCCGTGGCCGAGCGCACCTCCCGCGCCCCCCTCACCCAGTGCCACGGCCTCGCGGGGAACGGCGACTTCCTCCTCGACCTGGCCGAGGCCACGGGCGACCCCGCCTACCGGGCGACGGCCCGGGACCTGGCCCGCCTCATCGTCGCCGAGCGGTCCCACCGCGGCCGCCACGTCGTCTTCCCCAACGAGTACGGGGACGTCTCGACGAGCTGGAGCGACGGCTCCGCGGGAATCCTGGCGTTCCTCCTGAGGACACGCCACACAGAGCCCCGGCACTGGATGGTCCAGCAGCCGGTCTGAGCGGCAGGAACGCCTGTCGCCACGTCACTAGAGAAGGAGATTGTCATGGAGAACCAGGACTTCGAGCTGCTGGCCCACCTGCACGCCCTTCCGGAGACCGACCCGGTCGGCGTCGACGGCGACTCGTTCAGCGGAACGTGCGCGTGCGTCGGCCTGCTGACGCTCCTCAACACCGTCTGTATCGGCATCAGCTGCGCGTAGCGGCAGCACCCTCCGGCCGGCGGGCCGCCCCCACGGGCGGCCGCCGGCCGGAGCGGGCCGACCGCCCGGCTCCCCGCACACCGGGTCGGCCGCCTTCGCCGACCCGTGGACGACGGACGAGGACCAGACCACATGCAGCTCTCCGCCGGTGACGACGATCTCGCCGCAGCCCCCCTCATGACCGCAGCCGCCGGCAGCCCCCTGCCGAGGGACCGTCCGCACGCCTCCGGCTACGCCATCAGCACGCGGGGACTGGTCAAGTCCTACCCCGGCCCGGGCGGCACCGGCACCGGCACCGACGCGGTGGGCGGCCTCGACCTCGATGTGCACCGCGGGGAGACCTTCGCCTTCCTCGGCCCCAACGGCGCCGGGAAGTCCACGACCATCGCCATGCTCTGCGCCCTGGTCCGCCCCACCTCCGGCCATGCCACCGTGGCCGGCTTCGACGTGCTCACCCGGCCGCACGACGTCAGGCGCCAGGTCGGCATCCTCTTCCAGCACAGCGCCCTCGACCCGGACCTGACGGTCGAGCAGAACCTCCGGGTCCACGCGCGCCTCTACGGTCTGCGCCGCCGCGAGATCCGCCGGCGGACGGCCGAGGTGCTCGAACCCGCCGGACTGACCGACCGCCGCCGTTCCCCCGTACGCACCCTGTCGGGCGGCATGCGTCGGCGTCTCGAGATCGCCCGCCAGTTGCTGCACTCCCCGAGCGTGCTGTTCCTGGACGAGCCGACGACCGGACTCGACCCGCATGCCCGCGCCCAGATCTGGGAGCACCTGAGGTCCCTGCGCGAGCGGCACGGCAGCACCCTGTTCGTCACCACGCACTACCTGGACGAGGCGGAGAACTGCGACCGCATCGCCATCATCGACCGCGGCCGGCTGGTGGCCCAGGGCACCCCGCGGGCGCTCAAGGAGGCGATCGGCGACGACCGGGTGGTGCTGCGCACCGGTGACGACACCCGCGCCCGGAAGGTCGTCACCCAGGCCGCCCCGCCCGACCGGCCCGTCACCGTGGACGGCGACGGGCTCTGGCTGCGGGTGCCCGACGGCAGCGGATGGATCCCCCGCCTGTGCGGGGCGCTCGCGGACCACGGCATCGCCGTGCACGCCGCCTCCGCCACCCCGCCCACACTCGACGACGTCTTCTTCCACCACACCGGCCGCAGCATCGACGCCGCCCGGACCGCCCCCGACCCGGCCGCCGCCCCCGACCCGACCGCCCCCGACCCGACCGGCGCCGCGAGCGGAGGAGGCCGATGACCGCCCTCACCCTTCCGGCGCCCGACACCACGGACACCGGGCGCCCGCCCCGGCTGCGGCACGAGCTGCGCGCGATCCACGCCCTGGTCCACCGCGACCTGCTGCGCCTGGCCGGCCAGCCGGCCCACACCGCGCTGGTGCTGTTCCAGCCGGTGCTCTACCTCCTCGTCCTGGGCGGCGGGCTCGCCACCCTGATCCCGAACGCCTCGCTGGGCACGGGCTACCAGACGTACCTCTTCCCCGGCATGCTGATGATGACGGTGCAGACCCCGGCCATCATGGTGGGCATCCGGCTGATCACCGACCGGCAGAGCGGCTATCTGCGCGAACTCCTGATGGCCCCGGTCAGCCGCTCCGCCCTGCTCCTCGGCAGCTGCGCGGGCGGCACCCTCGTGGCCGCGGCGCAGGGGGCCGTCCTGCTCTGCCTGGCCGGCCCGGTCGGCCTGCCCTACGACCCCGTCCTGCTGCTGCTGCTCTTCGGCGGGATGCTCCTGGCCTCCTTCGCCCTCACCGCGCTCGCCCTGGCCCTCGCGGTGTCGCTGCGCAGCCCGGAGATCTTCCACGCGCTGCTCAGCCTGCTGATGATGCCGCTGCTCTTCCTGTCCGGCGCCTTCTTCCCGCCGGCCTCCCTGCCGGGCTGGGCGCAGGGCCTGGCCGCCCTGAACCCGCTCGCGTACGGGGTGGACCTGCTGCGCCGCTCCATCGCCCTGCGGGTGCCGGACCAGGCGGCCGTCGGCGGCATCGAATGGGCGGGCCGGCAGCCTCCGCTCGCCCTGGAGGCGGGGCTGCTCCTGACCGTCGGGCTGCTCACGCTGCTGTGGGCCGCGCGTCGGTTCAGCCGCCCGGAATGACCTCGTTCTCCCGGCGCTCCTCGCACGCCTGACCGATTGTCAGTGGCGGGTGAGACGGTAGGAACATCGCCGAACGGGATTCGAACGAGGGGGATTTGTCATGGCCGGAACGCAGAACTACATCAACCACGTCGCTCTGGTGCTGGACGCGAGTTCGTCCATGTCGCACCTGCGGAACAAGGTCGTCGAGGTCGCGGACCAGCAGATCGCGTACCTCGCGCGGCGCTCGAAGGAGCTGGACCAGGAGACCCGCGTCACGGTGTACGTCTTCGCCGACAAGGTGGAGTGCGTCATCTACGACAAGGACGTGCTGCGGATGCCCTCGCTGAAGCAGCTGTACCGGGTCGGCGGGATGACGTCCCTGCTCGCGGCGGCCCTGAAGTCGCAGCGGGAGCTGGCCCAGACCGCCCAGCTGTACGGCGACCACAGCTTCCTGACCTTCGTCCTGACGGACGGCCAGGAGAACGCGAGCCACCGCTGCCCCGACGCCCCGGCGCAGGATCCCCGGGTGCTCGTGCAGGCCGTGGCGAACATGATCGAGACGCAGCAGGACAACTGGACGCTCGCGGTCCTCGTCCCGGACCAGATGGGCAAGCGCGAGGCCACGCAGTGCGGCTTCCCGAAGGACAACATCGCCATCTGGGACGCCACGAGCACCCAGGGCCTCGAAGAGGCCGGGCAGGTCATCCAGGAGGCCACCGAGAAGTTCATGGTGGGCCGCACCAAGGGCATCCGGGGCTCCCGGTCCGTGTTCTCCGCGGGCGGGGCGGTCAGCCGGCAGACCATCGAGGCGGCCGGCCTCACCCCGGCCGACCCGTCGGCCTTCGCGCTGGTCCCGGTGGCCCGTGACGTGGCGATCCGGGAGTGGGTCGTCGAGAGCGGCCACACCTACCGCACCGGCTGCGCGTACTACCAGCTGAGCAAGTCCGAGAAGATCCAGGCGCGCAAGCAGATCGCGGTCCTGGAGAAGAAGACCGACCGGGTCTACACGGGCCCGCAGGCGCGCGCCCTGCTCGGCCTGCCGAACGAGGAGGTCCGGGTCAAGCCGGACCACAACGACGAGTTCACCATCTTCGTGCAGAGCACCAGCGTCAACCGGAAGCTCGTGGCGCAGACGCGGCTGCTCGTGATGGTCTGAGGCCCGCTGCGGACGACGTCCGGGCCCGCGTCCAGCGCCGCCCCCGCCCGCGAGACCCCACGGTCCCGCGGGCGGGGGCCGTGGCGCGCCGCCGACGAGCGGCGCCGCCCGCCCGAACCTAGCGTGGGAGGGAGGGCCGGTGGAGTGACAGGAGCACGGGCATGAGCGACGCCATGGACAAGGCCAAAGGCAGGCTCAAGGAGATCGCCGGAAGGATCACGGGGCACGAGCGGCTGGAGGCGGAGGGCAAGACGGATCAGGCGAAGGCGAAGTTCCGCCGGAAGATGACCAGCGCCCGGCGCCGGGCCGAGGGAGTGATGGACTCCCTCAGGCGCGACCACCGCTGAGCGTCGCCGCCCCCGTCGGCCCCCGGGCCGGTCGCGCCGGCCGTCCCCCCTGCCGGCTCCGTCAGCGATTGCCCAGGCTTCGCTTCAGCTCGGCCTTGTTCATCGAGGACCGGCCGTGGATGTTGCGGCGCTGGGCCTCCGCGTACAGCTGGTCGTACGTCGGCCCCTCGGAGCCGCTGTGCGAACGCTTCCCGCCCCGGCGCGAGGACGACATGTCCTGAGTGGAGCTCTTGCTCGCCGTCTTGGACTCGCCCGCGCGCGCCCGTTCCTTGTTCACGGTCCGGGCCGCGATCTCCTCGGCACGCTTCTCGCTCTCGCCGCGGTCGAGGGCGCTCTCCTTGATGTGTTCGTACTGGCGTTCCCGCTTGGCGTTCGACCCTCTGGGCATCGTCCCGCTCCTCTCCGGACACAGGGGCCCCGCTCCGGACGGTGGGGCCTTCGTCCGGCGCCTGCCCGCATGCCGGCGCCCCATGCACGGCGCAGCCGCACGTTTCTCACCCGGCCCCCCGGGCAGCCGCCCGGACGACCGCGTACGGAGCGTCGACCCGCACCCCGTGGAGGTGCCATGACCGAGTTCGGCTACTTCCTGTCCTGTGAGGAATTCGGGCCCGCCGACCTCGTCGAACAGGCGCGGATGGCGGAGGACGCCGGTTTCCGCTCGCTGTGGATCTCCGACCACTACCACCCGTGGAACGACGCCCAGGGACACAGCCCCTTCGTGTGGTCGGTGATCGGCGCGCTCTCCCAGAGCTGCGGACTGCCCGTCGAGACCGCCGTGACCTGCCCGACCACACGGATCCACCCGGCCGTGATCGCCCAGGCGGCGGCCACCTCCCAGGTCATGCTGGACGGGCGCTTCCGGCTCGGCCTCGGCAGCGGCGAGGCCCTCAACGAGCACGTCCTCGGCGACGCCTGGCCCCCCGCCGACGTGCGCCTCGCCATGCTGGAGGAGGCCGTGGACGTCATCCGGAAACTGTTCACCGGCGAGCAGATCACCCACCGCGGCCCGTACTACACCGTCGAGAACGCCCGGATCTACACCCTGCCCGAAACACCGCCGCCCCTCGACGTCTCCGCCTTCGGCCCCCGGGCCGCCGAACTCGCCGCCCGGATCGCCGACGGCTTCGTCACCACCGCCCCGGACGCCGACATGGTCGCCCGCTTCCGGGCCGGCGGACCCCCGCGGCCGGCCTTCGCCGCGACCAAGGTCTGCTGGGCCGAGTCCCGCGAGGAGGCGGTCCGCACCGCCCACCGCCTCTGGCCGAGCGAGCACCTGCCCGGCGAGCTCAACCAGATCCTCCCCACCCCGCGCCATTTCGAGCAGGCCTCCGAGCTGGTCACCGAGGAGACCGTCGGCGCGGCCGTGGCCTGCGGACCCGATCCGGAAGAGCACGCGCGGCACCTGAAGGAGTACGTGGACGCCGGCTTCGACCGGATCCACATCGGCCAGATCGGACCCGAGCAGCGCGGATTCTTCGACTTCTACCGCAAGGACGTGCTGCCGCTCCTCGACGGAACGGACGGAGGCGACCGGCCATGACCAAGGCGACCGTCGGCGACCACCTGCTCGACCGGCTGCGCGCCTGGGGCGTCGCGCATGTCTTCGGCTATCCCGGCGACGGCATCAACGGTCTCCTCGCCGCCTGGGCGAGGGCCGACGACGACCCCCGGTTCATCCAGGCCCGGCACGAGGAGATGGCCGCCTTCGAGGCCGTGGGTTACGCCAAGTTCTCCGGCCACGTGGGCGTCTGCGTCGCGACCTCGGGCCCCGGAGCGGTCCACCTCCTCAACGGCCTCTACGACGCCAAGCTCGACCACGTGCCCGTCGTCGCCCTCGTCGGCCAGACCGACCGCAGCGCCATGGGCGGCTCGTACCAGCAGGAGATCGACCTGCACACGCTGTTCAAAGACGTCGCGAGCGCCTTCCTGGAGACCGTCAACGTCCCCGAACAGCTGCCGAACGTCCTCGACCGGGCCATGCGCACGGCCTACGCCCGGCGCGCCCCCACCGCCGTCATCGTCCCCGCCGACGTCCAGGAACTGGCGTACGCGCCCCCGCAGCACGCCCACAAGATGGTCCCCTCCAGCCTGGACTCGAGCGGCTGGGCCCCGGTGCCCGACGACGCCTCGCTCCGCCGCGCCGCGGCCCTCCTCGACGAGGGCACCCGGGTCGCGATGCTGATCGGCCAGGGGGCGGCCGGCGCCGGTCGCGAGGTCGAGCAGACGGCGGAACTCCTCGGCGCCGGCGTCACGAAGGCCCTGCTCGGCAAGGACGCCCTCAGCGACGAACTGCCCTGGGTGACGGGCTCGATCGGACTGCTCGGCACCCGCCCCTCGTACGAGATGATGCGCGACTGCGACACCCTGCTCACCGTCGGTTCCAACTTCCCCTACTCCGAGTTCCTGCCCCCGTACGGGCAGGCCCGCGCCGTCCAGATCGACATCGACCCGCATCTGGTCGGCCTGCGCTACCCCTACGAGGTCAACCTCGTCGGCGACGCGGCCGCCACCCTGCGCCGGCTGCTGCCGCTGCTCACCCGCAAGGAGGACCGCCTCTGGCAGCACAGCGTGATCACCGGAGTGGAACGCTGGCGGTCTGTGATGAAGCGACGCGCCGAGCTCGCGGCGGACCCCGTCAACCCCGAGTACGTGGCGCACGTCCTGGACGCACTGCTCCCCGACGACGCGATGATCACCTCCGACGCCGGCTCCGTCGCCACCTGGTACGCCCGCCACCTCACGATGCGCCACGCCATGCGCGGCTCGCTCTCCGGCACGCTGGCCACCATGGGCAGCGGCGTGCCGTACGCGATCGGCGCCAAGTTCGCCCATCCCGACCGGCCCGCCATCGCCCTCGTCGGCGACGGGGCCATGCAGATGAACGGCATGGCCGAACTCGTCACCGCCGCCAAGTACGCCGGCGAGTGGACCGACCCCCGGCTCGTCGTCGCCGTGTGGAACAACCAGGACCTCAACCAGGTCAGCTGGGAGATGCGCGCGATGGGCGGCACCGCGCCCTTCGCGCCCTCGCAGTCCCTCCCGGACGTCCCGTACGCCGACTTCGCCCGGTCCCTCGGTCTCGACGGCATCCGCGTCACCGACCCGGCCGACGTCGAGGACGCCTGGCGCAGCGCGCTGGCCTCGGACACCCCGACCGTCCTCGACTTCCGCACCGACCCGGACGTGCCGCCCATCCCGCCGCACTCCACCTGGGAGCAGATCGAGTCCACGCTGGCCTCCCTGGTCCGGGGCGACGGCCACCGCGGCCACCTCGTCGCCCAGGGCCTCAAGGCCAAGGCGCAGGAGCTGCTGCCGCGCCGCTCGACAGGGCGGTGAGCCCGTGCCGCCGGGTGGCCGCACGGGAGGCGGTGACCCGAGGGAGGCCACGACACCGTCGAGCCCTGCGCACCGGCCCCGGCCGCTGTGCGACTACGCCCTGCTCGCGGACGGCGAACGGGGCGCCCTGCTCGGGCCGGAGGGCGACCTCGTCTGGCTCTGCGTGCCCGGCTGGGCCGATCCCGCCGTGTTCTCCGAGCTGATCGGCGGCGCCGGGGCCTTCCAGGTGTGCCCCGAGGACCCCTGGCGCGTCTCCGAGGGCTCGTACCGCGACGGCTCCCTGATCTGGACCGGGCACTGGACCCTCGCCGACTCCGTGATCGAGTGCCAGGACGCCCTGGCCGTCCCGGCCGACGCCCACCGGGCGGTGCTCCTGCGCCGGATCCGGGCGGTGCGGGGCACGGCCGTCGTCACCGTCCGGCTCACCGCGCGCGGCGGCTACGGCGCCGACCCGCCGCTCGTGCCGCACCGCACGGGGCCCGACACCTGGGAGGCCGGCCGCGGCGTCCTCCGGGAACGGCTGCGCGGGCTCGGGGACGCCCGGCTCGCGGCGACGGGCGCGCTGACCGCCCGGCTGACCGTGCCCGAGGGCGAGCGGCGCGACCTGGTCCTGGAACTCTCCGACCGGCCCCTCGGCCCGCCCGTACCCCCCGACGAGGCGTGGCGGGCCACCGACGCGCACTGGAACGCGGCCGTCCCCGACTGCACCGCGCTGCCCGCCGCCAGGGACGTCCGGCGGGCGTACGCGGTCCTCACCGGACTCACCAGCCCGCGCACCGGGGCCATGGTCGCCGCGGCCACCACCTCGCTCCCCGAGCACGCCGGCTCGGAACGCGACTACGACTACCGCTACGCCTGGCTGCGCGACCAGTGCTACGCCGGCCTCGCCGTCGCCGCCCACGGCCCGCACCCGCTGACCGACGCGGCCGTGCGGGTGGCCACCGCACGGGTGCTCGCCGACGGCGACCGGCTGCGGCCCGCCTACCGCGTCGACGGAGGGCCCGTACCCGACGAGTCCACCCTGCCGCTCAGCGGCTATCCCGGCGCGGCCGACCGCGTCGGCAACCGGGCCGGCGCCCAGTTCCAGCTCGACAGCTACGGCGAGATCCTCGAACTGCTGGCCGCCGCGGCCCGCCAGGACCGGCTCGACCGGGACGGCGTCCGCGCCGCCCACACGGCCGTCGCGGCCCTCCGGGCCAACTGGTCACGCCCCGAAGCGGGCCTGTGGGAGCTGGCCCCGGCCTGGTGGACGCACTCCCGCCTCGCCGCCGTCTGCGGACTCCAGGCCGCCGCCCGGGACATCCGGACGCACGGCGCGGACCGCTGGCGGGAGCTCGCGGACACGATCCTCGCCGAGACCCGCCGCCGCTGCACCCACCCCTCCGGGCGCTGGCAGCGCGCCGCCGACGACCCGCGCCCCGACGCCGCCCTCCTGCGGCCGCTCGCCTCCTCGGCCTGGCCCGCCGGCGCGCCCCTGCTCGGCGCCACCCGCCGGGCCGTGGAACGGGAGCTCGGCGACGACGGCTTCGTCTACCGCTTCCACAGCGACGACGCCACGGAGCTCGGCGGGGCGGAGGGGGCCTTCCTGCTCTGCGGGTTCTTCATGTCGGCCGCCTGCCGGGCCGAGGGCCGTCCGGTCGCCGCGGCCCGCTGGTTCGAACGGACCCGGGCCGCGACCGGGCCCGCGGGACTGTTCTCCGAGGAGTTCGACGTCGACCGCCGACGCCTGCGGGGCAACCTGCCCCAGGCCTTCGTCCACGCCCTGCTCCTGGAGAACGCCGTGCGGACGGCGTCAGGACCGGGGGGAGTACGCGGGGTCCGCGGGGCCCGGGGGAGTGCCGGAGTCGTACGCCACGCGCGGTGACACCAGGGGGTCGGACGCGTCGGCGCCCCGCTCCATGGCCTCGCCGCCCGGCAGGTGCGTGACGCGGAGGCGGTGGTGCTCCAGGGCCAGCTCACGACCCTGGCCGTCCTGGATCCGCCCGGACACCTCGTACACCCCGCAGTGCGCCCGGCCGACCGGCAGCCGCTCCGCCGGAAGGCGCACCTCGTACGGGCCGCCGGCCCGGAAACCGCCCAGCACCGTGCGGGTGCCGCCCAGCGCGACTCCGTCCCTGACCCGCGAGTCCTCGAAGGTCACCCCCTCGATCTCCTCGCCGAGCCGGAAGGTGAGCCCGAGGCTCACCACCGTGCCCTCCGGCAGCGCCGGCGGCTCGGAGTCCTCCGCGGCCCGCAAGGGGACCTGCAGACGCCCCTCCTTCGTGTACAGGGACACATCCAGCAGTTCGAAGCCACGCATGGCCGTCACCGTCCTTCGGCAGGGGACCGGCGCACGGCGCGGGCGAGCAGCGCCGAGGCACCGGCGGCCGCGCCGACGGCGGCCCCGGCGGCGGCCGGATGGCGGGAGAGCACGCTGTACGGCGAGCGGGCGGCGGACTCGTCGTCGAAGACGCCGTGGGCGCCGTAGTCCCTGCCGTCGGCACCGTCCAGCGGCTCCCAGAGGTTGTGCGGACCGTGCCCGGCGGGCTCGTCGGTCTGCTGGGCGTCGTACCCCGTCCGCGCGAGGTACCGGTCGAGGAGCCCGGGGGCCGTCCGCCGGGCGAGCACCGAGGCCGTCGTGGAGAGCCCGACCCGGTACTCCTTGCGCCGGGGACGACGGGCGGCGTGCAGCACGGCCCTGGCCGCGACCTCCGGCTGGTAGACGGGTGCCACGGGGCGGGGCCGGCGCGGAAGCCGCGACAGGGCCCAGGAGAACTGCGGGGTGTTGACGGCCGGCAACTGGACCAGCGTGACGGCCACCCGGCTGTGGCGGTGCAGCAGTTCGAGCCGCACCGACGCGGTGAACCCGTTCACCGCGTGCTTCGCACCGCAGTAGGCCGCCTGCAGCGGCACGGACGTCTCGCCCAGGGCCGAGCCCACCTGGACGATCGCCCCGCGGTCCCGCGGCAGCATCCGCCGCAGGGCGGCCCGGGTGCCGTTGACACAGCCGAGATACGTGACCGCCGTGACCCGCTCGTACTCGTCGGCCCCGACGGCGAGGAAGGGCGCGAAGACCGAGGTGAACGCCGAGTTCACCCACACGTCCACGGGACCCAGCCGCTCCTCGACCAGGTCCGCGGCCTCCTCGACCCGCCCCGGGTCCGCCATGTCCACCGGCACGGCGAGCGCCTGCCCGCCGGCCCGCTCGATCTCCTCCGCCGCGGCCGCCAGGCCGACCTCGCCACGGGCCAGCAGGGCCACCCGTGCCCCGGCCGCGCCGAAGGCACGGGCCACCGCGCGCCCGACCCCGGCGCTCGCCCCGGTGACGACCACCGTCCGTCCGGTGAAGGGACCCGCGACGTCCCGCGCCCTGTGCAGCACGACGACTCCTTCCAGGAACGAGCCCAGCTCGGACGACCGGATCATGACCACACTCCTCACCTCGCCCCCCGACGGGCGAATGCCCCGCCGCGTGCGAACCACGCGCCGGGCTCCGGACCGGGCGAAACCCGGGTGGACCACGGGTGGACCACGGGTGGAACGGCGCGGTCCGGGTAGACGCGGACCGACACGAGGAGACGACGATGAAGATGTTGACGATGGGCGTCGAAGAGGAGTTCGTCCTCGTGGACCAGGCCGGCCGCGTCCCCGTCGACCGGGCCCCGGACGTCATCGCCTCGGCCGCGCTGGTCCTCGGCGACCAGGTCCAGCGGGAGTTCTTCAACGCCCAGGTGGAGACCTCCTCCCAGCCGACCGCCTCCTGCCGCGACCTGCGCGACGACCTGGTCCGGCTGCGCGCCGCCGTCGGCACGGCCGCCCGGGCCGAGCGCTGCCGGCCGGTCGCCACCGGAACGCCCGTGCTGCCGCCCCCGCGGCCCCTGACCGTCACCGACACCGAGCGCTACCGGCGCATGGCCCACCGTTTCGCCTCCCACTTCAGCCCGATCGACGGCCTGGTCTGCGGCTGCCACGTCCATGTGGGAACCGTCGACCGCGACACCGCCCTGGGGCTCTCCCGCCGCATGGCGCCCTGGCTCCCCGTGCTGCAGGCGCTCACGGCCAACTCGCCCTACGCGCGCAACCGCGACACGGGCTTCGACAGCTGGCGTTCGGTCGAGCACGCCCGGTGGCCGACCGTCGGTCCCGCCCCCGCCCTCGACGAGCCCCACTACCTGGCCCGGGTGGACGACCTGGTGCGGACGGGCAAGCTGCTCGACCGGCGGATGATCTACTGGTACGCCCGGCCGTCCGAGCACGTCCCCACCCTGGAGATCCGGGTGGCCGACGCCAACGCCGACGTGGACACCGTCGTCCTCCTCGCCGGCCTCGTCCGCGGCCTGGCGATGACCCTGCTGCCGGAGGTGCTGGCGGGGCGCCGGGCCCCGCGCACACCGCCGGGGCGCCTCCTGCTGGCCCACGAGCTGGCCGCCCGCTACGGACTGTCCGGCTACGGCATCGATCCGTACACGGGCCGCGAACGCCCCGCCGTCGAACTGGTGGAACGGCTCATCGAGCGGGCGCGCCCCGGGCTCGACGCCGCCGGGGACACCGGTGGGGTGCTGGAGCAGTGGGGACGCCTGCGCGTCGGGGGCGCGGGCGCGAGCCGGCAGCGCGCCGCCTACCGCAGGCACCGGCGCCTGACCGACGTGGTCGATTCCCTCGTCGCGCAGACCGCCGCGGCCTGACACACCCCGGCATGCCGACGGTCTCCGTGGGCAGCCGCACGGCAGGAGGTGTCCGCCATGGACGAAGTCCGGCTCTCCGCGCACGAGCGGCGCGTCCTCGCCGAGATCGAGGAGGTGCTCCGGCGGGACGGGGCCCTCGACCGCCGACTGCGTTCGATGCGGCGGGGGTTCGTGCCGAGTGCGCCGGCCTGGCTGCGCGCCCTGCGCCGCAGACTGCTCACGCTGGGCGTGATCCTCGCCTTCGCCGGCTCCGCCGCGCTCGTGGTCCCGGCCGCCGGCACCGGACGCCCGGACCTCGTCTGGGCCTTCGCCGGTGCCTGGGCCCTGGCCATGGCCGGCCTCGCGGTCCTGGTCGTGCGCTGGTGCCGCCGCTGGGCGCTGTTCGGGCGCTGACCGGAGCGGGACGCGACACGCGACCGGTGCCGGACGCGCCACGCGACCTGGGCGCGGGACACGACACCTGAGCCGAGCGAGACACGGCACCTGACCTGGGCGAGACACGACACCTGACCCGAGCGAGACAACGACACACGTGACCTGTGAGAAGGGTGATGAGCATGCGAGTGGTCCGAGCACCGGGGGTCTACGGCCCGCAGGGCGACACGGCCCTGCTCATGGAGAGCCTCGCCAGAGAAAAGCTGCGGCCCCGGGCGCGCACGCTCGACCTGTGCACCGGCACGGGGGTCCTGGCCCTCGCCGCCGCCCGCAGGGACGCGGAGGCGACGGCGGTCGACATCTCGGGCACCTCCGTCGCCACGGCCCGCCTCAACGCACGGCTCCACGGGTGCCGGATCAGGGTCCTGCGGGGAGACCTCGGGGCGCCGGTGTCCGGCGAACGCTTCGATCTCGTGACGGTCAACCCGCCGTACGTGCCGGCCGTCCCGACCGGGGGCGCGGTCCGCGGCCGGGAGCGTGCGTGGGACGCCGGGCCGGACGGGCGCCTCCTCCTCGACCGGATCTGCCGGGCGGTCCCGTCCCTACTGGCGGCCCACGGCGTCCTGTTGCTCGTCCAGTCCTCGCTCAGCGGAGTCACCGACAGTCTCGCGGCCCTGGCGCGCGCGGGGCTGAGGGCTCACGTGGCCGCGCGCCGCACCCAGCCGTTCGGGCCCGTCATGAGGGCCCGGGCCGCCTGGTTCGAGGAGCGGGGGATGATCCCGCCGGGGGTGCGCGAAGAGCAGCTGGTGGTCATCCGCGCCGTCCGCGACACCGCCCCGGTACCCGCTGCCTGAGGCGCGTCACACCGGCCCGGGCCCCGGGTGGACTCGCACCCGGGGCCCGAGCCGGGTCACAGCAGACCGGCCGCGGTGCGCAGGTCGGTGACCAGACCCGCGTACATCTCCTCCCCGTCCAGCCCCCGTGCGCGCAGCACGGCAGCCGGATGCAGGGTCGGCAGCACCTGGACCCCCTCGTGCCCGCTCGGGTCGAGGCCGCCCGTGCCGACCGCGTCCGCGAGCGACCTCGGCACACCGCGATGGGTGCCGATCCGGAAGGAGTTCCCCAGTAGGGCGCGACCCGCCGTGGCCCCGAGCGTGACCACCAACGCCGGTGCCACCAGGCGCAGTTCGGCGTCGAGCCAGGGCCGGCAGGCGAGCGTCTCGCGCAGGGTCGGGGCCTTGTGGATCCGTCGCTTGCGGGGCTCCTCCCGGGTGAACTTGAAGTGCTTGACCGCGTTGGTGACGTACACGCCCTCCTCGTCGATGCCCGCCTCGCGCAGCGCCTTGCCGAGCAGTCGGCCCGCGGGCCCCACGAACGCGGCCCCCTCGCGGTCCTCCCGGTCGCCGGGCTGCTCCCCGACCAGCATCAGCCGGGCGTGCGGATCGCCACGCCCGAAGACGGTCGCCGTCGCCTCGCGGTGCAGCGGGCAGCCCTCGCAGTCGGCGGCGGCCCGGCGGTGCGCGGGCAGCCCGCCGCGGGCCGGCAGGAAGGGCGTGGCGTCGTACGGCTCGGGCGCGGCGCCCGCCGAACGGCCACCGTCATGCGCGGTGCCCACCGGGAGACCTCCTCGGGCCGCTCCGGACGGTATCCGCCCCCGCGCCCACCACCAGCCGGAGGCCGTCGCGGGGGCGGGTGGGGATCCGGTCGAGCGGGATCCGCAGATCCTGGTCCGGCACCGTGAAGTCGAGCCGGGCCAGTTCGCGGGCCAGCGCGGACAGCACGGCGACCGTGATGTCCTCGCCCGGGCACCGGTGCCCCTCGCGCGGGCCGCCGCCCTGCGGGATCAGCGCGTCGGAGTGCGGGGACGCGCCGAGGAACCGGTCCGGCACGAAGCGGAACGGCTCGTCCCACAGGGCGGGGTCGTGGTTCTGCCCGTACACGTCGAGCAGCAGCATCGTGCCGGGCGGCACCCGCTCGCCGCCGACGGTCAGGCCGTCCGTGGCGAGTGCGCCGACAAACGGGAAGAACGGGTAGAACCGGCGTACCTCATGCGCGAACGAGGTGGCCGAGCCGGCCGGTTCGTCCTCGGCGAGGCGTCGCCGCAGCGCGGCACCGTCCCGCATGGCATGCGCGGCGAAGGTCGCGAACCAGGTGATCGCCACGGTGGGCCGCACGATGTTCAGGAGCTCCACCGCGGCCGTCGCCGGATCGAGCAGGCCCCCGTCGGGCCCTCGGTGCGCCACGACCGCCTCGAAGGGGGTGCGCGGCGGGCCGCTCGCCTCGGCCCGGCCCTCTCTGGCCGCGACGACCGCCCGGCGCAGCAACGCCTCCTGCCGCGACCGGGCCCGCCGGGCGCGCAGATGGCGCGGTCCCGGCGTCGCGAAGCCGTCGACCATGGCCACGCAGTCCCGGGCGAGCCGCTCGGTGCCGGCGTCGTCGTACCCGGGCAGCCCGGCCCAGTCGCGCACCGCCCGGGCGAGGACGAGGGCGCACGCGTCGAAGAGCACGACCTCCCGTCCCGGCAGCCGCCCGAACTCCCTCCGGAACTCCTCCGTTACGCGCGCCGCCAGTGCCCGCACCGCCCGCGGCTCGGTGAGCCAGGACAGGAACAGCGCCTTGCGGGCGCGGTGCTCCGCGCCGTCCAGGGTGTGGACGGCGCCCCGCCCGAAGAGGGTGTCGAGGACCGGGCCGGGCAGCGCCCCTTCCCGGCGCGCGTGCCGCTCGTCGTAGAAGAAGGCGACCGCGTCGGTACCGTGCAGCACCCTCACCGGCTTCCCGAGGAGGCGCGTCGACGCGGGGCCGGAGCCGTCATGGCCGCCGCGGACGCGGGGGAGCCACGTATAGCCCCTGAGCAGCAGGGAGAGGGTGCTGTCGAACGGCATGAACCGCCTCCAGGGCAGGGCCCTTTCGGGTCACTCGCGGGGGTCGGACGGAAGCGGACCCGGATACGGTCCCGGCCGCTCGGGCGGAGTGGGGGGCGTGTCCGTGGACCGGTCACCGGTGCCCATGCCGGGGTCCTGCCCCATGCCGGGGTCCTGCTCCATGCCGCGCTCGAGGCCGGGGTCCGTGTCGGGGTCCATGCCTCGGTCCATGCCGCGGTCCGTGCCACGGCCCATGCCATGGTCCATGCCGCGGTCCATGTCCGGGGAGATGCCCATCTCCTCGCCCGTCTTGCCGGTCGCGTGGTCGCCCGGCCGGATCCGGCCGCGCCAGCCGCCGGTCGCTCCGTCGCGCTCCTCGATGAAGTGCTTGAACCGCTTCAGGTCTCCCTGGACCCGGTTGCCGAGCACCCCGAGGGCGGTACCGGCCTTCTCGGCCATCCCCTGCGGCTCGACGTCCATCGCCAGACTGACCCGGGTGTGGCCCTCGTCGACGCGCTGGAAGGTGACGACGCCCTTCTGGCGTACGTCACCGTCGACCGTGCGCCAGGAGATCCGCTCGTCGGGCAGCTGGTCGATGATCTCCGTGTCGAACTCTCGGGTCACGCCCGCGACACGCGTCCGCCAGTGACAGTGCCGGTCGTCGAGCTGCCGAACCTGCTCGACGCCGTCCATGAAACGGGGAAACTCCTCGAACTGGGTCCACTGGTCGTAGACCTCGCGCAGCGGAGCATCCACCCGAATGCTTTCCTGCACCATGCTCATGGGGTCCTCCTCGAAGGATCCGGGGCAGCGGGACGGGCCCGCTGACTGAGGGGACACCGGATCTCGGCCTGCGGGTACCCGGGATCACGGCACTCACGCGTCGCCCTCCGTCCGGCATACCGGAGGGCGAACCGGGCATCCGCCCTCTTGTCGTCCCTGTGACCTCGTCCCTGTGAGCGACCTCGTCCCTGTGAGCGGAGGTATCCCGTGACCCCCACCGACGAACGTGCCGTGCACGGCGGTCCCGTGGACCGCCCGTCCGACCTGGTGCGACTCTCCTTCCTCGGGGAAGGCCCGCTGCTGGTCGAGGGGCCGGTGGAGATCGTCCTCGCCGACGGTACGGTCCGCCGATGCGACCGCCCCGTGGTCGCGCTCTGCATGTGCCGGCGCAGCCTCCGGGCCCCCTTCTGCGACACCAGCCACCGCCCCCGCCTGCGCCCGTCGGCACGGAAGGGGCCGGCCCGCGACAAAGCCGCCCGCGACAAAGCCGCCCGCGACGAATCCGCCCGCGACGAATCCACCCGCGACGGAGCGGACCGGGCGGACGGACAACGGCGAGGGAGCCCACCGTCCGCGCCCCCGCCCCCGCCTCCATCCCTGCCCCCGTCCCCGTCCACGTCCCCGTCGCCCTCTCCGTCGGCAGAGGAGGCCTCATGACCACCACGGCCCCGCGCCCGACGACAGCCCGACGGCCGGCCCTCCCGCCGCCGCGCGGTGTGCTCTCCGAGGCCGTCACCGCCTATCTGCGCGCGCCGGGCGGCGCCCTGCCCGGGCCCCGCGAGGTGTCGGCCGCCGACCCGTACGGCGAGGATCTCCACCTCGCCCTCCACCTCGCGTACGCGCTGCACTACCGCGGCTTCGCCGACGTGTCGGACGAGCTCGAGTGGGACCCGGAGCTGCTGCGGCTGCGCGCGCTCCTCGAACGCCGGTTCGAGGACGCGCTGCGTGACGGCTGCGGGCGCCACGGCGGGCTGTCCGAGGTGTTCGACGCGCTTCTGACCGAACCGGTCGACGGCCACGGCGCCTCCTGGTACCTGCTCCGGCACGGCACTTTCGCGCATCTGCGGGAGTACGCCGTCCTGCGCTCGGTCTACCAGCTCGGGGAGGCCGACCCGCACCAGTGGGTCGTCCCGCGTCTCGAAGGCCGGGCCAAGGCCGCCATGATGGCCGTGCAGTACGACGAGTACGGCTGTGGAAGGGCCGAGCGGATGCACGCACGGCTCTACGCGGACCTGATGGAGGCGCTGGACCTCGACCCCGCCTACGGCCGTTATCTGCCCCTGGTGGGCGCACCCGCGCTCGCCCTGGTGAACCAGATGTCGCTGTTCGGACTCCACCGGCGCCGCCGGGGCGCCCTCGTCGGCCACTTCGCGGCCCTGGAGGTCGGCTCCCCGCCGGCGGCGTCCCGCATGGTCGCCGCGATGCGCCGGATCGGCGCCGGGGAGGCCGCGATCCGGTTCTACGACGAACACGTCGAGGCCGACGCCGTCCACGAGCAGCTGGTGCGGCGCGAGGTCGTCGGCGGACTGCTCGCGGAGGAACCGGGCCTCGCGGATGACGTGGCCTTCGGCGTCCAGGCGACCGTCCTCCTGGAGGAGGCGTTCGCCGAGGCGACCACGCAGGCCTGGGCGGCCGGTGAGACCGCTCTGCGGACGCCCCTCGACGACGGGGACGTCTCCGGTCCGACGGAGTAGAGGCAGGGCCCGCCTCCTACTGCAGGCGGCCGGCCCCGGGAGGAGGACCCATGCACCTCACGGAAGGGCGCCGCGACGGCGTCCACGTTCCGCAGCACCCCGCCCCGCAGGACGCCCCCTCGCCGCGCGACGGGCGGGCCCTGCCGGCGGACCACACCCAGGCGATCCTGGAGGCCACGAAGGAGATCGGGGCGGTCCTGAAGAAGTCGGGCTGCCCGTTCGCCCTCGTCGGCAGCGTCGCCGCGTACGCGCACGGCATCCCCGTGCCGCTCCAGCACGACACCGACTTCGCCCTCCTCCGGGAGGACGGCGAGACCGTCACCCGGCTGCTGCGCGAACGCGGGATACAGATCGTGGAACCGCCGGAGGACTGGCTGGTCAAGGCCCGCAGCGGGGGAGAGGAGATCGACCTGATCTTCGCCCTGGCCGGCCGGCGGGTCACGAAGGAACTGCTGGCACGTGCCTGGACGCTGCCCGTCGACTCCGTGCACATGCCGGTGATCGACCCCACCGACCTCATGGAAAGCCGGCTGGCGGCGCTCTCCGAGCACCACTGCGACTTCGGCGCCCTGCTGCCGGTCGCCCGCGGACTGCGCGAACGGGTCGACTGGGCGCGGGTGCGCGAGGCCACCGGCGACCGGCCGATGGCCAAGGCCTTCCTCTATCTGCTCGAACTGCTCGACGTGATCCCCGCCGCCGGGCAACAGGACGAAGCGGCGGCGCCCGGCGGGCGAGGAGGCACCGGCGATGACTGAGCGACCGGTCGGAGCGAACGGGGCGACCGCGGCTGACAGTATGAACGGAGCGAACGGACCGCTCGGACCGAGCGTGCAGAACGGGCCGGACGGGCCGGACGGGCCGGACGGGCCGGACGGGCCGGACGGGCCCCATGGACTCAACGGACCGGACGGAGCGAACGAGGACGAGTACCGCGTCGCACGGCTGCGCGAGCGGCTCGCCGGCGACGACCTGGCCGAGCTCGGCGTCCGGGTCGAACAGCGCGGCGCCGCCGTGGTGCTCACGGGCACGGTGCCCACGACGACGCGGCGGTCGGAGATCGTGCGGATCGCCCACGACGAACTCACGGGGTTCACGGTGCACGCGGACCTCGAAGTGGCGTGCGCGGACGCGCCGGACCGCTGGGAAGAGCTGTCGTGACCGCCACCACGGGGCCCGCGGCCGAGGCCGTCCGGGTGGCGGCGGTGGGCGACATCCACCTGGGCGCGGACTGCGAGGGCCTGCTGCGGCCGGCCTTCTCCGTGCTGCCCGAATGCGCGGACCTGCTCCTCCTCGCGGGCGACCTGACCCGGCACGGCACGGCCGACGAGGCGGCGGTCGTGGCGGGGGAGGTGCGGGACTGCGGCGTCCCGGTCGTCGCCGTGCTCGGCAACCACGACTACCACTCCGGCCAGGAGGCCGAGGTGACCCGCGTGCTGCGCGACGCCGGGGTGACCGTGCTGGAGGGGGAGTCGGCCGTGCTGCCCGTGGCCGGGGCCAGCGTCGGCGTCGCGGGCGCGAAAGGCTTCTGCGGCGGCTTCCTCGGCCGGAGTGCCGGTGAGTTCGGGGAACCCGAGATGAAGGCCTTCGTACGGACCACCCGGCGGAGCGCCGAGCGGCTGGCCGGGGCGCTCACGGACCTCGCGGCCCGGCCCTGCGCCCTGCGGATCGCGCTGACCCACTTCTCTCCCGTACCGGACACCCTGGCGGGCGAGCCGCTGGAGATCTATCCGTTCCTCGGCAGCTACCTCCTCGCCGAGGCGATCGACTCGGGCGGCGTGGACCTCGCCGTGCACGGCCACGCCCACCTCGGCACCGAACACGGCCTGACGGCCGGCGGCGTGCGCGTCCGCAACGTTGCCCAGCCGGTCATCGGCCGGGCCTTCGCGCTCTACCGGCTGCCGCTGGACGGGCGTGCCGGGACGGAGCAGGCAGGGCGCCCGTGATCCGCCCTTGTGGCATGCTCGGGATATGGAGGACGTGCCTGCCTCCTCGGCCGACGGCGCACCCCCCGAGGTGCTCGCGCTGGCCAAGGTCGTCGCCAGGCTGCGGGCCGAGGTCGCGGACCTGGAGGCCGGGGCCGCGGCGACGGCTGTCCTCGAACGGGCCAAGGGCGTGCTCATGGCCCAGCAGGGGGTCACCGCCGAAGCCGCCTACGAACTGCTGCAGGAGCGCGCGGCGCAGCGCCACTGCACGCTGACCGAGGAATGCTGGCTCACCCTGGGCGGCACTCGCCCCCACGTGCTCGAAGCGGCCCCACAGCCGCCGCCCCCCTCCTCCGGCGCGGCGGCGTCCTCGTTCAGCACCGCCCGCTACTCGACCCGTGCCTCCCACGAGGGCCGGCGGGCGCTCCTGGCGCGGCTGGCCGAGGGCCTGGCGACCACGACGACCGCGAGTGAGGTGGCGGAGCTCCTGCGGGCGGTCCTCGGCCGGGCCGAGCAGGTCGACGCCGTCATGATCTACGCCCGGGCCGCCTCGGGAAGCCTGGAGCTGGTCGGCCACGCCGGCCTCGCCGCGGAGCTGGCGGAGCAGTGGAGCCACGTCCCGCCGCTGGCCGGTGTGGCGGCCCTGGAGGCGCTCACCGAGGCCCACGCGGTGTGGCTGGAGGACCTTCGGCTGGACGCGGGCCGCTATGTGCTCATCGGCGACACCCCCGCGGTGTGGCCCTCGCGCGCGTGGATCCCGCTCCCGGGCGAGCGGCCCGCGACGCTGGCGGTCGGCTTCTTCCGCACCAAGGACGGCCCGTTCGCCCACGACACCCGCAGTCTGCTGCGCGAGGCGGTCCGGCTGTGCGAAGGGCCGCTGCGCGCGCACACGGGCCGCGGCGCCCCCGGACCCGCACGACAGGACGCGGCCGTCGTCGCGGTCCAGCGGGTCTTCGACGCCCTGCCCGGGCCGGCCATCCTGCTGACGCCGCTGCGCGCGCCCGACGGCAGCGTCGAGGACTTCCGCATCGACGCGGCGGCGGCCGAGTCGCTCGACATCGCCGGGCGCCGGGGCAAGGAACTCCTCGGGCGCAGGATCCTGGAGACCTACCCGACGGTGGCGGGCAGCGAGCTGTGGGACGGATACCTCGAGACCCTGGCGACGGGGACGGTCTACGAGGGGCTTCCGTTCACGTACGAGGAGGTCGTCCTGGGCGTGCCCTACGAGTCGGTCTACTCGGTGCGGGCCTCCCGTCTCGAGGGCCGGCTGGTGGTCTCCTGGGTCCGCCACGACACCAGCGAGCGCGAGGCCCGCCGCCTGGACGACCTGCAGCGCCTGGGCAACCTCGGCTGGGCGAGCTGGAACCTGGCCACCGACACCATCACCTGGTCCGACCAGGTCTACACCATCTTCGCGCGCGATCGTGAGCTCGGGCCCATGACCCTGGAGGAGCTCCCCGCCCATCTGGTGCCGGACGACCTGCCGCGGCTCGGCGCGGCCGTCCAGCGCCTGCTCGCCGACGGCGCGGCGGTCGACCAGCCCTTCCGCATCACCACCCCGCACGGCGTGCGCCACCTCAGGATCGTCGCCGAGGCCCACGTGGACTCCGCCGGCACCCCGGTCGAGGTCCACGGCTTCTTCCAGGACCTCACCACCCAGCGCGGCACCGAGATCGCCCTGCGCGAGAGCGAACGCGACAACCTCATCCAGCGGGGCATGCTCAAGGCCGAACGGGCCCTCGCCGCCCGGCTCCAGGAGACCCTGCTGCCGATCCCCGAGCAGTCCCTCGAGCTCACCGGGCTGCGCGTCGACGTCGCCTACCTGCCCGCGGACGAGGGCGTGAACGTCGGCGGAGACTGGTACAGCGCCATCGCGCTCCCCGACGGCGGTGCCCTCTTCGTCGTCGGAGACGTCGCCGGCCACGGACTTACGGCCGTCGGCACCATGGCACAGCTCCGGTTCACCGCCAAGGGCATGGCCATCACCGGGTCCCGGCTGCCCACCGTCCTCGGCCGCCTCAACGCCCTGCTGCTGCACACGGCCACCGAACCCCCCGGGGCCACGGCGACCATGGTGATGGCGCGCTACCGCCCCGAGGACCACCGGCTGACCTGGGTCAGGGCCGGGCACCTGCCGCCCCTGCTGATCCGCGACGGCGAAGGACGATTCCTCCCGCAGCCCGAAGGGCCCCTGCTCGGCGCCTCGTTCGACGCGCCGTACGGCGAGGCCACGCTCGTCCTCCAGCCGGGCGACCACCTCCTGCTCTACACCGACGGCCTCGTCGAGGAACCCGACGAGGACATCGAGACGGGCCTCGCCGGCCTGGCCGCCACCGCCGCCCGCCTGGTCCGGCAGGGCCGCGACGAGAGCCTCGCCCGCACCCTGGCCGCCGGGCGTGAGCGCAGCCGCGACGACATCTGCGTGCTGGACATCCACCTGCCCCGCACGCCCTGAGGCGGGAGCGGGAGACCGGAACGGACGCGGGCGGTGCCCTGCCGGGCATGGTCCGGCGCGCAGCGGGCAGTCGCGCCGTACGCCACCGAAGGAGGGACCGTCATGCGCGCACTGACCTGGCAGGGCCGCGAGGACGTCCGTGTCGAGACCGTTCCCGACCCCGTCGTCCAGGACCCCACCGACATCGTCGTGAAGGTCACGTCGACCGGCATCTGCGGCTCCGACCTGCACCTCTACTCCGTGCTCGGCGCGTACCTGGACCCGGGTGACATCCTCGGCCACGAGGCCATGGGCATCGTGCAGGAGACGGGGCCCGAGGTGCGCACCCTGACCCGGGGCGACCGCGTCGTGGTGCCCTTCAACGTCTCCTGCGGCTCGTGCTTCATGTGCGACCAGGGCCTGCAGTCCCAGTGCGAGACCACCCAGGTCCGCGCCTACGACAAGGGGGCGGCCCTCTTCGGCTACACCAAGCTCTACGGGCAGGTGCCCGGCGGCCAGGCCGAGTACCTGCGGGTGCCGTTCGGCGACACCCTGCCCGTCAAGGTCCCCCACGGGCCGCCGGACGAGCGCTTCGTGTACCTGTCCGACGTCCTGCCCACCGCCTGGCAGGCCGTCGAGTACGCCGACGTCCCTCCCGGCGGCTCGCTCGCGATCCTCGGGCTCGGGCCCATCGGCCAGATGGCGGCCCGCATCGCCCTCCACCGGGGCGCCCGGGTGGTCATCGGCATCGACCTGGTGGACGCCCGTCTGGCCAGGGCCCGCGACGCCGGCGTCCATGTCCTCGACCTGCGCGAGGCGGACGGGAACGGCGGTCTGAAGGCGGCCGTCGCCGACCTCACCGACGGGCGCGGGGCCGACGCGGTGATCGACGCCGTCGGCATGGAGGCCCATGGCTCCGGCCCGGCCGCCCTGGCGCAGAAGGCCACCGCCCTGCTTCCCGACCGGCTGGCCAGGCCGCTCATGGAACACCTGGGCGTCGACCGGCTGCAGGCCCTCCACACGGGCATCGAGCTGGTCCGGCGCGGCGGCACGCTGTCCGTGTGCGGGGTCTACGGCGGCGCGGTCGACCCGATGCCCCTGCTCACACTGTTCGACAAGCAGATCCAGCTCCGCATGGGCCAGGCCAACGTGCGCGCCTGGACCGACGACATCCTGCCGCTGCTCACCGACGGCGACCCGCTGGGCGTCGAGGGCTTCGCCACCCACACCCTCCCGCTGGAACAGGCCCCCGAGGCCTACGCCCGGTTCCAGGCCAAGGAGGACGGCATGATCAAGACGCTGCTCGTCCCGTGACGGCGCGGCTGCGGACGAGCGCCCCGGACCGGCCGGGCTGGCGAAGGGTCCGGCAGGGCCGCGGCTTCCGCTATCTGGACGAGCACGGCCGGCCGCTCACCGCCGAGCAGCGTGCCCGGGTCACCGCCCTCGTCATCCCGCCCGCCTGGCGGGACGTGTGGATCTGCCCCTGGCCCAACGGGCACATCCAGGCCCTGGGAACCGATGCCGCGGGCCGCCGCCAGTACCTGTACCACGAGCGCTTCCGCGAGCAGCGGGAGGCGGCCAAGCACGCCCACGTCCGCCGCGTCGCGGCGGGCCTGCCGCGGCTGCGCCGGGCCATCGCCGACGACATCGCCGGCCGGGGCCTGGGCCGTGACCGGGTCCTGGCCTGCGCCGCCCGCCTGCTGGACCTGGGCTTCTTCCGGATCGGCGGCGAGCGCTACGCCCGGCAGCACGACAGCTACGGGCTGACCACCCTGCTGCGCGAGCACGCCGAGTGCCGACGGGGCGAGGTCTGTCTCAGCTTTCCCGCCAAGTCGGGCCGCCACCAGCACCGGGCCCTGGTCGACGATCCGGCGTTCGCGGTCGTCCGGGCACTGCTGCGGCGAAGGGAACCCGGCGAACGGCTCTTCGCCTACCGGGAGGGGCGGGACTGGCGCGAGGTGCGAGCCGAGGACCTCAACGCCTATCTGCGCGAGCGCTCCGGACGGGACATCACCGCCAAGGACTTCCGCACCTGGCACGCCACCGTGCTCGCCGCCGTCGCCCTCGCGGTGTCCGAGCCGGCCGCGAACGGGTCGCCCACGGCCCGCTCCCGGGCCGTCACCCGGGCCGTCCGCGAGGTCGCCGACTACCTGGGCAACACCCCGGCCGTGTGCCGCGCCTCGTACATCGACCCGGTCGTCATCGAGCACTTCGAGAACGGCCGGACCATCGCCCGCTCGCTGGGCCGCCTCGGCGAGGACGCCCGGTTCGGCCGCCCGGCCACCCAGGGCGCCGTGGAGCGGGCCGTGCTGCGCCTGGTCCGCGAGGAACCGGGCGCGTGAGGGCGCCCGCCCTGCCTCAGCCCTCGACGCCGGTGGCCGTGTGCGAGGCGCCGACCGGCTTCGACTCGGGGGAACCGCGCTGGCGCAGATAGATGGAGAGCACGACCATCGCCGCGACGGCGAGGAGCTCGGACTGCCAGTTCTGCAGGGTCCGGTTCCAGAAGTCCGCCGTGGCCACATAACCGGCCCAGCTGACGGGCTCCTCCAGCTGACGCAGCTGCACGCCGTTGTACGCGGCCGTGCCGGAGACGGACTGCGCCAGCCAGGACAGGACGAACAGCGAGCCCATCACCGTCCCGAGGGAGCGGGAGTAGAGGGTCTGCCGCCAGTCCCCGGCGCCGGCCCAGCGCGGGGAGTCCTCCCGCGCATGGACGCCCACCCGCTGCTCCTCGTCGCTCTCCGGACCCGCCTTGTGGACCTGCTTGGACTCGGGGGAGCCGCGCTGGACCAGCCAGACCGTGCCGAAGATGTAGAGGAAGAACTGGAGGAACTCCGACTGCCAGTTCTCCGTCACGTCCACGGCGAAGTCCGACGACGTCACGTACTCGGCGAAGTCGATCTGCTGCAAGCCCGCGACCGCGAGCTGCTCGTTGTACTCGACATGGCCGACGACGGCCTGGAAGGCCAGGGTCACCAGGAAGGCGATCCCGAAGACGAGCGTCAGGCTGTTGTCGCGCAGGAAGCTTCCGTGCCGTGCGCGGTCGCGCGGGTCCGTCATCGCTGGAGCACCCCGATGGTGATGAAGTAGCCGAGCCCGCCCAGGATCACGGCGAGCGTGGCGCAGAACAGGACACGCACCTCAGGCCCCCTTCACCAGACACTCGTACGGCTCGTCCGGCCGCGGCGTGCAGCCCGCGGCCACGACCTTCCAGCCGCCGGTGAACAGCGACAGGAACAGGGTGTCGCCCGACAGACGGACCATCGCCTCCCTCCCGTACGCCTCCACGGCCCGCATCCCGCGGGCCCGGGGCAGATCCTCCGCGGCGAGCGCCTTCGCGCAGGCGCTCTTCTCGTCCCGCACCAGCTGGTCGCGGGTGACCGGGGCCAGCAGGGCGCAGGCCCCGGCGTGGTCGTCGGCCTTGAGGGCCGCCTCGAAGGCGAGCGCCACCCGCCCGGCCGCGTCCTCCCGGGCTCCGGGCGACTCGCACGCGCTCAGGGCGAGGGCGGCCACGCACAGTACGGGGAGCAGGCGCAGCCGCTTGTGTTCGAGCACGGGGGGACTCCGCTGGGGCGAGGCGAGACCAGGACTCGTGCATCCTCGCGCCGCCGTGCCGGACCGGGATCCGCACACGCCGCCGCCCGGGCGGGCGTCACCCGGCCGGCGGCGCCGGTGTCCGTGCCCGTTTCGCGTTCCTGTCGGCGGGCAGCCGCAGGAGACAAGGGTCCATCGACGTCCAAGGGGGCGACCATGTCAACGGGAACTCTGCTGGCGATCATCATCCCGGTCGCGGTGGTGATCGTCCTGATCGCCGTGGCGATCGCCGTGAACCGGCGCCGCCGGCGTCGGCTCCAGGAACGGTTCGGCGCCGAGTACGACCGCACGGTCGACG
Organism: Streptomyces sp. NPDC020422; assembly: GCF_044386705.1. Taxonomy (NCBI): domain Bacteria; kingdom Bacillati; phylum Actinomycetota; class Actinomycetes; order Kitasatosporales; family Streptomycetaceae; genus Streptomyces; species Streptomyces sp. NPDC020422. Next base: position 81,380 of record NZ_JBIRVJ010000006.1, on the reverse strand, counting down.
AGGCCGGCAGCCGGCGGGCCGCCGAGCACGACCTCGCCGCACGCGAGGAGCGGCACGACTCCCTCGACATCCGGCCGCTCGACCCCGACCAGAGGCAGCGGTACGCAAGCGAGTGGCGCGCGGTGCAGGAGCGCTTCGTGGACAGGCCCGAGTCGTCGGTCCACGACGCGGACCGGCTGGTGACCAGCCTCATGCACGAACGCGGCTATCCCACCGACGACTTCGAGCAGCGGGCCCGTGACCTCTCCGTGGAGCACGGCCGCACGCTGGAGCACTACCGCGCGGCCCACGAGGTGGAGCGGATCAGCTCCGACCACCAGGCCACCACCGAGCAGTTGCGTGGGGCGATGATCCACTACCGGGTCCTGTTCGAGGAACTGCTCACCGACGGAAGCCCGTCCGGTTCCGGCCGGGCCTGAGAGGCGGCACTCGCCATGCGCGACGACATACCCGAGACCAGCGGCACCGACCTGTCGACCGACGACATCGCCCGCTCCCGCGAACGCGACACCGCCCCGGAGACCGACCGGGACCCGACGACCCGGGAGGCCCGCTCGGCGCCCGTGTACCCGGGCGAGGCCACGAGCACCGTCGGCCTGGGGAGCGAGGAGAACGCGGAAGGGGAGGAGAGGGAAATGAGCGAGGAGAGGGGGCAACGGGAAGGGGCCGGAGAGCGGGAACAGGGCGGCGGCGAGGACGAGTTCCGGCTGATGGACCCCGGTGACGCGGACGAGTTCCGGTCCCGGTGGCACGAGCTGCAGAGCCTGTTCGTCGACGATCCGCGCCGGGCCGTCAAGGAGGCCGACGAGCTGGTGGCGGCGGTCATGCAGAAGCTCGCCGGCTCCTTCTCCGCCCACCGCAAGCGCCTGGAAGGGCAGTGGCGCGAGGGCGAGGACGTCGACACCGAGCAGCTCCGCACGGCGCTGCGCCACTACCGCGCCTTCTTCCACCGCCTGCTCAGCACGGAGCGAGCCGGCGGAGACCGGCCAGGCGGAGACCGGCCCGGCGGAGACCTGCCCGACGGAGGTCGACCCGGTGGCCGTCAACTCGACGCCGACCGGGGTGACACCCACTGACCTGCCGTTTCCCGGGGCGGGCGCAGGCGGCACCACGGGGGCGCGCTACATACACGCGATGAAGGTCGTCTCCTCCCTCCCGACCGCTCCCCGAGCACTCCCCCTCATCGGGCACGTCATCCCGTTGCTGCGCGACCCGCTGGCGTTCCTGAACTCGCTGCCCGCCCTCGGGGAGCTGGTCCGCATCCGGCTCGGCCCGCTCTCCGTGGTCGTGATCTGCGATCCGGAACTGACCCGGCAGGCCCTGCTGGACGACCGGGTCTTCGACAAGGGCGGGCCCCTGTACGACCGCCTGCGCGAGGTGATCGGCGACGGCGTGGTGTCCTGCCGGCACCAGGATCACCGCCGGCTGCGTCGCCTGTCGCAGCCGGCCTTCCACCCGTCCCGGCTGCCGGATTACGCGCGGGCGATGACCGCCTGCGTCCAGGAGACGACCGAAGCGTGGCGGGACGGCCAGGTCCTCGACGTGCCCGCCGAGATGATGGCGACCAGCGCCAGGATCATCACCGCCACGCTGTTCTCCGACGCCCTGCCGGCCGCGGCGCACGGCCGGCTCGCCGCCGATGTCACCACCGTGGTCAAGAGCCTGTACCAGCGCATGTTCCTGATCCCGCCGCTGGACCGTCTGCCCACACCCGGCAACCGCGCCCACCTCGCCGCCCGCGCCCGGCTCCACGGCACCGTCGAGAACCTCATCGCCCGGCGGCGCGCGGACGGCGCCGACTACGGCGACCTGCTCTCGGCCCTGATGGCGGCGCACGATCCCGAGGACGACCGCCCCGGTATGACCGGTGCCGAGATCAGCGACACCATCGTCTCGTTCGTCCTGGCCGGCATCGAGAGCACCGCCGCCACCCTGTCCTCGGCGCTGGACCTGGTCGCCCGCCACCCCGAGGTCGAGCGGCGGCTGCACGCCGAGGTCGACTCCGTCCTGGACGGTGCCCCCGCCACGTACGCCGATCTGCCGCGGCTGCCGCTGAGCGAACGCGTCATCACCGAGACCCTCCGACTGCGCCCGCCCGGCTGGTTCTTCACCCGCGTGGTGACGACCGACACCCGGCTCGGCGGGCATCTGCTGCCGGCCGGGACCAGCGTCGCGTACAGCCCCTATCTCATCCACCACCGGCCCGACCTCCACGCCGATCCGGAGGCCTTCGCCCCCGACCGCTGGGACCCCGCGCACCCCCGGCCGCAACGGCACGCGTTCCTGCCGTTCGCCACGGGCGCCCGGAAGTGCGTCGGCGACTCCTTCAGCATGGTCGAGGCCACCCTCGCCCTCGCGACCATCGCGGCCCGGTGGCGCCTGGAGCACGTGCCGGGCCGCCGGGGGCGCCTCGCCCCCTCCGTGACGCTCGAGGTGCGCGACCTGCGGATGAGCGCCCACTCCCGGCGGCCCTGACCCGTCTCACGGTCGGGTCCGCCGGGTGCATGCGCCCACTGCTCGATCCGCCGGATCCACGAGGTTTGCGGGGCGCCTGCGCGGTCACGCGCAGGCGTACCAAGCCGCATCTTCCGAGAGGAGACGTACCGTGTCGCTCGATGGACAGAACGTGCTCGTCCTCACCACCAACTACGGAACCGAGCAGGACGAGCTGACGAAACCGGCGGCCGTCCTGCGGGAGAACGGGGCCCGCGTCACGGTCGCCGCACTGAAGGACGAACCGGTCCAGACCCTCGTCTCCGACCGCGAGCCCGGCGCCGTCGTCCAGCCGGACACGACGCTCGCACAGGCCTCCGCGGAGGCGTACGACGCCGTCGTCGTGCCCGGTGGCACGCTGAACGCAGACCGGCTGCGGACCGACGCCGACGCGCGCCGCCTCGTCTCGGCCTTCGCCGAGTCCGGGAAGCCCGTGGCCGCCGTCTGCCACGGGCCGTGGCTGCTCGTCGACAGCGAGCTCGTCAAGGGCCGGGAACTGACCTCGTACCCCTCGCTCCGGCCCGATCTGGAGAACGCCGGAGGCACCTGGACGGACCGGGAGGTCGTCGTCGACAACTCCGGCGGTCACCCCCTGATCACCTCCCGCAAGCCGGACGACCTCGACGCCTTCTCGTCGGCGATCGTCCACGCGCTCGACGGCGGCGGGAACCCGTAGGCGGGGCGTCAGCCGCGGTTGATCGTCTCGCAGGTGCCCGTGACCCGGTCCAGGGCCACGAGCTCCGCGGTGACGGTCTCGTCGCCGCCGCTCCCCACCCGTACGGCCGCCCGCGCCGCCGCCGGCGTACGCCGCGGCGGGCGTCGCCGGCAGGAGCAACGGCCGCCCGGCCAGTGCGAGGGTGAGGGCGGAGGCGACGGCGCGCGCCACGGGCCGCGCGCGGCACCCGCCCGTTTCGGAACCCCCGCTCGCGGCAACTCGCGGAGCATGATGCACATCGGATACACGATGATGACCGAGCAGGCGGGCCCGCGCGAGCTGGTCGGACACGTGGTCGAGGCGGAACGCGTCGGATTCGACTTCTCCGTGATCTCCGACCACTCCTTCCCCTGGCTGCCGGCCCAGGGACACGCCCCGTACGCGTGGAGCGTCCTGGGAGCGGCGGCGCAGGCCACCTCCCGCATCCCGCTCATGACCTACGTGACCTGTCCGACCTTCCGCTACCACCCCGCGGTGGTCGCCCAGAAGGCCGCGACGCTGCAGCTCCTCAGCGAAGGGCGCTTCCGGCTCGGCCTCGGCTCCGGCGAGAACCTCAACGAGCACATCGTCGGCCGCGGCTGGCCCTCGGCCCGGGTGCGGCTGGCCATGCTGGGAGAGGCCGCCGAGATCATCCGCGCCCTGTTCTCCGGCGAGTACGTGACCTGGCACGGACGCTACTTCCAGGTCGACGACGCCCGGCTCTGGGACGTGCCCGAAACCCCACCGCCCCTCGGCATCGCCGTCTCCGGGCCCCGCTCCTGCGCCCTCGCCGGACGCCACGCCGACCTGGTGATCAGCACCGAGCCCAAACGCGAGCTCCTCGACGCCTTCGACGCCGCGGGCGGGGCGGGCAAGCCCCGGATCGGACAGCTGCCCATCTGCTACGACACCGACCGGGACGCGGCCATGGCCCGCGCCCACGAACAGTTCCGGTGGGCCCTGGGCGGCTGGCGCGTCAACGCCGAACTGCCGCTGCCGGCGGGCTTCGCCCAGGCCTCCGCGCACACCCGTCCGGAGGACGTGGCGAAGAGCATCCCCTGCGGCGACGACGTGGACGCCGTCCTTGCGGCGGCCCGCGGCTACGCCGAGGCGGGGTTCACCGATCTGGCCCTGGTCCAGATCGGCGGCGACCACCAGGCACCCTTCCTCCGCTGGGCGGAGTCGACCCTGCTGCCCGCACTGCGCGACCTGTAGGGAGGCGGAAACATGGACCGCGCCGCACTCTTCGACGTCGACGGCACCCTGGTCGACACCAACCACCTCCACGTCGTCGCCTGGTGGGAGGCCCTCCGGCAGGGCGGCCACCGGGTGCCGACGCACGCCGTGCACCGTGCCATCGGACTGCCCGGGGAGCAGCTCATCGAGCACCTGCTCGGTCCGTCCCGCGACCGCTCGGAAGACGCCCGCCTGAGCGCGGCCCACGACACGCTCTACGGCACGTTCTTCGAGCGCCTGCAGGCCTTCGACCGGACGGCGGAGCTGCTGCGGACACTCGCGGACGACGGCTGGAAGGTCGTCCTGGTGACCTCGGCCAAGGACCGCGAGCTGAGCGCCCTGCGCCGGGCCGTCGACGCCGACGACGCCCTCACGGACACCGCGAGCGCCGACGACGTCGAGCGGGGCAAGCCCGCGCCCGACCCGATCGAACACGCCCTCTCGCTCGTCGGCGTGCCCGCGGACCGGGCCGTGTTCGTCGGCGACAGCGTCTGGGACATGAAGGCCGCGCGCCACGCCCGGGTGGTGAGCGCCGGGCTGCTGTGCGGTGGCATTCCGCGCGCCGACCTCACCGAGGCCGGCGCCGCCGCCGTGTACGACGACCCGGCCGACCTCCTCGCCCATCTGCACAGCAGCCCCTTCGCGGAGGTCGCGGAAGACGGATAGGCGGCCGGTGCCGGGGTCCGGCTCGGCCGTTTGCGCGACCGCCTGCCGGGCACCGCACTGCGCAGGACGGGGACGCGCCGAGCCGAGGCCCAGGAGGCCGTCATGACCACGACGAGACGCCCGACGGAGGCCGAGTGGCGGGCCGTGCCGGAGGAGACGTCGCCCGCGCCGCCGCCGCGCCCACCCGAAGGCGCCCGGGAGCGGGTCAACAGACGGTGGCAGGAGATCCTGCAGGAGACCCGGGTGGCCCAGACCGGGGTGCAGATCCTGTTCGGTTTCCTGCTCAGCCTCGCCTTCACCGCGCGCTTCCGTGAACTGGGCCCCTTCGACCGCGGACTGTACGTCGTGACGGTCGTCCTCGCCGCCTCCTCGACGGCCGCCCTGATCGCCCCGGTCTCCCTGCACCGATGCCTCGCGGGACGGCGCCTGAAGGAGGAGGTCGTGACGGCCGCCGGGCGGCTCATGGTCTGCGGCCTGCTGCTTCTCGGCCTGACCGTCGCCTGCACGCTGATGCTCATCCTGAACGTGGTCCTCGGCGGAGCCCTCGCGGCCGGGATCGTCGTCGGCGGCGTGATGGGGTGGTTCGCGCTCTGCTGGTACGGCGCCGCCTACCGCGTACGCCGCCGGGCGCTGTCACGGACGCAGGACCACTGACCGGGACCAGGGAGACCAGGGAGACCAGGGCGATCCCGACGAGGACGGGACGTAGCCCGTGACGCGAAGGGCCCTTCTCCACGGAGAAGGGCCCTCCGCATGCCGCGTGCCGTTCACTGTTCCCGTCGTGCGCCGGTCACTGTTTCGCGTCCCCCGTGCACGTCACCTTGTCCCGGGGCGTGTAGTGCGTCGAGAACGTCTCCCGCTTCACCTCGGTCCCGCCGTTCTTGAAGACCCGGTCGACGTTGATGTCGAAGCCCTCCAGCGGTTCCTGGACCTCGCACTTCTCGCTGGGGTCCTTGCGCTCGGCGGGCGGCTTCACGTTCGTACGCGGGCCCGCGACCGCCTCCACGGAGTCGTACTTCTTCGTGCCGAGGAAGCTGACCGTCACCGAGGAGTCCGTCGAACTCGCCTTGATGTAGAGGGGGTTGCCCGAGTCGTTGCGGAACTTCAGGTCGAGCGTGCCCCACGCGACCGTCGCCTCGCGGCCCGCCGGATAGCGCTCGATGTAGAACGAGTGCGCGCCGTGCTCGATCGGCTGGACCCCGGCGAAGAACAGGGCGTTGTAGACGGTGGTGGCGACCGCCGAGACGCCGCCGCCGGGCGCCTTCTGGTACTGGCCGTCCATGATCATCGTGCCGTCCACGAAGCCGTTGGCCTTGGTGCGTTCGCCGACGGTGCGGTTGAAGCTCCACACCTCGCCCGGCTGCACGACCGAGCCGTTGATGAGCTCGACGGCCCGGCCGATGTTGGTGGTCCGGTACGGAGCGGTCGGGAAGTTCACCGTGAACGTCGACATCTGCTCCTTGATGCCCAGCTGCGCCAGCGACCTGGCCGACAGCTGGGGCTCGGTCACCTTCGTGGCCACCGGCGCCGTACGGGCCGCCGCGCCCTCCTTGGTGAGCAGCGGCTCGACCGCCCGGCCCAGGGCCTTGGCCGACACCTCGCGGCCGGGGCGGCCGTCCTGCTCGACGACGACCTTGCCGTCCCGGACGCCCAGCCGCGCCTCGACCGGGGCGCCGGTGAGGGCGTCCAGGGGGCGGGCCACGTCGGGGTCCCGCAGCAGGGAGGAGGTGTCCAGGGACGAGCTCAGCCGGCCGCCGGCGGACGTCACCTTCAGGTGGTCGCCGAGGGTGGCCGCCGAGATCGCGAGCCGCTTGTCGCCCGCCGTGAGCGTGACCGGACCCGACATGGCCGGGGTCGCGAAGTCCTTCATGAAACGGGAGACCTCGGCCGCCGTCACCTTGGGCTGGGTCACGGAGACCGGCAGCACCACCGGGGCCGAGCCGCCGGCCGCGGGGAACGCGCCGCGCAGCGCGTCGACGGCCGCCGTGGTGTCGAGGGCGCGCCCCTCGCGCGGCGGGGTGGCGACCGCCTTGCCGTCCTTGAAGGCCACCGCGCCCTCGCGGACCGTACGGTCGTGCTCCTTGGCGGTCGCGGCGACGGCCGCGTCGGCCTTCGCGGCGTCGAAGGAGACCACCGGCTCGATGTTCCGCTCGCCGGGGGAGAAGAGGCGGCCGATCACGGTGAAGGGGTCGCGGGACGGGTCCGCGGCCTTGTCGGCGGTGGCCGCCACGTCCACGGTGAGGCCGGCGGCCGCCGGATCCACGGTCGCGTCGGTGTCGCCGATGCGGACCTTCAGCGGGTCCTTCCAGGCGGCGGGCGCCGCGTTCGTGAGCCGGGCGGCGGCCTCGGCGCGGCTCAGCCCGCCGATGTCCACCCCGTCGACGCGGGTCCCGGCGGATATGTCGTCCCCGGTGGCGACGAGGCCGGCCACATAGAGCCCTCCGGCGACGGCCGCGACCGCGCCGGTCGCGAGCGCCGCCTTGCGTATGTGGCCGCGGCGCCCCGAGGGGCCCGCGGTGGCGTGGTCGGTCGTGGAGCGGCGCACACACCCTCCCGGTGCGGTAAGGATCAGAGGTGGATCAGCCGGATCGGGCCGAAACGGCCCGGATCGGCGCAGATCACGAACTGACACCGTACGTCCAAACGGGCGAATCGGGCTATGAGCCACATCTCACCCATCCCTCGGTGACCCTCTAAGGTGGATCGGTGCCCTCGTCCCCTCCCGGACCCCAGTCCGTCGACCGCGCCCTCGCCCTCCTCGACGCCGTCGCCGACGCCGAACGGCCCGTCCCCGCGAAGGCGCTCGCCCGCATGCTCGGCTGCGCGCTGTCGACCGTCTACCACCTGACCGGCCCGCTGATCGCCCGGGGCCACTTGGTCCGCACCCCCGAGGGGTACGCCCCCGGGCCCCGCGTCCCCGCACTCCACCGCGCCTACCAACGGCACCACGGTCTCGGCGGCGGCGGGGCCGGAATCGGCGAGCTGCTCGGGCTGCTGCGCCGCACCTCCGGCGCCGAGGCGTACTTCACCGCCTACCACGACGGCCGGATCACCGTCGTCGACACCACGGCCCCCGTCACGGACACCGCCCACCCCTTCGTCCCCGGCACCGAGGACCGCGCCCACGCCACCGCCCACGGCAAGGCCCTGCTCGCCGCGCTGCCAGGAGCGCAGCGCCGGCGCTATCTGGCGGACCACGGCATGGCCCGTTTCACCGAGCGCACCATCACCAGCCCCGAGCGCTTCGAAGCCGAGCTGGCCCGGGTGCGCGAGCGGGGCTTCGCCGTCTCCGTGGGGGAGGCGGACCCCGCGTACACCTGTCTGGCGACCACGCTCCCGGCGCGCGGCGACGGTGTCGTGCACGCGCTGTCGGTCTCGCTGCCCACGGCCGAGTTCCGGCGGCGGCACGGCGCCGTGCGCGCGGCGCTCGCCCGCGCCGTCCCGCTCTTCGCCCCCGCCGCCTTTCCGACCCTGCCGGAATCCTGACCCCCTCCACTGGCCGGGGCCACGGGTGGCGGCGCACCGTGGGGGCATGATCTTCATCGCCGTACGGTTCACCGTCCGCCCCGAGCACGCCGACAGCTGGCTCGAGCGCGTCGCCGACTTCACCCGCGCCACCCGCGAGGAGCCCGGGAACCTCTTCTTCGACTGGTCGCGCAGCGTCGACGACCCCCACCAGTACGTGCTCCTGGAGGCGTTCGCCGACGCCGAGGCCGGTGCCGCCCACGTCGCCTCCGCGCACTTCAAGGCCGGCCTCGAGACGATGGCCGGCGCCATCGCCGCCACCCCCGAGATCATCAACGTCGAGGTGCCGCAGCAGGGCTGGGGCGCCATGGCCGAGCTCGCCCGCTGACACCGGCCGGACTCCCGGGCGCGGCGGGGCGCCGCGCCACCGCGGCGCGCGGCGCCCCGCCGCGACCACCCTGCTGACCCCCGGGCCCTGATCCGTGCCGTCCGTCCCCGACGCGTGTCGTTCGGGTGCCTCCAGCGGGCGGACCGGGCCGGGGCGGGGTCGAATCGAGGCATGGCACCCTTCGACAGGCCCCGTACCGGCGGCTCCGCGCGGAGCGTCGCGACGGCGGGCGACACCTGGTGGTACGCCGCCGTCGCCGCCGAGGCCGCCGGATCGTTCAGCGCCCGCATCCGCATACGCATGCGGCGCGCCTGCCTCGCCGCCGTGCTCCTGCTCACCGTCGCCTACGCCGGACTCGTCCTCACGGCGACCGGCCGGCGCTGGGGGGACGCGGCGCTCGCCGGGCGGCTCGCCGACCCCGCCGTCGCCCGGTTCCTGCGCGAGCACCCCTCACTGCGCGGCATCGGCACCCTCTCGCTGGTCCTCGCGGTCCTGCTGCTCGTCGCCGTCGGCGCCCTGCGCAAGCGGTACGCCCTCACCGGCGCCGTCCTCGGCACGCTGGCCACCGCCCTGGTCGCCGCCGAACTCCTCCAGCGGTACGCACCGGGGCCCCGCTTCGTCGACGCGTCGGGTGCCGCCGTCCAGAGCGGCTTCCCCGGCAGCGCCTCCGTGGTCGCCGCCGGCACCGCCCTCGGGTTCATCGTGATCGTGCCGCACCGGCTGCGCGCGGTCGTCGTGGGCCTCGCGACCCTGTGGGCCGCCGCCCTCGGCGCGTACGCCATCGCCTCGGGGCGGCACCGCCCCGGCGACGTGATCGCCGCCGACCTGCTCGTCCTCGCCGCCTTCGCCGCGCTCGTCGCCCTGCTCGCCCGCAAGGGCAGGATCCGGCCGGCCCCCCGGGGCAGCCTGTCCCGGCGCCGGCTCCTGGTGGCCGTCCCGCTGGTCCTGGTCGCGGCGGCGGGACTCGGCGTCGGCCTGTATCTGCTGCCGGGCTGCCTGCCGGGCCCCGGGCCCGTCCCCGCCGAGCTGCCGCGCATCGCCCACCGCTGCGGACAGGCCCTCGCGGCCGGCACCGGGGCGGGCGTCGCCGTGGCCCTGCTCGCCCTCCTGCGGCACGTCGACCTCGACCGGGGCGCCGCCCCGTACCGACTCGCGAGTCCGGTTCCCGAGGACCCCTTTCCCGAGGAGCCCGATCACGAGATATCTTGATGTCGAGCAATCTCGCAGACGCAGACGTGGAGCGGAGCACACCCGGTGACTGACTCGACCATCATCTACACGCACACTGACGAGGCGCCCGCGCTGGCGACCTACTCGTTCCTGCCCGTGATCCAGGCGTACGCCTCGACCGCCGGCGTCAACGTCGAGACGCGTGACATCTCCCTGGCCGGGCGCATCATCGCCTCCTTCCCCGAGCGTCTCGAGGAGGGCCAGCGCATCGCTGACGCCCTCGCCGAGCTCGGCGAGCTGGCCAAGACGCCCGAGGCCAACATCATCAAGCTGCCGAACATCTCGGCCTCGATCCCGCAGCTGAAGGCCGCGATCGCCGAGCTCCAGGCGCAGGGCTACGCCCTCCCGGACTACCCGGACGACCCGCAGACCGACGAGGACAAGGACGTCCGCGCCCGCTACGACAAGGTCAAGGGCTCGGCCGTCAACCCGGTCCTGCGCGAGGGCAACTCCGACCGCCGCGCCCCCGGCGCGGTCAAGAACTACGCGAAGACCCACCCGCACCGCATGGGCGCCTGGACCCCCGAGTCCAAGACCAACGTCGCCACCATGAGCGAGAACGACTTCGCCTCCACGGAGAAGTCGACCGTCATCGCCGAGGACACCACCCTCCGCTTCGAGCACGTCGCCACCGACGGCACCGTCACCGAGCTGCGCGCCCCGCTCAAGGTCATCGCCGGCGAGGTCGTCGACGCCTCCGTGATGCGCGCCGCCGCCCTCAACACCTTCCTCGCCGAGCAGGTCGCCCGCGCCAAGGCCGAGGGCGTGCTGTTCTCCGTGCACCTCAAGGCCACCATGATGAAGGTCTCCGACCCGATCATCTTCGGCCACGTCGTGCGCGCCTTCTTCCCGCAGACCTTCGCCAAGTACGGCGAGGTCCTGGCCGCCGCCGGCCTGTCCGCCAACGACGGCCTCGGCACCGTCCTCAACGGCCTGGCGTCCCTCCCGCACGGCCTCGGCGAGGAGATCAAGGCCTCCTTCGACGCCGAGCTGGCCGAGGGCCCGGCCCTCGCCATGGTCGACTCCGACAAGGGCATCACCAACCTGCACGTGCCGTCCGACGTCATCGTCGACGCCTCGATGCCGGCCATGATCCGCACCTCCGGCCACATGTGGGGCCCGGACGGCCAGGAGGCCGACACCCTCGCCGTCCTCCCGGACCACTCGTACTCCGGCGTCTACCAGGCCGTGATCGAGGACTGCCGTGCCAACGGCGCCTTCGACCCGGCCACCATGGGCTCCGTCCCGAACGTCGGCCTCATGGCGCAGAAGGCCGAGGAGTACGGCTCCCACGACAAGACCTTCGAGATCGCCGCGGCCGGCACCGTCCGCCTCGTCGACCCGGCCGGCAACGTGGTCCTGGAGCAGGAGGTCGCCGAGGGCGACATCTTCCGCTCCTGCCAGACCAAGGACCTGCCGATCCAGGACTGGGTCAAGCTGGCCGTCACCCGCGCCCGCGCCACCGGCGCCCCCGCCGTCTTCTGGCTGGACGAGAACCGCGCCCACGACGCCCAGCTGATCGCCAAGGTCAAGACGTACCTCGCCGAGCACGACACCGAGGGCCTGGACATCCGCATCCTGTCCCCGGTCGAGGCCACCAAGTTCTCCCTGGAGCGCATCCGCCGCGGCGAGGACACCATCTCGGTCACCGGCAACGTCCTGCGCGACTACCTGACCGACCTCTTCCCGATCCTGGAGCTGGGCACCAGCGCCAAGATGCTCTCGATCGTCCCGCTGATGGCGGGCGGCGGCCTCTTCGAGACCGGCGCCGGTGGCTCCGCCCCCAAGCACGTCCAGCAGCTGGTCAAGGAGAACTACCTGCGCTGGGACTCGCTCGGCGAGTTCTTCGCCCTGGCCGCCTCCTTCGAGCACCTGGCCACCACCACGGGCAACGCCCGCGCCCAGGTCCTGGCCGACACCCTCGACCGCGCCACCGGCACCTTCCTCAACGAGGACAAGTCGCCGACCCGTCGCGTCGGCGGCATCGACAACCGCGGCAGCCACTTCTACCTGGCCCTGTACTGGGCCCAGGAGCTGGCGCAGCAGACCGAGGACGCCGAGCTGGCCAAGGCCTTCGCGCCGCTCGCCGAGACGCTGTCCGCCAACGAGCAGAAGATCGTCGACGAGCTGATCGCCGTCCAGGGCTCCCCGGCCGAGATCGGCGGCTACTACCAGCCCGACCCGGCCAAGGCCGCGGCCGTGATGCGCCCCTCGGCGACCTTCAACGAGGCCATCGCGACGCTCGTCTGATCACCGAGGCGACGCCCTGACCGCCCCGGCCGGACATCCGTCCGGCCGGGGCGGTCGCGTCGGTGGCGCATATGACGTCCGGGTGTGAGTCTGGATGGATGAGCTGGGCATCATGGACGACCGCCGGTGTGTACACCGGGCGTGGCGGGGTGCTGACCGACGAGGTCGGTGTCGTCACGGGCGATGTGACCGTGCACACGACCTACGCCGAGGGCGAAGCACGTGTGGCCGTGCAGTACAGCGGCGCCTCCGACTGGTTCACCATGTCGGGCAGTCCGGTTCCCTGCGGATCGGAGGAGGCCAGCCGCGACCTGCACGACGCCGTGGTCGCGGCGGTACGGGAAGGGGGCGGGGCGAGGGTGCCGATCCTGCCGCATCTGTCGGGATAGCGGCCTGCGGGACGGCCCGTCCCGTACGGACGCCGGGACACCTGCCGGGATAAGTGTTGTCCCGGCCGCTCCCGGGGGTCTCCCGAAGACGGCCCGCACCGGGCGGGTACCGTCACCGGGGACGAGGGAGCACAGCACATGAACAGCGTCGAGCACCGCACCGCCGAGCTCGTCGAGGCGGCGCGGGCCGGTGACGCGCGCGCCGGGGACGAACTCGTACGGGCCTATCTGCCGCTCGTCTACAACATCGTCGGGCGTGCCCTCGACGGCCACGCCGACGTCGACGACCTCGTCCAGGACACGATGCTCCGCGCCCTGGACGGTCTGCCGGGACTGCGCGACCCGGCCCGCTTCCGCTCCTGGCTCGTGGCCATCGCCATGAACCGGATACGGCACCGCTGGCGGGAACGCCAGCAGGCGCCGCTGCCCGGCCTCGACGGGGCCGTGACCCTCGCCGACCCGGCCGGCGACTTCACCGACCTCGCCATCCTGCGCCTCGGCCTGACCGGCCAGCGCCGCGAGGTGGCCGAGGCGACCCGCTGGCTCGACGAGGACGACCGCGAACTCCTCTCCCTGTGGTGGCTGGAGGCCGCCGGCGAGCTGACCCGCGCCGAACTCTCCGCCGCCCTCGACGTCCCTCCGCGGCACGCCGCCGTGCGGGTCCAGCGGATGAAGGAACGCCTGGAGACCGGTCGCGCCGTCGTCCGCGCCCTCGCCGCCACACCGCCCTGCCCGGACCTCGCCGCCACCATCGCCGGCTGGGACCACCACCCCTCCCCGCTCTGGCGCAAACGCCTCGCCCGCCACCTCGACGGCTGCCCCCACTGCGCCCCCACCCGCACGGGCCTGGCCCCCGCGGAGGGCCTGCTCGTGGGCTTCGGCCTGGTGCCGCCGCTGCTGATGTGGGCGGGGCGGGACGGGAGCGGGGGTGTGGAGACCGTGGCGTGGGCCGGTGGATCCCCTGTCCAGAACCCTGGATCCGACGGTGGTGCCCTGGATCCCGGATCCGATATCCAGCCTCCGATATCCCACCTTCCATCGGGCGACCCTGGATCCACCCTCCCGTCACCTGGACCCGACATCCCGTCCCCTGGACCCGACATCCCGGATATCGGTCCCCACCGGGCCCGCCGCCTCCTCTGGCCCGCCGCCGTCGCGGCCATCGCCATCCTCGGCGGTGCGCTGCTCCTCGTACCGCACGACCAGGAACGGCACGCGGAGACGCGGAAGCCGGCTCCCGCGCCTCCGGCGCCGGCGACCCCGGCCGCCACGCGGACCACGACCCCGCCGCCCTCGCCGAGCCCCTCGCCGCGTCCCACCCGGACCGAACGACCGCGCCCCAGCCTGGCGGAGCAGGTGAACACGCTGGTGAACGCGCACCGGGCCGAGGCGGGGTGCGCCCCGCTGCGGATGGACCCGAAGCTCTCGGCCGCGGCCCGCGCGTACGGCAGGGACATGGTGGCCCGCGGCTACTACGGCCACGACAGCCCGGAGGGCACGGACGCGGGCGCGCGGATCGAGGCGGGCGGCTACTCCTGGAGCGCCTGGGCCGAGAACCTGGCCCGAGGACAGCGCACCCCTGAGGCCGTCGTGGCCGACTGGATGTCCGACGCCCCGCACCGCCGCAACCTCCTCGACTGCGCCTACCGGGACACCGGCGTCGCCGCGGTCCCGGGCACCGACGGCACGGTCTGGGTACAGGAACTCGCCGCGCCGCTCGACTAGGAGCTGCCCGGTGGCGCGCAGGGCGCCTTGGACGTCACCTCATCCGGTGAGTCCGTCGAGTCCGTGCGACGCGTCGTCGGCCGGCGGGAAGTCATGCGCGAGGGGCGAAGAGTGACGGGTCGTGGGGATCGACGAGCGGCTGGTGCGGGACGAGTCGTGGAGCTGTTCCCGGGCCGGCTCTCCTGGCCCGTGAACGCGGTGACCTAGTCGGCGACGGCGTCGGCGATCGTGTCCCGGATGTGGAGGACGCCGTCGGCGCCGGTGATCGCGCACAGGCGCTGGACCTGCGCCGACGGTGCCGTCACGCGCAGCTTTCCCGTCCGGTGGACGAGGATCATCAGGTTCAGGGCGGACGAGTCCGCGAAGGTGATCCGGGAGGCGTCCAGGATCACCGTCGGGTGCGTCTCGACCGCCTCCCACAGCGCGTCGGCCAGGGCGTCGACCGAGTGGAGGTCGTACTCGCCCCGGGCCTCGACGACCTGTGCCCCGCGGTACTCGTACCGGACGACCGCGTGCCGCGGTGCCTCGCCCCCGGCCCGTTCCGCCGCCGGCAGCGTGCCTTCGGACCGGGGCGGGAGATCGATGATGGCGGCATCATCCCAGGGCATACGTGTACTCCCTCCGGCGCCCCTCGCGCGAGGGGAAGTGACGTCGAATGCAGGAAAACTATGTCATGGTTTTTCGTTCCGGCAAACCGTGTCACGTAGAATGCCGGACCATGCTGGAAGCTCCTGAGTCCCACACCGGATGGACGTTCATCACGAACCACGCCCGCGTCCTCGCTTCTATCGCGGACAATCCGAACGCCCGCATCCGCGACATCGCCGCCCGCTGCCGGCTGACCGAGCGGGCCGTGTCGCGGATCATCGCCGACCTCGAACAGGACGGCTATCTCTCGCATACGCGGGAGGGGCGGACGAACACGTACCGCATAGCGCCGGGCAAGGCGCTGCGCCATCCCGCGGAAGCCAACCTTCCGCTCGCCTCCCTCCTGTCCCTGCTCGTCCAGAGCGAGACGGAGCGGACCGCCGTCCAGCAGCAGGCCGACCCCCGGCAGCACGTCGCCGCCCCCCAGGCCAACACGCGGCAGCAGCCGGTCGCCGGCTGAGGGGGGTGGGCCGCGGCCTTCCGGCCAGGAGGGCCTCGGGCCCGGGCGCGGAGCGCGAATGCGCAGGTCGGCGCCGGTTCCCCGCGGCTCGGCCGGAAGGCGCGAGGTGGCTTGCCGATCTTGGTCGAAGCGTTCAGACTGAGCCGGTCGCGTCCCGCGCGGGGGCGCACGGGGAGGGGGACGCAAGCGATGGATCGACGGAGTGTGCTGCGCGGCATGGCGGCCCTGCCGGCCGCGGCGGCGGTCGTGGGGCTCGGTGCCGGCACCGCGCGGGCGGACGGGGCGACCGTCGTCGACCCCGCGTCGAACCGTGGGACGTGGGAGGGCTGGGGCACCTCGCTCAGCTGGTGGGCCAAGGCGGTCGGTCCCGACCCGGTGGTGGCCGACGCCCTCTTCGGCAGGGGATCGGTACAGCTGCTCGGCCAGACCCTGCCGGGGCTCGGCCTGAACATCGTCCGCTACAACGTGGGCGGTTCCAGCACCCACGCCATCGACGGCCGTGCGATGCGGCCCGAGCCGAGCACCGCCGGATACAAGGCGCTCGAGGGCTACCAGCTGGACTGGTTCAGCAGCGACCCGTCCTCGTCCAGCTGGGACTGGTACGCCGACGCCAACCAGCGCGACATGATGTGGCTGGCGCGGGACCGGGGCGCCGACACCTTCGAGATGTTCTCGAACTCGCCGATGTGGTGGATGCTCGAGAACGACGACCCGCGCGGCAGTGAAACGCCCTGGCACTGCAACCTCCAGGACGGCAACTACGGCCGCCACGCCGCCTATCTGGCCACCGTCGCGCGCTACGCCCACGACCACTGGGGCATCGACTTCCGTTCCGTACAGCCCGTGAACGAGCCCTGCCTGCCGTGGACGCCCGAGGAGGGACGCGGCCAGGAGGGCTGCTTCTACACCCCGGCGCAGCAGGCCCGGCTCATCGCCGAGACCCGAGCCCAGCTCGACGCCCGCGGCCTGGCGTGGATGGAGATCCCCGCCATGGACGAGAACGGCTACGACTACGCGCTCGACACCTGGAACCGCTTCGACCCCGCCACCCGCCAGACGGTCGGAAGGATCAACGTCCACGGCTACCGCGCCGACACCCGCCGCGACCTGCTGTACGACGCCGCCGTCGCGGCCGGTAAGCGGATCTGGATGTCGGAATACACCGACGTCGACGGCAGCGGGATGACGATCGCCCGCAACCTCGGCCTCGACATGCGATGGCTGCACCCCACGGCGTGGGTGTACTGGCAGGTCGTCGACAACAGCAACGGCGGCGGCTGGGGCCCGATCGAACTCGTCGACAACCGACTCGGCCTCGTCAACACGAAGTACTACGTCCTCGCGCAGTACACCCGGCACATCCGTCCCGGCATGAGGATCCTCGACACCGGCACCCCGGACGTGGTCGCCGCGTACGACTCCGCCGCACGCAAGCTGGTGATCGTCGCCGCGAACCACGACACGGACCGGTACCTGGACTTCGACCTCTCGCGGTTCACCACCGCGGCCACCGACGGCGCACTCGTGGACCGCTGGATGACGGCCACGGCGGGGTCCGAACGGTACGCCCACCACCAGGACACGTTCCTGCACGGCCGGCGCTTCTGGTCGTGGTTCCCCGCCCGGTCGGTCCAGTCCTTCGAGGTGACCGGCGTCGACCTCTGACCGTCCTAGCGGGAGGCGAAGTCCTGCACCCACCAGGGGCCGTTGGCCGCGAGGGTCACCCCGACACCGATGTCCTCGAACGCGCAGTTCAGGATGTTCCTCCGGTGGCCCTCGCTGTTCATCCAGTCCTCGACCGCCTGCGCGGGCGTGTGCGGGCCCCGGTGGATGTTCTCGCCCCAGGTGGACCAGGTGTATCCGGCCGCGGTGATCCGGTCGCCCGCGTTGCGCCCCTCCGGTGACTCGTGGGCGTAGTAGTGGCGTGCGGACATGTCGTCGGCGTGTTCCTGCGCGGCCGTGCGCAGCTTGGCGTCCGACCTGAGCGGGCCGCAACCGGCCTTCTCCCGCTCGGTGTTGACGAGGGCGACGATCTGGTCGACGTACTGCCCCGCCGACCCCGCCGACCCCGCCGACCCCGCCGACCCCGCCACAGCGGGCACCGCGTCCGCGACCGGCGCCGGGGCCAGGCGCGTGTCCGCCACCGGGGGAGTGCCCGCGCCGGCCGGTGTGCCGAGCGTCGTCACGTACACCCCGCTCGCCACCACCAGCGCGGCCGCGACCGCCCCCGCCGCCGTCCCCGCCCAGCGGAAGGACGGCGCGCCCCCGCGGTGCCTGCCGCGGCCACCGCCCCGCTCGGGCGGCCGTCCCGGACGGCCGGTGGGGGCGTCTGCGTCGTGCGCGTCGTGCTGCATGGGCTCCGCTCTCTGTTCGAGGCCGCCGGACCGTCCGGTGTCGTGGGAGAGCCACCGGGGCGACGGAAACAACACTTTCCGGCCCCGGCCGGCGCGACACCCCTCGTCAATCCTGTGCGTCAACCTCGTGCGGCACCACCGCGACCGGGCACGGGGCGAGGTGCAGCGCCGCGTGCGCCACCGACCCGATCCGCCCGCCGAGCGCCCCGCGCCGCGCCCGCCGCCCCACCACGAGCAGCTGCGCGGAGCCCGAGCCGGAGAGCAGCACCTGCCCGGCGCTGCCCAGCTCCACGTGCGCGGTGACCGGGACACCCGGGTGGCGCTCCCGCCACGGTGCGAGGGCCTCGCGCAGTGCCTTCTCCTCGTACGGCACGAGCCCGCCGGCCTCGTCGGCGAGCCGCAGCGAGGCCGGGCTGTACGCGAGGAGGGGCGGCAGGCTCCAGGCCCGTACCGCCCTGACCGCCGCGCCGCGGGCCTCGGCCGCCTCGAAGGCGAACCGCAGCGCCGGCGCGCTGTCCTCGGGGCTGCCGTGCTGGCCGACCAGGATCTCCCCGGCGGGCGGTTCGGCCGCGGCGCCGTCGCGGGCGCGGACCGCGACGACCGGGCACCGGGCGTCGGCGATGATCTGCTGCCCGTACGAGCCGAGGAGGTAGCCGGTGACGGGGCCGTGCCCGCGCGAGCCGATCACCAGCAGATCGGCCTCCCGCGCGGTGTCGAGGAGCGCGGCGACCGGTGTGTCGCCCACGACCTCGGCGGACGACCCGAGCTCCGGGTAGCGCTCGGCGATGGTCGCCTCGGCCCCGCGCACCACGTCCTGGGCGGCCTGCTGCTGGCTCGTCGGGTCCTGGAGCAGGGGCAGGTCGAGCGGCTCCCACCGCCAGGCGTGCACCAGCCGGAGGGGGAGCCCCCTGCGCAGCGCCTCTCGCGCGGCCCAGTCCGCCGCGGCCAGGCTCTCCGGGGAACCGTCCACTCCCGCGACGATCTCACGACTCATCAGGCTGCCTCCGTCGGCTCGGCTTCGGGCCGGTCGGCCGGCCGGCCCGCTGCCTCCAGCTTGGGCCCATCGGCCGCCCCGGGAGAGGGCCGGAGGTCCCGAACCGCCCTGCCGATCGGCCCGGGTTACGCCAGGAGGGTGAGCCGGGCGTGGGTGCCGTTGAGGTAGTGGTCCCCGATGTCCCGCAGCCGGTGGTCCGGCGAGACGGGGGCGGTGAGCGACCGGACGTTGCGCCAGAAGCGGTCGAAGCCCTGTCCGGTGGCGTGTGGGCGGACGGCGGTGGCCGGGTCGACGAGTTCGAGGATGCGGGTGGTGATGTCGACCGCGGCCCGGTTGGTGACGGTCTCCGCCGCCGCGACCAGGACGGCGATGTCCGCGCGCTCCTCGACGTCGAGGGCCCGCTCCTCGACCAGCCCGTGGGCGAGGGCGTCCGTGGCCCGCTCCACCACAGCCGCGGCGGCGTGCGCGGCGGTCGCCAACTCCCCGTAGGCGAGCAGGAGGTACGGATCGTCCCCGGAACCGATGTCCGCGAAGCCCGCGGCCGGATTCCGCCCGCCCGCACCCGGCCCGTCGCCGTCCGCCGCGAATCCGGCCGCGAATCCGGTCCCGAAGCCGGTCGGGAAGTCGGCGGCGAACGCGGACCTGCCGCGCGCCCCTTCGGCCGGTGGCGGCGCGGCCTGCGTGGCCCGGCTGATGTCCCGGGCCTCGGCGAGCGCGCCTTCGGCGATGCCGAGCCCGACGTGGACCAGGAGCAGCCGCAGGGCGAGCGGCGCGAGGGTCGAGTACGGGGCGACGGCGTGCTCGTCGTGCGGGAGCGCGCCGAGCACCTGCGCCGCCGTGACCGGCACCTGGTCGAAGGTGACCGTCCCGGCGCCCGCGAGGCGCTGGCCGACCCGCTCGGCGCCCGCGTCGGTGAACACCGCCGGGTGGGCCGGGTCGACCAGGACGATCAGCAGGTCCCCCGTCTCCGTACAGCGGGCTCCGACGACCAGGCGGTCGGCGACGGTCACCCCGGAGGCGAAGGCGCGGCGTCCGTCCAGGACGTAGGCGCCGCCGCCGGCCGGGGTCAGGGTGAGCCCGGCGGGCCCGGCGTCCACGCGCGGCGGCTCGACCGCCCCGGCGAGCAGCCAGCCCTCCTCGGCGGTGACGGTGTCGAGGTCCAGCGGACCGGCCGCGGGGCCGAGGAACCGCGAGGTCCAGGACAGCACGCAGTGGTGGGCGAGGAGTTCGCCGATCGAGCCGTCGGCCGCGGAGATCTCCCTGATCACCCCGCACGCGGTGCGCCAGTCGGCGCCGCGCCCGCTGGGCCCGGGCGCGGTGAGCAGGGCGGGCAGCCCGGCCTCCTGGAGCCGCGCGACCTCGTCGAAGGGGGCCTTGCCCGCACGGTCCCTGGCCAGGGCGTCCACCGCGAGGTCGTCGGCGAGCTCCCTGGTGACGCGGGGCCAGATCGCGTCGGCGGCCGGGCGGTCGACCGACGCGGAGGTGGGGCGTATCGCAGACTTCTTCGGCGTTCTCACGTCACCTCACATGATCCCTAGTATCCCCACTGGAATAGTAGGGATACTGGCAGAGGGGCCGCCCGGGCCCCAAGAGGCGTCCGCATCGCGGACAATCGCATCTCGAAAAGCGGATGAAGGTCGGGCCGACCAGGGCCGTCGCGCGGGGCCGGACGGTTACGGATTGGTCCAGGCGTCCGGGTCCTCGGCGAGGGCCACCACCTCGGGCGGCAGCTTCGCCGAGGCCAGCTCCGCCAGCGACACCCCGTCGAGCACATGGCGCACGTTCGCCCGCAGGGCCACCCAGAGGGTCAGCAGCGACTCGGCCGGACCGGTGTACGAGAGCTCGGGCGGGCGCACCCCGCGCACCGAGACCAGCGGGCCCTCCACGCAGCGGATCACGTCCGCGACGGAGATCTCCCCGGCCGGCTTCGCCAGCCAGTAGCCGCCGTTGCCGCCGCGCTGGCTCTGCACCAGGCCGCCCTTGCGCATGTCGCCGAGGATGCCTTCGAGGAACTTGTGCGAGATCCCCTGGCAGTCGGCGATGGCCTCGGCCTTCACCGGTCCGGTGTCCTGGGCCGCGGCGAGCTGGAGGGCGGCCCGCACCGCGTAATCGGCCCTGGCTGAAATGCGCATAGGAGCATTATTCCGCACCCTTGACGGGGGGCGCGGGCGATCCCACACTCGTGGACGGGAAACCGAGCGAACAGGTAGGGAACCATGGCGACCATGGGAGCCGAGGACGCGGCGGGCACGGCACGTGCCGCCCGCCTGCCGCGCACCCTGCCGCTGACCTCCCGCCGCCACATCGATCTGCTGCGAGTCTGCAGCGCGGCCTAGGGGCCGGCCCCGAGCCCGTCCCGGGGCCCGTCCGGCGCGGGCGCCACTCCCGATCGGAGCAAGCCCCCCGCGTCCCGTCCGCGTCTCGGCTCGATCTCCTCCTTCCCGTACCTCTGCTGCCTCCGGGCGCGCGCCGACGCCGTCGTGCGCCACCGCGACCCAGCACCGAGCAACCCAGGGAGAAGCATGTCCGTCGTCCGCTCCACCGCCCCCTCCACCGCCCCGTCGGTGGTCCCGTCGATCGTCCCGCTCACCGCCGTCCCGGTCTTCCGAGGCCGGATCGGCTGCGACGTCCGCAGCGGCCACTACGCCGTACCGCACCGCTACCGGCTCCATCTGGCGCCCGCCGACCCCGGCTGTCTGGGCGTGGCCGTCACCCACAGCCTCCTGGGCCTCGACGAGACGCTCCCGCTGACCGTCCTGCCCGCCCTCCCCGACACGCCCGACGGCGGCTACGCCGTGCTGCGCCCGCTGTACGAGGCCAGCGCCCACCAGTACCCGGGACCCGCCGCCGCGCCCGTGCTCAGCGACGGCTGGACCGGGCGGATCGTCTCCACCCACGTGCCCGACATCCTGCGCGACCTCGCCCTGCGCTTCCGCGGCGACGGGCCCGAACTCCTCCCCGAGGCCGACCAGGACGAGATCGCGGCCATCGCCGACCTCTGCGCGCACAGCATCCACGCCGCCGCCCAGCGCGCCGGCGAACTCGGCCTCGACGACCAGGCCGCCCACCGCGACCCGCTCACCGTGCTCTTCGCCGCGCTCGGCTCCCTCGAGCGGCGGCTCGCCCGCCACCCGTACGTGCTCGGCGACGCGCCCACCGCCGCCGACGTGACCGTCTGGGTCACCCTGGTCCAGCTCGACACCGTCCACCGCTGGCACCTCGACGCCGCCGCGATGGACCGGGTCGCCGACCACCCCGCCCTCTGGGCGTACGCCCAGAGGCTCGCCGCGCAGCCCGCCTTCGGCCGCCACCTCGACATCGACGCCCTGCTCGCCCACCACCGCGCCCACTGCCGGGGCCGGGAGGCCGCCGGCGCGGCCATGCGGATCGTCGACTGGGGCTGACGGGTCAGCCGACGCGCCGGCCGGCGAGCGGGTCCGTGGCGTCGCCGCCACCGCTGCGGACCCCGCGCAGGAACTCCTCCAGGGCCTCGACCGAGGTCCTGGACGGCTCCCACTCCAGCTCCCGCCGCGCCCGGTCGGTGGCCAGCAGCGGCAACCGCAGCACGGCGTCGAACAGCCCCGGCGACGCGGGCGCGACGCGCAGCCGCCAGGCCGCCGCGAGCGCGCCCCGCACCGCGGCGTTCGGCACCTTCACCGGACGCGCGTCGAAGAGCCCCGCGAGCGTCCCCGCGTCGACCACCGGATCGGCCGCCAGGTTGAACGCGCCCCGCACGTCCCGCAGCAGCGCCCGCCGGTAGGCGTCGGCCGCGTCGTCGGTGTGCAGCACCTGGAAGCGCAGCCCGGAGAGTTCCGGTACGAGCGGAAGCAGGTCGGGCCGGAACAGATGGCCCGGGAAGAAACGCCCCAGGAAGATCCGCCGCTGCTCGCTCGCCGACTCCTCCTTGAACAGGAATCCGGGCCGCATCCGCACCACCCGCGTCTGTGGATGGTCCCGCTCGAAGGTGTCCAGAACCCGCTCCACGTACGCCTTCTCGCGGGTGTACGCGGCGCCCGGCCAGCCGTGCGTCGGCCAGGACTCCGAGACCGGCGGGCCGTCCTTGGGACCGGGGGAGTAGGCGCCGACCGACGAGGCGTACACCAGGACCGGCACGCGCGCGGCCGCGACGGCGTCGAAGACCCGTACCGAGCCGAGCACATTGCTCTCCCAGGTCACCGCCGGATCGTGCGTCGGCTGGAAGCGCCAGGCCAGATGGACGACCGCGTCCGCGTCCTCCAGGTACTGGGCGAGGCGGGGCTCGTCGCCCGCCATCGACAGGTCCACCTCGGCCCACTCCGTCTTCGCCGGCGACAGCCGGGGGCTGCGCCGGGCCAGACCCAGCACGGAGGCGACCCGCGGCTCCCGTTCCAGCGCGCGGACCACACTCGTGCCGACGTTTCCCGTGGCGCCGGTGACGACGACACGCAGACCCTCGCTCGGTTTCATGACCTGACCTTCCGTCCTCCCTCCCCTCGACCTTCCGCCATCGGGCGCGCCCGCGCACGCGGGACGGGCCGGTGGTCACGGAGCGTGGCGCTGCGGGTCGCGCTTGTGAGCATGTGCCCCGACGATGGTGGTGCCGGGGGGCCAGGGCCGTACAGGAGGACCGGATGCTGCTGCCCGACCGAAACACGATCGATCAGCTCCTGCGGAGCTACCGCGCCCAGGAGCGACAGGTCCTGGCGCGGCCGTGCGACGTATCGGTCCGTCGCCGGTTCGAGGACACCGCGTACACGCTCTGCGTCCTCATGGGAGAGCGCACCGCCCGCGAGGCGGCCCACGCCGCCGAACGCTACCTGGCCCAGCCCCGGCCCGAGCCGCGCCCGGTCGTCGCGGTCATGGCCCCGGGGGCGGTTCGGCGCGGCCGGGCGGGGTAACGGAGGGGTACAGGGCGCGGTCGGCGACGGCCGCCCGCGACCGTCCGGGAGGTGTCGGCGATGGACGAGGCACGGCTCTCACCACGTGAACGGCGCATTCTGGCCGAGATTGAACGGGACCTGGGACAGGACAGGGCGCTCGCCCGAGGGCTGCGTACCGGCCGATGGGTTCGGCGCGTCGAAGGACCCGCCACCGCCGTCCTCGGCATCGTCGCGATCATCCTCTTCGTGCTCGCCGTCGCCACCGAAGCACCCGCCCTGATCTGGGCGTTCGCCGCCGTCTGGGTCGTGACCCTGGTGTGCCTGCTGCGCCTGCTGATGGGCTGGTCGCGCCGCCACCTCACCGGACGCGAGCGCCCGCGCCCCGACGAACCGGAGGTCTGAGGGGCGAGGGTTCGACGGCGGAAGGTCAAAACGGCAGGGGGGCGGACGGAGGTCACGGGCGCGCCCAGCGGGCCCGTACCGCGTCCACCCAGACGTCCCGGGACGTCGGCCCGCCGAAGCGCAGCCGGTCGTACGGGGCGAAGTCCGGTTCCAGACCGTCGAGCTCGTCCACCAGCGCGTGCAGCGAGGCCGCCCACTCCGGCGAGTCCGGCCGCGGCGCCGCGACGGCCGCCGCGATCGCAGCCGTCAGGGCGCCCTTGCGGCGGATCGTGTCCGGGGCGACCCGGTGCAGACACACGTACCGGCCGCTCAGATACGCCGCCCACTCCTCGGCGCCCTCGGACGCGTCCTCCCAGTGCGCCACGAACCACGCCCGCAGCCGCTCCGCACCCCCGGCCGCGGCGGAAAGCGCGAACAGGTCGTGCGGCACCATCTCCGCGCCGTCCGAGCGCAGATAGCCCGGCAGCGGCAGCAGCCCGTCCAGCATCTGCCGCCGCGCCTCGTCCGCGTCCCGCCCGAGCACGGCGCACAGCTCCTCCAGGGGCGTGAACTGCGCGCTCACATAGGCGTCGTCCGCCGTCGTCATCGCATGCACGCCGTTCACCTCGTGAAACCGCCGCGCGACCGCCGCCGCGTACCGCCCCGTCCCCACGCCCATCGCGCCACTCCTCGCGCGCCCGGCCCGGGACCCTCCCGGACGGCGCCCGAGCAGGCTAGGAGCCGGACCGTTCGGCACCCGCCGAACCGTTCCGGCCCCGTCGGCGCTCAGTTCCCGCGCGCGCCGAACCGCCGCCACAGCCACAGCGAGAGCGCCGCGCCCAGCGCCGAGCCCACGAGGGCCAGCGGAAGGCCGGCCGCCGTACCCGTGGGAGCGGACTCCTGGTGCGGGTCGCGGTGGACCGCGCCGGCCGGGGCCGCCGCGAGAGCCGCCTGCGGCCCGGCCTGGGCCGCCGCACGGGCCTCGGCGCGGGCGCCCGCGCGCACGGCCTTCACCGGCTTGAGGGAGCCCACCGGCCGGACCCGCCCCGCCGCGTCGAAGCCCCAGTCGAGCAGCTCCCGGGCCTCCTCGTACACCGCGAGACCACCGCCCCACTGAGGGTTCATCACCGATACGACCAGCGTGCGCCCCCCGCGCCGCGCCCCCGCGACCAGGGTGTTCCCGGCATTGCTGGTGTAGCCGTTCTTGATGCCGAGGAGCCCCGGATAGCGGGCCACCCCGTCCGCGCCGGTGAGCAGCCGGTTGGTGTTCGCGATGCCGTACGACCAGGAGCCGGCCGGGAAGTCGGCGTAGCGGGTGGAGCAGTAGCGGGTGAACAGGGGATCCTGCAGGCCCGCCCGCCCGAAGACCGCCAGGTCGTACGCCGAGGAGACCTGGCCCGGCGCGTCGTAACCGTCGGGGGAGACCACCCGGGTGTCGCGGGCACCCAGGGCGCGGGCCTTCGCCTGCATCTGCCGGGTCATCGACTCCCAGCCGCCGTTCATCGAGGCGAGGACGTGCACCGCGTCGTTGCCGGAGCTGAGGAAGACGCCGTTCCACAGGTCCGACACCTTGTACGTGTAGCCCTCCTTCACCCCGACGAGGCTGCTGCCCTCGCCGATGCCGGTGAGCTCCGCGTCGCTGACGGTGTGCCGCTCGTCCGGATCGTGGTGGGGCAGCGCGGTCAGCGCGAACAGGGTCTTCAGGGTGCTCGCCGGCGGCAGCGGCCGGTGCGCGTCGCGGGCCGCGAGGACCTCGCCGGTGGCCGCGTCGGCCACCACCCAGGACAGCGCCGACAGGGAGGGCAGCCGCGGGGCGCCCGGCAGCGGCTGCACCTGCGTTCCCGAGCGGTCGAGGCGGGCGGGATCGACGAAGGAGCGCGCCGGCGGGGTGGGCTCGGACACGACGGAAGCCGAGGCCAGGGGAACCGGCAGGACGAGCAGCAGCGCCGCGGCACCGGCGGCGGCATGACGGACAGCTGGCATGACGATCATTCAGCCACCGTAGGAACGGGGTGCGGCGACCGCAGGACGGAGTGCGCCGACCGGCGTAGCGCCCGTGCCGGAGGGTGGGCGCGTCGCCCCGCCGCAGCTCCCGCCGCCCCTCGCCCGGTGGGCGGCGACCGGCCTGTCGGTGCCGCAGGGCATCCTGGTGACGTGTCCTCATTCCCGAACCAGAGCAGGCCCGTTGCGCCCGGCGACGCCGACGGCCACGCCCCCGCCGAACACATGATCGTCTGCGGTGACGACGTGCTCGCCCACCGTCTCGCGGCGGAGCTGCACGAGATGTACGAGGAGCGCGTCACCCTGCTCGTCCCCGCACCCGCCGAGGCGCCGAGCCGGCCCGCGGCCGCCCGCACGGGACGGGCCGCCGCGCTCTTCGGCCGGGTGACCGCCGCCGTCACCCGCACCACGGGCGCCGGCCCGGCCGGTGCGGGCGAGCCGCACCCGGCGGGGCGCCCGATCCGGGTCATGGAGACCGGCGAGGCAGACGACCAGGCACTGCTCGACGCGGGCGTGCAGCGGGCCGCCGCGCTCGCCCTGGTCCACGAGGACGACGAGCGCAACATCCGCGCCGCGCTGGCCGCCCGCCGGCTCAACCCGAGGCTGCGACTGGTCATCCGGCTCTACAACCGCAAGCTCGGCCAGCACCTGGCCGGCCTCCTCGACCAGGCCGCGGCCGTGTCCGAGCCCGGCCTCGACCCCGAGAAGCTCGACGCGTCCACCACCGTGCTCTCCGACGCCGACACCGCCGCGCCCGCCCTCGCGGCCACCGCCGTCGCCGGGAGCAAGAAGGTGATCCAGGCCGGCGGACTGCTGCTGCACGCCGTCGACCGCACCCCGCCCGCCCCCGGCGAGGTCGCCGACCCGGGCCTGTGCACCCTGGCGCTGCTCTCCGCGACCGCGAGCGACCCGGCGGGCAGCGAGGGCTCCGAGCGCAGCGGCGACCAGGGTCCGCAGCTGCTTCCCGACGACGCCGCCGTCGCCGCCGCCACCGGGCGCGGGATCGTCGCCCTGGAAGCCGTCACCTACGAGGGCCCCGCCCAGAGCACCGGCTGGCTCGGCGCCTCCGCGCTGCCCGTCGGCTCGCTCTTCTCCCGACGGCTGCGCTGGTCCCTCGCGGGAGTGGCGGCCGCGGTCCTGGCGATCGCCCTGGCCTCGACGCTCGCGACCGGCGACCACCCGCTGCACGCCGCCTATCTGACGCTCCTGGACGTCTTCGCCATCGGCGACCCGGCGGTGGACGAGCCGACCAGCCGCCAGCTGCTGCAGATCCTCGCCGGGTTCGTCGGGCTGCTCCTGCTGCCCGTGCTCGTCGCCGCGCTCCTGGAGGCCATGGGCACCTTCCGCTCGGCGACCACCCTGCGCCGGCCGCCCCGGGGCCTGTCCGGGCACGTGGTGCTGCTCGGCCTCGGCAAGGTCGGCACCCGGGTGCTCGCCCGGCTGCGCCGGATGAACATCCCGGTCGTCTGCGTGGAGGCCGACCCCGAGGCCCGCGGCCTGGCGCTGGCCCGGCGGCTGCGGGTGCCCACGGTCATCGGCGACGTCACGGAGGAGGGCGTCCTGGAAGCCGCCCGCATCCACCGGGCGCGCGCCCTGCTGGCCCTGACCAGCGTCGACATCACCAACCTGGAGGCGGCGCTGCACGCCCGGTCGATCAGCCCCGAGCTGCGGGTGGCGCTGCGCCTGTACGACGACGACTTCGCCACCGCCGTCTACCGCACGCTGCGCGCCGCGCACCCCGGCGCCCTCACCCGCAGCCGCAGTGTGTCCCATCTGTCGGCGCCCGCCTTCGCCGGGGCGATGATGGGCCGCCAGGTCCTGGGCGCCATCCCCGTGGAGCGCCGGGTGCTGCTCTTCGCGGCGCTCGACGTCACCGACCATCCGCTCCTGGAGGGCCGGACCGTCGCCCAGGCGTTCCGCCCCGGCGCCTGGCGGGTCGTCGCGCGCGGCCCGGCCGGCGTGGCCGTCGACCGCAGGGGCTACGGCCTGGTGTGGCAGCTCGCCCCCGGTGACGTCCTCGGCCCCGGCGACCGGGTCGTGGTCGCCGCCACCCGCCGGGGCCTCGCCGAACTCCTGGGCCGCCGCCGGCACCCCGAGCCGACGGACCGCGGGGAGAGCGGACGGGCGGGCCGACAGGGTCTGACGGCGCCTGGCGGGCCCTGACGGGGCCTGACGGGCGCTGTTCGGGACTGACGGGGGGTGACGCAGGAGTCGACAGGGTCCCGGTGGGCCGGGGATGCGCCCCCCGGCCCACCGGCCGGGCTGGGGGGCCGGGGGCCGGGCGCCCTCACACGGGCCTGCTCCGATCGGCCGTGGGGGAGGCCCGCAGCGCCGCCACGAGACTCAACAGATGCGCCTCGTTCCCCGAGAAGCCCGCCTCGCGCAGCGCCGCGTCCGCCTCGGCCATCGGATGCGTCAGCATCGCCGCCGCGTACGGCTCGAGGTGCGGATCGGCGAGCACCGCCTGGGTGGATTCGAGCAGCCGCAGGTAGGCCTGGGCGGCGGCGCGCTCGCGGCCGGTGAACGTCGTCATGTCGGGCTCCCTCTCGAGCAGGTGGCGGTCGTCCTGCCCACCCTCTCGCACGGGTCTGACAATCAGGCCCCTGGCCCGCCGAGGTGCGCCGCCAGCCGCTCCAGGAACGCCCGCTGACCCGCCACCAGCAGGGGCGCGGCCTCCGCGAGGGTGAACCAGCCGACCCGGTCGAGCTCCGGGAACTCCCGCAGCACGCCGGAGCCGCGCGGCCATTCCATGGTGAACGTGCCCGGCACCATCCGCTGGGGGTCGAGATCCGCCTCGACGGCCCAGACGGTGACGGTCTTTCCGTTCGCCTGCCGGACCTCCCCGAGTGCGATGTGCTCGCCGTCCGGCGCCGGAAGCCCCAGCTCCTCCTCGAACTCCCGCCGCGCGGCGGCCTCGGGCGTCTCGTCGGGCCCGTACTCGCCCTTGGGGACGCTCCAGGCGGCATCGGACCGTGAGGACCAGAACGGACCTCCCATATGGCCGATGAGCACCTCCGTACCGCCGTCGGCGGTCCTGCGGTAGAGGAGGAGACCGGCACTGCGCTTCTCGGGCATACCGCCCAGTGTCGCGGAACCCGCCACCGCGGTCGAGAGCGCCCGAGCCATGCCGACGGCCGGTGCGGCCCCCACCGGTCCCGGTAGACCGACGGCCGGTGCGGCCCCCTCCGGTCCCGGCAGGCCGACGGCCCCTGCGGCCCCCACCACCCGGTAGACCGACCGCCCGTGTGACCGCCCCCGCCCCGGCAGGCCTACCGCCCGTGCGGCCCCGCCGCGTCGGCAGGTCCACCGCCCGTGCAGGCCTCGCGTCCGTCGAGGCGGAGGACCACCGGGCCGCCCGCCGGGTCCACATCGGCCGTCCAGCCGGTCGGCGGACGGACCGAGCGGTGGGCTTCGAGCCGCCCGGGGAGCCGGCCCTCGTGCAGCACCCGGTCGTCCTGTACGACGGTGAGCAGTGGGCGCGACAGCCGCCGCGCGGGGCGGAGCAGCAGGGCCGGGGCGGGCCCGGTGAGGCGGTTGGGGGTGGCCCAGCGCAGGGCGCCCTCCGGGGCGAGGGGGACGCCTGGGGCGGGCCAGGGCGCGCCCGCGAGGTGGTCGAGGACGGCGGCGGCCACCGACCGGCCCTCCGCGGCCGCCACCACCCCGGGCTCCACGCCCCGCAGCAGGTTGCCCACCGCGAAGACCCCCGGCACGGGCGTACGGAACGCCGGGTCGACGGCCGGGCCGCGGGTCGCGGGGTCGAGGGGGACGCCACCTCCGCGGGCGAGTTCGTGGTCGGGGATCCAGTCGCCGGTGAAGACGACGGTGTCGCAGCGCAGCAGCCCGGTACGCCCGTCCGCACCGCGCACGACCACTCCCGACAGACGGCCCCGCCCGACCAGTTCGACGACCGTCGCCCCGCGCAGCACGGGCGCCGGCAGGCGCGGACCGTGCGGCTGCTCCGCGACGACCGCGACGACCGCGACCCCGGCCCGGCGCAGGGTGCGCACCGCGTGCCGGGCGACCGGCTCGGAGCCCACCACGACCGCACGGCGCCCGATCCGCTCGCGGCGCAGCCCGAACAGCTCGACCGACTGCTGGAGTTCACCGGTGCTGAACACCCCGGCGGGCCGGCTGCCCGGCACCAGGCGGGCGCTGCGCGGCCGTTCGCGCGCCCCGGTGGCGAGGACGACGGCCCGGGCGCCGATCCGTTCGAGGCCCGTGGGTGCGGTGACCTCCAGGGTGAGCGGCCCGGCCCAGCCCGTGGCGCTCACCCCGGTGCGGACGACCGCCCCGGCCCGGGTGGCGTCACGCACCGCCCGGCGGGCGTAGCCGGGGCCGGTGAGCGCGCCGAAGCCACCCCGCGCGCAGTGCCGCGGGACGCCGCCGGCCGTCCGCTCCCGCTCCAGGACCTCGACGCGTCCCGCGCCCGCGGTGGCCAGCCGGGCGGCCGCCGCGAGGCCCGCGGGGCCCGCGCCGACGATCAGGACGTCGACCGTGCGCTTCACCGTGCGCCTTCCTCGAACAGGGCCCGCACCGCCGCACCGCACGAGAAGCCCTGGCAGCGCCCGGCCCGCGCCCGGGTCCTGCGCCGCAGTCCGTCGAGCGAGGCGGGCGGCACGGCGGAGGCGAGCGCGTCGCGGATCTCGCCGCGGGTGACCCGCTCGCAGTGGCAGACGATGTCGCCGTACGCGGGGTCGCGGGCGATGAGGTCGGCGTCCCGGTACGGGCGGGGGAACGCCTCGCCGAGGTTGGGCATCGTCACGGGGGCGAGGCTGCGTTCCGCTCCGAGCGGAAGACCCGTGTCGGCGAGGAGCTCCACGGTGTGCCGGGCGATGGCCAGAGAGGCCGTGAGCCCGGTGGACCGGATCCCGCCCACCGTCACGTACCGCAGCTCCGGGTGGGCCGCGATCCGGTAGTCCTCGGCGCCGGTGGCGGCCCGCAGCCCCGCGTAGACCGCGGTGACCTCCTCGTCGAGCAGCGCGGGCAGGATCCGGCGGCCCTGGGCGCGCAGGGCGGCGAGCCCCTCCGCGGTGGAACCGGTGGCGGTCTTGTCGTCGAGGTCCTCGGCGGTCGGGCCGAGCATCACGTTGCCGTAGACGGTCGGCGCGACCAGCACGCCCTTGCCGAGGGCGCCGGGCACCGGCAGCAGGATGTGCCGGACGAGCTCGCGCGCGAACTTGTCGAAGACGACGAGCTGCCCGCGCCGCGGGGTGACCGTGAAGTCGTACCGCCCGACCAGCGCGTCGAAGGCGTCCGCGTACAGTCCGCAGGCGTTGACCAGGTGACGGGTGCGCAGCACACCGCGCCGGGTGATCAGCCGGTGCGGTGTGCCGGGGCCGCCCGGCCGCACCCTCTCCACCGGGCAGTCGAGGTGCAGGTCGACACCGGAGCGGACGGCCTGGGTGGCGTAGGCGAGCGGGGTGGTCCAGGAGCAGATCAGCGACTCGTCGGGCACGGCCAGGGCGCCCAGCGCGCCCGGGCCCACGTGGGGTTCGAGCGCGCGCAGTTCGGCGGAGCCGACGATCCGGGTGCCGTGGTGGCCGTTGCGTACGGCCTTGTCGGCGAGGCGGGGGAGCGCGGCGAGCTGGTCCTCGTCCCAGGCGACGAGCAGCGCGCCGACGGGCTCGACCGGG
Organism: Streptomyces sp. NPDC020422; assembly: GCF_044386705.1. Classification (NCBI taxonomy): domain Bacteria; kingdom Bacillati; phylum Actinomycetota; class Actinomycetes; order Kitasatosporales; family Streptomycetaceae; genus Streptomyces; species Streptomyces sp. NPDC020422. The sequence continues at coordinate 49,514 of NZ_JBIRVJ010000006.1, read as the reverse complement.
ATCCCGGTCTCGCGGGCGTACGCGGCGAGCAGCCGGCTGCCCTCGCGGACCAGACGCGCTTCGAGGGAGCCGGGATCGGCGTCGAAACCGGTGTGCAGGATCGCGGTGTTGGCCTTGGAGCTGCCCTCGCCGATGTCGCCGGACGCCTCCACGAGCGCGACCCGCAGCGGATGGCGGGCCAGCTCGCGGGCGATCGCGCAGCCCACCACGCCCGCGCCGACGACCGTGACGTCGTACGCGGCGCCCGGGCCGGAGGTGTCCGGCAGCACCCCGCGACGGGTCACGCTCACGCGGTCGGACCCTTCTGCTCCACGGTGGCGCGTTCCTCGGCGGCCAGCAGCCCCGCCACGGCGGTACGGAAGCGGTCCAGGCGCTCCGCCGCCTCGGCGGCCGTGATCCGCGGCTCGTACACGGCGGACGGCTTCCACGGCGGCACGGCCTCGTGGACGGCGAGCCCGGGTGTGTGGCCGAGCCGGGCGACGGCCGCCACGCCGAGCGCGGTGGCGTCGGGGAGCGCGGAGACCTCGACCGGCCGCTGGAGGAGGTCGGCCTGCGTCTGCATGAGCAGGGCGGAGCGGGTGAGCCCGCCGTCGACCCGGAGCGTGGTGAGCGGCGCGCCCAGGTCGGCCGCCGCGGCGCCGGCGAGCTCCACGACCTGCGCGGCGATGCCCTCGCACAGCGCCCTGACCAGCTGGCCGGGACCGGTGTCCAGGCCGAGTCCGGTGAGCGAGCCGCGCACGTCGCCGCGCCACCAGGGGGCGGCGAGCCCGGCGAGCGCGGGGACGAAGGTGACGCCGCCGGCGTCGGGGACGGCGCCGCCGACGGTGTCCAGGTCGGCCGGCCCGGCGATCACGCCCAGTTCGGTGAGCCAGCGCACGGCGGACGCGGCCGTGTACACCTGCCCGTCCAGGCAGTAGCTGGACTCGCCGCGGAGCCGCCAGGCGACACAGGAGACCAGGCCGGAGTCGCCGCGGCGCGGCACCGGACCGGTCTGGGCGAGCAGGAAGGCGCCGGTGCCGTAGGTGCACTTGGCCGCGCCGGGCTCGGTCACGTCCTGGGCGAGCAGCGCCGCCTGCTGGTCGACGAGGAGCCCGGTCAGCGGCAGCGGCGGGCCGAAGGCGGTGGTGGTGCCCACCGGGGTGTCGCTGTCCACCACGCGCGGCAGCCGCTCCGCGCCGAGGCCGAACACGTCGAGCGCGGGCCCGGACCAGGCGACGGTGTCGAGGTCGAGCAGCCCGGTGCGGCCGGCGGTGGCGGTGTCGGTGACGAAGGCGCCGGTGAGCCGGTGCACGAGCCAGGCGTCGCTCGTGGTGACGACCCCGGCTCCGGTCAGGCTGCGGCGGATCCAGGCCATCTTGGGAGCGGCGAAGTAGGGGTCGAGAGGCAGTCCGGTGACTCGTCTCAACTCCGGCTCGTGCGGGCCGAGTTCACGGCACAACGCCTCGGCCCTGCGGTCCTGCCAGACGAGGGCGTCGGTCAGCGGCTCGCCGGTCGCCGGGTCCCACGCGAGCACCGTCTCGCCCTGGTTGGCGAGTCCCACCGCGACGGCCGGCTCCCCGGCCTCGGTGAGCGCCGCGCGTCCGGCGCTGACGACGGAGTCGTACAGCTCACGCGGGTCGACCTCGACGAGGCCGCCCGGCAGCGCGCGGGGGTGCACCGGGGCGAAACCGCTGCCGATGACCCCCCGTTCGGGGCAGACGACGAGGGCCTTGGTGCCCGACGTGCCCTGGTCGACGGCGAGTACCGGGCCCGTCATGCGTGCGACTCCCTGCTGCTGTGCGGTGGCTGGCGACCTTGATCGTGGAACCGGTCAGCCTGATGCAGTCGAAGCGCCCCGTCAAGCCTTCGCGGGCAAGCACGTCAGTTTTCCCGAGGCCGCTGACATCCAATCAAACTCGGTCGTTGGCTTGATAGTTACGGTCACGGAAGAAGATGGAACGGTCACGTCCAGCGACCTCTATAGTGATCGCCGATCACGGCCGGGATGGCCACGGGGCCGACCACCCCCTCCACCCACCGCACCGAGGAACGATGTCTCCCACCCACCGCCCGGCCCCCTGATGGCCGCGCAAGGCTTCCGGCCCGTCTACCACCCGGCGGGCCACGACCACGCCCTGCGGGGCGCCGTCCAGGACCTGCGGACCGGCCGCTGGGTGGCGATGGCCAGGCTCCTCGACGAGACGGCCGGCTGGCCCGGCTGGACCCGGCGCACCCAGGTGCTCGCCGCCGTCGCGGCCGGCACCGACGTCGTCGCCACCTGGCGGGCCGAGCAGCCCGGTTCCGTCGCCGCCGCCGTGATGCACGCACGGGTCGCCGTCGAACGCGCCGTACGTGCCCACCGCACCGCCCACGCCCGCACCCGCGAGCTGTGGCAGGAGGCCTGGACCGCCTGCCGGGAGGCCGTCGAGCTGGCCCCCGCCGATCCCGTGCCCTGGGTGTGCCGCCTCGCGCTCGCCCTGCTCGACGCCCGCCAGAGCATGGAGGAGCACCGGCTCCCGCCGCCCGCCCCGATGCTGCCGCCGGGCCCGTGGGGCCTGCTCGCCGAGGCCGAGAAGCGCGACCCGTACAACCGCGAGGCGCACCACCGGATGCTGCAGTTCGTCTACGCCCGCCGCCCCGGACCGCTCTCCGAGGCCGTCAACTACGCGCAGTGGGCCTCGTCCTCCGCCCCCGTCGGCTCGGCCCTGCACGCGCTCCCCCTCTATGTGCGCGTCGAGCGCTACCGGCGCGAGCGCGGCCACGAGCGCGCGCTCGACCTGCACTGGGTCGCCGAGGACGCCGTGCGCGACGCCCGCCGCGCCATGGACGCCTGGTTCCTCTTCTGCGCGACCGACGAGGCCAGCCTGCTCGACCTGAACTACCTCGCGCACGCCCTCTACGGCGCCCTCAGGTTCACCGACGCGAGCCGGGTGTTCGACGCCCTCGGTCCGTACTGGACCCCCCAGCCCTGGGCGTACCGCACCGCCCTCCCCGACGAACGCGGCCCCGCCGAGGAGGTCTTCCTGCGGGCCAGGGCGCGCTGTCTGGGCGGCGCGGAGAGCCGCCCGGCCCCCTGACCGGCCGCGGCGACGCCCGAACGCCCCTGCCCTCCACCCCGTACGCCCCCCCCACACGTCCCCCGTACGTCCCGCTCCCCTTCCCCCGGAGGAACGCATGTCCCGCACCGTCCCCACCGACGCGATACGCAAGCCGCCTCCGGCCGACGACGAGGAGGCACGGCTCAGAGAACTCGGCTACCAGCCGGTCCTCGCCCGCCGGATGGGCGGCTTCGGGAACTTCGCCATCAGCTTCTCGGTCATCTCGATCCTCTCCGGCTGCATGACCCTCTACGGCTTCGGCCTCGGCACCGGCGGCCCCGCCGTGATGCTCTGGGGCTGGGCGGGCGTCGGGCTGTTCGTGCTGTGCGTCGGCCTCGCCCTCGCCGAGGTCACCAGCGCCTACCCCACCTCGGGTGCGCTCTACTACATGGCGGACCGGCTCGGCGGGCGTCGCTGGGGCTGGTACACCGGCTGGCTCAACCTGCTCGGCCTGCTCGGCGCCATCGCGGGAATCGACTACGGTGCCGCGCTGTTCACCGGCGCCTTCCTCAACCTCCAGTGGGGCTTCGTCCCCACCACGGGGTCGACCTTCCTGATCTTCCTGGCGATCCTGCTGGTCCACGCGGTCCTCAACCTCTACGGTGTCCGCCTGGTCAGCGTGCTCAACTCGATCAGCGTCTGGTGGCACCTCGGCGGCGTCGCCCTCATCGTGGGCGCCCTCGCCCTCGTCCCCGACCACCACCAGTCCGCCACGTTCGTCTTCACCGAGTTCGTCAACGACACCGGCTGGACCAACCCGCTGTACGTCGCCGCGATCGGCCTGCTGCTCGCCCAGTACACCTTCTCCGGATACGACGCCTCCGCCCACCTCTCGGAGGAGACCTCCAACGCCTCGGTGACCGCGGCCAAGGGCATCGTCCGCTCCATCTGGGCCTCCTGGATCGCCGGCTTCGCCCTGCTCGCCGGGCTCACCTTCGCCATCCAGGACTACGCGGGCACGCAGAACAGCGCCACCGGCGTCCCGCCCGCCCAGATCCTGCTGGACGCGCTGGGCGCCGGCGGCGCCAAGGCCCTGCTGCTCGTGGTGATCGTGGCCCAGCTCTTCTGCGGCAACGCCGAGGTCGCCGCCGCCAGCCGGATGGTCTTCGCCTTCAGCCGGGACAACGCCCTGCCGGGCTCGGCCCTCTGGCGCCGGGTCAGCAGCCGCACCCAGACCCCGGTCCCGGCCGTCTGGCTCTCCGTCGTCACGGCCGGGGTGCTCGCCCTCCCCTCGCTGTACTCGGCCACCGCCTACGGGGCCGTCACCGCGATCAACGTCATCGGCATCACCCCCGCCTACGCCATCCCGATCTACCTGCGGCTGCGCGCCGGGCGGAACTTCGTCCCCGGCCCGTGGAACCTGGGCCGTTGGAGCCGGCCGATCGGCTGGACCGCGGTCGTGTGGGTGGCGCTCGTGACCGTGCTCTTCTGCCTGCCGCAGAAGTCCCCGGTGACGGTCGACAGCATGAACTACGCCGTGATCGCGCTGGCCGTGGTGCTCGTGCTCGCCAGCGTGTGGTGGTACGTCGCCCGCCGCTCCTACGGGACGCCGTCGGCGTACGGCAGCGCCCGCGAGGAGGCGGAGATCGCCGAGGGCATCGTCTGACACCCCCACGGGGCCGCCGGCGCACGAGCCGCCGGCCCCGGGGCCCGTCAGCCGCTGAACTCGTAGGTCCAGGAGCCCGTCCGGGCCGCGACGTCGATGTCCGTGACCTCCAGTGCGTGCCCGTGCTGGTCGCTCACCACCCGGTGGACGCTCAGCCGGGGCGCGCCGACGGCCGCCCGCTCCTGGGAGTGCCCGTCCGGCTCCTGCGGCACGCCGACGGACTCCCGGTGCGTGGTGCGCAGACCCGCCTGGTGCATCCAGTGGTACAGCAGGCGCAGATCGGGCTGCTGCCGGTACCGCTCGGCGCTGCGCCGGTAGCGGGCCAGCTGGGGGATCTCGGCGAGGGCGGGCCGGGAGAACCAGGACACCGACCGCTGCAGCGAGGCCCCCGACGGGGTGAGCACCGTGTGCCGGTGGACCAGGGTCGGCTCGCCGGGGGCGAGGGAGAGCCGCCCGGCCAGCGAGGCCGGCGGGGCCTCCCAGGCCAGCGCGGCGCGCACCAGGGCCTCGGCGGCGCGGGGTCCGCCGGGGAAGGAGCGCCGCGGCGGCGCCGGGGCCGGGACGGGCTGCTCGTGCTCGGCGCCGGCGGCGAAGGTGCCCCGCCGGTCGGTGACCACGAGCCGGTCGTCCCGCAGCAGCTGGAGCGCGCTGCGGACCGTCTGGCGGTTGACGTGGTAGCGGTGGGCGAGGTGACGTTCCGACGGCAGCCGGCTGCCGGGGGCGATGCGGCGCTGGGTGAGGTCGTCCCGTAGCGCTGCGGCGACCCGGAGGTAGAGCGGAAGCGCCGCCGACGTCACGGGTTCGGGAACGGGCTCGGCCATGTCGCGGACCCTCTCTGTCGTGCACAGTTCAATCATTGCCCGGTGTGACCAACCGGGTCGCATGGGTGATCAATTCCTATCATTGGTCTAAACCATTCCGGAAGTCCCGGCGGTGAGAGTGGCCGAATCGAGCAGCCCGATTTGTAATGGATCGCGAGCGAACGCTTGAGGCAGCGGCGGTGGAAGAGGTGGGTGAGGCCGGATGTCGACACCGTCCGAACGGGCCGAGAGGGGACGGGCGGCGCGCAAGCGCGTACCCCGCTCCTCGCACGGGCGCTGGATACCCTCCTCGCAACGCCCGGACCCCCTCGGCGTCCTGGAACGCCAGTCCCTCGACCGGGTCCCCGAGCTCGTCCCGATCCGCTACGGCCGCATGGCCGTCTCCCCCTTCGCGTTCCTGCGCGGCGCGGCCGCCGTCATGGCCGCCGACCTCGCGGCCCAGCGCAACACGGGACTGAACGTCCAGCTCTGCGGAGACGCCCATCTGCTCAACTTCGGGGTGTACGCCTCACCCGAACGGACGCTCCTGTTCGACGTGAACGACTTCGACGAGACGCTGCCCGGACCCTTCGAGTGGGACGTCAAGCGCCTCGCCGCCTCCATCGCGGTCGCCGCCCTCCAGAACGGCACCAGCAAGGCCAAGGCCCACCGCGCCGCCCAGGTCTCCGCCGAGGGCTACCGCACGGCCATGCGCCGCCTCGCCGGCCTCGGGGAACTCGACGTCTGGTACGAGCGGATCGCAGCCGAGGACATCGCCGGCCTGGTCCGCGGAGCCGACCGCAAGCGCCTGGAGAGCCGGCTCGCCCGCGCCCGCCGCCGCACCAGCCTGCAGGCCTTCGAGAAGCTCACCGAGAAGGACGGGACCGGCCGCCACATCGTCGACGACCCGCCGCTCCTGGAACGCGTCACCGACGTCGACCGCGTCACCCTCGGCAAGATCTTCAGCGACTACCGCAGCTCGCTCGCCGAGGAACGCCGGATGCTCCTCGACCGCTTCCGCTACCTCGACTCCGCCCGCAAGGTCGTCGGCGTCGGCAGCGTCGGCACCCGCTGCTTCATCCTCCTGCTGGAGGGCCGCGACGACGGAGACCCGCTCTTCCTCCAGATCAAGGAGGCCGTGCCCTCGGTCCTGGAGCAGTACCTGGCGCCCAGCGCGTACAGCCACCAGGGCCGCCGCGTGGTCTGCGGGCAACGGCTCACCCAGGCCGCGAGCGACATCTTCCTCGGCTGGATGACCGGACCCGAACAGCGCCACTTCTACTGGCGCCAGCTGCGCGACATGAAGGGCTCCGCCGAGGTCGAGTCCATGTCCCCGGCCCTGCTCCGCGACTACGCGCGCCTGTGCGGCCGCGCCCTGGCCCGTGCCCACGCCCGCTCCGGCGACCGCATCGCCATCGCCGCGTACCTCGGCGGCTCCGACGTCTTCGACCGCGGCATCGCCGACTTCGCCCTGCGGTACGCGGGGCAGAACGCGGACGACTACGCGGCGCTGAGCGCCGGCATCGCCGCGGGGGTGGTGACCGCGGCCCCGGGGGTCTGAACGCCCCGCCCAGGGCCGCCGCGGCCCGGCCGCCCGACGTCCCCGCGTCCCGGCGGCCCTGGGCTTGGCGCGGAACGCCCCGCCCGGCCCGCGCGATCGCGGGCGCTCCCGAAGGGCCCCTGCAGCTCGGCTGCAAAGGCGCCCCGGCGACCGGCGACCGGTGCTCGCACGCACCGGGCGCCGGGCGCCGGATACGGCCTACGCGCCCGTGGCGCCCTTGCGCAGCAGCGGCGGCTGCGCGGGAGTCCGGGGCACCGGCTCGAAGAGGACCGCGCGGGCCACCGAGGGCGCGAACAGCCCCGCCAGCGGTGCGGTCAGCGTCAGCGCCGCGCGGAAGGGCGTGCCCACCACGGGATTGCCGGAGGCGCGCGCCTGCACACGGCGCAGGTACCAGCCGGTCACCTTGTCGGCCGCCCCGGTCCGCGCCGCGTCACCCGTCGCGCCCGGCATCTTCTTGTCGGCGCCCGCCGAGATGTCCCAGGCCTGCTTCGAGGCGTCGAGCAGGGCCCGCTGCACCCGCCGGGTGGTCGGTGTGCGCCGGGAGTCCGCGAGGACCTTGCGCAGCGCGACCGCGGTGATCGCCGCGACGGCCATGCCCTGCCCGTAGATCGGGTTGAAGGCGCACAGCGCGTCGCCGGTCGCGAGGAACCCGGCCGGACGGCGGCCCGGACGGTCGTACCGGCGCCGGATGTTGGCCGTCCTGCGGAAGCCGTACACGGGCGACAGCGGCTCGGCCTTGGCGATCCAGTCGCTGACCACCGGGTGCGGCAGCTTGCGCGCGTACTCCTCGAACAGGTCCTCGTCCGTGGGAGGTTCGTCGCCCCGCAGACCGGACAGCGTGACCAGGTGGCGTCCGTCGCCGAGCGGCAGCACCACACCGCCGTACACCTGCTCCGGGTTGGGCACCACGTAGTAGCCGAGGGCGTCGGTCGACGGGTCGTCGGCGGGGGAGCGGTACACCCGCGTGCCGTACGCGAGACCCGTGTCCAGGGTCTCCTCGTGCGGGGCCTCGGCGCCGATCGCCGCCAGCCACTCCGGCGCCCGGGTCGAGCGCCCGGAGGCGTCGACGACCAGATCGGCCTCCAGTGGGCGCGGCTCCCGGTCCGCGCCCGCGCCGCGCTCGCGCACCAGGACGCCCCGCACCCGCGCGGCGTCGCCGAGCAGGCCCACCGTCTCGGTGCCCTCGACGAGTTCGATCCGCGGATCGGCGAGGACCCGCTGCCGCACCAGCCACTCCAGCTGGGGCCGGGGCCCGGTGTAGAAGTGCGCGGTCGCCGGCGTGCGGACGTACCACTGCCCGTTCTGCCACTGGACCATGTCCTCGGGCACGCCGACCTTCGGCGCGCCCAGTGCGCGCAGCTCGTCCATGAAGCCCGGCAGCAGCTCGTCGAGCGCCCGCTGCCCGCCCTCGATCAGCACGTGCAGGTGCCGCCCCTGCGGAACGCCGGGGCGTGCCTCCTGCCCGTCCGGGTAGCGGTCGCGCTCGACGACCGTGACCCGCTCGGCGTGTTCGCTGAGGACCCGCGCGGCCAGCAGACCCGCGAGACTCCCCCCGATGACCACCGCATGACGTGTCCTGCGGTGACCCAACTCGTCGGCCATCCTCGCCCTTTCGCGTGATCGGATGTTGTCGGTCCAGGACTGACCAGTATCTCCGATCCGCGGCGCGGAGCCGCAGGGTTGCGCCACCCGCGGATGGAAGCGGATGGAAGCGGGTCGAAGCGGTGGGATGTGGTGGGAAGTGCTTGGGAGCCGTTGCGAGTGGTGGGAGGCGGGCGGAAAGCAGGTGGCGGCGGCCGGCGGCAGGGGGGTGGAGGCGGGCGGAAGCAGGTGGCGGCGGCCGGCGGCACAGGGGCCGGGCCCCGGGCGCGCGTTCAGCCCGTCTCAGGCCTTCCCGGCGTCCGGTGCCGTCGCGTCCAGCTCGGCCAGCGCGTGGGTCAGCCACTCCACCCAGAAGCGTTCCAGGTCGATGCCGCCGCGCAGCACCAGATGCCGCAGCCGGTCCGGCTCCGCCGTCCGCCGCTCGGCCGGGAAGTCCCGTACCTCGATCTCCAGGTACTCCTCCAACTGGCGCCGGTGCAGTCCCAGATGGCGCTCGAGCTCGGCCCGCAGCCCGGTTCCGCCCACCACGGCGGCGGCCCGCATCCGCAGCAGCAGCGCGGAGCGCAGCGGTTTGGGGTCCTCCGGGGTGTCCACCCAGCCGGCGAGTTCCTCGCGGCCCGCCGGCAGCACCTCGTACTCCTTCTTCTGCCCGCGGGCCGGTGCGACGGACGGCAGCGCGCGGATGTACCCGGCCTGCTCAAGCCTGCCCAGTTCGCGGTAGATCTGCTGGTGGGTGGACGACCAGAAATAGCCGATCGACCGGTCGAAGCGGCGGGTCAGCTCGAGGCCGGAGGACGGCTTCTCGAGCAGTGCCGTCAGGATCGCGTGCGGGAGGGACATGCTCGCATCCTAGATTCGGCCGCTCCGACCGGTCGGCCGGTCAGAGGGTGGCGGCGAGACGGGTGCCCTGGTCGATCGCGCGCTTGGCGTCCAGCTCCGCGGCGACGTCCGCCCCGCCGATCAGGTGCGGCGCCCGGCCCGCGGCGACCAGCTCCTCGTACAGCCCGCGGCGGGGCTCCTGGCCCGTGCAGAGCACGACGGTGTCGACGGGCAGCAGCTGCGCCTCGCCGTCGATCGTGAGGTGCAGGCCCTCGTCGTCGATCCGTGTGTACGACGCGCCCGCGACCATCGTCACGCCCCGGTGCTTCAGCTCGGTGCGGTGGATCCAGCCCGTGGTCTTGCCCAGGCCGGCGCCGACCTTGCTGGTCTTGCGCTGGAGCAGGTGGACCTGGCGGGGCGGCCGGGGCCGCTCCGGGGTGCGCAGACCGCCCCGGGTCTCGTACGAGGTGTCGACGCCCCACTGGCGGAAGTACGTCTCGGCGTCCTGGCTCGCGCCCTCGCCGCCGTCCGTGAGGAACTCGGCCACGTCGAAGCCGATGCCGCCCGCGCCGAGGATCGCGACCCGCTCGCCGACGGGCGCGCCGTGGCGCAGCACGTCCAGGTAGCCGACCACGCTCGGGTGGTCGACGCCCTCGATCTCCGGGGTGCGGGGGGTGACGCCGGTGGCGACGACGACCTCGTCGTAGCCGTCGAGGTCGGTGGCGGTGACGAGGGTGTTCAGGCGCACCTCGACCCCGCGCTCGGCGAGCTGGACGCGGAAGTAGCGCAGGGTCTCGTCGAACTCCTCCTTGCCCGGCACCCGCTTGGCGACGTTCAGCTGGCCGCCGATCTCCTCGGCGGCGTCGAACAGGGTGACGGTGTGGCCGCGTTCGGCCGCGGAGACCGCGCAGGCCAGCCCGGCCGGGCCGGCGCCGACGACGGCGATCCGCTTGGCGAGGCGGGTGGGGGAGAGGACCAGCTCGGTCTCGTGGCAGGCGCGCGGGTTCACCAGACAGGAGGTGATCTTGAGGCTGAAGGTGTGGTCGAGGCAGGCCTGGTTGCAGCCGATGCAGGTGTTGATGGTCTCGGCGCGGTCCGCGGCGGCCTTCGCGACGAAGTCCGGGTCGGCGAGGAACGGGCGGGCCATCGACACCATGTCGGCGCGGCCCTCGGCCAGGATCGCCTCGGCGACCTCGGGCGTGTTGATCCGGTTGCTGGTGACCAGCGGCACGGAGACGGCGCCCATCAGCCGCTTCGTGACCCAGGTGTACGCGCCGCGCGGCACGGAGGTGGCGATGGTGGGGATGCGGGCCTCGTGCCAGCCGATGCCGGTGTTGATGATGGTGGCGCCGGCGGCCTCGATCTCCTTGGCCAGGGCGACCACCTCGTCGAGGGTGGAGCCGCCGGGGACCAGGTCCAGCATGGACAGCCGGTAGACGAGGATGAACTCCTCGCCGACGCGCTCGCGGATGCGGCGGACGATCTCCAGCGGGAAGCGCACCCGGTTCTCGTAGGAGCCGCCCCAGCGGTCGGTGCGCCGGTTGGTGGCGGCGGCGATGAACTCGTTGATGAGGTAGCCCTCGGAGCCCATCACCTCGACGCCGTCGTAACCCGCCTCCTTGGCGAGCTCGGCGCAGCGCACGTAGTCCTCGACGGTCTGCTCGACCTCGGCGTCGGTCAGCTCGTTCGGCACGAAGGGGCTGATCGGGGCCTGGACGGCGCTCGGGGCGACCAGCCCCGGGTGGTAGGCGTACCGGCCGAAGTGGAGGATCTGCATCGCGATCCGGCCGCCGGCCTCGTGCACGGCGTCGGTGATCACCCGGTGCTCGGCGACCTCCTCGGCGCTGGTCAGCTTGGCGCCGCCGTCCCAGGGCCGGCCGGCCTCGTTCGGGGCGATGCCGCCGGTGACGATCAGACCGACGCCGCCGCGGGCGCGCTCGGCGTAGAAGGCGGCCATGCGCTCGAATCCGTGCTCGGCCTCCTCCAGGCCGACGTGCATGGATCCCATGAGCACCCGGTTGGGCAGGGTGGTGAACCCGAGGTCCAGCGGGCTCAGCAGGTGCGGGTACGGGGTGGTCGGGGCCATCGGGGCGCCTCCTCGCGCGGGGTCGTCACGCACTGTTGTAGACGACGCGTCGCGTGATGTGCAACAAGTTGCATAAAGGCGTGGGGGTGATGTGTGCCATGTCGGGGCGCGGGGCGCGGGGCGCGGGGCGCGGGGCGTGGGGCGCGGGGCGCGGGGCGCGGGGCGCGGGGCGAGGAAGGGAGGGAGGGCGAGGACGGAAGGAGGCGAGGGCGAGGGCGAGGACGGAAGAAGGCGAGGGCGGGGGCGGGGGCGGAAGGCGCCGCGCGGCGGGGGCGCGGGCCGCGGCCCCGGGACCGTCGCCCGGCGCCGCGCGGCGGGGTCGCCGGCCGCGGCCCCCCGGGCGCCAAACCATCGCCCGCCGCCCCCGCCCTGGCCCCTCACTCCTTCCGGTACGCGTACGCCTCCGACGCCGCCGCCTCCACCGCCGCCAGGTCGCCGCCCGCGCTCGCCGTGACCAGAGCCGCCACCGCGCCCTCCACGAACGGCGCGTCCACCAGGCGGGCGCCCGCCGGGAGCTCGTCGCCCTCCGCGAGGAGGGCCTTGACGGTGAGGACCGCGCTGCCGAGGTCCACCAGGAGGGCCACCCCGGCGCCGCCGTCCGCCGCCTTCGCCGCCTCGGTGATCAGGTCGGCGCTCGTGCCCAGGCCGCCGTCCGGCGTCCCGCCGGCCGGCAGGATCGGGGCGGTGTCCCCGCCGCCCGCGAGGCCCCGGGCGAGCTCGGCCACCGAGGCCGCCACCGCCGCGCTGTGCGAGACCAGCACGATCCCGACCCGCGCGCCCGTCATCCCGCCACCTCCGCGAGCGCGGCGATCAGGAGCGCCGACGAGGTCGCCCCCGGGTCCTGGTGCCCGACCGACCGCTCGCCCAGATAGCTCGCCCTGCCCTTGCGGGCCCGCAGCGGTACGGTCGCGAGCGCGCCCGCCTCCGCCGCCTCCCGGGCCGCCGCGAACGACGTGCCGAGCGCCTCCGCCGCCGGCACGAGCGCGTCCAGCATCGTCTTGTCGCCCACCTGCGCCCCGCCCAGCTGGGCCACCGCGGCCACCCCGGCGCCCAGCGCCTCGGCGAGCGCCGCCCGGGAGACCTGCTCCGCCTCTCCCAGCGCCTTTCCGGTGCGGCGCAGCAGCGTCCCGTACAGCGGCCCCGAAGCGCCGCCGACCGTGGAGATCAGCTGCTTCCCGGCCGCGACGAGCACCGCTCCCGGCGTGGCCGGGGTCTCCTTCTCCAGGTCCGCGGTCACGGCCGCGAACCCGCGCTTCAGATTCGCCCCGTGGTCGGCGTCGCCGATCGCCGAGTCCAGCTCGGTCAGCCGGTCCGCCTCGCGGTCCACCGCCGCGCCCGCCGTCTCCAGCCAGGACCGGAAGAACTCCGCCCCGTACGTCCGCTTCGTCTCCTCGCTCATCCCCGCCTCACCGGCCCCAGCGCAGCGCGGCCGTCTGCACCGGCGCGTCCCACAGGCGGAGCAGCTCCTCGTCCGCCTCGCACAGCGTCACCGAGCAGCCCGCCATGTCGAGCGAGGTCACGTAGTTGCCGACGAGGGTGCGGGCCACCGGCACGCCGCGCTCGCCGAGCACCCGCTGTACCTCGGCGTTGAACCCGTAAAGCTCCAGCAGCGGCGTCACGCCCATCCCGTTGACCAGGGCGAGCACCGGGCCCTTCGGCCTCAGGTCCTCCAGGACGGCGTCGACGGAGAAGTCCGCGATCTCCCGCGAGGTCATCATCGGGCGCCGCTCGCGCCCCGGCTCCCCGTGGATCCCGATGCCCAACTCCAGCTCACCCGCGGGCAGGTCGAAGGTCGGCGAGCCCTTCGCCGGGGTGGTACAGGCGCTGAGCGCCACCCCGAAGCTCCTCGAGCGCTCGTTCACCCGGCGCCCGATCGCCTCGACCCGCTCCAGCGGCGCGCCCTCCTCGGCGGCCGCCCCGGCGATCTTCTCCACGAAGAGGGTGGCGCCGGTGCCGCGCCGCCCGGCGGTGTACAGGCTGTCGGTCACGGCCACGTCGTCGTCGACGAGGACCTTGGCGATCTGCACGCCCTCGTCCTCGGCGAGTTCGGCGGCCATCTCGAAGTTGAGCACGTCGCCCGTGTAGTTCTTCACCACGAACAGCACCCCGGCGCCGCTGTCGACGGCGGCCGCCGCCCGCACCATCTGGTCCGGGACCGGCGAGGTGAACACCTCGCCCGGGCAGGCCGCCGCGAGCATCCCCGGCCCCACGAACCCGGCGTGCAGCGGCTCGTGTCCCGAGCCGCCGCCCGACACCAGCGCCACCTTCCCGGCCATCGGCGCGTCCCTCCGCACCACGACCCGGTTCTCCACGTCGACGTTCAGATCGGGGTGCGCGGCGGCGATCCCGCGCAGCGCGTCCGCGACGACGGTCTCCGGAACATTGATCAGCATCCTCAAGGGGGTCTCCTCGTGGGGCCGGTGCAACAACCTGTGACCTCGGCAGTATCGGCCTTGCGGACGGCCCGGTCACGGAGATCGCACAACCCGGCGGACCCCTGCGGGCCTCCCGTCATCTCTTCACGGTGTCGTCCGTCTTCAGATCGGCGATCGCCTCGTCGTACGCGGAGGCCTGGTCCGGGCAGTAGACCTGGACCACGATCCGTCCGGCGTCCACGGCCTTGGTGTCGGCGATCACCGGGCGGCTGCCCGGTCCCGTGGCGCCGTTGGACAGCTGCTGGATCCGGTACAGCGCCTTCCTGAGGGCGCTCGCCGGGTCTTCGCAGACCTGCCCGCCGTCCGTGCCGAGGAGGCGCTCGACGGTGTCGGTGTCGGGGGCCGGGTAGCCGGCCCGCACGAGCTCCTCGCTGAGCTGGTCGGCCTTCTTCGCGGTCTCGTTCGTCTTCTTGAAACTGCTGTAGCGGATCAGGCCGGTGACGGCCAGGGCGACCAGGAGGACGATGGCGCCCCAGTAGATCCACCTGTGCTCGGAGGCGAAGCGGGTCGGGCTCATGACGCTTCTCCCTCGCGGTCGGCGGCGGCCGTGCGCCAGCCGGGCTTGCGCAGTCTGAGGAAGGCCCAGGGGATCAGGAAGCCGAGGACCAGCAGGCCGCATGCGATGAACAGGACGTACGACAGCACGCTGGCGCCGCCGAACTGCGAGGGCGGGACGAAGCCGATCGCCAGCGCCGCGAGGGAGGCCAGCAGACCGACGGTGCAGACCAGGCCGAGCATCGGCACGCGGTAGCCGCGCGGGTGGTCGGGCTTGGTCTTCCGCAGCCGCATCGCCGCCGCGAACATCAGCAGGTAGACGACGAGATAGACCTGTGTGGTGATGGTCGAGAAGATCCAGTAGACGCTGGAGACGTTCGGGATCAGCGCGTACAGCAGCGCGATGACCGAGGTCACGACGCCCTGGGTGACGAGGATGTTCTGCTGGATGCCGAACCTGTTCAGCTTCTGCAGGAACGGCGGCAGGTAGCCCTCGCTGCGGGAGATCTCCAGCAGGCCCTTGGACGGCCCCGCGAGCCAGGTCAGCATGCCGGCGAGGGAGGCGGAGATCAGCATGACGGCGGCGATCGGCGTCATCCACCCCACGTCGAAGTACGAGAAGAAGGCGTCGAAGGCCTGCATGACACCGGCCGTGAGGCTGAGCTGGTCCGCCGGGACGACCCAGCTGATGGCGAGCGCCGGCAGGATGAAGATGAGCAGGACGAGACCCATGGCCAGGAACATCGACCTCGGGTACTCCCTCGCCGGGTTCTTGAGCGAGGAGACGTGGACGGCGTTCATCTCCATGCCGGAGTACGACAGGAAGTTGTTGACGATCAGGACGAGGCTCGCGAGGCCGGTCCACTGCGGCAGCAGGTGGTCGGCGTCCATCGGCGCGGCCGAGGGGTTGCCCTGGCCGAGGAAGACCATGCCGAGGACGACGAGGATCGTGCCGGGCACCAGCGTGCCGATGACCAGGCCCCAACTGGACAGGCCCGCCAGGGCCTTCGTGCCCCGGGAGGAGACCCAGACGCCGGTCCAGTACAGGACCATGATCACGATGGCGGTGTAGACGCCGTTGGAGGCGAGCGAGGGGTCGATGACGTACGCGATCGTCGACGCCACGAAGGCCAGCAGGCTCGGATAGTAGAAGATCGTCATCGCGAACTGGCACCACACCGCGAGGAAGCCCAGCGGCTTGGAAAGGCCTTCGGCCACCCAGCGGTAGACGCCGCCGCTCCAGCCCGAGGCGAGCTCGGCGGAGACCAGTGCGGTCGGCAGCAGGAAGACGATGGCCGGTACCAGGTAGAGGAAGACGCAGGCGAGGCCGTACACGGCCATCGTGGGCGCCGCCCGCAGACTCGCGACCGAGGCCGTCGTCATCAGCGCCAGGGTCACCCAGGTGAGCGTGGGCGGGGCGGAGGCTCGCGCCTCCGCCCGCTGTTTCGGCAGATCGGCCGGGACGTCCATCGATGCCATGGGCACTCCTCAGGCGTGGCTGTGATGGACAACAGCGTCGGCCCGGGCGGTGGGGGACGCAGATCGACTACTCCGAACGTGTGATCCGCTCCCCTTCCCGCCGCCCCTGCTCAAGCGGCCCCGTGAACTCCCACCTCCCCGCTCACCAGCGGTACCAGCGTCCGCCCGACCCGTGCATCACGAAGCCGAGCAGCCACACGACGAGCAGGGCGATGGCGATCCACCACAGCACATGGGCGGCGAAGCCGCCGCCGAAGAGCAGCAGGATCACCAGTAGGACGAGAAGAATCGCAAGCATGACAAGCCTCCTTGTGGACATGCCGGCTCCGGTTACATGTGGCCCGGACTCACGGGTGGGGGTTCGGTGGGATCGGGAGCGCGATCGGGAGCGGTGTCCGGCGGTGCCGTGTCGGACGGGGCGGCGGCCTCGGGAGACCCGCCGGGTCCGTCCTGCGCGTCGCCGGGCCGCAGCCGGCCGCGCCAGCCGCCGGTCGCACGTCCGCGTTCCTCGATGAACTCCTTGAACCGGTACAGGTCCCCCTGGACCCTGCTGTCCAGCACACCGAGCGCCGCGCCCGCCTTCTCGGCGAAGCCCTCGGGTTCGACCTCCATGGCGAGTGTGACCCGTGTGTGCGCGTCGTCGAGGCGCTCGAAGGTGACGACGCCCTTCTGCCGTACGTCGCCGCCGACCGTCCGCCACGTGATCCGCTCGTCGGGCAGCTGGTCGACGATCTCGGTGTCGAACTCCCTGGCCGCACCGGCGATGCTGGTCCGCCAGTGCAGAAGCCGGTCGTCGAGCTGCCGGACCTCTTCGACGCCGTCCATGAAGCGCGGGAACTCCTCGAACTGCGTCCACTGGTCGTAGACCTCGCGCAGCGGGGCGTCCACCTTGATCGTGTCGTGCACCCTCACGGCCGTCTCCTTCGTTCCGTGCGGTACCGGACGGCTGGCGGGTACCCATGGACGGTGGCTCTAACCGTGGAGGCTCCGACCGCCTCCGCTTGCGGCGACCGGACTTCGCGGAACCCTGGAAGGGACCCCACCGCCGAGGAGGAACACCGCATGGGCGTCCGGCAGGGGGACCCGCCACCGCGCGGAGTCGTCCTCGACACTGACGGCGTGCTCCTGGACTCCGCCACCGTCCACGCCGCCGCGTGGAAAGCCGCGTTCGACGCCTGCCTGGCCGGACTTTCGCCCGCCACGGCACCTCAGCCACCGTTCGACGCGGACGCCGAGTACCGGCGCTACGTCGACGGCCGGTCGCGGTACGACGGAGCCGAGGCCTTCCTGGCCTCCCGCGGGCTGCGCCTGCCGCCCGGCACCCCCGGCGACCCGCCCGGCCACGACACGGTCTGGGCGGTCGCCGCCCACAAGGAGCGCCTCTTCGTCGGCATGACCGAAGCCGGCGGCGTGCCGGTGTACCACGACTCCCGGCCGGCCCTGACGGCCCTGCGTGCCGCGGGTGTGCCGCGCGCCGCCGTCTCCGCCTCCCGGCACGCCCGGGCGCTGCTCGCGGAGGCCGGACTCGACCGGCTCCTCGACACCGTCGTGGACGGAACGGACGCCGCCCGGCTCGGCCTGGCCGGAAAACCCGACCCCGCCCTCTTCCGCCACGCCGCCACCGCCCTCGGCACCGACCCGGGCGCCTGCGCGGTCGTCGAGGACGCCCTCTCCGGAGTCCTCGCGGCCCGCCGGGGCGGCTTCCGGCTCGTCGCCGGCGTCGACCGCACCCCGGACCGGCACGCCACCCCCGCCCTTCTGGCCCAGGGCGCCGACCTCGTGGTCCCCGACCTCCTGACGCTCGTACGGACCGTGTGGGGCGATCCCGCGTGAGCACCGACTGGATATGGACCTGCGCCCCCTGCGAACCGGCCCGCGAACGGCTCGTCGAAGCACTGTGCACGCTCGGCAACGGCCGCTTCGCCACCCGTGGCTCCGCCCCCGAGTGCCCCGCCGGCGCCACCCACTACCCGGGCACCTACCTGGCCGGCTGCTACGACCGGCGCGCCTCGACCGTCGCGGGCGAACGCGTCGAGAACGAGGACCTCGTCAACCTGCCCGACTGGACGCGGCTGCGCTACCGCCGCCTGCCCGACGACGGGCCACCGGGCGACTGGCTGGCACCGGACTCCCCGGAACTGCGCCACGCCACCGCACGGCTCGACCCGCGCACCGGCCTGCTCGTCCGCAGCCTCTACTTCCGCGACGACCGCGGTCGCGGACTGCGGGTCGTCCACACCCGGCTCGTGCACATGGGCGACGCCCGCCTCGCCGCCCAGCGCACCGCGTTCCGCGCCTACGGCTGGAGCGGCGCCGTCGAGGTGGAGTCGGTCCTCGACGGCGCCGTGACCAACGCCGGAGTGGACCGCTACCGGCACCTGGAGGGCCGGCACCTCGGCCACCACCGGACCGGGTTCGACCCCGGCGGCGTCGCTTGGCTCGCCTGTCGTACGGCGGACCCCGGAATCCGGATCGCGCTGGCCGTCCGCACGGTCACGAGCCCCGCCCGCCCGGCCCGGGAGCGCGCCACCCGCACCGGCACCGTCCAGAGCTACCTCCTGCCCGTCGGCGGCCACCGCTCGGTGACCCTCGTGAAGACCCTGGCCCTGCACGCCTCGACCGACCGGCCCGGCGGCGATCCCCGCGCGGCGGCCCGCGCCGGCGCCGCCCGCGCCCCCGCCTTCGGCCGGCTCCTGAGCACCCATCGCGCGGCCTGGCAACGACTCTGGGAGCAGGCGGAGTTGGACGTCCCCGGCGCGGCCGGGCGCATCCTGCGGCTGCACCTCTTCCACCTGCTGCAGACCCTCTCCCCGCACACCGCCGAACTCGACGTCGGCGTCCCCGCCCGCGGGCTGCACGGCGAGGCCTACCGAGGCCACGTCTTCTGGGACGAGCTCTTCGTCCTGCCCTATCTCGGCCTGCACTTCCCCGAGGTCGCCCGGTCCCTGCTGCTCTACCGCCACCGCCGCCTCCCGGCCGCCCGCGAGGCGGCCCGCAGGGCCGGCGGCGTCGGGGCCATGTACCCCTGGCAGAGCGCGAGTTCGGGCCGCGAGGAGACCCAGGAGCTGCACCTCAACCCGCGCTCGGGCCGCTGGCTCCCCGACCACTCCCGGCTCCAGCGCCACGTCGGCTCGGCCGTCGCGTACAACGTGTGGCACTACGCCCAGACCACCGGCGACCGCGGCTTCCTGCACTCCGACGGGGCCGAGATGCTCCTGGAGATCGCCCGGTACTGGGCGGGGACCGCCGCCCTCGACCCGGCCCTGGGCCGCTACCGGATCCGCGGGGTGGTCGGCCCCGACGAGTACCACGACGCCTATCCCGGCGCCGCGCTCCCGGGCATCGACGACAACGCGTACACCAACGCCACCGCCGCCTGGGTGCTCGCCCGCGCCCTCGACCTGCTCGACGACCTGCCCGGCGCCCGACGGGCGGAGCTGACGGAGAACCTGTCCCTGGACACCGCCGAACTCGCCCGCTGGGAGGACGTCTCGCGCCTCCTGTACGTGCCCTTCCACCAGGGCGTGGTCAGCCAGTTCGACGGGTACGGGGAACTGGCCGAGCTCGACTGGGAGGCCTACCGCGGCCGGTACGGGGACATCCGCAGGCTCGACCGGATCCTGGAGGCCGAGGGGGACACGGTCAACCGCTACCAGGCGTCCAAGCAGGCCGACACCCTCATGCTCGGACACCTCTTCCGGCCCGAGGAGCTGTCCGCCCTGTTCGCCCGGCTCGGCTACCGCATGGACGACGAGCTGTGGCGCGCCACCGTCGCGTACTACCTGCGGCGCACCAGTCACGGCTCCACCCTCAGCAGCCTGGTGCACGGCTGGGTCCTGGCCCGGCAGCAGGGCGCCGACGCCTGGCGGTACTGCGAGGAGGCGCTGCTGGGCGACGTCGCCGACATCCAGGGCGGGACGACCGGCGAGGGCATCCACCTCGGCGCGATGGCGGGCACCGTCGACCTCGTCGAACGGGGCATCACCGGCCTGGAGGCCGGGCCGGGAGGGCTGCGGGTGTCGCCCGTACCCCTGGCGCAGATCCCGCGCTTCACCATCACCCTCTGCTTCCGAGGCCATCGGGGCGTGCGGATCCGGATGCTGCCGGGGCGGTTCGTCGTCCGCGTCCCGGCCTCGTCGCAGGGCCCGCTCACCCTCGTCCTCCCGGGCGGGCGCCGGCGCAGCGTCGCGGCCGGCGAGGAGCGCTGGTTCCGGCTGTGAGCCCCGCCGGCCTCCGTGGGCGGCGCCGAGGGGCCGGGCGCGTGGCGCTGCCGCCCCGCTGGATGGATGCTGAGAGGAGGAGGGCCGCGCGGCGCTCCCGCGTGGCCGCGGGCACGAGCGCAGGAGGAGGCAGACCATGACACGGCACCTGGAGTGGAAGGTCGGCCTGGATCTCGTCGAGGAGGGCGGCAGGACCAGGGCGGAGGCGCACCTGGACACCGGCACGTCGACCCTCACCGGCCGCGGCACCGCCCGGTGCAACCCGGCGGACGTGGACGTACCGGCGATCGGCGACGAGCTCGCCGCGAGCCGGGCCATGAAGGATCTGGCCGGACAGCTGATGAGGGAGGCCAACCGGGAGATGGAGGCCGTGGGCGCCGACACCGTGCCCCGCCGCACCGGACCCGGATACGGCTGGCCGGAGGCGGTCCAGTAACGGAACCGCCGCACACCGCCCCCGGGCCCGCCGGAGCCGGGATCGGCCCGGCGGGCCCGGCGCGTGCGTACGCGGACCGGTGCTCAGGCCGCGTCGAAGCCCTGCGGGCCTCGGTCGTCCCGCGCCCGCGCCGCGTCTCCGCCGTCGTCTGCGCTCCTTGCCTCGTCCGCGCCCGCGCCCTCGTCCTCTCCCGCGCCCTCGCCCCGGTCTTCGTCCTCGTACGTGAGCCGGTCCACCACCTCCACGACCCCGTCCACGTCCTCGCAGAGGCGTACGAAGATGGGGCCGACGCCCTTGCGCGGCAGCGTGCCGCTCAGCGTCACCCGCCCCTCGGCCACGTCGATGTGGAGTGAGGCGGGGGAGAGGCCGAGGATCCGGGTGACGACGTCCTCCAGGATCTCCTCCTGGATCGCCCGGTCCCGCCGCAGGAACAGCTGGAGCAGATCACTGCGGCTGAGCACGCCGATGAGGCGCCCGTCGGCGTCCACGACCGGCAGTCGCTTGACGCGGTGCCGCTCCATCAGGCGTGCCGCCTCGACCGCCGTCCAGGACGGGCGGGCGACGAACACGGGGCTCGACATCATGGCCTCGGCGGTGCTCGGACCGTCCTTGGCCGTGTGGCGGCGCAGCAGATCCGCCTCCGAGACCACGCCCACGGGGCGGTCGTCCGCGTCGACCACGGGCACGGCCGTGATGCCGTACTCGTCGAGCAGTCGCGCGATCTCCTTGAACGGCGTGCCGGGCTGTACCGAAACCGCCGTCGGTGTCATGAGGTCGGCGACACTGCGGTGCCTCATCGTTCGTCCCGTCCCTTCTCGACTCGTTTGTCCATGATCCCCCACGGGATCCGTGGACGGGGCCGAGGGGCGGCGGGCCGCGGAACGGGGCGGTCAGTAGCCCGGCTTCGTGGCCGGGGGCGGGCTGGTCGAGGGCGTCGCGGCGGGGCTCGTGGCCGGCGGGCTCGCGGCGGCCGGGGTCGTCGCGGCGGGGCTCGTGGCGGCCGGCTCGGTCGGCTTCGGCAGGTCGTACAGGTGGTCCGGCGTCACGATCCCGGTGATCGCCTTGCCGAAGAGCGTGCTCGGCTCGATCCGGTCGTGCAGGATGTCGGTGTTGAGCAGCACGACCAGCGTCGCCTGCTCCTGCGGCAGGTAGATCGTCAGCGACTCGTAGCCCGGCAGCGAGCCGTTGTGGCCGATCCAGCCCTCGACGTTGAAGATGCCGAGGCCGTAACCGGTGTCCGACGCCTCGGTGGATCCGGTCTTCAGGCGCTGCGCCTGCGTCTGCGGGGTCAGCAGCGTGCCGGTGGCGACGGCCTTCGCCCAGGTGCGCATGTCCTGGAGGTCGGAGATCATCGCGCCGGCCGCCCAGCCCCAGGACGGGTTCCAGTCGGTGGCGTCCTCGATCCGCCCCGTCGCCGTCTGGTTGGTGTAGCCGTGTGCGTGGGGGTGGGGGAACTCGGCGCCGACCGGGAAGAGGGTGTGCTTCAGACCGGCCGGCCGGACGACGTTCTTCGTGATGTAGTCGCGCAGCGGCATGCCGCCGACCTTCTCCACCACCAGGCCCAGCAGGATCGTGTTGGTGTTGCAGTACTCGAACTCGGCGCCCGGCGCGAAGTTGACCGGGTGCTTGAAGGAGTAGTCCAGCAACTCCCGCGGAGTGAAGGGACGGTCGGGATCGGACGTGAGCGCCTTGAAGAAGTCCTCGTCCATCGAGTAGTTGTACAGGCCGCTGCGCATCCCGGCGAGCTGGCGCAGGGTGATGCGGTCCCCGTTCGGCACCCCCTCGACGTAGTCGCCGATGGGGTCGTCCAGGCCCACCTCGCCCTGGTCGACGAGTTCGAGCAGGGCGGTCACCGTGAAGGTCTTGGTCTCGCTGCCGATCCGCATGTACAGGCCCGGGTTCATCGGCAGGCCGCCGGCCTTGTCGGCGGTGCCGAAGGCGCGGATGTACTCGCCCTTGCCGGGCGCGGACAGCGCCACCATCACGCCCGGCACCTGCGCCTCGCGCATGACGCCCTGGACCGCGCTGTCGAGCTTGGCGGCGACGGCCGGGGTCAGCTGGGGGAACCCGTCCCCGGCGGGGGAGGGTGCCGTGGTGCTCGGTGCGGCGACGGGGGGTGGTGGGGCGGGGACCGTCACGCCGTACGCGGCACCCGCGGCCGCGGGAACGGCCAGGGTCCCGGTGAGGGCCACCCCGATGCACATCGTGCGCCAACGCGCCTGCGGGTTGCTCACGGCAGCCTCCTGCCGGCAGAGGGCGGTACTCCGTCCAGGCTAGGTCCGCGCCCGTGTCCCCGCACGGCGAGCAGGCCCGCCCTCAGGTGCGGAACACCCGCCCGAGACTCGCCGCGAGGGTCTCCTCCGTGGGCGGGTGGAGCCGGGCGCCGAGATGTCCATCGGGGCGTACCAGCAGGGCCGTTGGCGCCCGTACGGCACAGAGCCGGGCGAACTCCCCGCGCGCGTCCCGGTACACGGGAAGGCCGGGCGGGCCGGGGGTCTCGGCCGTGGCCCCGCCGGCCAGCAGTACGCAGGCCCGAACGGCGCCCTGCGACGACGCGGCGGCCACGGTGGCGAGTCGGGCGAAGTCGTCCGTGGCGGCCGTCCGGTCGTCGCCGTACAGGAGCAGGACGTGGTCGCGGCGCCGCAACAGGTCGTACAAGCGCAGGGGTCGGGCGGCGAGCGCGGTGGTGAGGCCCGTGCAGTCGGGCACGCGGTCGCCGGGCCGCGGGCCGGCGTTCCCGCCCTGGTCGGCGCGATCGCGGGACGGATCGGCGCCGTCCACGATCGGGCTGCCGCGGTAGCCGACGAGCAGCTGTGCCTCGCGCAGCAGCAGGGTGGCCGGATCCTCCGGGTCGGCCTGCACGCCCTCGGCCGCGTGGCGCACGGTGCGGCCGACGACCTCCTCGCCGACCGGGTGCCGCTCGGCGTCGTAGCTGGCGAGGAGCCCCGGCTGTGCGGTGCCCTCCACGGCGAGGGAGAGCTTCCAGGCCAGGTTGCAGGCGTCCTGGATGCCGGTGTTCATGCCCTGGGCGCCGGTCGGCGGGTGGATGTGTGCCGCGTCGCCCGCGACGAACACCCGCCCCTCGCCGTACCGGTCGACCAGCCGGTGGCTGATGCGGAACACCGAGGACCAGCGCAGCGCCGAGGCCGTCGCGGGCCGGGGCGAGAGGCGGTCGAGGACCTTCTGGAGGTCGGCGAGGCCGGGGGCCCGGGACCCCTCGCCGGCCAGGCCGTGGGACACGGTGTCGCCGGTCCCCAGGCCCCCGGACCGATGGGCGGCGGAGAGCTCCGGCGGCGCCTTCGTCGACATGCGGTAGCGGCCCCGCCCCGGCAGCGGGATGCACACCAGGATGTCGTCCACGGAGCCGTCGACGCCCCGGTGCATCGACCGCACCCCGTACCCGGGCGGCAGGTCCCAGTCGACCTCGACGTCCCCCAGCATGTACTCCTCGGGGAAGGCCCCGCCCTCGAAGCCCAGGCCGAGCTGCTTGCGCACCACGCTGTGCGCGCCGTCGCAGCCCACCAGATACCGGCAGCGGACCTCTTCCTCCACCGCCTTCGCCACCGCGGTGTCGGTATCCGTGCCCGTGCCCGTGCCCATACCCGTCCCCGTGCCCATACCCGTGCCCGTGTGCGCGTCCGGCGCCGAGACGAGGCGTGCGGTGACGCCCTCCTCGTCCTGGTCGAAGGACACCAGCTCCGTGCCCCGTTCGACGCGCGTGCCGAAACCGGCCAGGAACTCCTCCAGGATCCGCTCCGTCTCGTACTGCGGCAGCGCGGCGAAGCGGTACGGGACGTCGGGCGGCAGCACGAGCTCGGTGCGGGCCTGCTCGACCCCGTCGACGTAGAGCAACTGCCCGCGCAGCGGCACGGCCGCCTCCCACGCGGCTCGCACACAGCCCATCCGGTCCCAGAGCTCCATCGTGCGCGGCTGGATCCCGACCGCTTTGGCGTACGGCAGGCGGGCGGGCAGCCGGTCGACGATCCGGACCGCCGTGCCGCGGCGCCTCAGCTCGGCGGCCGCGGTGAGTCCGACCGGGCCCGCTCCGACGACCAGGACGTCCAGGACGCCCCTTCCCTTCTGGCGGGCGCCGGCCTCGCCGGGGCGGTGACGGAGGGTGTCGCTGTCGCTGCGCATCGTCGGCGCCTCCTGGAACGGGCCCCTCCACCATCGTCGGCCGCCGGATCGGTCGGCGCACCCCGCGCGTCCGGCTCACTCCAGGGCCAGCACCTCGCGCAGCGCGGCGACCGCGTGGTCCCGGTGCTCGTCCAGCCACCGCACCGTCGCCTCCGTGTCGCCCTCGACCAGCGCCGAGATGACCGCGCGGTGCTCGTGGACGGCGAGGTCCCGGTGCGAGACCTCGGTGTAGTACAGCGAGCGGTACGCGTCGGTGGCGTCCCACAGGGTGGCGATCAGGCGCACCAGGCGGGGCATGCCCGAGCCCTCGATCAGGGCGAAGTGGAAGCGCCGGTTCGCCTCCGCCATCGCCGCCACGTCACCGGCGGCCGCCGCCCGCTCGACCTCGCCCTGGATCCGCTGGAGGGATTCGAGCATGCCCTCCGGCAGTCGGTGTGCGGCCGCGCGGACCGCCTCCGTCTCCAGGAGCCGCCGGATCCGGTAGATCTCCTCCAGGTCGTCGAGGGACAACTCGGCCACGAAGTAGCCCCGGTGGACGTGGTGCACGACGAGTCCCTCGGCCTCCAGTGCCTTCAGGGCCTCGCGCAGCGGGACGCGGCTCACGTCGAGCCGGGCCGCCAGGGTCTCCTGTCGGATCGGGCCGCCCGGCTTCAACTCCCCGGAGGTGATGGCACGTCGCAGCTCCTCCAGGACGAACTGCTGGGCGGTCGGTGGCCGCCGTTTCTCCACCGCGCTGCTCATCGCCTGTGACCTTTCCCTCGGGGGTGTGCCGTACATCTTGCTACGGAGCGCCGACGAAGCACCGACCGAGCGCCGGGCCTGTGGACAACCCGGTCCGGGCGCGGTCCGGCCCAGGTGCGCTGCGGTCCGGGTGCGCCGCGGTGCGGGTCAGGGCTCGGAGCGGGCCAGCTCGGCCAGGAGCTCGTCGGTGTGCTCGCCGAGCCGTGGGGGAGCGGTGCGATAGGCGGCCGGGGTGGCGCCGAGCGCGATCGGGTGGACGACCTGCCCGGGGCCCGCCTGCTCGGCCGGCACGCGCGGGGCGAGTCCCAGGCGGTCGGCGAGGGCGAAGGCCGCTTCGAGGTCGTTGATGGGACCGCAGGGCACTCCGGCCGCGGTCAGCTCCTCGAACCACTCGTCGGCGGTGCGCTCCGCCAGCGGCCCGGTGAGTTCGGCGAGCAGTTCCTCGCGGTGGGCGACGCGGGCCGTGTTGGTGGCGAACCGCGGGTCGTCGGCGAGGCCGGGCCGGCCGATCCGTGCGCAGAGCACCCGGAACTGGCGGTCGTTGCCCACGGCCAGGACGAGCGGGCGGTCGCCCGCCTCGAACACCTCGTACGGTGCGATGCTCGGGTGCCGGTTGCCCATCGCGCGGGGGACGACCCCGGCGGCGAGGTGGGCGGCGGCCTGGTTGGTGAGGGCCGACAGCAGCGAGGTGAGCAGCGAGACCTCCACCCGCTGGCCCTCGCCGGTGCGTTCGCGGTGGCGCAGGGCGGCGAGGACCCCGAGGCCCGCGTGCAGGCCGGTGATCACGTCGACGAGGGCGACGCCGGCCTTGGTGCCGCTGCCGCCGGGTTCCCCGGTGACGCTCATGAGGCCGCCCATGGCCTGCACCAGCAGGTCGTAGCCCGGCAGATGGGCGCCCTCGGCCGAGCCGAAGCCGGTCACCGAGCAGTAGACGAGGCCGGGGTTGGAGGCCCTCACCTGTTCGTAGCCGAGGCCGAGCCTGTCCATCGTGCCGGGGCGGAAGTTCTCCACGAGGACGTCGGCGCGGTCGGCGATCGCCCGGGCCGTCGCCAGGTCGGCGGGGTCGGTCAGATCGAGCGTGACGGAACGCTTGTTGCGGTTCACGCCGAGGAAGTAGGTGGCCTGTCCGTCGGCGAACGGCGGGCCCCAGGCGCGGGTGTCGTCCCCGCTGCCGGGCCGCTCGATCTTGACGACCTCGGCGCCGAGGTCGGCGAGGAGCATCGTCATGTACGGGCCGGCGAGCACCCGGCCGAAGTCGGCGACGAGGATCCCGGACAGCGCGCCGGGAGGTGCCGTATCCGGCCGGCCTGTGGACATTCCGTTCTCCTTCGTCGGCGATCGGGATGCCACCGGACCGTACGCACTGAAGATTGGATATTCAATACTGGATCCAATATCCAATCTGGGGCTAGGCTGCGGCACGCCGAGTTGCCACAGCCGTCAGGAGGCAGTCCGTGAAGTCGTCGCCGAAGCCGTCGCGTTCGTCGCAGCCCTCGCCCGTGCACCCGCTCGATCTGCTCGCCGTGGACGGACTGCTGACCGACGAGGAGCGCGAGATCCGCCGCACCGTCCGCGCCGCCGCGGACCGCGAACTGCGCCCGCACGTCGCCGACTGGTTCGAGAAGGGCGCCATCCCCGCCCGAGAACTCGCCCGCACCCTCGGCGGCCTCGGCGTCCTCGGCATGCACCTGGAGGGCTACGGCTGCGCGGGCACCAACTCCGTGGCGTACGGCCTCGCCTGCATGGAGCTGGAGGCCGTCGACTCCGGACTGCGCTCGCTCGTCTCCGTCCAGGGCTCGCTCGCCATGTACGCGATCTGGAAGTACGGCTCCGAGGAGCAGAAGCGGCAGTGGCTGCCTGGCATGGCGGCCGGCGAGTACATCGGCTGCTTCGGCCTCACCGAGCCGGACGCCGGCTCCGACCCGGGCGCCATGCGCACCAACGCCAAGCGCGACGGCTCGGACTGGGTGCTCAACGGCACCAAGATGTGGATCACCAACGGCTCCGTCGCCGACGTCGCCGTGGTCTGGGCCCGCACCGAGGACGGCGTCCGCGGCTTCGTCGTCCCCACCGACACCCCCGGCTTCAGCGCGCCCGAGATCAAGCAGAAGCTGTCCCTGCGCGCCAGCGTCACCAGCGAGCTCGTCATGGACGAGGTGCGCCTGCCCGCCGAGGCGATGCTGCCGGAGGCCCGTGGCCTCTCCGGCCCGCTCGGCTGCCTCAACGAGGCCCGCTTCGGCATCGTCTTCGGCGCGCTCGGCGCGGCCCGCGACTGTCTGGAGACCGCGATCTCCTACGCCGCCGACCGCACCGTCTTCGCCCGCCCGCTCTCCTCCTACCAGCTGACGCAGGCGAAGCTCGCCGACATGTCCCTCGAACTCGGCAAGGGCATGCTGCTCGCCCTCCACCTCGGCCGTCTCAAGGACGCCGGCGAGCTGACCCCCGAGCAGATCAGCGTCGGCAAGCTGAACAACGTCCGCGAGGCCATCGCCATCGCCCGCGAGTGCCGCACCATCCTCGGCGCGAACGGCATCACCCTGGAGTACCCGGTGCTGCGCCACGCCAACAACCTGGAGTCGGTCCTCACCTACGAGGGCACCAGCGAGGTCCACGCCCTCGTCATCGGCAAGGCGCTCACCGGCGAGCAGGCCTTCCGCTGACCGCCCGCCGTGGTGGCGGCCGGTGCTAGCCGGCCGTCACCCGGTCCACGAAGGCGTGCAGGTTGTCCATCATCCGCTCGACGCGTTCCGTCACGTCCAGGGACTCCTCCTGACGGTGACCGCGCAGTCGCGGCTCGCGCTTGCCGCGCACATAGAGCGGGCAGGCCAGGTCGGCGCAGATGTACGTGCCGACCGTGTTGCCCTCCCGGCCGCGGCTGCCCGCGAGCGGGGCGGCCAGCAGGGTGACGCCCGAGGAGGCGTGCGCCGTCAGGCAGATCTGGCACATGCTGGACTTCACGGCGCTGGTACGGCCCACGGCCGGCACCCGCAGGGTGATGCCGACCGGGCCCTCGGGGCGCGGGACGACGAGGTGGGCGCGCAGCGGCGCGCCCGGGTCGACCCAGCCGAGGAAGTCGAGGTCGTGCCAGGGCAGCTCGGCGAAGTCGAGCGGCGTCTTCATCCGGGCCGCGTCCCCCTTCGTGCAGTTCACGAAGGACGCGCGGATCTGTTTGTCGGTCAGTGGTTCCACCCTGGGACCGTACACAGCGTCCTCGCCGCGGGCATCCGATTATCGGTCGGCTCAGGCCACCCACTCCGGCAGGCCCGGGTCGAAGACCCGGGCGGGCGCGCCCGCGAGCGCCGCCGCCAGCCGCTCGGCCGCCGTCTCGTACACGTCGCCCGGCAGCGTGTACGGGATGCGCAGCCGGTGCTCGTGGGTGCCGGGGTCCACCCCGAACCGGGCGCCGCCCTCCACGCGCACCCCGTGGCCCAGCGCCCGGGCCGCGAGCTGCGAGGCGATCGGGCGGCCCAGGTCGATCCAGAGGCACATGCCGCCCGGCGGCAGCGTCCACCGCCACTCCGGCACATGCCGGGCGAGCGCCGTCACGAGCGCCTCCCGGCGCCGCCGCAACTCCGCCGCGCGGTCCGGGAGCAGCGCGTCGATCCGGTCCATCAGGGCCACGGCGACCAGCTGGTCGAGGACGGAGCCGGCCAGGTCGTGCGTGATCCGCACCCGGGCCAGCTCCGTCACCATCCGCGAGGAGGCCCGCGCCCAGCCCACCCGCAGGCCGCCCCAGCAGCTCTTGCTGAGCGAGCCGACGCTGATGATCTGCTCGCTGGTGCCGGGACCCGCCGCGGCGGCGAACGGCCGTGGCGGCGACACGTCCAGGGCGATGTCGGAGAGCGTCTCGTCCACCACCAGCCAGGTCCTGGTGGCCCGGGCCGCCGCGGCCACCTCGCGCCGCTGCTCGTCCGGCATCAGCCGGCCGGTCGGGTTGTGGAAGTCGGGGATCAGATAGGCGAGCCGCGGCGCCGTCTGCCGCAGCGCCGCGTCGATCAGGCCGCTGTCCCAGCCCGTCTCGGTGACCGGCACGGGGGTGATCCGCAGCCGGTGGCCGCGCATGGCGTCCAGGGCGTTGGTGTACGAGGGGTTCTCCGCGAGCACCCGGTCGCCGGGCGCGCCGAGCAGCGCGAGGGCCAGCGCCAGGGCCTGCTGGGCGCCGGTCGTCACCAGGATCTGCTCCGGTCGGGTCGGCAGTCCGCGGGCGGAGTACCGGTCGGCGATGGCGGCGCGCAGTTCGGGCAGCCCGTACGGGTGGTAGCCCTGGGTCGTCGCATAGCGGGGCAGCTCGGCCGAGGCGACGGCCAGCGCCTCGGAGAGGAGGCCCGCGGGGGCCTCGGGCGCGGCCAGCGCGAAGTCGATGACGGCCCCCGAGTCTCCGTGGATCGCGGCGGGACCGATCGGCGACTGGCCCTCGGGCAGCGCCGTCCAGGTTCCCGCGCCCTGGCGGCTGTGCGCGTAGCCGCTCTCCCTGAGCAGGTCGTAGGCGGAGGTGACGGTGGTCCGGCTGACGCCGAGGGCCGTCGCGAGTTCGCGCTCGGCGGGCAGCCGCATCCGCAGCGCCACCCGCCCGTCGAGGAGGGTCTCCCGCACCGCCCGGGCCAGCTCCCGGTAGCCGAACCGCCCCTCGGGCGGCGGTGTGAGCAGGGCCGCCAGCTGGCGGCCGCTCAGCACGCGGTCCGCGACGGTGACCACGGAGCGGGCCACTCGACCCTGTGCCATGCCAATCACTCCTCATTGGCTCTGCTGTCCAGGCCAATAAGGCTACAGACTCCGGTCCAGTGGCCCGAAGGCCGCGGCGAGGGGAGAGGAGAGAAACATGTCCGGACACTTCACCGACCGGGACGAGAGGGCGTGGCAGCGGCAGGCGGAGCAGAGGATCGCCGTGCCATTGGATATCGGATTTTGGATCCAATCGCTGTGGCGCGGGGCCCGGCGCCATCGCCGCGCGGAATCGGTCACCGCGCTGGCCGCCACCACCCCCGCCACCGGCGCCGCGACCGTGACCGCGACCGGCCCTCGGGTCATCGCGGGCCCCCGTCCCTGCGGGCCGGCGTGACCCGGATCGTCGTCGGCGTGAGCGGCTCGCTCGCCTCGCTCGCCGCCCTCCGGTACGCCACGGCCCTCGCCCGCCGCGACGGTGCCGAGCTGCTCGCCGTGCTCGCCTGGGAGCCGCCGGAGGGCGAGGCGGCGTACGCCCGCGTCCCCGACCCGGCCTGGGCCCGGCTGTGGGCGGGCGAGGCGAGGCTCCGGCTGACCCGGGCCTTCGACGAGGGGCTGGGCGCCGCGCCCCGGGGGCTCGCGGTCGAGCGGCGGATCGTGCGGGACGCACCGGCCGCCGCCCTGCGCCGGGCGGCCGACCGGCCCGGCGATCTGCTCGTCCTCGGCATTACACCGGGCCGTGGCCGGCTCGGCGGACCACGTCGTCGACCGGTCCTGCGGGCCGTCCTCGCGCGGGCCGCCACACCCGTCGTGACGGTCCCGGGACCGCTGCTCCGCCGCGGCGAGGCCCGCGTCCTGCGGCGGCACGCCCGTACGGGACGCGCGGCGCCGCAGGAGTACCCGGCGGCCTCTCAGGCGATCGGCTGAGGTCCGGGCGCGCCCGGCAGGGGCGGCGAGACGGAGGTCGAGCGCGAGCCGGACGGGGAGACCGGCGCCGTGATCGAAGCCGTCGCGGTGCCGCTCGCGCTCTGGCTCGCGGACTGCGACGTGGACCCCGTCGTGGTCAGGGGCGCCGGCTGCGACTGCGGGCCCGTTGTCGGCGGCGACGGCGGCGGCGCCGAGGACGGCGTCACCGACGACGTCGACGGCGAGGGGCTCGTCGTGGAGGCCGAGGGCGAGGGGCACGGCGAGGGCGTCACGCCGTCGACCGGCGTCGGGGTCTGCGTGCCCGTGACCGTCACGCACGGGATCGGGGTCGTCGGCGACGTGGAGGGCGAGGTCGACGGCGACGTGGAGGTCGAGGGGGACGTCGAAGGAGACGTCGAGGCGGACGTCGACGGGGACGCCGAGGGCGAGGTCGTCGGGGGCGGCGGGGGCGTGGTGTGCCGGTCGTGGTGGCCGGTGTCGCCCGGCTTCCGGGCGATCCAGCGGTCGTCGTGCGGGTCGTAGATCACGAAGATGTTGATGACCGTCACCGAGGGCTGGACGACCACCACCTTGTCGGTCCGGTAGCCGGGCCAGGCCGCGCCGACCTGCTTCGGGGCCTTCTGGGCGACCGGCGGCGTCAGCGGGTTGCCGCAGGCGCACCGCACCCGCGGCACCCCGTGGTCGTCGACCATGACGGCCGTGCCGGCCTGGAGCACCGACTGGAAGGGGGCCGGGGAGCCGTCCTTGAAGCCGTGGTTGGTGACCCGGGTGTCCACCCGCAGCTGCACGGAGGTCAGGGAGCGCAGATAACCGGGGACCTCGTTGGCCGAGATGCCGAGGACCTGGGCGAAGGCCGCGTTCTTCGGGGGCTCTTCGGCCAGGAACCTGATCTGCTGCTCGACGTCGCAGCTCGACGTGCGGTGGGTGCCGCCGTACAGGCCGGGCGCCGAACCCGGCACGCTCTGCGTGGTGTTGGCGCCGGTTCCGGTCTGACTGGGCAGTGGAACCGGGGACATGGAGGCGCTCGTGGCGCGGGCCGTCGAACGGGTGAAGGGGGCCGGGCCCGCGGCGGAGACGTTCTGCGGGAAGATCTCGCCGCCGCCGGCGCCCGCCTCGTTCTTGCCGCCGCCGCTGTCGCCCCGGGTGAGGACCACGACGAGCGCGATCGCCGCCACCAGGACGGCCGTGATCGAGGCGACCTTCGGCACCGAGCGCCACCACGGGCCCCCGCCGCCACCGCCGGTCGGGCCCCCGCCCGTACCGCCGCGGCCGGAACCGCCCGACCCGCCTCCGCCCCCGCCGGAGCCGCCCCCTCCTCCGCCGGAGCCGCCCGCGCCGCCGCCCCCGCCGGACCCGTCGTACGGCGGGCCCGAAGGCGGAGGTGGCGCGGCCTGTCCAGGGCGCGTGGTCGGACCCGAGAGGGGGCCCGAGGGCGGGCCGGCGGGGCGACCGCCGGGAGGGACCGAGGGGCTGCCGGACGGCGGGTGGGAAGTCACGTTTTTCCCTTTCTTCCGTTCCGCGCCCATTGTGTGCGCCGACCGGGTCCCGCCCGCAAGCGGACGGCGCCCTCCGGTACTAGCGTGGGCGGGGTGAGCACCCGGCTCCCCACCCCACCCAGCCCCCAGGCCACCGCCCGTCCCGCGGGGCGACTCGCCCGTGACGTGGCCCTGGCCCTCCTGACGGTCGTCGCCGGCCTCCTGGCGATGGGCGTCGTCGCCGGCCTCGGACTCTGGGCCGCGGGCGCCGCGGACCTCCCCGGTGGCGCGGGCGCCTTCGTCGCCGTCCTCGCCGCCGTCGTCGTCATGGCCGCGGGCGGCCAGGTCGGCCTCGCCGGAGACGCCGGCGACCTCGCCGGCACCCAGGCCGAACTGACCGCCATGCCGCTCACCGTCACCCTGGTGGGCGCGCTCGTCACCGGCTTCTGCTTCCTGCGCCCGCTGCGCCACCACGCCGTCGCCAGGACCCGCGACCTGCTCTCGCTGGCCGTGCCCACCGTCCTGGTCTGGCTGGTCGCGCTCGCGGGCCTCTCCGCGCTCGCCCGGCACGACTTCCCGATCACCCTCGGCGGCGACACCTCCCAGAACAGCGGGGACCTGGGAGACCTCTTCAACGACCTCCTGAACGCCACGAACCCCTCCGTGGGCTTCACCACCGACGTCGGCCCCACGCTCTTCTACGGCCTGCTGTGGATCCTCGGCGTCCTCGTCGTCGCGCTGCTCGTCTCCCGCGGGACCCCGCTGCCGACCCGGCTCGTCCGCCACCACCAGGCCGTCCGACCGGCCGCCTCCGCGATGCTCCTGCTCGTCCTCGCGTACGTGCTCGTCGGCCTCGTCATCGGCATCGTCGTCGCCGCGACCAAGGGACACGCGAGAGAGACCCTGGCCGTGCTGCTGCTCGGCCTGCCCAACGTCAGCTGGCTCGCGCTCGGCGTCGGCATCGGCGGCTCCTGGGAGGGGCGCGTCGAGGGCCCGTTCGGGCTCCCCATGCCGCAGATCCTCGACTCCGTCCTGCGCGGCGGGAAGGGCGGCGACCTGAACACGGTCGACCTCTCCAGCCTCGCCTCCTACGACTCCCGCGCCTGGTGGCTGCTGCCCGTCGCCGCCGTCCTCGTGCTCGCCGCCGCGTTCGTGGCGGCCGTACGGTCCCCGGCCCGCGTCCGGCTCTGGCAGCACTCCCTCCACCTCGGCATCGCCTTCGCGCTCACGATGCTCGTCGTCGCCCCGCTCACCCTCGTCGAGGCCCGGTTCGGCCTGTCGATCCTCGGCATCGGCGAACTGGAGTCGCTCGGCGGCGAGGTGGTGCTCCGCCCGAACATCTGGAAGACCGTCGGCTTCGCCCTGCTCTGGGGCCTGGTCGCGGGCCTCCTCGGCGGTCTGCTCGCCCGTCCCGTGCGCAGAAGGGGCGAGGTCGACACGCCGACGAAGAGCGGCGAGCGGCCCACCGGGTGACGGCTCGCCAGGCTACGCCCACCGGGCGGCGGCCCACCAGGCTACGCCCAACGGGTGGCGACCCACCGGGTGACGGCCCGGCCCGCGCGGGGCAGCCGCGCCGCGCCATCCGTCCCTGCCACGGCCCACGGGCCCCCGGCCCGGCGCCGCTCCACGCGCCCCTCACCACCCCGCTTCGTCACCGATCCGCCGGAACACCGGCCGCGCCCAGCGTGGAGGCTCCGGCGGCGCGCCCTGCGGCCAGCCGCCGGTGTCGGTGTCCCGGGGCGGGTTCTTGGCGCGCGTTCCCCGCTCCAGCGCCGCCCGCAACTCCACCACGAACTCCAGGCACGTCCCGTACCGCTCCTCGGGAGCCTTCGCCAGCGCCTTCGCGAGGACCTCGTCCGCCGCCTCCGGCAGCCCCGCCCGCACCTCCGAGAGCGGCGGTGGCGGATCGTACTGCTGCGCCCACAGCACCGCGATGTCGTCGTCCCTGCGGAACGGCACGGCTCCCGTCAGCATCTCGAAGACCACGCACCCCAGGCTGTAGACGTCGCAGCGGCCGTCCACCGGCTTCCCCGAGATCTGCTCCGGCGCCACGTAGTCCAGCGTCCCGACGAACTGCCCCACCGTCGTGAACCCGGTCAGCGACAGCGACTTCTTGGTCAGGCCGAAGTCGGTCAGGTACACGTGCTCGGGATGGTCCCGGTCGGTGCCCTCGGCCACCAGGATGTTGCCCGGCTTCACGTCCCGGTGCACCAGGTCGTGGGCGTGCGCCGCGTCCAGGGCGGAGGCCACCTGGATCGCGATCCGCCCGGCCGTCCGCGGATCGAGCGCACCCTCGCGGTCCTCCAGGGCCCGCAGGTCCTGGCCCGGCACGTACCGCATCGCGATGTACAGCAGGCCCTCCGTCTCGCCCGCCTCGAAGACCGGCACGATGTGCGGGTGGTCGATCGCCGCGGCCACGCGCGACTCGTGCGCGAAGCGCCTGCGGAAGGTGTCGTCCCGGGCCAGCTCCGGCGCGAGCAGCTTCAGGGCCACGGTCCGGTCGAGGTTCAGGTCATGCGCCCGGTAGACCACCGCCATGCCGCCGCGCCCGATCTCGTCCTGGACCAGGTACCCCGCGACCTGCCGGCCGAGGAGCCCCGAGTCCCGGCCGACCGGCAGCCCGGCGGAGGCGTCCGTGTCCACGGGCACGCCGGGGACGGTGCCCGTGGGATCGGCCGCGGGGATCTCCGGGGGAGGGCTCGGAAGGGCGTCGGGAGCGGCCTCCGGAGCGGCCGTCGGCGGGGCCTCCGCAGGGGCGTCGGGAGCGGCGTCAGGAGCGGCGTCAGAGCCGCCCGGGCGTGCCGCCCGCGCGGCGTTGGGGGGCGCGCTGACGGGCGTGCCGGGGGGCGCTCCTACTGGGGTGTCCGCCGACGTGCCCGCCGACGTGCCCGGCGGCGTGTCCGCCGACGTGCCCGGCGGCGTGTCCGGCGACGTGCCCGGCGGCGTGTGCGCTGTCGTGTCCGGCGGCGTCTCCGGCGGTGTGTCCGGGGTGGTCATCCGCGCTCACCCGCCCCCTCCGGACCGCCTGCCGTGCCTGCCGACCCCGTCCCGCCCGGCTCACCCACCCCGCCCACCACCCGGGTAGGAGAATGGGCCGGAGCATCCCTGTCCAGACCGGGCACCACCTGCGTCGGCTCGTGGGCCGCGTCGGCGCCGCCGGCACCCTCCGCCCCGCCGGCCGCCCAGATGCCGCCGGACGCCCCGGGCCCTCCGGACTCCGGCACCGGCGCGGCGGCGGACGGACCCGACGAGGCCGCGTACGTGCTCAGCCCGGCCCCGTCGCAGTAGAGCCACCGCTCGTGCTCCGCGTCGTACAGCCACAGCGACTCGCCGTCGACGACCATCCCCACCCGCAGCCCGCGCGTGCGCCGCCGGAACGTCTCGCCGTCCGCCCTGCCACCGGCCAGCTCCTCGGCAGCCCTCCGGTAGCGGCCCAGGGCGTCCTCCGCGCGGGCGATCAGCGGCCGGGGGTCGGCGGTCCGGGCGAGCGGGCGGCCGGCCGCGGGCGGATCGTCCGGCACGGAGACGAGGAGACGGGCGTCGACCCACGCCGACCAGCCGTTGGAGCACAGGACCCGCCCCCAGTCACCGGCCCGGTCCACGAGGCGCACCGGCAGGAACGCGTCGAGGGGGACGGTCGGCAGCCCCGGATCGGGCGACTCCCAGGCCGGCAGCCCGTCACGGGGCACGACGTGCGTGGGCCGGAAGTCGGGCACGTACGCGTAGTCGGAATCCGGTACGACGGCGTTCACGGCACGCTACCTCCGCATGACGACCGGCTCGTGCCGGCGCAGCAGCCGGGCGACGACGAAGCCGAGGACGACGCTGAGCACGACCAGCATCCCCATGTCGAAGAGCCAGGCGCTCACGGTGTGGTCCATCAGGGGGTCCGCCGTCTTCTCGCTCGGTGCGACGGCCCCGATGTCGATGGTCGCGCCCATCGCCGCGAACGCCCACCGGGACGGCACCAGCCAGGCCAGCTGCTCCAGGACAGGCGTGCCGCGCACGTTCAGGAGCGCCCCGCAGAACACCACCTGCACGATGGCCAGGAGGACGAGCAGCGGCATCGTCACCTCCTCCTTGCTGACCAGCGCCGAGACGAACAGGCCCAGCATCATCGCGGTGAAGGCGAGCAGGGCGACGGCCAGGGTGAGCTCCACCAGCGGGGGCATCAGCACGCCCTTGCCGTCGGGCACGTTGAGCGGTACGCCGATCAGGGCGACCAGGGTCAGCACCACCGCCTGCGCGACGGTGATCAGCCCGAGGACCACGACCTTGGACATCAGGTACGCCGAGCGGGAGAGGCCGACGGCTCTCTCCCTGCGGTAGATGGTCCGCTCCTTCACCAGCTCCCGCACCGCGTTCGCCGCCCCGGTGAGCACCCCGCCCACGCACAGGATGAGCAGCACGTTCAGGGTCGACTCGGGGCCCAGGCTGCCGTCCGACAGGGCGCGTGCCATCCCGCCCATGACGAACGGCAGCGCGATCATGATGGCGAGGAAGGTGCGGTCCGCCGCCAGGGCGGCGGTGTACCGGCGTACGAGCGTCCGCAGCTGGGACCCCCAGCTCTGCGCCTTAGGCGGCGGCGGTGGCGCGGGTTCCGCAGGGCCGCCGATGGGGGCGGGGGCCGGGCGGGCCATGGCCTCCTCGATGTACTGCCGGTGGAAGCGCGAGGCGCGGTACTGGCCGGCCCAGTCCCGGGCGCGGTCGTTCTCGAAGGCCTCGAACGCCTCGGGCCACTGGTCGAAGCCGAAGAAGCCGAGCGTCTCGTCGGGCGGCCCGTAGTAGGCGACCCGGCCGCCGGGCGCGAGGACGAGCAGCCGGTCGCAGACGTCCAGGCTCAGCACGCTGTGCGTGACGACGATGACGGTGCGCCCGTCGTCGGCGAGACCGCGCAGCATGTGCATCACCGAGCGGTCCATGCCCGGGTCGAGGCCCGAGGTCGGCTCGTCGAGGAAGAGCAGCGAGGGCTTGGTGAGCAGTTCGAGCGCCACGCTGACCCGCTTGCGCTGCCCGCCGGACAGGCTGAGGATGGGCTGCCCGGCCCGCTCCACCAGGCCGAGCTCCCCGATCACCTCGTCCACCCGGGCGTGCCGCTCGGCGGCGGCGGTGTCCTCGGGGAACCGCAGCTCGGCGGCGTAGGCGAGGGCGCGGCGCACGGTGAGCTGGAGGTGCAGGATGTCGTCCTGCGGCACGAGGCCGATGCGCTGGCGCAGCTCCGCGTAGTCCCGGTAGAGGTCGCGCCCGTCGTAGAGCACGGCGCCCTGGTCGGCGGGCCGCTGACCGGTGAGCGCCCCGAGCAGCGTCGACTTGCCCGCGCCGGACGGGCCGACGACGGCCAGCAGGCACTTCTGCCCGACGGGGAAGGTGACGCCGTCGAGGAGGGTCTTGCGGCCGTGGTCGACGGTGACGGCGAGCTCCTGCACGTCGAGCGAGACCTCGCCGGTGTCGGTGAACTCGACCAGGTTGCCGCCGATCAGGCAGAACGCGCAGTGCCCGATCCCGACGATGTCCTCGGCCGTCACCCGGGCGTGGTCCACGGGGCTGCCGTTGAGGAAGGTGCCGTTGTGGCTGCCGAGATCATGGATCCAGTACGTGCCGTCCGGCGCCGCCCGCAGCTCGGCGTGCCGCCGCGAGACCGTGAGGTCGTCGACGACCAGGTCGTTGTCGGGGGCCCGCCCGATCCGGACGCTGCGCGCGGGAAGCGGCCGCACGGAGGTGGGCTGCCGGAAGGTGCCCGTAAGGGCGGGGTACGAGACGGAGGACGGGCGGGGCGGGGCGTGCGGCGGCGCGGGGGCGGAGGCCGGGGCGGGCGCCGGGGCCGGCGTCGGCGCGACCGGGCCGGACGGTGTCGCGGGGGTGGCGACCGGAGCCACGGGCGCGGGGGGCGGGGGCGGGGCCGCAGGCGCCGGGGAGTGGGCCGGCGCCGCCGAGGAGAACACGGCCACCGGCCCGTCCGAGGGGTGCCCGAAGCGGATGACCGTACCCGGCCCGACCGCGCTCAGTTCGACCCGCCGATCGTCCGAAAAGGTGCCGTTGGTGCTGCCCGCGTCCTCGACCGTCCAGTGATCGCCGGTCGCGCGCAGCACGGCGTGGTGCCACGACGTCCTGGCGTCGGCCAGGACGAAGTCGCTGGTGGGGTCGCGTCCGATGCGATAGACGCGGCTCGGGTTCATCAGGGTCGCGTCCCCGCCGATCTCCAGGACCAGCTCGGGCGCGGCGGGCGCGACGGGCCGCTCTCCCATGTCCGAATCTTAACTTCGGACGCCGGTCCGTGCCCGGGAGAGCCGCCGGTATCGTGGTCGCCCCGTGCCCCCGCGGCCTGGCCGGGCAGGGGAAGGCCCGTACGTGCCGAGCAGGGAGAGGAGGGGGAAGGGACCGTGCCGAAAGACGTCAGCAGGCGCCGGCCGCACACCCGCGCGGCGGTTCTGAAGGCGGCCCTGGAGGTCTTCGCCGAGCACGGGTTCCACGCCGCCTCGATCGAGCAGATTTGCGAGCGCGCCGGATTCACGCGCGGCGCGTACTACTCGAACTTCGCCAGCAAGGAAGCGCTCTTCCTCGCCCTCTTCGACGAGCACAGCGAGCGGATCGTGCGCCGTCTCGCCGAGTCGATCGACGCGCTCCCGGCCGAGGAGCACACGCCTGCGGGGATCGCCCGACTCGCCTCCCGCGTGGAGCCGGAAGAGCGGGACTGGTACCTGGTCAGCACGGAGTTCACCCTGCACGCCATCCGCGACCCGCAGGCTGCGTGGGTGCTCGCCCGGCACGACGCCCGGCTGCGGGCGGAGATCGCCCGCGGGATCGAGCTCGTGCTCCACCGGGCGGGCCGCGAACTCACGGTGGACGCCGACCGGTTCGCCCGGATGATCGTCGCCCTGCGGGAGGGCGGTCTCGCCCAGAGCTACGTCGAGCCGTCCGCGCTGCCCCCGGGGACGCTCGAACGGGACTTCCTGGCCCCGCTGTTGGAGTCCTGTACGCGCCCGACCGGCGGTACGGGCCAGCCGCCGCCCCAGGCAGACCAGCCGCCGACCTGACCAGACCAGCCGGCCTGTGCGGCCGAGCCGGCCTGTGCAGCCGGGTCGATCCAGGCACGCCGGGCAGACCAGCTGGCCTGAGCAGCCGAGTCGACCTGAGCAGCCCAGCGGCCTGTCCAGGCCGGCCAGGCCGGGCAGCCGAGCCGGCCCGTGCAGCCTGGTCGATCCAGGCACGCCGGGCAGACCAGCCGGCCTGAGCAGACGAGCCGGCGCGAACAGACCAACCGGCCCGGGCAGCCGAGCTGGCCTGAGCAGGCCGGGTAGGGCGTGCCGCCGAGCTGGCCTGTGCGGCCGGGTCGATCCAGGCACGCCGGGCAGACCAGCCGGCCTGAGCAGCCCAGCGGCCTGTGCAGGCCGGCCAGGCCGGGCAGCCCAGCCGGCCCGTGCAGCCGGGTTGTTCCAGGCAGGCCGCGCAGACCAGCCGGTCCCTGCGGCCGGGTCGATCCAGGCAGGCCGCGCAGCCCAGTCGGCCCGTGCGGCCGGGTCGATCCAGGCACTCCAGGCAGCCCAGCCGGGCCGTGCAGGTCGGCCAGGCCAGGCAGGCGGTGCCGCCCTCGCCGGCCCGGGCAGGCCATGCACGTGCAGCCCGGGCAGGCCATGCAGGCCAGGACCGCGATGAGGGCCAGGCAGCCCGGGCCGACGGCGAGGGTGGGGCAGGAGGCGGGCCGGAGGCCTAGCGCTCCGGCGCGCCGAAGCGGGCCAGGAGGTGCCAGACCCGCTTCACGTCCTGCCGGTCGTAGCGCCCCGACTCGGCCGCCTCCTGCACGATCCGCGCGTCGAGCCGGCCGTCGACGGCGATCCGGGCGCCCAACTCCACGTACTCGGGCCCCCGGTACTCCGGGTGGCGCCGCAGCTCCGTGACGGACAGCCGGAAGCCGCCGTGCCACTCGACGGGACAGGGCAGGCGGCGGGCGGCGGCCTCGACCGGTGTGCCGCGGAAGCTGGGGTCGAGGACCAGCGCCTCCACGTCCCGCGCGATCTCGACCGGGCCGTGGACATGCGCCTCGATGCAGTCGTCGAGGGCGTCCAGGTCGTCCGCGTCGGCCAGGGCGATCAGGGACATCCGGTCGGCGACGCCGAAGTCGGCCGGCTCCAGGACGCTGTCCGGATAGCAGAAGGTCGTACGGGCCAAGGTGGCGTAGGACAGCCGGAAGTGGGACGAGCCGAAGCGCGGGGCGGCCCCGTAGGGGCGCAGCCGGTGGTCGAGCGCGCCGTACACCGGCCGTTCGGACGCGGGGGCGTCGTCGTACGCGCCGCCGAATATGCGGCTCTCCCATCGCCAGCGGTCGCCGCCCGGATGGGCCGTGAGGCCGCCGTTGCTGGTGCCGGTGACGAACTGCGAGCGGTACACGCCGTCTTCGGCGAGCCGGTCGAGGAACGTGGGGTGGAAGTTGAGCGTGACCCTCAGGGCGGGGTCGAGCGGCGTGCCCGCCGAGCGGTCGGAGACGTGGCGGAGGGCGGCGGCGGCGCGCGGGGAGTCGATCAGGCTGTCCATCGGCGCAGTCTTCCCCACGGGCCGCCCTTGCGGCACGGGGATTTCGCTGGCTACGGTCGCAACGGGCAACGAGAAAGCGCTTGCTGTGCGCCGGAGGCGGTGCACCGACAGCAGCCGACGGCACACCTCAGGAGCAGCGTGAGCGACACCAGGGACGTCCTCGTCTACACCCGTACCACCGGCTACCGCCACGACTCCATCCCCGCCGGAGCCGCCGCCCTCGCCGAACTGGCCGCCGACGCCGGTTTCCGCGCGGAGACCACCGAGGAGCCGGACGCCTTCGCTCCGGCCCGCCTCGCCCGCTGCGCCGCCGTCGTCCTCCTGTCGACCA
Source organism: Streptomyces sp. NPDC020422 (assembly GCF_044386705.1). Taxonomy (NCBI): domain Bacteria; kingdom Bacillati; phylum Actinomycetota; class Actinomycetes; order Kitasatosporales; family Streptomycetaceae; genus Streptomyces; species Streptomyces sp. NPDC020422. The sequence continues at coordinate 8,096 of NZ_JBIRVJ010000006.1, read as the reverse complement.
CCGGCACCGTGCTCACCGACGCCGGCCGCGCCGCCTTCGAGGCGTACGTACGGGGCGGCGGCGGCGTCCTCGCCGTGCACGCGGCCGCCAACGCCGAACCCGACTGGCCCTTCTACGGCGAGCTCCTCGGCACCCGCTTCGACGGCCACCCCGAGGTCCAGCCCGGCGCGGTGTGCGTGGACGCGAAGGACCACCCGGCCACGGCCCCGCTGCCCGTCCGCTGGGAGTGGACCGACGAGTGGTACAACTTCACCTCCAACCCCCGGGCCACCGGCGTCCGCGTCCTCGCCCGCGCCGACGAGACGACCTACCGGGGCGGCACCCTCGGCGCCGACCACCCCCTCGTGTGGTCCCGCGAGACCGGGCCCGGGGGCGCGGGCCGCTTCCTGTTCACCGCGCTCGGCCACGCCTCCGAGGCGTACGCGGACCCTGCCTTCCGCGCCCACCTCGCGGGCGCCCTGCGCTGGGTGACCGGCGGCTGACCCGCCTGGCTTGGCGCCGTCGCTCCGCCATCCGGCCGGCGGGGCCCCGATCGGGGCAGGGGCCCGCCGGACGCCCGGGCGCGTCACCCCACCGCACCGCCCCGATTGCGCCCCGGGCCCGGCCGCGAAAGGTTGCCGATTGGGGGCGGAGGCCAGGAGGAGACGACATGGGCATCGCCACCGTGAACCCCGCGACCGGGGAGACGCTGCGCACGTACGAGGCCCACGGGCCCGCCGAGGTCGAGCGCCGGATCGGCGCCGCCCACGAGACGTACCGCCAGTACCGCACCACCCCCTTCGCCGAGCGCGCCCGCCTGATGCGCGCCGCCGCCGCCCTCCTCGACGAGGACACCGAGGACATCGCGCGCACCATGACCACCGAGATGGGCAAGCCCATCTCCGCCGCCCGCGCCGAGGCCGCCAAGTGCGCCAAGACCATGCGCTGGTACGCCGACCACGCCGAGGCCCTGCTCGCCGACGAGCACCCCGCCGAGCACGACGTCCAGGACGCGGGCGCCGACACGGCCCGGGTCCACTACCGCCCGCTCGGGCCCGTCCTCGCGGTCATGCCGTGGAACTTCCCGCTCTGGCAGGTGATCCGCTTCGCCGCGCCCGCCCTGATGGCCGGCAACACCGGGCTCCTCAAGCACGCCTCCAACGTGCCGCAGACGGCCCTCTACCTCGGCGACCTCTTCCGCCGTGCCGGGTTCCCCGAGGGCTGTTTCCAGACCCTTCTCATCGGCTCGGGCGCCGTCGAAGGCGTCCTGCGCGACCCGCGCGTGGCCGCCGCCACCCTCACCGGCAGCGAACCCGCCGGCCGCTCCGTCGCCGCCATCGCCGGCGACGAGGTGAAGAAGACGGTCCTGGAGCTCGGCGGCAGCGACCCGTACATCGTCATGCCCTCCGCCGACGTCCCGCGCGCCGTGAAGACCGCCGTCACCGCGCGCGTACAGAACAACGGGCAGTCCTGCATCGCGGCCAAGCGGTTCATCGTCCACCAGGACGTCTACGACGACTTCGCCGAGCGCTTCGCCGCCGCCATGAACGCCCTCACCGTCGGCGACCCGCTCGACGAGGCCACCGACGTCGGCCCGCTCGCCACCGAGCAGGGCAGGACCGACCTGGAGTCCCTCGTCGACGACGCCGTACGCCAGGGCGTCACCGTCCTGTGCGGCGGGAGCCGCCCCGAGGAGCTGCCGCGCGGCTGGTTCTACCGGCCGACCGTGCTCACGGGCATCACCCCTCAGATGCGCATCCACCGCGAGGAGACCTTCGGCCCCGTCGCCACCCTCTACCCGGTCGCCGACATCGAAGAGGCCGTCGCCGTCGCCAACGACTCGCCCTTCGGGCTCAGTTCCAACGTGTGGACCCGGAAGGACGAGGACATCGCCTTCTTCGTCCGCGACCTGGAGGCGGGCGGCGTCTTCGTCAACGGCATGACCGCCTCCCACCCCGCGCTGCCCTTCGGCGGCGTCAAACGCTCCGGGTACGGGCGTGAGCTCTCCGGCCACGGCATCCGCGAGTTCTGCAACGCGACCACGGTCTGGCAGCGCGCCTGACCGGCCCCGGCCAACCGCCCGTCTCGCGCCTGGCCGCTGCCTGACCCGCGCCGGCCTGCACCCGGCCTGCGCCCGACCCGTATCTGACCCGTCCCCGACCTGGCCCGTGGCCAGTCGCGCCCGACCCGTGTCCGGCTGTTGCCTGACCCGCGCCTGACCCGTGCCCGGCCTGCGTCCGACTCGTATCCGACCTGCCCCCGACTCGTCCCCGACCCGTGTCCGCTCGCCGCCCGGCCCGTGCCCGGTCGCGCCCGACCCGTGTCCGGCCGCTGCCTGACCCGCGCCGACTCGTATCCGACCCGTCCCCGGCCCGTGTCCGCTCGCCGCCCCACCCGTCCCCGCCCCGTGCCCGCTCGCCGCCCCACCCGCCCCGCCCCGCCCCGTGCGGCTCGGCGTCTCGCTCGACGAGGGTCGGGGCAGGACGAGGGGGCGGGGCAGCGGGACACGCGCTCTCCCCTGAGGTATGCCTTTTCCATGGAACCCCGCCGGCGAGCCCTCACCCCGCGCCTGTCCCGCACGGGCGGTCGGCTGCTGCTCGCGGTGCCCTTCGTGCTGATCGCGGTCGTCACCGTCGTCGACGTCCTGTCGCCGCCCGACGTCCACCTCGGGCCGTTCCTGATCGCCGCGCCCGCGATGACCGCCTCCTTCGCCGGGCCGCGCGTGACGGCGTTCGTCGGGGCGGTCGCCGTGCTCGCCCAGTCGGTGGTGGCGGTCGCGCGCACGAGCATCACCGACCTCAACCACACCTACCAGATCATCGCGCTCACCCTGATCTCGGTCATGGCGACCTTCTTCGCCGCCCTGCGCGAGCGGGACGAGCAGCGGGTCGTACGGCTGCGCTCCATCGCCCAGGCCGCCCAGAGCGTCGTCCTGCGCCCGCTGCCCACCCGGGCGGGGCCGCTGCGCATCGCCTCGGTCTAGCTGGCGGCCGAGGAGGAGGCGCAGATGGGCGGCGACCTGTACGCGGCGTCCCGCACGGCGACCGGGACCCGGCTCCTGATCGGGGACGCCCGGGGCAAGGGGCTCGACGCGATCAGCGAGGCCTCGCTCGTCCTGGGCGCCTTCCGCGTCACGGCCCGCCGCGAGCGGGAGCTGCCCGACCTGATCGGACACCTGGAGGAGGGCGTCGGCTCCGCCGAGGCGACCGAGGCGACCGAGGCGACCGAGGCGACCGAGGCGGCCGTAGGCGCCGCGGCCGAGGCCTTCGTCACCGCGCTCGTCCTGGACATCCCCGACCTCGAACCCGTCGTACGGCTCGTGAACTGCGGGCACCCGCCCCCGCTGCTCCTGCGGGCGGGACGGGTCCTCCCGCTGGACTCGGCCGACGCGAGCCCGCCGCTGGGGCTCTCGGACGTGCTCTCCCCGGCCGTGACCGTCGAGACCTTCCCCTTCGACGTCGGCGACGTGCTCCTGCTCTACACGGACGGGGTCATCGAGGCCCGGGACGCCTCCCGCGCCTTCTACCCCCTCACGGAACGGCTCGCGGCCTGGACCGGGGACGACCCGCCGACCCTGCTCGACCGGCTCCGGGCCGACCTCGAAGCGCACGTCGGCGGCCACCTCGGCGACGACGCCGCCCTCGTCGCGGTCGAACGGCTGGCGCCGCAGCCGCCCGCGCCGTAGCCGCCGGAGCACGCTGCCTCAGGACCGGGTCCACTCCAGGAGCCGCTCCGCGGACCACGTGTTGATCACCCGCTCCGCGGGCACCCCGCACTCCTCCGCCCGCGCGCAGCCGAGGATCTGCCACTCCAGCTGGCCCGGCGCGTGGGCGTCCGTGTCGACCGCGAAGTACACCCCCGCGTCCACCGCGAGGCGCAGCAGCCGGCGGGGCGGATCGAGCCGCTCGGGGCGGCTGTTGATCTCCACCGCCGTGCCCGACTCGGCACAGGCGGCGAAGACCCGCTCCGCGTCGAACTCCGACTCGGGCCGCAGCCGCCCACCGCTGACCAGGCGGCCCGTGCAGTGCCCGAGCACGTCCATCAGCGGGTTGCGGACCGCCTTCACCATCCGGCGCGTCATCGCCCGCGCGTCCATCCGCAGCTTCGAGTGCACCGATCCGACCACCAGGTCGAGCCGGTCGAGGAGCTCGGGCTCCTGGTCCAGGGAGCCGTCCTCCAGGATGTCGCACTCGATCCCGGTGAGCAGCCGGAACGGCGCCCACGCCTCGTTCAGGCGCGCCACCACGTCCAATTGCTCGCGCAGCCGCTCGGGGGAGAGCCCGCGCGCCACCTTCAGGCTCGGCGAATGGTCCGTCAGGACCGCCCACTCGTGCCCGATCCGGGCCGCCGCGCGCCCCATGTCCTCGATGGTGCTCCCGCCGTCCGACCAGTCCGAATGCAGATGGCAGTCGCCGCGCAGGGCCGCGCGCAGCGCCTCGCCGCCCTGGGTCTCGGGGGCCGTGATCTCCTGCTCCAGTCGGTCCAGATAGGCCGGCACCCGCCCGGCGAGCGCCTCGCTCACCACCGCGGCCGTCTTCGGCCCGATGCCCTTCACCGACTCCAGGGTTCCCGCCGCGGCCCGCCGCGCCACCTCCTCGGCGCCGAGTGCCGTCACCGCCGCCGACGCGGTACGGAAGGCACGCACCCGGTACGTGGGGGCCTGTGAGCGTTCCAGGAGGTACGCGATGCGCTCCAGCGCCGCCACCGGGTCCATCGGCCGCACCGCCTTCCGTCAGCCCGCCGCGCCCGCGGTGGACGCGGGCCCGATCTCGCACCAGACCGCCTTGCCCTCGCCGCGCGGCTCCACGCCCCAGCGCGAGGCGAGCGCGTCCATCAGCAGCAGGCCGCGCCCCGAGGTCGCCGCCTCGCCGGGGGTGCGCCGCCGCGGCCAGGCGCTCGACCGGTCCTGCACCGACAGCCGCACCCGCCGCACCGGCTCCGGCAGCACCTCCAGGGTGAGCACCGCACCGCCCTCGGTGTGCAGCAGCACGTTCACCAGCAACTCGCCGGTCAACAGCTCGGCGTCGTCGGCGAGTTCGGGCATGCCCCAGTCCACGAGCGCCTGGCCCACCGCGGCCCGCGCGTCCGACAGGCCCTGGGGGTCGGCCTGGTGGATGTACTGGTGGATGCGCGGAGCCTTCGGCGTGCCCGGGTCGGGGGTGCGCCGCAGCACGAGCAGCGCCACGTCGTCGCCCGAACCCCAGCGCTCCCACAGCTGCTCGGAGAGGTGGTCGGCGAGCGCCTCCGCCTGCGGCGGGCCGCTGCTCACCGCCTCGGCGAGTGCGGCGAGGCCGCTTTCGATGTCCGTGCCGGGCTGCTCGACGAGCCCGTCCGTGTACAGCACCAGCGTCTCGCCCGGCACCAGGTCGAGCCGGGTCTCCGGGAACTCCTCGTCCCCGAAGACCGTCGCGAGCCCCAGGGGCAGGCCGCCGCGCAGCTTCGGCCGCCCCACCCGCCCGTCCGTGTGCCGGATCAGCGGTCCCAGGTGCCCCGCCCGCACCCCGCGCACCGTGCCGCCGGCGAGGTCGACCTGTGCGTACGTACAGGTGGCGAAGCGGTTGGTGTCGAGCTCGGCGAGGAAACGGGAGGCACGGGCGAGCACCGTGGACGGGGCGTGGCCCTCGCCCGCGTACGCCCGCAGCGCGATCCGCAGCTGGCCCATGATCGCGGCGGCGTGCGTGTCGTGCCCCTGCACGTCGCCGACGACGACCCCGACCCGCCCGCGCGGCAGCGGGATCACGTCGTACCAGTCGCCGCCGACCTGCCGTCCGCTCCACGCCGCGTGATAGCGCACGGCGATCTCGCCGCCGGTGATCACCGGGATCCGGCGGGGGAGCATCGTCGCCTGGAGGCCGGTGGCCAGCTCCCGCTCCTCGTCGAAGAGGATCGCCCGCTGCAGCGACTGCGAGACGATCGCCGCCAGACCGAGCAGCAGGTTGCGCTCGTCGGCGTTGAACGCGCTGCGGCGCCGGTAGAACAGCGCGAGCCCGCCGAGCTTGCGGGCCTGCGCGATCAGCGGGAGGTAGCAGGCCGACTTGAACGGCAGCCGGCTCACGTACGGCGCCAGCTCGGGGAAGTCGCGCCCCAGCGTCGCGAACGAGGGGACGAACCGTGGCCGTCCGCTCAGCACCGCCTCCGACAGCGGCAGACCGCGGTCGAGCCGCCGGACCCGGAAGTCGTCGAGGATGTCGAGGGACTCGCCGCTCAGCGCGATGATGTTGAGGGAGTCGTTCTCCACCAGCCCCAGGGCCAGACCCTCCGCGCCGAGCCGGGCGAGCCCCCCGGGGCCGGTGAGCGCCGCCGTCACGTCGTCCACGGTCACCGCCCGCGACAGGGCGTGCGTCGTCCGCTCCACGATCGTGGTCTGCACCTCGCGGCGCTTCTCCAGCTCCAGCAGGAAGGCCGAGTGGGTCACCTCGGCCGTGGCGTCCCGCACGATCCCCACGATCCGGTATGCCATCCGGCCGTCCCTGCGCAGGATCCGCGCCTGTACATGCGTCCATTGGGGGGTACCGTCGGCCCGTTCGAGCCGGACGTGCGCCGTGTACGAGGACTCGCCGCCGGTGATGGCACGGCGGATCACCGCGTCGAGGCGGGCACGCTCCTCCGGGTCGAGCCCGCGCACCAGCGTCGCGGGCCGCCCGTCGAACTGCTCGGGGGCAAGCCCGAAGACCAGCAGCCCCGCGTCGTCGACATCGATGGTGCCGGTGTCGAGATCCCAGTCGAAGCTGCCGGTGCGGTTCATGGCGAGGCGCTCGGTCGGCCCGATCTCGCCGCCGCGCGTGCTCCGCTCGTCTTCGGTCATCCTCCCCATTGTCGAACCGGCACCCCCCGTACGCCATGGCGGCGACACCACCGTGTGGGTGTCGCTCCAGCCATTCGGCAGAATGGGCCGGTGCAGCCGCGCTATCGCATCCTCGGTCCCGGTCAGGCCCTCCGCGTCGACGGCGGTGAGGCCGTCCTGAACGGTGCCCGGCTCCGAGCCCTGCTCACCGCCCTGGCCGCGAGCGGCGGGCGCCCGGCCCGTACGGACGCGCTCATCGCCCAGGTGTGGTCCGAGGACACCGCCCAGGCGAACGACCCCGCGGGCGCCCGGGCCGGCGAAGGGGCGGGCGACCGGCTGGCCGCCCTCCAGGCCCTGGTCGGACGGCTTCGGCGGGCCCTGGGGCCGGGCGCGGTCCTCTCGGAGCCCGGCGGCTACCGGCTGGCCGTCGCCGGGCCGGAGGACGTCGACTACTTCCTCTTCGAGCGGAACGCCGATGCCGGCGCCCGCGAGCTGGCCGGCGGCCGCCCCGGACGGGCCGCGGAGCTCCTCGACGAGGCCCTCGGCCTCTGGCGGGGCGCCGCACTCGCCGACCTCCCGGGCCACGACACCGACCCCCTCGCCGTACGCGCCGAACGGCTCCGCACCCGTGCCCGCCGTGACCGGCTCGCCGCCGCCGTGGCCCTCGGCCACGCCCAGGACGTCCTCGCCCCACTGGCCGCCCTCGCCGCCGAGCACCCCCTCGACGAATCCGTCCACGCCCTGCACCTCCGCGCCCTGCGCGCCGCGGGCCGCCCCGCCGAGGCCCTGGCCGCCTACGCGGACGTGCGCACCGCCCTCGCCGACCGGCTGGGCACCGACCCCGGTCCCGAACTCAAGCAGCTGTACGCGGAGTTGCTGGAGGGATCCGAAGCCGCGCCGCCCGAGACCCCCCGCCGGGCGCTGCCCGCCGCACTCACGAGCTTCCTCGGCCGGGACGCCGATCTCGGCGCGTTGTACGCCGAGTTGAAGCAGTCCCGCCTGGTCACCCTGCTCGGGCCGGGCGGAGTCGGCAAGACGCGGCTCGCGATGGAGGCCGCCAGGGGCGTCGAGGCGGCCCAGGGCGACCGGGAGAGGGAGGTGTGGCTCGCCGAACTGGGCGCCGTTCGCGCGGAGTCGGACGTCGCGGCTGCCGTTCTCACCGCTCTCGGAGCCCGCGAGACGCAGCTCTGGAGCGGCCCCGCCCTCGCCGAGGCGGCGAACCGCGACCCGCTCGCCGCCCTGGTCGAGCACTGTGCCCGACGCCGGATGCTGATCCTGCTCGACAACTGTGAGCATGTGGTGGCTGCGGCGGCGGAGTTGGTGGAGGTGTTGT